>NZ_PUBZ01000098.1 GCF_003205875.1 Herpetosiphon llansteffanensis
GTTTCTCACCAAGGAATTGGGGGAGAGCTACGGTGTTAAAGCCCCTCGCCCGCGCACGGGAGAGGGGTTGGGGTGAGGGGATCAGGCGGTTGTTAACCTGATGTACCAGTACATCTATGGTCTAGCGGAAGATCGATGGGATTTCCCGTCAATCGTTCAGCCAAAAGCCAATAGCCAATAGCCATCGTTCGCTGCGCCTCTGCGTTAAACCAACAGGTATTTAACAGCTCGCGATAACCCCCAAGCCGCTAAAGCTTTAGCGGCTTGGGGGTTGTTGTGGTTAATCGACCAGACCAAACTATCAATCCTCTTCATATGGCGCAATGTCAAAATACTAAAAATAGCGCCAAAGTACGAAATTATAGGCTCCACATATGTGATATTATCTGCAATCGAAAATAGATACATATATCATTAACTATCTACATTATTTACCCCATAAAGCATGACGTTCCAGCCCGACAGATCTTCTAATTGATTAGTAGATCGCTTTTGGTTGCCATTTTTACGTTTGTTCAAGCTTTTAGTGTTGGAGAAAGTAATGAGGAAACTAATGAGGCTAAATCTGCTTAAAACCATGGATTATCGGGGATCTCCTATCATAATGGTGCTTGGTATCGGTACATGCTGCTTGGCTGTTTTAGGCTTATTGACAGCATTTCCGGCATTTATCAATCGGGTTCATCAATATGATTTTACCTGCTACTACATGGGCGCTTACGTGCTTAACCATCATGAACCACTGTATCGCGAGTTATACCCCGTAATTGAGCCACGGATCGATGGATTACCATATTCGCCCTATATTTACCCACCTTTTTTTGCCTCCTTGCTTCGACCTCTTGCAACAATTGCGATCAGACCAGCGCAAACGCTTTGGTTATGGATTAATCTGGGGCTGTTGATTGTGGGTTGGCGTTGGTTACTGCGCTTAATCACACTTTCGCTTGGTCAAGCGTATCTGTTATTAGGTTTTCTTATCCTGTTTCCACCATTGTATGAAACCTTAATCTTAGGCCAAGTGAATCTGATTTTATTTGGCTTAGTGCTTGGGTGTTTACTGTTATTGCGCAGGCCATCAACCTCAGCATGGGTCGATATTTTAGCAGGCAGCTTAATCGGCATTGCTGGGGTTATTAAGATTTACCCGCTTGCTTTTGGTTTGATTTTTATCATCCATCGACGCTATCGGGCAATTGCAGGCGTGATTGGGGGAATAATGGCCGCAATCGGGGTTGGGATATGGCTTGGAGGTGGTTGGCAAAATACGATCATCTTCTTTACCGAGATTATGCCAAACCTGCGGCATTTATCAAATATTATTGATCAATCGATCTGGCCATTTAGCAAACGGCTCTTCCAAGAACATAATTATATCTATCAATATCACAATCAGGTTATATACTTAACGCTTAAGCCATTGATCAATGCGCCACTGCTTGCGCCAATTGTGGCAGTAATCCTTGCAAGTACGATTGGAATCCCATCAATTAAGTATTTTTTCGCACGCTGGCGTGGTGATTCAAATGCTGATCTGCTGTGGTTTGACCTTGGCCTGATTATTAGCTTAACCCTCTTATGCTTTCCGGTTGTTCATAATCATTATCTGTTTTTGTTAGTTATCCCCATGGCGTGGCTGATGAATCATGCGCGAAGCCTAGCATCCAACCAACGCCAATGGCTTTGGCTCGGTTTACTTATGAGCCTCCTACCATTGGTAATTGAACGCTTTTGGCGCTTTTTGCTCGACCAAGCGCCTACACCAATCTTCTTGAGCTTCGGCTTTATCTCAAATGTGATCCTATGGGCGTTATTAATCTATTATCGCCCAATTAAGCCTATCTCAGCCCAACCTTATCACCAACAAGCCTAAATACCATGGTTGATGCAGAGCACGGCTATAGGCTAGTGGCTATTTGTAATGGTTCATTGGATTAACAACGAGGAGCATGCCCTCACCCCCAGCTCCTCTCCCACTGCACGCGGGCGAGGGGAGCCGACTATTTCACTATCCATTGCGCCAAAATCGCCGATTAAAGCCCCGCGCCCGCGCCACGGGCGAGGGGTTGGGGTGAGGGGATCAGGCGGTTGTTAACGTGATAAACCAGTACAGCTATTGGCTAGCGGAAGATCGGTGGGATTTCCCGCCAATCGTTCATCCAAAAGCCACTAGCCCACAGCCTATAGCCCTTCGTGCTCTGCGCCTCTGCGTTAAAACCTGACCCTGACCCCTCGTTTAGCGTTCGGCGAAATGCTCAACTGGCTCACGGGGCACGCGCGGCAATATCGCCGAAACCACTTCATAGGCATTTGTGCCCAACCACGCAGCCACTTCTTCGGCGCGAATGCGATCAGCGCCCTGTTGACCAATGAGTACCACCTGATCGCCACGCTGCACATGCTCCAGCTCGGTTACATCGATCATAGCATAATCCATACAAACGCGGCCAACGACTGGCACACGTCGGCCATGAATCAGCACTTCGCGCCATGGTTGGGGCGCACGCCGAAAACCGTCTGCATAGCCAACCGGAATCGTCGCAATCTGCGATGGGCGCTTGGTAACAAAGGTGCAGCCATAGGAGATTGGGCTACCAGCCGCCAGTTGGCGCACTTGGGCGACTTCGGTCTGAAACTCCAAAACTGGTTGTAAGCCCAAACGCACATCGCTGCTTGGGTCGATACCATACAAGCCAATGCCTGCCCGCACCATATCGTAGCGCGCACTGGGATGAGCCATGGCTGCGGCACTATTGGCGGCATGCACCACTGGCGGGCGTAATCCTCGCGCAGTTAATTGATCAAGTACCTGCTGAAAGCGCTGTTGTTGCAGTTCAAAAAAGCTGGCATCAGCTTCATCTGCATTGGCAAAATGGGTAAAAATGCCCACCACTTCAATGCCCGCCAAGCTATTCAGCCATGCGATAAAATCCACAGCTTGCTCGATTGCCAAACCAAGCCGTGCCATGCCAGTATCGATTTTAATATGCACTTGGGCTTTGATGCCCAAGGCGCTGGCTTGTTCATGCAACGATTGGGCAACATGGCGATCAAACAACGCCACGCTAATCCGATTGAGCAATACTTCGCGCATTTGCCAAGCTGGCGTATAGCCCAAAATCAAAATCGGCGCAGCAATATCTGCTTGACGCAAATGTAAGGCTTCGCCCAAGGTTGCCACCGCCAATTCGCTTGCGCCATGCAACAGCACCGTGCGCGCCGAACGCACTGCACCATGGCCGTAGGCATCTGCTTTGAGCACCGCCATCAGCGGCACACCAGCTGCTTGGCGAATCGCCTGCACATTCGCGGCCAAGGCATCCAGATCGATGCGCACCGTTGTTGGCCGATCGGGCAGGCCAATCCGTACATTGCGCCACACATGCTCTTGGCGCACCAAGACTTGGCGCGGATCGCTTGCTGCGGCCAATAATCCAGCCACCACATGTTCCATGCGCGCTTCGGCAGCACCCTTCACCAACACCAAATCGCCTGCACCAAGATCGCTTGGCACTGCTGCTAAGGCCGCCGCCGCGCTATGCACGCTGATGGTGTTAATGTGATAACCGTTGGTTAAGCTTAGTTCACGTGCTCGATTGGCCGCGAGCGCAGCTTGATCGCCTTTGGTAATTAAGAGATCAACATGCTCGGCGGCAGTTTGGCCCACTTGTTGATGAAAATGAGGACTGGCAGCACCCAATTCAGCCATATCGCCCAGAATTGCAATCCGGCGACGGGCTGGCAACGAGCCAAGCGTTTGCAGCGCAGCATACACCGATTCGGGGGCAGCATTAAAGGTATCATCAATAATTATTGCGCCATTGCGCCCCGCCAACGGGTTGAAACGGCCATGCGCTGGGGTTAAATTGGCCAAGGCTGCCTGCATTTCGGCCAAACTCAGGCCCGCAACATAGCCAACCGCAAGCGCAAACGCCGCCGCCTGCACACTTGGCACGCCACTTGCTGAAAGTTGAATGCGTTCAGGGGCATGTTCAGGTATGTGGATAGTAAAACGGGTTGTCTGAACGGTGCTGGTCACATCGCTCCAACGAATTTCGCACGCTGCATTCTGCCCAACCCGCAGAAGGCGAGCGTGCGTTTGTTCAGCCATTGCAGCCACAAGGGGATCATCGCCATTCAAGATTGCGTAACCGTGGGCGGGTAACTGTTGAATAATAGCGGCCTTTTCGTGGGCAATTGCGGCTTGCGAGCCAAAGGCCCCAAAATGTGCCGAACCAACATTGGTGACAATGCCAATCTCCGGTGGAAACAGCTGACAGAGCTGGCTAATCTCGCCTGGATGATCGGCTCCAAACTCTAAAACTGCCCATTGCTGAGCCGCAAGCTCGGCCATAGTTACCGACAACCCTAAATCGGCATTGAACGACCGTGGGCTGCGCAGCACTGCGTAACGGCTCGCTAAAACGTGAGCAACCGCCCGTTTGGTCGAGGTTTTGCCAACGCTGCCAGTAATCGCCACCGTGCGCGGCGCATGCTTGGCAAATTGGGCTTTGGCCCAACGCCGTAACAAGCTCAAGGGATCGTCACAGGTCAAGACACTAATCGCTGCTGGGATGACGCTTGGTGCATATTGACAGACAATCCCTGTCGCGCCAGCGGCAATGGCATCGCGAATAAATCCATGGCCATCAGCCCGCGCTGTTTGCAGCGCAATAAATAGATCACCAGTTCGGGCGAGACGCGAGTCATACGCCCAACCTGACCATTGTATCTGGTCGCCAGCCTGCGCTAGGTGCGCTCCGGCGGCAATTAAATCTATAACATGAATCATGAAATTCCTACTCAACATACAACCCAACCACGTTGGTTGGGCCAGCGATCGACAGCCGCGTATCCCACATGGCTTCCCTACTTATGGGGATGCATTATAGCCAAAATTGGCGACCTTCGTCCTATCAGGATATGTGCATAGCGCCAAGTAGAACGGTTGTATAATCGCAGTGTGTGTTGGTATTTTATCTCGTGGAGGGATGTTTTATGCAACGGATTCGAGTAGTGCTACGCGAAGTGGCGCAACAAAAGGGTTTCAACATCACATCACTAGCCGACGCAGCCAAAGTCAACCCCGAAACGGTTCGCAAACTGTGGCACGATGAATCGAAGCGCATCGACCGCGAGAACCTTGAGAAAATCGCGAACGCGCTGCAAGTTAGCCCGCTGATGCTTCTCTCAGTCGGCGGTAAAGACTAAGAAACAATGAAGGTCGGGATACCCCGACCTTCATTGTTTCTAGTAGTAGAATATTCGGCACATTTCATTGACAGCGAGGGGTAGCCATGCTATGATCGCAGTATCTAAAAAATTTGCTCCATTATATGCGAAAGTCGGCTCCATGCCGTGCGCTCGGTAAACGAGCCTAGCTATAATGGAGCAATTTTATTTAACTCAAAACTATTTTTTCGATCATAAAATTTTTCACGTTCTCTTGCTTTTGTATCGTATAAATCGAAAATGAGGCTAATTTTTGAACGAACAATATCAATATACCGAATTTCACGATAGATAAATGCTCGCTGAACTGCCCAATTCATATAATCAATAATTGAGAGACAAGGCTCAGAGCTAGGAGTTTGCGCGTAGATATGGCGTTGGCTATTCATTATTCGATTATTTTTTTGCTCAAACCTCGTAACAGCTTCATTAATTGCACTAGTGAGCGGTTCTTGGCGAGTACTGGAACCACGCTGAGAGAAATAAATATGATTTGTATGATGCAAATGCAAATTGTTCTGAAATAAAACACTCACGAGATGATGATAAAATTGAAGTTCTTTCGCTTGAAAGTTATTGCGAAAAACTTTTTCTACTTTTCGGGCAACTACAAATTGAGCACTAAATTCCATCGTCGCAATCTCTTCAAAAAAGCTATCGCGAATTTGGGCCACATCATTCTTTGCGTGCAGTGCCTTCTTGGTTTTAGCCAATGATGGAATCTGTTGATATTCAGGCTTATTCACAATCGTTTGCTGAAATTGACGAACATGGCTACGCAAGCGTGCTGGATCAGCAGTTTTGATAAAGCCAAGGATTAGTATTTTGAGCATCCTTGTTCACCAACAATTAAATTGCCACGTTTATCGTAAAAAGTCGGATCACCAGATTCATCTACGAAAAAATAACAATCATTTACTTTCATTTCGCCCATCCTCGTAATTCGATCGTTTACCATCATTGCTAAAGTTGTGGGCTGAACAAGCTATAGTTGTAACCCATAGTCATTCAGCCCGCAAAAAATTCAATTCAGTAGAATATTCAGCTTAAAGGAAATCGATTTCGCACGCACCTGACATACAGGCCAATTCTTGCGCTGCCGTGGTCAAATCTTCTTCTTCGTAGCGATACACTTTCGAGAAGTCGATTGGCGGGAATTCGGCAGCGAGTTTTTCGTATTCTTCGCGGCCAATTTCCACATACGGCATTTGGGCATAATTGGCATCAAATGATGGCAAGAAGGCCATCCCACCAATTACCTCGCGGTTTTCCCAAATCCATTTCATCACTTCCATCACTTCATCGGGCTTGTAGGTAATCGTCACCGATGGATTATGTTCAGTCCAATTGAGTTTGTTTTGCAACCAATAGTTACATTGCTCAATCGCGCCACGGCTATTGCGGGTAATCGCATTTTCTGGCGCTTTGACTGGGAAGTGCACAACCCAAGTCGTTGCATCATCACGGGTCTGGCCATTTTCAGGGTCCATCGGCACGCCAGCATCGCGCAACACTTTGTAAATTGGCGAGTGGGTGCTAACCCGCACGTTGCGAATGTAGTATGGTGCCCAGCGTGAGTGCAGACCCGAAGCACAATCCAGTAATTGGCTGCTGTTGCCACTTGGCTTGACACATGTGATCGATACTGATTGATTGATGCCCAGCTTTTCTGCATATTCGCGGTTAACTTCGACCGCAATTTCGAGCAAGCGGCGTTGTACTTCTGGATCTTGCGCCACTGTACTATCCATTTGGCCGGTGATGTCCACGCCGAGCAAGCGTTCTTCTTGGCAGTTTTCCGACCATTGAGGCCGCAAACCTGGGAAGTGGGTCGCCATTGATTGGATGGTGCCAATAATCGTGGCAACTTCGACTTTTTCGCGCAACGTTTCAAAGGTATCGTCGGCACGAGCAACCGCTGCCGTCAAATTACAAAACTGGTAAGGCCGCAGAATAATTTCGCCACCAAAACTGTTACCTGCTCTTGCGAGCCGCCACAACCATTTCTGTTGTGGTCTGCACCTTCAATTGGTTATACGTGCAGTTCAGAGTGCGTCACCAACTCAATTGAGTTGCCCTTTGTCACTCGTTCGCGGCTTCCCTTGCGGGCGATCCGACGACGTTACCTACTTCTAGGCTTCCATCGTTATTCAGGGTTTTCCTAGGTTGTCACCAACTTAGGCCGCTAGGCTTAACGGATTCGTGCCATATTCGGCGGGCTTGCGACGGGCTGGGCGCATATCGATCGCGCTTTGGCGATTGAAAATGCCAGGTTCGCCGCGACCAGATTTCACCATCGTCAACACTTGCTCAATGATTTCGAGTTGGGTCAAACCACTAGCTGGCCAGACCGCTGAGTTATTGGCGTTCCAGCGTTGGCTATTTTCGCGGTCGAAATCACCATCTTTGGCAGTCAGCATATCGTGATCGTCGTAATCGAACAGACTGATCATTGCTGTACGCCGCACGCCACCACTGACCGCTGCATTACCAACCGAGCACATAATATCGTGGGCATCGATTGAGCGCAGGAACGAGCCTTGGCGCGCCAAAACCCGTGAGCGAGCAAAATCGAGCATCTGGCGGAATGGCTCAGGCCCTGAAGCACGGCCACCTTTGATCCGCAATGGAGCGCCAGCAGGCCGCAATTGCGAAAGATCAAAACTAACATCGTTGCCATCGAACCAGGTTTGCAAGCCAAAGCGCAGCGCATCGGCCCAGCCCTCAGCTGAATCTTCAACTACATATTGGGTGGCTGGCGCACCTGATTGGCGCTTGACCCGTGGGAATTGCTCGATGTATTTGTGTTCGACCGAGAAGCCAACGCCACAACCGCTCATTGAAATAATCAAGGCTTCAACAAACGAATCGATGCTATCGACTGGTAAATATGAGCAGTTGTAAATCGCAATATTGTTGCGGCGAGCAGCAGGCCCAGCCATCGCCAACAAGCGCATTGAAGGCATGGCACGCATTTCAAGAATCGCTTGGCGCACGCGGTTGTAGGTTGCGTCATCAAGCTTATTGTCAGAAATTTCGCGCAAGAAATTCACCGAGCGATCGACGGTTTCGATCCAGGTTTCGCGGCGGCCCAAATCGTAATCGAAGCGCGAATATTTATCGAAGAACTGGAATTTTTGCAACGGCGAAGGAAAATATTGGTCTGATTCGGCAAAGGCATGGCGAATCGCTTCAGGCACAGGTCGTTGTTCACGCTTTTTGGCATGTTCGGCGCGATAGAGAATGTAGCTCTTGGCGGCATCAAACTCGCCAGCAGCTTGCAACATCACCTCAACTGTATCTTGCACAGCTTCGACAGTTGGCGTGGTGGTATATTTGGCAGCCAAAATATTGACCACCCGTTGGGCCAATTCGGCAACGGTGATATGTGGTTGACGGCCTAAACCAGCAAAACAGCGGGTTAAGGCACGTTCAATTCGGGCTACATCAAATGCCACTTCACGACCATCACGCTTGATAATGGTGGCTGGCGGCGTTACTTGGCGGTCATCGAGCGGGGTCAAGGTGACCTGTTCCGTCATAACCAAGTCCTTTCAAACATCCAAAAAATGAGAACAAAAAATTAAGCCAGCAATCAAACAATGATTACAGCGGCAAATACAAGTTTTTTTGATTGATTGCGTGTGCATTGAAGGCAGAGGCGCAGAGCAATCCATTCACATTTGGTTGCATTGGGGCAACCACGAGTACCTAGAGACTAAGCCTTCCCATTAAAAAACAGCAAGCAAAGAGCGATTCTCTTACTTACTGTACAGACTCAAAAAAATATGCGTTACAAGTCGTAACGCTATCGTAAATCTACTCTGTAAACGGTGCTTTGATGAAAGCTAGGAAGCTTGTGCAATCCAATATATAGTATGTCTTTTTAGCTGTCAACACTACATCTAGTATTTTTTATGGAAAGTGGGCTAAAAAAACGAGTTGCAATCGTTGGCTATTTAGCAGATTCTAACGGTGCAAAACTTGCTTATCCACAAGCTATAAACAGCCAGCAAACCAATTTTAATGAAGATTAGAAAATTCCAAATTGGCCAAAATCACCCCTAAAGGTTAAACCGCAGGCGTGATTTGAACGATCATCATGCAACTGTAATGTATAAAATCGCTGGTTTGGCTCTATAATGGGTTTATCGGCTTTGTAAAAGGTATAGCAGATTATGGCGCACACAAGCAAGCCAAAACCAACCATTGCATGGAGCTTGATCATCGGGCTGCTGCTTGGCCCAGCCTTATTGATTATCCTGCGCCTGTTTCCTGCGCTTGATCTGCGGGTTCAATCGCCAGCTGGCCATTTTTGGATCGTCACAATTGCCCTGCTGATCGGTTTAGGCATGATTGGCTTGATGATTCGGGCCGCTTTGGTGCGCCGCGATGGTCGGGCATTAATGCTTGGCTTAGGCTTTTTGGCCATGTCGCTGATGTTCTTGGTGCACGCGATCGCCACGCCAGGCGTGATGTTTAGCAATACCTCGGTTGCAACGCAATGGTCAACTCCCTTGGCGCTCTTCGTGGCCTCAATCATTTTTACTTTGAGCATGAGCCAACGCCTTGCAGAAGGCCTGATTCGCTCGTGGCAACGCTGGATGCTGATTGGCTTTGGGCTGTGGATAGGCTATACGCTCTTGATGATGGCCTATATTCCCAGCACCGTCATTGCAATTACACCTGCGCCAAGCAGCCAGCCAACCCAGATTAGCGCTGATACAGCGCCGCTGCCAGTCACAACGCCGCAACCAATCACCACCGCTAGCCCCCATTCGCTGCATAACGAAATGCGTAGCCTTGCGCCAAATGTCTTCCCGTTTATCGTGTGGCTCACGGTGGCCTTGTTTGGCTGGACGGCTTGGTTTTATGGCAAGCAATGGCGGGCGAATCCAACCTTGCCTTTAGCAACCTTTGTGATTGCGGCGATTCTTTTGGCCGAAACCGCATTGGCCGCCTTGTATGGCGAGCTGTGGCAATTATCATTTTGGAGCTATCACGTACTATTGCTCGCGGCGATTGGCACCATTACCTATGGCGTGATTCGCGGCGTGGAGCGCACTGGCTCGTTGACAAGTGCCGTCGAGGGCTTGTTGCTCAAAAGCACGCTGCAACGTCAACAAGCAGGCTTTCAGAACGCCATGAGCCAATTGCTAACTGCCTTTGAAGCAGGCGACCGTACCACCAGCCCAAGCTTGCGCCGCGAACTCAGCCAACAATTTGCCTTGGCAGAAGATCAGCTCGACCTCTTGCAACAGGCAGTCGGCTTGGTGGCCCAAGATCGCGAGCAAAGCCGCCGCTTGCAAGCCTTGGTCGATATTAGCTATACCGTGACGCTCGAATTAGAAGCCGATGCCTTGATGAGTCGCGTGGTTGCCAGTTTGGCCAATATGCTGCAACCAGCCTTGGCCGCGGTTGGCTTGCTTGATGCAGAACATTTGCAGATTCAAGCCCAACATTATTTGATCAAAGGCGAGCCATCGCACCAAGCGCTGAGTCTACCGCTTAGCGCCTTCCCAATGGAATGGCTGACCGTTACCGATTTACCCTACGTCAGCGCGCTTACCGGCCCGCTCAAGCCCTTAGCAGTCAATCAACAACAAGCCTACTTGATTCCATTACAGCACCGCACGCAGTTGATTGGGATTTTGTTTTTGCAACTCAATGCTGATCAACAGATCGATGCTCGTAGCGAAGGCGTGTTGCAATCGGTCGCGGCGCACCTTGCCAACGGGATTATCAACAGCCGCTTGTATAGCGCCTTGCAAACCGAGCACCAGCAATTGCAACGCAGTGAACAATTGCGCGAACAAATGAATCAGATGGTTGTCCACGATCTCAAAAATCCGCTGACGGTGATCATCAATTATCTTGATTTGTTGCGTCGCCAAAACTTGCCTGAGAGCCAACGCGAGTTGGTCGAGGGAGCACGGCGCTCGTCGCGCACATTAGTGGGCTTGGTTTCCGATTTATTGGATACAGCGCGCTTGCAAGAAGGCCACATGGTCATCAACCGCGAACATGTGCCAATCGCCCCGCTCTTGAATAATGTGGCCAATGAGCTGCGTTCCTGGGCTGAGCAAGAAGCCAAAGTTATTTCAATTCAGGCCGAGCCAGAGCTATACGCCACAATCGATGGCGATTTGATGCGGCGGGTTTTGAGCAATCTGCTCTCAAATGCCATCAAACATACGCCAATGCAAACTGAAATTAAATTAATTGCCCACCACGCTGCTGGCCAAATCATCTTCCAAGTGATTGATAATGGGCCGGGCATTCCTGAGGCCTTGCAAGAATCGCTCTTCGATCGTTTTACGACGCTGAGCGAGCAGCAATATGCCCGCCAACGCAGCACGGGCTTAGGCTTGTATTTCTGTAAATTGGCGGTCGAAGCTCACGAGGGCACAATTGGGGTAGTCAGTAATTCAGAATCGGGCACGACCTTTACCATCAGCATGCCTGACCATAATTAAGCGCCAGCAACTTTGAGCGCCACCAGCGTAATATCGTCGTGTTGAGGATGATCGCCGATAAATTGGTTGATTTCGTTAATTACCAAATCAACCCATTCAGCGCTGGTTAGGCTATGATCGTGTTGGCGCAGCAACTCCTCAAATCGATCAAATCCCCACATATCACCAGTGCTATCCTTCGATTCAACCACGCCATCGGTGTAGAACAGCACCATATCGTTTGGCTCAAGCTGATAGCTGGCGGTTTCGTAGGGCGTGTTGGCCATAATTCCCAGTGGAAAGTGTGGGCCGGGCGCAGTAGCATAGACCAAATCACCATTCGCGCGCCGAATAATTGGATCAAGCTGGCCTGCATTGGCCAAGGCCAACCGATAATCAACAAGATCGAACGTCGCATAGGCCAAGGCCACAAAGGTATGGCGCGGAATATCTAAAGTTACCCAGCGATTGGTTTCTTGCATGACGATTTGCGGCGTTTCATGATCCCACGCTTCCGAGCGCACAATCGAACGTGCTACCGCCATCAACATCGCGCCAGGAATGCTCTTGCCCGAAGCATCGCCGACCATCAAGGCCCAGCTGCCATCGCGCAACTCGGTCACCTCGTAGAAATCGCCGCCAGTTTCGCGGGCTGGCAAACAGACAGCTGCCAACTCCACGCCTTGGGCCACAGGCAAGCTGCGCGGAAACAAGTTGCTCTGAATTTGGCGCGCAATTTCTAGTTCTTGCTCAACTCGAGTCACCGATTCTTGGTAGAGCCGAGCATGCTCAAGCGCGGTTGCTGCTTGGTTGGCAAACGTCATGGCCAATTCGGTATCGCCTTGGGTAAAGGCATTGGGCTGCAACGAATTAATATTCAGCACCCCCAACACAACACCTTTGCTAATCAAGGGCACGCCAATCCACGAGCGCACGACGCTTGGCATCGGCGAGCGCGTCCATTGCGGATCGCTAACCGTATCAGGAACCACCAACGGCTTGCCACTTAGCATCACCCGCCCAGCCCCACTGGTCAAATCAAGCGGGAAGGTCAGTTCGCGCCATTCAACCGCCAACTGCTCATCTTGAGCTTGGCGTGCGACAATCCGCAACAAATTATTCGATGGCAACATCACCGAAGTCGAATCGAAGGTAATAACTTTGCGCAACTCACGCAAAATCAAATCAAGCACTTCATCGGGATTGAAGGTGGTGTTGAGCACACGGGCAATTTCGCGCATCGTTTCAGCGGTACGGTGCGCGGTTTGTTCAGCAGCATACAAGCGGGCATTGCGCACACTCAAGGCCAGCTGGCGACCAACGTTAAACAAAAATTGCTCATCGCTTGGCCCAAACGCCGCTGGCCGCGTTGCCCGCACTGCCAGCACGCCCAAAGGCTGGGCCGAAGCAATCAGCGGCACGCTCAGCCACGAGTGCATAAAACCAGAATTGGTCGGAATCGGCGGCTCAACCAAATCGGGGTGGAGCGCCCAATCGCGGTAAATATCGTTCATGCGCAACGGCTTGACATGCAGATAGGTCCAGCGAGTCAGCGAGCCATCAGGTAAAGGATGGCCGATTACTGCCGTTTGAACTTCGTGACCTTCTTCGAGCACGACCGCCGTTTCAACCCGATCGGCGCTGCCAATCACCACTTGGAAGGCATCGGCATTGAGGAAACTGCGCAACACCAAATCCAACGAACGCAGCATTTCATACAAATCGAGCGTCGACGTGACCAATTGCGTGATCCGTTGTTGGGCATCAAGCTCGGCCAATTGGCGCTCGCGTTGAGCAAACGAACGCGCATTTTGAATTGCCAAGCCCAATTGATGCGCAACCTGCAACATAAATTGCTCGTCGCTCTCGCTGAAATGGCTGGCGGTCATCGATTGAGTGGTGATTGCGCCTAGCACCTCGCCACGGTGGTTGATCAATGGCGTGCCAAGCCACGACAAGGCCACCTCATCGTTGACCTGCACCGTTTTCAATTCAGGGTAGAGGGTGGGAATATCAGTAACCGTGTTGTTGAAGCGCAGCGCCTTGGCATTGCGCAAAATCCAGGCGGTTGGCGTGTTTGGCGGGAGCGATGTACCAACCATCGAGCCATAATCAAGCAACTCACCGCGCTCAACGACGCACAAATCTTCAATCACATAGGTTTTGGGATTATTCAATAAGATATAAAAGCCATCAATGTTGAGAAACGAAGTCAAAAGTGGGTTCAGCCCACGGAACATCTCGTGAATATCCATGGTGCGATTGAGCAATTCGCCAACCAATTTAAGCGTATTCAGCTCGTTTAATTGGCGTTCGCGTTGGGCAAACAGGCGCGCATTTTGAATCGCCAAGGTCAGTTGTTGGCCAAGCTGCGCCATAAATTGCTCATCGCGGGTGCTAAACACGTTGGCCTGAAAACTCTGGATCGCAATCAGCCCAATCACATTTGTGGTTTGGTCGTTGAGCGGCACGCCAAGCCACGCCTTGGTACGCTCAGATGAAATCCGCACATTACTATCTTCAGGCGCAACTTCATCTGAGGTTTCTTGCGAAATATCGCCAAAACGCAGCGGTTTACGGGTATGCAACACTTGCCAGGTTGGCGTGTGCTCAGGTGGAATCAGCCCAATCATCCAACGAAAATCGCCCTCGCCCTCACGATTCAAGGCATAAACCGCCTCGACCATGTGAGTTTTTGGCTGATTCAGCATCACAAAAAAGCCATCGATATGCAAAAACTCAGTTAATACTGCGTCGATGGCCCGCAGCATCGCCTCAATTTCAAGCGTTGAGCCAAGCAAACTGCTGATCCGTTGCAAGGCGTTGAGTTCGGCCAATTGGCGTTCGCGCTGCTGATAGAGCTGCACATTCAGCACATGCAAACTGACTTGGCTCGCTACCGATTGCAGAAAAAAGCGGTCGCGGTCGCTGAAAGCATAGGGCTGATAATTCTGAATCGCAATCACACCCAAGGGGCGGCGATTGGCATCGAGCATCGGCACGCCCAGCCAGCTTTCCGAAGGCGAACCTTTGATTGTGCGTCGAATAATCGTCGGATAATGGCGAATATCACGCGAAACATGGCGCAAAAACAATGGTTCGCATTTGCTCAGCACCCAATCGGTAAACGAACCTTTGCGCGGCATCGCCTCTTCGCTCAGATAGGTCGCTTCGTTATCGTCCTCAATCGCAATGCTATCAGTCAATAATTGGCGTTCAGGATCGTAAATCGCCATATAAAACACATCGACTGGCAAAAACGAGCGAATTGCATCATTTAATTGATGCAGCAAGGTTGAAAGATTGAGCGCGCGTACCGTGGCAGCGCTAATCGCGCTCAGCGCTTCTAATTCGGCAATTTGGCGACGTTGCTGCGCCAGAATATTGCCATGCTCCAAGGCCAAAGCCAATTGATTGCTAACCACTTGCAGCAATTCAACTTCTTCAGTTTTGAAATTCCGTTCCTCTGTTTGGCCAACTAAGAGCACGCCAATCACGGTTTCATGGCGGCGCAATGGGATAGCAAGCGTCGTCGCGAGGTGGTTGAGTTGCGCCATTTGCCAATATTTGGATTGGCTCTGATGATCAACAATTGCGCTATTGCTGCTAATTGCAATTCCGAAAATCGAATCCAGCGCTACAAACGATTCGGGCAAGCTGCCGTTGGACAAACCACGCTGCACAATCGGCTGTAATT
Source organism: Herpetosiphon llansteffanensis (assembly GCF_003205875.1). Lineage (GTDB taxonomy): Bacteria > Chloroflexota > Chloroflexia > Chloroflexales > Herpetosiphonaceae > Herpetosiphon > Herpetosiphon llansteffanensis. Next base: position 15,385 of record NZ_PUBZ01000098.1, read on the forward strand.
CGTTGGCGTTGAGCGAACACACCACGCCAGCATTGAGATGCATTAATTCGAGCATAAAATCGAGCGCCAGCCCAAACATCTCAGTTAATGGGAGCTGCTGGGTTAGCATTGCAGCAATATCACTGATGACGAATAAATCGGCATTACGCAGCTCGATTTGGTGTTCCAACGAGCCAGTTAATTCAGCTTGGCGATGTGAAAGCAGCGCATTTTCCAGCGCCACCGCCATGGAGTTAGCAATCCGCGTCAGCAAGTCAAGATCAGCTTCGTCGAATGCGCCAACGGTATAGCTTTGCAGCGAAATTACGCCCAGCGCCGATGTGCCAATCACCAAGGGCACGCCCATCCAGCCGCGCGAGAGCTTATCGCTGCCAAATTGCAACAGTCGGGGCAGGCCAATCGATTCACGTTCAATCGTGAGGTCGCGAAACAACAATGGCTGGCGCTGGCGAATCAAATAGCCAGTGAGTGGGCCAATCGGATCATGTTCGCTAAACTCAATCACCCCTTCATCAACCAACATGGCGATACGATAAGCGCTATCGTCGTATTGGTCAGAAAGGGCGATAAAACAGGCATCAAATTGCCAAACCGTCTGCAATTCTTGGTAGATGGTGCGCAATAACTCGAACGAATCCTGTTGCCCACGACAAGCAAGCCCAATGCGATAGAGCGCATCGAGAGCACGTTGGGTTTGATGGCGTTCAGCCTCAAGGGCTTCCACCCGACTTTTGAGCGTGGGTTTACGAGTACGTTGGGTCATAAGCAGAACCGCAGCAGTTTTACCAGCGCAAACATAGCACAAAATAGCATGCAGATCAACCAACTCCAAGAGCAAAGCTAGTACCAACAGCCTAATCTGCTTGGGGGCACTTGGGCTAGCCCAATTAGTTAGACGCTAGGGAGTTCAGGCTCAGCCTTTGGGTTACCACCACGGGCACGGCGCACGGCCAACAAATCGGCCACATGCTCGGCAGCTAAGGGTTGCAAACGGCCTATACTGAGTGCTGTGGCAATGATCGTGGCCGCTTGTTCAACTTGCTCCGTCCGATGGAAGGCTTTAGTTAAGCTGCTAGCAACGGTCAACGAGCCATGATGATCCAACACCAAAGCATCGTGATCGCGAATAAAAGGCTTGATGGCCTCGCCCAAGGCTGCCGTGCCAGTGCGGGCATAGGGCACAGTCGGAATTTTGCCCAAGGTCAAAATAATATCTTCTAACAATGGTTGGGTTAGCTCAACCCCAGCAATACTACAAGCAATCGTACGTGGTGGGTGAGCGTGGACACAGGCGCGCACATCGGGGCGTTCAGCATAAACCGCCAAATGCATCAACAATTCGCTTGATGGTAAGGGGGTCTGTGGGTCAAGCGGGACACCCTGACGATCGACGATAATTAAATCGGCTGGTTGGAGCAGGCCTTTGCAATACCCCGTTGGGGTGGTCAAAATTCGTTGTTCATCGAGCAAAACCGAATAATTGCCACTATACGATGGTGTCCAGCCGCGTTCGTAGAGCCAACGGCCAATTTGCACCATTTCGAGACGATACTGCTGTTCTTGAGCTAAATTCATCCGAAAAATCCCCTCAAAGGTGGATAAAAGTCTGCTATATCACCTGATATGGCAGCTCAATCCTCACCCGTACTAGCCAAAAAATAGGAAAACATAACTAATAAAAGCCAAAAATTCAGTTCAGGAACTCTTGCAAGAACGCGTATAATGGCACTGTTCAGGCTTTGACCTCCATTGCAACTGAAAGGCACCCTAATGTATCGTTTTGAACGACATGCACCATTTGACCTGACTGCCTATGCTGACCCTGGTCAAGACCGGAGTGGCCCGCCATTAACGCAAGGTGGTATCTTTTTATTAATTTCAACCATTGCCTCCGAACATTGTACACCGGAGATGCTTGATGTTTTGGACGAGATTGATCCTGATAAATGGTATCATGGCCAACTCTTAGAAACCATGCTCAATACCTTCGAAGATCAAGATCAAGCCTTGGTGATCGATGTTGGCAAAAATATCTATTATTCGATGGAAGCCCAATTTCGTGCAGTTGGCATCGAAAAGCCCGAAGACGTGATCACAACCATTCCAATGATTTGGCTCTACGCAACCCGTGGCAATGGTGGCGAATGGCGCAGCCGAATAACCGGCGATAAAACCGCAATCATCGAAATGGAACAACCGTATAATTGTATGTTTGAACAAGGGGCTATGAAAGGCGCACTCGAATGCTTCAATGCCCGCGATGTTCAAATTGACCATTCGAAATGTATCCGCGATGGCGCTGCCTTCTGCGAGTTACATCTTTCTTGGAAATAACTTCTATGGATCAACCAGAGCGCCCAGAGCAACCGGCAACCCCTGCATCGACCAACCAACCGCGGCTTTCGCGTGAAGATCGGGCGCTGATTCGCACGATTGGGAGTACCTTGCGCAAAGTTATTCAAGGCGAGGCCGCTGAACACCTCACCATTGATCGGCTTGATGAACTCGGGATCTTGGCCAATATGGTCAATCGGGTCAGCAAAGAGCTCGCAATTTCACGCGAACAAGATCAAAAGCACTTGGCTGAGCTTGAGGCTCGGCTCGAAGAATTGAAGGCGGCCCGCGAAACTGAGGAGCGGCTGCTCTATACCATCGATGAAATTTCAACCCCGATTCTGAATATTTTTAGCAACGTGGTGTTGATGCCTTTAATCGGGGCCATCGATAGCAACCGCGCCCAACGCATGATCACGCTCTTGTTGGAGCACGTCGTGCGCACCCGATCCACGGTCGTCATCTTGGATATTACGGCGGTTTCGTTAATTGATACCCAAGTCGCTAATGTGCTCATTCGCGCAGCGCAATCGTGTAATTTGCTGGGAGCTGGCGTTATTTTATGTGGTATGACCCCTGATGTTGCCCAAGTGGTTGTTAGCCTTGGGATTGACCTTTCTATTTTTCAAACCTCCAGCGATTTACAAGAAGCGCTCTCGACAGCCATGCGTACCCTTAAGTACCGTATACAGCCTATGTAAAGCATAGACTATTGGCCTATTGAGCCTAGTACTATTATCATAATAGAATAGTTGCAGTCAGGACAGATGCAAAAGCTGACGCGCAGATTCACGTCAACACCTCATTCCAGCACTTCGTCATAGCGCATAGGTGGTGAATTTGCGGTCAGTTTTTTTTTACCGAAAACGAGGGACGTTATGACGCAACTTAGCCGCCGTACATTCTTGAAAAGTCTCGTTGCAGGTGCTGTGGTAGTCGGTTTTGATCGGGCTACCAGTTCGTGGGTCACTTCAGCTCACGCCGCCGAGCAACTCGCGCCAAATTTCCCAACGTTCGATGGTGTGCTCTACACCGATACTGCAACTCGCGCCGAAGCTGCCGAAGATTATGGCCACATCATTCATCGCACGCCAAATGCGGTGCTAAAGCCTGGCTCAACCAATGATATTGTGCGCTTGGTACGCTTCGCCAAAAATAACAACATCAAAATCTCAGGCCGTGGTCAAGGTCACTCCACCTATGGTCAACCCCAAATTCAAGGCGGGGTTGTGATTGATATGAGCACCTTAGCCACAGTGCACGAAATTGGCCGCGATTATGTCATTGCCGACGCAGGCCTGAAATGGCATCAACTGCTTGATGCGACCTTGGCCCAAGGCCTTACGCCACCAGTCATGACCGACTATATCGAGCTGTCAATTGGCGGCACGTTGAGCGTCGGCGGGATTGGCGGGGCCAGCCATCAACACGGTGTGCAAATTGATAACGTGCTTGAATTAACCGTTGTCACTGGCGAAGGTAATTTAGAAACCTGCTCGAAAAACCGCAACAAAGATTTATTCGAATCAGTGCTTGGCGGCTTGGGCCAATTTGCCATTATCGTGCGCGCCAAGCTCAAATTGGTTCGCGCTGAAACCCACGCTCGCGTCTTCAACTTGTTCTACGATGACATCGAAACCTTCACCAACGATCAAATTCGTTTGATTCGCGATGGGCGCTTTGAATATGTCGAAGGCCAAGTTGTGGCCAAAGCTGGCGGCGGCTGGAACTTTATGCTCGAAGCTGTCAGCTATTATTCAGCCAATAAGTTGCCCAACAACAACCGCTTGCTGCGCAACTTGAACTATACCCAAGGCACGGAAGTTATCAGCGATACCAGTTACTTCGATTTCTTGAATCGCTTGGCTCCAACCGAAGCCTTCTTGCGCCAAATCGGTGCTTGGTTCTTGCCACACCCATGGCTGGATCTGTTCATCAAGAGCCGCCATGTCAATAATTTTGTTGGCAATATTTTGGAAACCTTGACCCTCGAAGATACTGGCCAAGGCCCAATTTTGCTCTATCCCGTCAAGACCAAACATTTCACCAAGCCATTCTTCCGCGTTCCCGATGGCGAAATCGTCTTCTTGTTTGATATTTTGCGCACCGCGCCAAACATTCCAGAAGTGATCAACGCGATGTTGGCCGACAACCGCGAGATGTTCGAAACCAACCGCGATCTCGGTGGCAATCGCTACGCGATCGGCGCAATCGAGTTCAGCCAAAACGATTGGAAACAACACTTTGGCGAGGTTTGGAACGACTTCCGCCGCGCCAAGAACCGCTACGATCCAAGCAATATCCTTGGTGGTGGCCAAGGCATCTTCTAAACAGCGGATTCAATCGTCCCAACGCCTATCGAGCACTTCGATAGGCGTTTTTGGTTGTTGAGATTTGGCGATAGGCTATGGGCTATGGGCTTTTGGCTATGGGCTTTTGGTTGTTTGCAATCTCAAAAAATGTTCCGATAGCCAATAGCCTATCGCCCATAGCCAAATGTACCTTCATCCCTCATAATTCATAATTCATCCTTTGCCCGCGCCCCTTTGTTGAATGACTTTTTTTAAGCTACACTGATAGCAACTCACATTTACAGGAGTGCTGCTCATGCGCCGTGAGGCTTTATTACTTGCACGGATCACCTGGTTTGCAGGAGTTTTGGGCTTGGTGATTGCGATTATCACCAAACACGACACCATGCTCACCACCGCTGGTCTCTTGATTGCCGGAAGCACGGTTGGCTATGCCGTTGCTGCTGATAAAGATTAAAGGAGTTTGCCTGTGTCTGTTGTCCTTGATTACACCCTCGCAATTCCTCAACCTCAACGCCATATCATCAACGTCACACTGCGGATTGAGGGTTTAACGGGTTCTGAAACGTCATTGCAATTGCCAGCATGGACACCAGGCTCGTATCTACTCCGTGAATATGCTCGCCATTTGCGCTTTGTCGAGGCCCACGCCGATGGCCAAGCCCTGCCAATCAGCAAAACTGATCGCTTAACCTGGCAGGTGCAAACCAATGGGGCCAGCGCCATCACCGTAACCTACCAAGTTTATGGTTATGAACTAACCGTACGCACCAATCATATCGATGCAACGCATGCGCACATCGTGCCAGCCGCTACCTTGCTCTATTTGCCCGATTATCAGGATTGCAGCTATAGCGTGCGGCTCGAATTGCCCAGCCATTGGGAAATTGCCACTGGCTTGCCGCAATTGGCCGCTGGTCGCTATGCCACCAACGATCTCGATGAATTGATGGATTGCCCATTTGAGGTTGGCGAGTTGCGGCGCTATCGCTTCGAGGTGGCCGAAAAAGCCCATGAAGTGGTGGTTTGGGGTCATGGCAACGAAGATATTGAGCAAGTGCTGGCCGATACCAAGCAAATTGTCGAAACTGAACACGCCTTTTGGGGCGAGTTGCCATACGATTATTATCTGTTTATTGTGCTGCTGGCGGGCGCTAATAGCTTCGGCGGCTTAGAGCATCGCAATTCAACCTCGCTGATCGTGCCGCGCCACGTTTTCAAGCCCAGCAAAACCTATGAACGCGCTCAAGGCCTAATTGCCCATGAATTTTTCCATACCTGGAATGTCAAGCGCTTGCGGGCAGAGCCACTTGGCCCCTTCGATTACACCCGCGAAAATTTCACCCGCTTGTTATGGGTCATGGAAGGTTTTACCGAATACTACACCGATTTGATGTTGGTGCGGGCTGGATTGATGACACCACAGCGCTATCTTGAACGCTTGGCCGATGATATTGCTAGCTTGCAAGCCACGCCTGGCCGCTTAGTGCATAGCCTTAGCAGCTCATCATTCGACGCATGGATCAAGTTCTATCGGCCTGATGAATCAACGCCCAACAGCACGGTTTCGTATTATCTCAAGGGCGCGTTGGCAGCGCTGGTGCTCGATATGCAATTGCGCGAGCGTAGCAACGGACAACAATCGCTCGACGATTTAATTCGCTATCTATATCAAAAATATCCCATCACAGGCCGGGGCATTCCCGAAGCCGATGGCATGCAGCAAGCACTGCAAGACCTAACTGGCAGCGATTGGAGTGATTATTTTGCTAACTATATCGATGGATTAAGCGAATTGCCCTATGCAGAAGCCTTTGCCACGGTTGGGATCCAAACCCAATGGAGCTACAAAGATCGCGATGCGCAGGGCAATCCACGGCCCCAACTTGGTATTCGCAGCAAGGCCGTCGATGGTCGGGTACAAATTACCCATGTGATCGATGGCGGCGATGCTGACGCAGCTGGTTTGGCCGCAGGCGATGAATTGGTTGCGCTCGATGGCTGGCGCATCGACGACGATAGCTTGAACAAACGGCTGGCCGATTATCCAATTGGCGCAACCGTGCAACTCAGTTTCTTCCGCCGCGATGAATTATTGCACTTGCCCGTGAGCTTGAGCAAACCACAGCCCGATCACTTGAGCTTGAGTTTGGTCAGTCAACCAAGCGCAAGCCAACGCCAACAAGCAGCCTCATGGCTCGGCACTCCCTTGTTCAAATAAGTTTAGCGGCTTGAATTATGGCCACTGTTGATGGTTAATCGCATCGCAGTGGCCATTGTTAATTGAGGTATTTGCTATGTCATTGGTTGATCGGCGGATCGTGCTGGGCGTAACTGGCGGGATTGCTGCCTACAAAGTGGTGCAATTGGCGCGTAATCTGAGCTTGGCAGGCGCGTTGGTCGATGTTGTGATGACTGAAGAAGCCACCAAGTTCGTCACGCCCTTGACCTTTGGCGCATTAACCCATCGCCCAGTTTATACCGATATGTGGCAGCTTTCCGAGGGCACCGATATTGGCCATGTGACGATTGGCGATCGCGCCGATTTAATCATCATTGCCCCAGCCACCGCCAACACGATTGCGCGCTTAGCCATGGGCATGAGCGATGATATGTTGACCACCACTGTTCTAGCATCGCGTGCGCCGATTTTGCTTGCTCCCGCCATGAATGTCAATATGTGGGCCAATCCTGCTACTCAGGCCAATGTCGCCACCTTGCAAAGCCGTGGGTTCCAAATAATTCCACCAACCGCTGGACGCATGGCCGAGCCAATGGTTGGAGTCGGGCGATTAGCCGAAATCGACCAGATTGAGGCTGAAATTCGCTTAGCGCTTGGCAAGAAGTTTGGCGCGTTGGCAGGCAAACGCTTGGTGATTAGCGCTGGTGGAACCCATGAAGCAATCGATCCAGTACGCTTTATCGGCAACCGCTCATCGGGCGCGATGGGCTTTGCCTTGGCCGCCGCCGCCCGTGATGCTGGCGCAGATGTGCGCTTGATTATCGGCGCAGCTAGCGCCACCCCGCCGCTTGGCACGCAGCAGATTTATGCAGAAAGCGCCGCCGCCATGCAAGCAGCCATCGAGCACGAAATCGATCAAGGCTGCGATATGTTGATTATGGCTGCCGCCGTGGCCGATTATCGCCCAGTGAGTGTGGCCGATAATAAAATCAAAAAAACTGAGCAAGGCGATCAATCGCTCAACCTACAATTGACCCATACGACTGACATTTTGGCCAGCCTCAAAGCTCGCACTGGCTTTGTGAAAATTGGCTTTGCTGCCGAAACCCATGATCTTGAGCACTATGCCCAAGCCAAGCTCACGCGCAAAGGGCTTGATGCAATTGTCGCCAACGATGCTCGCACCGCGCTCGGCGCAAGCGATAACGCCGTCACCGTGTTTAGCAGCGACGGCCAGCGCTGGGATTTTGCACGTCAAGCCAAAACCGAGCTAGCTCAGCAGTTGATTGCATTGTTCAGTGGTTTTTTGAAAATGTAGGGACTAGGGGTCAGGGATCAGGGGCTAGAATTTAGCGCAGTGGAATTGTGGCTATAGGCTAATGGCTATCGGAACGATTTTGAGTATTCTCAAAATTTCGGCCCAATAGCCATTAGTTGTACTGGTTCATTACGTTAACTATTGCCTGATCCCCTCACCCCAACCCCTCGCCCGTGGCGCGGGATAGGGGCTTGAACACCGTGGTTCTGCGCAATATGTAATACAAAATGGGTGCTCCCCTCGACCGCGTTCAGTGGGCGAGGGGCTGGGGGTGAGGGCATGTCCTGATTGCCAATCCAATGAGCCAGTATAATTAGCCTACCTCCCTTTGTGCTCTTCGTGCTCTTCGTGGATCAAAAATTAGCTTAGGCTTGCAAACATCGCTTGGCGCACGCCCAAAACGTGGCTCAGCAGATCGGCCAAAGCAACCATGGTGGTTTCGCCGGTGCTGCGAATTTTGACCTCTGCTTGACCATTTTTCAGGCCCCGCGAGCCAATGATGACCTGAATTGGATTGCCAATCAGATCAGCATCGCCAAACTTGTTGCCAGCATTCACATCACGATCATCCAACAGCACCGTCACACCTTGGGCTTGCAAATCAGTATAAAGCTGATCGGCGACGCTCTTGGTTTCGGCGTTGCTTTGATAATCGGTCCCAACCACATGCACTTGATATGGCGCAACCGTGATTGGCAGCATCATGCCGCGTGCATCGTTGAATTTCTCGATCAACGAGGCCAAAATCCGTTGCACCCCAATGCCATAACAGCCCATGATTGCTGGTTGCATTTCGCCCTTTTCGTTGGCAAACATACATTTCATTGCTGCTGAATATTTGGTGCCAAGTTTGAAGATATTGCCAACTTCGATCGCGCGGGCAATCGTCAATGGTTCACCACAGCGGCTACATGGCTGGCCTTCGAGCACATCGGTTAAATCAACGATCTCGCCAGTAAAATCGCGCTCCCAATTCAAATTGAGATCGTAATGGCCAGCTTTGCCAGCAGCACCAACCAAATTGCGTTCCGTCGTCAAGGCGCTATCGACCAAGATGCGCACCTTGTCGCTGGCCTTCAGGCTGCGTGGCGCAACGCTGGCAAAACCACTCAAGCCATAGTTGGCAAGCTCGGCTTCGCTGACGTTTTGCAATTCGGCTCCCACCGCGTTTTGCAATTTAATATGGTTAATTTCGCGGCCTGCTGGCGCGTAGGTCACAACCAATACACCGTCGGCAGTTTTATAGAGCTTAATTTGGATAACACGGCTTGGCGCAACGCCGAAGTGACTAGCCAAATCTTTGGTGCTGGCTTCGCCTTGGCTCAACGCTTCGAGCGCAGCTGTTGAAGTTGGGTTGGCTCCGACAGCCACTTCGCGATTGGCCGAATAGCCACAGCTTGGACACAAGATCAGCGTATCTTCGCCAGCTGGCGTAACTGCCATAAATTCGTGGGCAATCTTGCCACCCATCATGCCAGGGTCAGATTGCACAATTTCGACTGGCAAGCCACAGCGCTGGTAAATGCGCTTGTAGGCATTCAGCACTTGCTCATAATATTGGTCGAGATCTTCGATTGTGGCATGGAAGGAATAGGCATCCTTCATCGTAAACTCGCGCAACCGAATAATCCCACCACGTGGCCGCGCTTCATCACGATATTTGGTCTGAATCTGATAGACCATCACAGGCATTTGGCGATACGATTTGATGTAGCGACGCATGATGTCGGTGACCACTTCTTCATGGGTCATGTTCAAGACCATATCTTTGTTGTTACGATCTTTGAAGCGCAGCAATTCTTCGGTTACGCCGTCGTAGCGGCCAGTTTCACGCCACAGATCGGCGCTGGTGACGACAGGCATCAACAACTCTTGGCCATCAATCGCATCCATCTCTTCGCGAATAATTTGCGAAATTTTTTGGGTCGAACGCACACACAAGGGCAGCAACGAGTAGATCCCTGCTGATTGTTGCTTCACATAGCCAGCCCGCACCAACAGCGAGTGACTAATTAATTCTGCATCATTTGGTGCTTCTTTGGTGGTACTCGTTGCCAGTTTCGACATTCGCATACGAATTAGTTCTCCATTTGGTGCTGCTGGCAACAATTGCCAGAGTGCGCTGATTGCATGGTGCTTCGCGTTTGGGCGATAGCGAGGGCAATTGTACCACTTACCACCAGCACCTACGATCACATTGAGCGATCAATGGCGCAACTCATTTCGGTCAATTTTGTCGCATTTAGGCCAACAAGTTCACGGGCTTTGTTGCGGCTTAGGTTGGTGCTACGCCAATCATTATCAGTTTCGTCAACATCGTTCCAGTAGCCTAAAAGTTGGGTCGCAATTTGGCAGCTTTGCTCAGTTGGCAAGCTTGGCAGCACATCGATAATGGCGGGCACTGCATCAGCATCATCAGCCAAACTACCAATATAATAACCATCAAAGCTGGCAACTCCACGATGGCTGGCGTTATAGCGCACAATGTAGTTGCTTGGATTCAGAAGAACCAAGCCAATCAGCACAAGCATCGCCGCAACCAACGCACCATTGGCAAAATAGTGGCCCCGCTGGCGCAACACGGTTGCCACAAACCACAACGCCACCAGCACAATCCAAATCATCAGCGCCGTCGCTTGAATACGCGATTCGGTCAAGCCATAGGCATCGATATACAAAAGCATGCGCGAAACTGCCGAAGCCAGCACAATCCCAACTTGCACCAACAACACCAGCGCCAAAATTCGAAACAGCGGTTGCGCTTCAGCTCGTTGTTCGGTTAGCCAACTGCCAAGCAGCAGCGTTGGCAAGACCAACAACGCCACCGTTACCAGCTCGAAAAAGCCACGCCGCGCATAATCGGCATAGGTAATGCCTTCGGCAATTTGCTGCTCGCCACCAAACAGATAGCGAATTTGAATCACCACAAACAAGCCAAACAGCGCATTCAGCAAGCCCAAAATAATCCCAACTTCAACTTTGCCAATATTGAGCAAACTTGGCCGTTCGCTAAACGAAATTTCAGGTTTTGGCGAGGCAAATAAAATCCAACCACAGCCAAGAATCGCCCACGTGGCAAACAACACCACAAACACATGCTCAAACAGCCAATCCAAATTCCAATCGAACAAATTGGCAAAGATATTTTCAAATACCGCATCAGCTGAGGCAAACAAGCCACCAAAAATACACAACAGCGGCAAGGCCAAGCCCAAGCCAATCAGAATTGGCCGCAATTTGGAACTGGTAATCTTCCCACTCCGCAGTGGAAGATTCAGCGCTGCGCCAAAGCTACCAAACGCAGCACCCAAGCCAGCCACAACGCCTGAAACAATCCAGCCCCGAATTGAGGCTAATTGCCAATGAGCACGATAAGGCTGGGTAAAAATCAACATCCACGCCAGCACCCAGCAAAAGCCCAGCCAAACCAAGATTGCTTCATTATCGCGCAGCACAAAGCCCAAACTTGCCAGATTGGCCACGCCTAGCCAAAGCCATGTTTCTTTGGTTATCGGCTGAGCCTGCTTGAACCCAAGGCCAATAATTGCCGCACTTGCGAGCAACGTCCAAAGGCCGAAATTAATTCCCCATGACTGATGGAACAAGCCCAGCAAATCGGCAATTAATGCTAAACCAAACGCAACTGGTAAAAGAGCCAGCACAATTCGTTGTTGGCGTGACATACAGTTTCCTCGCAATGAATCGAACCCGTGTGTTTGGATTGTAGTTGCCTGGGCTAGCACCCAAGTGCCAGATTATCTGCACTCAAGTACGAAGGGCAGAAACAGCATATACACCCAAATTGCATTAACACTCACAACCATCATGCTTCACAAATTGCCATTTAGGGGGTGCAGGGGGATTAAAGCCCCCTGCGTTTCCCGCCTTGAGGCGGGACGGAAGGGTGGTGATCGACAATGATGGTTAACAACATACCCTTGAAAGGTCATCCCCCAACCTACTCAACGCAAGCTTACGAATAAATCTTTGTCAAACCACGCAGTTAACGTCTGATGGAAGAGGTGTTGGGGTGAGGGGAATTTCAAGCATTCGTAGAGCTAAAACCTGCGATAATAGCCGCGATTGTGCTGTTGTGGAGCAAACTTATGCAAATTAAACAGATTGAAAGTGCCGCCGAGATTGCCAGCACCTTTGCCGTGATGCAGCAATTACGCCCGGCATTAGTTGAAGCAGAGTATGTTGCCCGTATTCAACGCATGCAACAACATGGCTATCGCTTGGCAGCAGTTGTGGTTGATGGCGAAGTTCAAGCGCTGGCAGGCTATCGTTTTATGGAGATGTTGTACGCTGGAATGTTGTTATATGTCGATGACCTAATTACTTCAGCCAGCCAACGCTCAAGTGGCCATGGCAAGGCGCTGTTGGATTGGCTTAAAGCTGAAGCCAAAACCCAAGGCTGCAACGAATTGCACCTTGATAGCGGAGTGCAACGCGAGCAAGCGCATAAATTTTATTTTCGCGAAGGCCTGACGATTAATGCCTATCACTTTCGAATTGCCCTCGATTAACCAACAAGCCCAGTGCAAAGTTTTGCGCTCTGCACTGGGCCAATTTCTATCCCAACAATGGAATAACGTCTAGTGGTGCATCACTGCTCTCATCCAAATAGCGTTGAATCATGGCTGGGCGATAAATTCCGCGATCAGTCACAATGCTGCTAATCAATTCTGGCGGCGTAACATCAAAAGCTGGATAATAGCCGCGAACCCCTGCTGGAGCGATCCGCTGGCCATTCATCATCAGCACTTCATCGCCATTGCGCTCCTCAATTGGAATCTCAGCGCCAGTCGCAGTGTTAATATCGGGGCCATCGTAGCCCAGCACATAAAACGGCACACCATGGCGTTTGGCAAGGACAGCATTGGTATAGGTACCAACTTTATTGGCAATCGAGCCATCGAGCGCAATCCGATCAGCGGCGGTGATATAAACGCTAATCATATCGCGGCTAAAACAAAAGCCCGACATATTATCGTTAATCACCGTCACCTGCGAGCCAATTTCTAAGGCTTGCGAGGCAGTCAAACGAATGCCTTGGCCATACGGGCGAGTTTCGGTTGGCATCACCGCCACTTGTTTGCCCTGTTTCACCACGGCAGTGTAGAGCATCCAATTGAAGGCAGCGCCAGGATAGCAAACCGTCAGCACGGTGTCGCCATCGGTCAGCAACTCGGCAGCCCGCACGCCACAGCGCTCCGCCGAACGGTCGCCACGCTGAATTTCGCCAGCAACATAGCGATAAACCACGTCATTTGGGGCTTGGTTTTGATTCAGTGCCTGCAAGGCCAAGCGTTCTGCTTCAGCCAAAATGGTGTGCAAATCGTCGGCAGTTGGGCGGGTACGGCGCAAACGCTCCAGCGCTTGACCTAAAACCACTTGTTGCTCAGCCAACGAATAGTCACTAGCTTGATCGAGGGCTAAGGCCAAACCATAGCCAGCAGCATAGGCCAACGGCGGGCCGCCTTGAATCACCATGGTTTCAATTGCTTGCGCCACGGCTTCGAGATTGGCACAATCGACCCAAACGATTTCGGCAGGATACAAACGGCGATTTAATATGGAAACAATGCTTTTTTCGCGGTCGTAGCGCAAGGTATCGCCACGGCGGGTCAGCAAAGGTAAACGTCCAGTCATCGGCAACCTCATACTTCGTTGATACGAAAATTGTAGCAGAGATTGCATTGCAACTCGCTTGAGCGTGGTAGTATAGGGCCAAAATCAGCAACCCTAGGGCAAAGGATCGCAATGCAATCACCAGCAAAACAATGGCTCCGCCGCAGCCTTCGCGGGCTATTCGCCAGCATCTGTTTGGCAAGTGTGCTGTTTATCAGCACTGGCTATATTGTGGCTCGCCAGGCTGACCGAGCAGAATTGCGCCCAGTTGATGCCTTGTTGGTGCTCGGCGCAGCCCAGTGGGATGGCGAGCCGTCGCCGGTGCTCGAAGCCCGTTTGACCGAAGCGATTCGGCTCTATCGCCTGGGCTATGCCCGCCGCATCATCGTTTCTGGCGGCACCGGCCTCAACGACACCCGCTCGGAAGCATCGGTGGCCTATGATTTTTTGATTGAGCAAGCAATCGATCCAACCTTGATCATCAGTGTGGCCCAAGGCAGCGACACCCGCACCACCTTGTTGGCAGTGCGCGACGAAATGCAACGCCAGCAGATCGATAGCTTGTTGATTGTGACCGACCCGCCGCACCTGTTGCGAGCGCTCAAAATGGCCCACGACTATGGCATTACCAGCTTTGGCGCGCCCGTCAAGGCCAATACACCAACTACGAATTGGGCTAGTATCAAAGCTACCAGCCGCGAAACCTTGGCCTACTTAGCCTATGTACTCTTAGACCAATAAGATCGTGACTTTTGGCATACCAAAACCTGAGCATCTGTGCGTCAAAGTCATCGTATGTGCTTTCAGAGGAGGCCACGCGATGATGACAGTACACTCTTTGCCCACTGCCATTCAAGCTGTTTACCATAGCTTGATCGACCACCCCCGTTGGCACAGCTTCGGCAAACAAACCTGCGGTTCATGGCGCGATCTGTTATTAATCGAGTCGGTTGTGCGTTATCCCCGCCAAACCTTGCACGGTTATGTCAATTATCTCCATTATTACACCCCGTTGATTGTAGCGAGTGTGTTAGAGAAGGCTTTGCAGCAAGGTTGGCTGGTGCTTGATCATGGCAAATATGAGCCAGGGCCGCGCTATCCCAGCTATCTGCTCGAACGCGCCGATTTAATTCAAGAATTATTGAATCTTTGGCCAACCGCCGCTGCTCAAGCTGTCGCCGAATATGGCGAACGTTTATGCGCCACAATTCCTGCCCAAGCCTGCCTTGACCATCTGCTCTATGCCTATGGCCCACGCCCCAGCGCCCACAAAGCAGCAACTTTTGAAGAACGTGCGCTGTTGGTTTGCACTGCACTAAGCAACTATCGCGCCGATGCCAAAGCTTTGGCATGGCATGCTTGTGGTATTAGCCCAACCCAAGGCACAATTTTGCGCGCAATTATCAAACATCACACCCCAATTTCGCGTTGCAATTTACTGATCGCCGTCGATCCCTATTTGGGCATCTGCGCCGAAAGCGCCATCGAAGCGCTGTTAGCCCAACAATGGATCACGCGTGACGACCGTGGTTTGCGCCTAACTGCCACCGGTTGGGGCTATTGGCATGCTGGCCGCAGCGCCTTGCGCCAACGCATCGCCCAACTCTATGGCGTGCTGAATTATCAAGAAACCCAAGAGTTTATTATGGGCGCACAAACTCTGGTTAACACAACCAAATATGTCTTTGCCCAACATTTAGCAATGGCTTGATCTACATTTAACCAAAACCGTGGTACAATGACCTGAATACCTCCCGCCAGACGGGACTCAAAATTTGCCATCTAAGGCACAAGCGATGATGCTTGTGCTTTTGTGCAACATAAGGAGGCCAAATGGCTTTAGAACAAATTGATACCCTGCTGCTTAATGGCATCGTCGTAACAATGGACGCAGCAGGAACGATCTTTCGTGATGGTGGGGTGGCAATTCAGGCTGGTGCTATCGTTGCGGTTGGGCCAAGCAGCGAATTACGCGAGCGCTATACCGCCAATCAAACGATCGACTGTAACAATCATGCCATTGTGCCTGGCTTAATCAATGGCCATGCTCACGTTCCAATGAGCTTGTTGCGCGGCATCGTCGCCGACCAACAGCTGGATGTGTGGCTCTATGGGTATATGTTTCCGGTCGAAAGTCGCTTTGTCAACCCCGAATTCGTGTACCATGGCACGCGCCTCTCGTGTGCCGAGATGATCAGAGGCGGCATTACGAGCTTCGTCGATATGTATTTCTTCGAGGAAGAAGTTGCCCGCGCCGCCGACCAAGCAGGCATGCGCGCCATCTGTGGCCAAACTGTCATGAAATGGCCAACTCCCGACGCAGCCTCTTACGATGAAGGTTTAGAGCGCACTCGACGCTTTTTTGAACAATGGAAAGATCATGGGCGCGTGATTCCGGCGATTGCCCCACACGCACCCTACACCTGCAATAGCACGATCTATCGCGCTGCCGCCGATTTGGCCCGCGAATTCGATGTGCCGCTGGTAACTCACCTCAGCGAAACCGCTCGCGAAGTTGAAGAAGCTCGTCAGTTGGTCGATAAATCGCCAATCGCCTATGTTGCCGATTTGGATGCTTTCACAGGCAAAGGGATTGCAGCCCACTGTGTGCACATCGACAAACGCGATATGCAATTGCTCAAAAAGCATAATGCTGGCGCAGTGCCCTGCCCAACCAGCAACCTCAAACTGGCCAGCGGCGTGGCCAAATATAGCGACATGCTCCAAGCTGGGGTGAATGTTGGGCTTGGCACCGACGGCCCCGCCTCAAACGATGACCAAGATTTATGGATGGAAGTTCATTTGGCGGCGATTTTGCCCAAAGGTGTGACTGGCGACCCAACAGTGGTCACCGCCAAACAAGTCTTTGCCATGGCTACCAGCATGGGAGCCAAAGCAGTACACCTTGAGCATTTGGTCGGCAGCCTTGAAGCAGGCAAACGCGCCGATGTTACCATTGTTGAGCTTGGCGGATTACACGTTGTGCCAGCCCCAGCCTACAACTATAGCAACGATTCAATCTACAATCACTTGGTCTACTCGGTCCGTTCAGGCGATGTGCGCCACGTCTTGATCGATGGCGCGTGGGTGATGCAAGATCGCCAATTATTGACCCTTGATGAAAACGAAGTGCGCAGCAATGCCATGCGCATCGCCGAAACCATCAATCAATTTCTCAGCCAACGCGAAGTCAATCTGTTGGATAAAATTTTGGCCATCGGCGGAGTCAAGCAGGCCGAAATCTTCGAAGTCCAAGTCAAAGCGCGCTTGGAAGATGCGAGTGGGGTCGAAGCTTTGCTGGCCTCGCATGCAGTTGAAATTACCAAGGCCAGCGAGCGCAAACAATACGATACCTATCTGCTCTTCGATGATGCAACTCGTGGCCGCATTCGCTACCGCGAAGATCATCGGGTTGATGGCTCGCGGATTGAGCCAAAATACAACTTGACCTTGACGATGCCCAATGAACGCGAAGATTTGCCTTCGGCAGTGTTGCTCTCCCGCGCGCGCTACACTGCGCCAGCCGATCGCTCGTTGCGTTTCTATCGCGAATATTTCTCGCCCGACCATGTGCTTGAAGTTGAGAAATATCGTCGCCGCTGGCGGATTATGTATGGCGAGGTTGATTTTGCGGTCAACATCGACATGATCACCAGTGGCCCAGCCAAAGGCACCTATTTGGAAGTCAAGAGCCGCACCTGGTCGGCTCGCGACGCTGAAAGCAAAACCCAAATTATCAGCGAATTGTTGCAATTGGCCGGAGTCAGCGCCGATCAAGTTATCAAACAAGAGTACGTCGAATTAGCCCAAGCCTAAATCAAAAGCCCGCAGCCATGAACCTCATGGCTGCGGGCGTGGTTCGGTTGGCAAAGCAAAAGGCTTATCGAATGCTGACGCTCGAAGCAGAGCCAGAAAGATAAATATCTAAGCGATACGATTCATCACTCTCTTCCCAACCTGGGCTGCTATAGAGATCATCATCAATCGATTGAATATCCAAGTTTTGGTCGAGATTGAAGGCTGTAGCAGTATCATCACGATGAATTCGCACCGGAACGCCCGGCGGCAAGGTTAGTTCTAAAGTCGTTGCATCGATATTAAAATGATATTCCCCGCGCTCAGCCAAGGCAATCGTTGCAGTACCAGCCTGCAATTCTGCATTAATAGTGCCAATTTGCAACGACGTTAAATCAGCGTTTAAACTCACACCGCGCAAATTCCAATCGAAATCAACCGCATGGTTCATCGAGACCAAAATAGTTTGCTCAGATCTAGTGCTGCTTAATGGGCTATCTTGGCCTAAAACAATCGTTATTTGATCGTTATCTGGTTGCAATTCGCGCACATTGATATTGCTTGCTTTAACAATCCCAGCAATCGAAGCTTGGCCATCGAGAATTTCTGGCTTAATTGCAAGTGTGCTATTGCTTTGTTTTACAATAATATGCGCCGTTTCGGGCAATGGTGCGCCTTGCGGGTAGCTCATCGCATAATTTGGCTCGTTATAGGTAAGCCCATAAACACCCATAACTGCCAACACAAGCAAGGCCAAACCAAGCCCAAGCTTCGGTCGATTGCGCACCAGCAACAAATCAAGGCCAGCCCCGATCAACAAGACTGGCCAAAACTGTTCAAGGATGTCGAACAAACTGGCCTCAAAAAGATTGATTGCCGAAAGCGCGCCCAGCAAGCCGAGGCCAATCAGCAAACAGGGCCAGAATAATGAACGGCGCGGTGTTTGCTCCGTTACAGTTGTCATCGCAAACCCCTCTCTTATCCGCGCCGACGAAACAGCATTATCCCTAAACCAATCAAGAGCAATGGTGTAATGAATTCAGCAGCGCCGCCAAATTTATCGAGCATCGTAATCAAGCCAAATGCCAGCAACAACAACCCAAGAACCTTTTTGTTGTTGCGGGTTGAACGGGGCGCTGGCGTTGGAGCTGGCGCTGGTTGATGGCCCTGAACAAATGGCGGAATATATTGGTCTGGCCGCACTTGGACGGTTGTGCCAGTATAGGCCTCTGGTTGCTCAGCAATTGGCTGGCCGGTAAATGGATCATAGCGATACTGTGGGCGGGCAGCGTTGATTGGTTGCTGTGGTGGTGGCACAACGCCCGCTTGCTGGTGTGGCATAAAAGGTGGTGGCATAGCCCCAGGTTTTTCGCTTGGCATAATTAACCACAATACAGGATAAATAAAGAAACTTAAGCCTGTAAAGATGAGTAAAATCATGACTAAACGCACCAGCGTTGAATCAATTTCAAAGTAAGCACCTAACCCTCCACACACGCCAGCAAGCTTGCGGTCGTAGTAGGAGCGCAATAACCGTGGTTGCATTGTTTGCCTCCGAACCTTGTGTTCTGTATTTGCTATCGATATGACGCGCTTTGTGGTTCAATTGTTGCAAGCAATCTGCGAACCAACAGGTTAAACGCTGAAACCTTTTTTTGCAGGGTTCGTACGTGCTAAGTTCAAGCCTTGGTGTGGGGCTTGCAAGCGCTTGGCATTGTATGCAATCAAGCCAAGTCTGTCGAATGTTGATTCAAACTCGCATTAATAAAGCACGATGGTATAATTACGCCTCAATTCAAGCATGTGTGTTACAGCGCCGATTAAGGCCTGTCTAATAGTTTTTTAAGGAGTCGCTTCATGCCTTCTACCCGCGCTCGTGTTCGCCGTTCACTGCCAGGTATTGCCATCGAAGGCATGCCTTTCATCGGGGCCGGCTTGGGGTTAACTGCCCTAACAGCGTTATTTAGTCGCAAGGCAGCGACACTACCCCTCGCCCTTACCGCGTTTACCAGCTATTTCTTCCGCGACCCCGACCGCGAATGCCCCGCCGATAGTTCAATTTTGTACGCCGCCGCCGATGGCCATGTCACAATGATTGATGAGGTCGATGAGCCACGCTTTATTGGCGGTAAGGCCACCAGAATTGTTACCTTCTTATCGGTGTTTGATGTGCATATCAATCGCACGCCTTGCGCTGGCACAGTACAGTATCGCGATTATGTGCAAGGCGAATTTCGCGCAGCCTGGGATGGCGAGGCCGATATTGTCAACGAACGGGCCTACATTGGGCTTGAAACCGAGCATGGCCCAGTTTTGATCAGTCAAATCGCTGGTTTGGTGGCCCGCAGAATTGTGACTTGGCCCGTGGTTGGCGAAGAATTAGGCGCTGGCGAGCGCTTCGGCTTGATCAAGTTTGGCTCGCGCACCGATATTTTGGTCCCAAGCGGCTCAATCAACGTCTTTGTCAAGAAGGGTCAAGCCATCAAAGGTGGGCTGACTCAGATTGGAGCATGGCTGTGAAATTTCGCCGTTCATGGGTTCCCAATCTGGTTACGTCGGGCAACCTGTTTTGCGGCTTTTTAGCAGTTATTGCTGCTGTTGATGGTGAGGCCTTCAAAGCCGCTGTGCTGATTTGTTTGGCCGCCATTTTTGATACACTCGATGGGCGAACAGCGCGCATGCTGGGCGTAAGTGGCGAGTTTGGCAAGGAGCTTGATTCGCTGGCCGACGTGGTTTCGTTTGGCACGGCTCCAGCGCTGCTGATTTATCAAGTTTCTTTGCGTGAGGTCGGCTGGCTCGGCACAATTGCCGCAGGCATTTTTGTCTGCTGTGGCGCTGGGCGTTTGGCTCGCTACAACTTAATCACCAGCTCAGATAAGCGCTTCTTTGTGGGCATGCCGATTCCGATGGCAGGCATGACCGCAGCGTCGTTAGCACTCTACACGGGCGCACTCAACCCCTACGTAGCAACTGCATTAATTGGCTTTACAGGCTTTTTGATGGTTAGCACGTTGCGTTTTCCTAGCGTTGAGCAAATTGCCTTTGAAACCTTCTTGCCCATTCGGATCGCGTTTATTGCGATTTTCGTCTTGGCACTAGCTCGGCCAAGCCAATTTCTGTATGTCTTACCGCTGAGCTACATCTCCTATGGCTTGATTGCCAACATTGTTTGGACAATTCGCGGGCGTGGCTCGCGCACAGCCGCTTAACGACACTTGGGCGTAGTTGTTTGCTACGCCCAAGCATTCTAAAATTTCAGCAATACCTAACTTGGTGGAATAACCGAATCCTGCGGCAGACCTTGGCGGCGCAGTAATCCACGCAGCATGCCAAAACGCAAGCGGGCTAGTTGGGCTTGGGCAGCAATGCTCGTGCGCAAGGCGGCCTCTAGTTTGCTACGGCGCGCTGGCTCGATTGGCGCAGCAACCGGCGCTAGTTGGCTTTGCTCGTTGAGATAGGCTTTGGCACTTTGATAGCCCAAATCCATCAACTGGCTACTATAGCGAAAATCGCGCACATCAAGCCCACTGTAATGCAACATTTGAATATGGTGGACTTTGACTCCCGCATTGGCAGCCAAGCGCACTAATTCACGTTCATGGGCCATTTGGCGACGCATTAAGGCATCGAACGTACGCGTCAACGAGCCACGCATGCCAAATGGCGGCACTGTTGAAGCGGCATCAAGCCCAATTTCCAAGGCCCAAATTTCGCTCGCCCCTTGCTGCAAGGCCACGCCGATTGGCAAATTCGAGACAAAGCCACCATCAAGATAGGTTTCGCCCCGATAATGATAGGCTGGCAAGTAGGGCGGCACAGCGGCACTCGCCATCAGCGCATCGACCAAACGCTCACGCGGATCATCGCCAAACAAATGCATATCGCCAGTGCGATAATTGGTAGCGGTCACAAAAAAGGGCATTGCCAAATCGCTGAAGCGCCGAATATTCGGCGGCAGTAATGAGAGGATAAAACGGCGTAAGCCATGATTATTGTGTAGCGAGCCACGCCCGCGCATCACCCGCCAAGCAGAGCGTAACGAGCCACCAGGAAAAATATCCTCGCGCTTGACGGTATTCCAACGCTGAGCAATCCGTTGAATCCCAGCCAAACTAGGGTTACAGGCTAAAACCGCCGCATTGATTGAACCAACCGAGGAACCAACAACAAAATCGGGGATGATGCCTGCTTCGAGCAGGGCAAGGGCGGCTCCTGCTTGGAGTGAACCGCGATTAGCACCGCCACTGAATACGAGTGCGCGCATAGAGACAACCTTTCATGACCATTGCCGCGTCGTTGAGACAAATGTAGGTCACAGGCGAGGCGCTCTACGCTCGATAGTCAAAGCTTACTCTGAGGTATCAAGCGGAGTGAGGGGATGCTGGAAGTCGCCCCGTGCGCCGCCCGTTTTATTGCGAACGAAAACCTGCTCAATCACCATAGCACGATCAACAGCTTTGGCCATATCGTAAATGGTCAAGGCTGCGACTGATGCTGCCATCAGCGCCTCCATTTCTACGCCAGTGCGGCCTGTGCAGCGCACCGTGCTGATGATACGCAGTAACGATTGGTCAGGATGCGCCTCGATCTCAATCGCCACCGCACTCAACGGCAGTGGATGACACAAGGGAATCAAATCGGCAGTGCGTTTGGCGGCCATAATGCCAGCGATGCGGGCCGTTGCCAATACATCGCCTTTGGGCAATTCTCCGGCCACCAATAACGTTAGGGTTGCTGGGAGCATACGCACATCAGCTTGGGCTTGGGCTTCGCGCTGGGTCACATCCTTGGCCCCAACATCAACCATATGCGCCCGACCATGATCATCAAGATGGGTCAACATGAAATATGTGATTCCTCAAGCTGCGAAACGGGCAAGCGTTTGTTCAAGTTGGTCAACAACTGTTGAAATTAAGCCAGTTTCGCGGACATCGATCAATTGGGTAAAACGACCTTGTTGGCTGCGTTGCTGTGCCCAGCTATGCACCTGAGGTCGAAAGCCATCTTCGATCCAAATAATTGGCTGTTGCCACTCGGCGAGGTGTTTGGCAACGCTGTTGAGCTTCCACAAAATTGCCTTTGGATTGTCGGCCAACGGCTCGATTAAGGGGAGTTCTGGCAAACCAAGGTCGCTGTGCAAGCCAAAGTTTGCCAATTGCAGCCACGTCGAACACCAGATAAGTTGGCCGAGTTTGGCCAAGCGCGCGATTGAAGCATGAATTTGCGGCGGATATTGCACTGGAATGCCTGGCGGAATACGCTGTTGCTCAGGCCCTAACCGGCCAAACATATTAATTACGCCATCAATATCCAATAAAATAATCGGACGCAGATCGTGCCAATCGAGCTTATCCACGGCGTTGCTCGTGCAAGGGGCGAATGCCAAGCCCAACTTGCTCCAGCGCATATTCGATACCATCTTGCAAGTTTGCCCGCACCGACAATTGACGTAGGTCGAGTTCGAGGCCAACGATGGTTTGGGCAACTTCAGCACTAATGCCGACCAAAATTACTTGTGCACCCAACAAACTCACCGCTTTGGTGGTTTGCACCAGGTAATTGGCGATGTTGGTATCAACAATCGGCACGCCAGTAATATCCATAATCACAATATCGGATTGGCGGGCAACGATTTGCTCAAGCAGATCTTCGGTGAGCATTTGGGCACGGTTGGTATCAATCGAACCAACCAACGGCAGCACCAAAATATTATCGTGAATTGGCGCAATTGGCGCTGCCAGCTCGCGCAACGCAGCGTTGGCTTGATCCAATTCGCTGGTCATTTGCTGCAAGGCCTGTTCACGCTCGCGAATGCTAGCCTCGCGCAAATCAACAAAAGTTTGATAGCTGGCTTTATTGGCAATAAACGTTACTTCGGCAATAACCGCCCGACCCAAGGCATAATTCAATTCATCATCGGCAAAACATTCGCGGGTTGCGACTTTGAGCGTTTCATAAATTGCTTCGCCGACTTGGGCCACAATTTCGCTGCTTGCATTGGGATTTTCCACCACTGCCTTAATCGATTGGCGCGAAAAGTCGATCAGGGCTTGCATATCGCCGCGCAAAGCTTCAATGGTGGCGACAAACGGTTTTTGCATGCGGGGAATCAACTCTGCGTCTGCGAGTTTGAGGTAGGGCGAATTGGGCACTTGACGCAGCAATTCACCAGCGTGTTTGGCGAAGCGCCCAAGGTTGGCTTCGAGAAAATCGGCTAATACATGTTCGACGCTCATTGGTATCCTCGTTATTGACTAAATTGCTGATCGTCAGCGCCCGTTTGTCTCGTACAATGATGATTATACCCGTTTCTGCGGCGCGGTTCTATGGTTCTCTTTACGGTTCTTAATAGTACTTTTGTGGAATGAGGAAAACGATGACACATACCACTCCCGATAATTTTTTGGGCTTAGACCAGCAGTATAGCACGCTCGATAGCAGTAAGGTGGTGGTTTTGCCTATCCCCTTTGAGGCTACGGTGAGCTATGGCGGTGGCACAGCCAATGGTCCAGCGGCAATTATCGAGGCTTCACAACAGGTCGAATTTTACGATCGCGAGTTTGATAATGAGCCAGCCAAAACTTGGGGCGTGCATACGTTGCCCACTGTAGAGCTGAATGATCAAGACCCAGATAGCGCCATGGCCAGCATTGCCCAAGCAGTTGAGCAAACCGCGCGCTTGGGCAAATTGGTGTGCGTGCTTGGCGGCGAGCATTCAGTTTCTGGCGCTGTAGCCCAAGGTTTGCACGCAGTTCATGGCGATTTTGTGACGGTGCAAATTGATGCTCACGCCGATTTGCGCGACGAATATGAGGGCAGCAAGCACTCGCATGCCTGTGCCATGCGCCGAATTCTCGATGTTGGCGCTGGCGATTTGCTGCAATTGGGCATTCGTTCGTTGGATATTAGCGAAGCCCAACAAATCAAGAGCGATCAACGAATTACGACCTTCTATAGTGAAAATGTGCATGATGGGCTGCATCTGCAAGCCTTGCGCGATTTTGTGCGGGGCAAGCAAGTCTATTTCACAATTGATATTGATGGCTTGGATGTTGGCCTCGTGCCAGCGACCGGCACGCCCGAGCCAGATGGCCTAACATGGCGCGAAGTGCTGGAAATTACCCGTATTCTAGTGCAAGAATCCGCCAAGGTTGTGGCCTTTGATGTTATGGAATTAGCACCGATTGAGCACTTGCATGCCCCAAATTTTGTTAGTGCCAAGCTCACTTACAAGGTTATGAGCATTATCATGGCCCAACAAGCCAATTTGTGGCAATAAACGGCATACATTAGCCCCAATAGTTTGTAGCATATTCCAACGAACACCAAGCATCAGCATTTGGTGTTCGTTGTTGCATCATTGGCAATTTCCAATCGCTGCTCATTCCAATGGTGTGTTTTGTGTGAGGTCGTCAATGCTGATGCCAGAGGTAGGTTTATGAAGCATCCATTCTTGCTGCGTTTTACTCGTTTGCTTTCATTCGCTATGGTTGGTTTATTGATCGTTACTGGCCTGCAACTCAATCGTCAAGTAGCTGCGCAACATGCCAGTGGCGCTGGTTCTGAACAACAGCTTGATCAAACAATTCTGCAATGGGCTGAAGCATTAAATCAAGCACCAGCCCAGCAAGAATTATCACGAAGTGTCCAACGTTTGCGGGCCTTGAATTCACCGCCAGCAGCGCCCATGCCCGCTCCCCAACCCAAGCCATTTGCTCCTCAAGCAACATTTGTCGTCAATACAATTGCCGATACTGATGATGGCGCATGCGATGTGCTTGGCAGCGGCACTGGCAACCAAGATTGTAGCTTGCGCGAAGCGATTAACGCCGCTAATGCTAACGTCGATGCCGATACGATTCATTTTGCAATTGCTGGCGCTGGAGTTAAAACAATTGCCCTAACCAGCCAATTGCCTGCCTTGCTCAACCAAACCCAAATTGATGGCTGTAGCCAAGCAGGCAGCGATTGCAGCGTTTGGCCGATGAGTTTATTGGTTGAGATCGATGGTGCTGGATTAAGCGATCCCGTTGGGCCAACCAGCACCCAAATTCTCGCGGTAGAAAGTAATGGCTCGGTTATTCGTGGCCTCGTTTTGAATGGCGCGCGCAGCCCAGGTTCTAATACGTGGCTTGCGATCAACGTTAAAAGCACTAATGCTTGGATTACCCAGAATATTATTGGCCTCGAACCAGATGGCCAAACTGCTAATGGCAATAATATTGGGATTGGATTAAATTCTGGGAGCAGCCAAGCGCTTATTGGCACCAATGGCGATGGAACGAATGACGCAATCGAAGGCAATATTATCGCAAGCCAAACCTTTTCAGGCATCTATTTCTCTGCTGGCGCTAATAGTCGGATTGCAGGCAACTATATTGGGGTTGCCAGCGATGGCACGACTGCCCACAGCAATAGCGCTGGCATAACATTTTTCGGCCCAACGCTTGGCAATGTCACAATTGGCACCAACAGCGATGGGGTGAGCGATCTCGCTGAACGCAATATTATTAGTGGCAATGCAGCAGGTGGGATTCAAATCGATAGCTCAGCGAATAATCGGATTAGTGGCAATTATATTGGCCTCAACGCTACGGGAACCATTGCCGTGCCAAATCAAACTGGCATCAATCTTAATGGCAATACGAGCAATACCATCGTTGGTACAAACGGCGATGGCATTGGCGACGCAATCGAAGCCAATGTGATCAGCGGTAATAGCGCCGAAGGGGTGCAAATCGCACAATTTATGGGCGGTGTAAGCACTTTTCCAACTGATAACGTCATTGCTGGCAACATTATTGGGCTTGATCCCACAGGCACAACGGCAATTGGCAACCAGCGCGGCGTGGTCGTGCGCTTCGGCCCAGTTCGCACCCGCATCGGAACCAATGGCGATGGTACTAGCGATGAGCTAGAACGTAATCTCATCAGTGGCAACAGCGATTTGGGGATTGGGCTTGGTGGCGGCACCGAGTACCTAATTCCCGATACAATCATCAGTGGTAACTACATTGGCACTGATCGCACCGGCTTAATCGCCCGCCCAAATCGAGTTGGGATTCAAGTGCAAAATGCGGTTAATCGGGCCGATATTGGAATTACCGGCACGGCCACGAATGGCGCAGCCCAAGCCAACCTGATTAGCGGCAATAGTGGCCATGGCATCGTCTTCGTGTTTGATCCACGAACAGTTCGTATGCGCGGCAATCGGATTGGCATAGCACTCGACGATAGCCCGCTTGGTAACCAAGGCGCTGGGATTAGCATGATCGAGTTGAGCGGCTTGGCTCCAACGAACATTCGCATTGGCGGCGATGGCCCATTCGGCGAGAATACAATAGCCTTTAACGGTGGCCTCGGCATCGATATTGGCAGCGATGGCCCGACCGCAAACGACCCGCTTGATGCTGATGCAGGCCCAAACAACAGCCAAAATTATCCAGTTGTTACGAATGTGGTCGATAATGGCACAACCGTAATCGTGCAGGGCTATCTTGAAAGCATTCCTAACCATAGCTATCGCTTGGCGTTTTATAGCAATGTTAATTGTGATCCTTCTGGCTATGGCGAAGGCCAAACGTTTTTGGCAAGCGATGAAGTGAGCACTGATGCAACTGGCTCGGTTTTCTTCAGCCAAACATTTGCCAGCCCAGCCCCGAATATCACAATCTTGGCGACTGATACCAATGCCAACCAAACCTCGGAGTTTTCGCAATGCTGGGTTGCACCGCTACCAACCGAAACGCCAACTGTTACGCCAAGCAACACGCCAACCAACACGGCGACTGCGACCCCAAGCAATACGCCAACCACAACCAATACTGCTGTGCCAGCTACGCCAACCACGCCGCCAAGCGCATGTGTGCCTGGTAGCAGTTTGCAAGTCTTGTTCAGCGATAGTGTCAATAACAACGCGCAATGGAATGTCGATGGCATCGGCCCAACCTGGAGCTTAGATGGCAGCAGCTTCAATAGCCCCAACTTCTCTTGGCACGCCGATGATCCTGATGCACTCAGCGATCAGCAACTAACAACTATGGCGGGGATTGCAATTCCAGCGGGAGCTAGCGACGTAACGCTCTATTTCAACCACAACTACAGTTTTGAGTTTGACGCTGGCGGCGGCGGCGAACCAACGCCGATGCCAGAGCGCTCAAGCAAACGCAGCAATACTCCATTCGAGAGCTATTTCGATGGTGGCGTGGTTGAATATAGCACCGATGGCACCAATTTCAACGATCTTGGTAGTTTCTTCAGCAGCTCGGGCTACGACGGCATGATTATGAACGAGGGTGATAATCCTTTGGCTGGCCGCGCCGCATTCGTCGGCATGAGCGGCGATTATCCATTTTATATCGAAGAAACTGCCGATTTAACGCCGCTGGCGGGCCAAACAGTGTGGTTGCGCTTCCGCCTAGGCAGCGATAGCTCAATCGGCGATCTTGGTTGGAATATTGACGATATTATGGTTGCTGGCTGTGTCGGCAGTGGCAGTACCAACACGCCAACCGCCACGGCAACCAATACACCAACCACGACTACAACTAACACACCAACCAACACGCCAACCGCGACTGCTACGGCAACGGTTAGCACGCCAACCAACACCCCAATCGCCACGGCTACAGGCACGCCATTTGTTGGTACGAGCCGCAATTTCCTGCCCGTGGTGATGCGCAATTGCTATCCCGATTTGGTGGTGAGCAGCATCACGGTTGATCAGCAGTTGGAAGTTATCGTAACCAACCAAGGCAATTGTGCTGCCAATGCAGCATTTTGGGTCGATTTGTATCTCGCGCCAAATCCAGCGCCAAGCCATGTCAACCAACAGTGGTGGGATGTTGCGCAACAAGGGATGGTGTGGGGCGTGACCCAAAGCCTTGAGCCGGGCCAATCGATCACTTTACACCCTTATGATCGCTATTATTCGGCCAGCCGTAGCGCATGGTCAAACCACATAGCGGCCCAAACCAAGCTCTATGTGCAGGCCGATGCCTACAACGCTGCAACCAATTATGGCGCAGTCTTGGAAGTGCACGAAGCCTTGAATGGCGAATACAACAATCTACATTCAATCACAACCAGCACCAATTTCAGTCAAGCAACTGGCCAACGCCAACAATTGGCAAATGAACAAGGCTTGCCAGCACGACCAACATCTAGCAAATAATTAATTCAATCCCAAAGGCCGATTAATCGCATTGATTAATCGGCCTTTGAGCATGCCAAAAAATGCTTGCTTATGGCTCTATAATGAACTATTCAGGCTCACCAAATTTGACGATTGCTCTGCTTATCTCTACAATCGCCAAACCAATCCAGCTCATGAGGGATTTTATGCTCAATCAACGTGTTATGCGCCATTGGCAATTGCCAACCAAGGCCACGCCAAGCCAACTTCGCAGCCTCGGCGATTATCATCCATTGCTAGCAACTATTTTATGGAATCGCGGTTGGCGCGATGCAGCAGCGGTTGAGCAGTTTCTCAATATCAATTGGAAACAACGCCATGACCCGTTTTTACTGCACGATATGGATCGCGCGGTCGAACGGATTAAGCTGGCAATTGACCAAAACCAGCGAATTGTGGTCTACGGCGATTTCGATACCGACGGCGTAACCGGCGTTACGCTGTTAATGCAATTGTTCAAAGCCTTTGATCTCGAAGTGAAGCCGTATATTCCCAAACGCGAGGGCGAAGGCTATGGCCTGAATTTGGCTGCAATCGAAAAATTGCATCAAGCAGGCATTGATCTGCTGGTGACGGTTGATTGTGGCATTAGCAATGCAGCCGAAATTAGCCGTGCTAATGAGCTTGGCTTCGATACAATTGTGCTTGATCATCACCAACCGCCGTTGCATTTACCCCCAGCTTATGCCGTGGTCGACCCCAAACGCAGCGATTGCCGTTATCCGTTCAAGGGTCTGTGTGGCGTAGGCGTGGCTTTCAAGCTCTACGAGGCCTTATGGCGCGCAGGCATCCAGCCCAACAACCTACGTGCTCGCGATATTCTCGATGTTGTGGCGCTTGGCACAATTGCCGACATGATGCCCTTGACTGGCGAGAATCGGGTGCTGGTGCATTTTGGCTTGCAGGCCATGAACGAAAGCCAACGACCTGGATTGAAAGCCTTGTTGCGAGTGTCGGGGGTTGAGCAAGGCAAGATTGATGCAAGCAGCGTGGGCTTTCGGCTTTCGCCAAGGATTAATGCTGCTGGCCGTTTGGTCGATGCCAGCATTGCCTATAGTTTGTTGTTGGCTCCTGAACAAGCCCAAGCTGATGGTTTTGCCGACCAATTGAATAGCACCAATATTGAGCGCCAAGCCTTGACCCGCGATGTGCAACAGGCAGCGCGGGATCTGGCCCAAAGCAGCGGCCAGCTTGATCAACGGATTTTGGTGATTGAGGGCGAGCATTTTCATCATGGCGTGGTTGGGCTTGCCGCAGGCAAGTTGGCCGAAGAATTTGCCCGCCCAGTGCTGGTGATGGGCAGAGAAGCACATACCAGCCGTGGCAGTGCGCGCTCAATTCCAGGCTTTAATATTGTCAATGCCTTGGCTGAATGTGCCGATTTGTTTGAAAAATATGGTGGTCATGCTGCCGCCGCTGGCTTTACGATTGCCAATCAGCATATTCCAGAGCTTACCCGCCGTTTGCAGGCGATTGCCAACCAACAGATTAGCGACGAGATGATGGTGCCACAATTGGCAATCGACGCTGAAGCCAGTTTCGAGCAACTTAATCTTGAGATGCTAGCTGTGCTTGAAAAAATGGCTCCGTTTGGGCTTGAAAACCAACAACCACGCTTTTGCAGCCGCCGCGTGACGGTCATCGAGGCAAAAGGCGTTGGCGCTGAGAATCAACATTTGCGTTTGCGGTTGCAACAAGGTCGCCATTATCAAACGGCAATTGGCTTTAACCTCGGCGATTGGCTGGCCGAATTGCATAACGGCTCACAGATCGACATTGTGTATACAGTGGGCATCAACGAATGGAATGGCCGCAGTTCGGTGCAGCTGACGCTGGTTGATTTGCGCTTGAGTGAACAGCGATGAGCATCGTTTTAGCCTCAGCTTGGCATCCACGTGGCGAATTGGCCCGCTTTGAACGGCTCTTACCGCAATTAAGCCAATTGTATCGCTCGATTGTCATCAGCACGCCGCCAACGATTGAGCCAGAATTATTGCAAACGCTCAACAATTTGCCTAATGTGCGCGCAGTGCCAACCAGCGAGTGGGCGCAGGGCAGGCATTTGGCCTTGGCCGAAGCACTCAAAACCCAAGCAAATTATATTCATGCAATTGATTTTGATCGGGCTTTGCGCTGGATCGAAACACGACCCAGCGAATTAACTAGCATCGCCCAACGTTCGCAAACTCATTGTTTGATTATTGGTCGCACTTGGCAAGCCTACGCGACCCATGCCCGCGCCTTGATCGAAACTGAGCGCACCAGCAATACGATGGCCTCGTTTTTTCTGGGCACGCCAATGGATTTTAGCGCTGGCGCACGCGGCTTCACGCCGGTAGCTGCGCATTTTATTTTGGCCAATAGCCCACCAATCGATGCGCTTGGCACTGATGCAGAATGGCCGATTTTGCTGCATCGCGGCGGGTTTAAGCTCAATTATTGCGAAGTTGATGGCTTAGATTGGGAAATTCCCGATCAATTTCAAGCCCAAGCCGCTGATGCAGAGGCCCAGCAAAGCCAAGCAGAAATCTATGATACCAAGATTGAGCATTGGCGCTATAGGGTTGAGGTGGCGCAACGGATTGTGCAAGCAGGCATTGCAGCAGCGCGGCGGCCATTGCAATTTCTGTCTTAACGCCAAACCGCGCTCCAAATAATGGAACGCGGTGGGGTAGTAAGCAATAATTTAGCGGAAGCTCTCGGTAATATCGCGAACTTCTTCGTATTTGGCTTTGAGGTTTTGCAATGCTTCGTCGGTGACAGTTTGCAAATTGCGATAAATTTGCTTATCGAGCATTTTGCTCTTATCGCCATCGGGCCACAAGCGCCATGAATCGTTGTCGATCATATCGGCGACGATCAACGCGCCATCGGGAGTGCGGCCAAATTCGATTTTAAGATCGACCAATTGCACACCGCGTTCGGCCCAGGTTTGTTCGAGCAATTCAAACACTCGCGTGCCTTCTTGCTCGATAAAATGCACTTCCTCGGCTGTTGCCAAGCCTTTTTCAACAATCCCAGCCAAATCAATTTGGGGATCGTGGTTGGCATCGTCTTTATAGAAAAACTCAACCAATGGCGGGCTAAAGCGTGTGCCTTCTGGCGTTTCAGGGTGGCGACGGCAATATGAGCCAGTTGCCAAACGCCGCATCACGACTTCCAAGGGCAACATTGCACAACGTTCAACGACCATCACGCCCGGCTCAGGATCGGCTTTGTAGTGGGTGCGCACGCCACTGCGATTGAGCAAGGCAAAGACATTAGCCGAGGTGCGACCGCTGATCGCGCCTTTTCCTTCGATTTCATTGCGTCGTGCCCCATCGCCAGCGCTAATCGAATCCTTTTGCAGCATATAGGCCAAGCTTTGGTCTTCAGGGTGAGCATAGATAATCTTGGTTTTGCCTTCGGCTAATTTGGTGCCGTATTGCATTGAAAACGCTCCTTCATGCGTTGTTGAGCAAGCAAATTCAATGGCAAACCCGCCAAATGGAGTCTGCCCGCCCCATTATACATGCTTATGGGGTTTCGCTTTTGATGCCCTGCAACACAATTGCCAGATAGCGTTCGCGCTGCTCAGCCTGATCATCACCGATTGGCAAGCCAGCCAACAAACCCGATAAATCGCCTGCTTGCAAATCGGCGCGCACAACCCCAGCCGCTTTGGCGCGATCAATCAGGCTTTGAATTGCTGGATTAATGCCCTGTTTGGCTTGGCTGCTAGCTGCAACTAAATTCGTATGTTGCTGAATCATGGTTTTAAACGCCTGATCTTTGAGCTGGCGTTTGGCCATGCCGCGCACCAACTGCTCGACTGCCCACCAAGGTTCAGTTGCAGCTTGCAAGCCTGCCAGAAAATCCATTACCACCTGAAAATGCTCATGAATAACCAGATTCAATAAGCCTTCTTTGGAGCCAAAATGATGATAGAGCGTGCCAACCGCCACGCCTGCATCGCGCGCAATCGCATCCATGGCGGCGTTTGGGCCATCGCTAGCAAAGCGCGCTTTGGCCGCCGCCAGAATTCGCCCATGGTTTTGTTGCGCATCTGCTCGTTGCGCTGTTGGTTTTTTCGCAGTTTTGGAATCATCAGCCATGGTTAATTTCCCTCTTGACAAATTGAACCATAGTTCAATATAATCAAGTTGAACGCTAATTCAACATATTCAAACAGTATAGCACACGAGCAAACGCAAGGAGTTATTGATGTCAACCCTCCACCAGCGCACAATTCACCTTGGGCCAAGCACGATCACGGCAATCGTCGATGTGACCACACCATGGCCGATGCTGCCAGTTAATGGCGAAGTTTGGGCTAAAGTTCGCGCGAGCTATCCAAGCTCGTTTTACAATGCAGAAACCTTGCTAGGCCGCGTGCATTGCTATCTCATTCAACAAGCGGAGCGCACGATTTTGGTTGATACTGGCTTAGGCAAGGCCCCAGCGCCAACCCAACCACTGAGCAGCCAACAGCTTGAAGCCCAATTGGCATTGCTAGGAATTGATCCAGCAGCGATTGATACGGTTTTTCTAACGCATTTGCACGTTGATCATGTTGGTTTGAATACCCATTATGTCGATGGCATTTTGCAAGCGCGATTTCCGAATGCGCGTTATCTGGCCCATCAAGCAGAAAAAGGCCTGATTGAGTTTATGCAACAGCACAGCCCTGAGCGTGCTGGCTACTTGCAGGATCAAGTTTTATGGCTCGAAGCGCAAGGTAAGCTAGAATTTTTCGATGCAGATTTTGAACTGGCGCAAGGCATCACGACGTGGTTTACCCCTGGCCATAGCCCAGGCCACACCAGCCTGTTGATTGACCATGGCACTGGCGAACGAGTGTTGCTTGCTGGCGATGTGTTTTTCAACCCAATTCAGCTATTCGAGCCAAGCTTTGCCAGTGGTTTAGATGTTGATAATGATCAGGCGTATGCCACCCGCCGAGCAGTTTTGGCCCAAGTGAGTGATGGCAAAACCTTGATTGCGCCATGCCACTTTCCAACTCCCAGCTTTGGCTATGTTGTGCCAGAGGATGAGGCTTATCGTTGGCTGCCAATCGAGGATGAACGAGCACGCTCAGTTTAACCACAAAGCATGAGGCTATTGGCTATTGGCTTTTGGCTAGCGGAACACTGGTTGGTATTTCCAAGCAATCCCCACTAGCCACATAGCCATCGCTGCTCTGCGCCGCTGCGTTAACATTTGATCCACGAAGGAACCGAAACCACGAAGGACGCGAAGATCGCGAAGTATGTTTTTAGCCACGAATTGCACGAATTGCACGAATGGCTGTTGGCTATCGGTTTCATCCCTCATCCTTCATCCTTCATTCTTTCCGTTTGCCACAGATTGGCACAGATTTTCAGGATTAGGTTTCTGCTGCCCGATAGCCAATGGCCCCCGATCCTGATTTGCCTGTTGTGATTCATCCTTCATCCTTCGGTTGCTCTGCGCCGCTGCGTTAACATTTGATCCACGAAGAGCACGAAGAGCACAAAGGACACAAGAACATGAAGATTTCTCTTTTAGCCACGAATTGCCCGAATTCCACAAAGTATGTTCTGTTAGCCAATAGCCCATAGCCTGATTCGTTTGATTTTTGATTTTTGCCTTCTGACTTTTCCCCTTCATCCTTTGCCTTCTGACTTTTTTCGACTTTTGCGGTACTATAGCTAGCTAGTTGCCAACAATTGGCAATTTAGGAAAGGTGGCTGGTTATGGCAATCGTAAGTTTAATTTTGGTGGGCTTGGTGGCGGTCGAACACATCTATATTTTGTATTTGGAAATGTTTGCTTGGACTAAGCCAAGCACTGCCAAATCGTTTGGGCTAACGCCAGAGTTTGCCCAACAAACCAAATCGTTGGCAGCCAATCAAGGCTTGTACAATGGCTTTTTGGCTGCTGGCTTAATTTGGGGTTTGGTACATCCCAATCCTGATTTTGGCTTGCAGATTCAATTGTTTTTCGTCTGTTGTGTGGTGGTAGCAGCGATTTATGGCGGCTTGACGGCCAAACGCTCAATTTTATTTGTGCAAGGTGGCCCAGCAATCATCGCCTTGGTGGCTTTATTAATCCATATGTTTAGCTAAATACTTAGAATATCTTTAAGTTTTCTTCATTATTATTTGGTATGCTGCTTGGGCGGTTTATGCACAAGGAGTTATTCCCATGGATAATGATGATCAACCAGTTGGCCGGATTTTGAGTCGGCGCGAAGTGCTCAAGCTGTTTGGGTTGGCGGGGTCGGCAGCAGTATTGGCTGGCTGTAGCAGCGAGGTCGTGCCAACCCCGACCAGCGTTGCCCAAGCTAGCGCCCCAACCACCACGGCCACAACAGCAGCAACCAACACAATCGCCGAGGCTGCGACGGCAACCAGCGCCGCCACTAGCACAGTCGAGGCCACGGCCACCAGCGAGGCCGTTGCTGCCTTGCCCAGCTGTATTGTGCGGCCCGAGCTAACTGAAGGCCCTTATTTTGTTGATGAAAAATTAGAGCGCTCGGATATTCGTTCTGATCCCAGCAATAACGCTGTGAGTGCAGGCACGCAATTGGATGTTAAAGTGGTGGTCAGCCAAATTGGGGCTGGTACATGTACGACCTTAGCTGGGGCGATTGTCGATTTGTGGCATTGCGATGCAGATGGAGTTTATTCAGACGCAACCGATCGCAGTTTTAGCACGGTTGGTCAAAAATTCCTGCGTGGCTATCAGCGCACCGATGACGCTGGGATTGCCAACTTCACCACAATCTACCCTGGCTGGTATCAAGGTCGGGCGGTGCATATTCACTTTAAAATTCGCACCGATGCAGGCTATGAGTTTACCTCGCAATTTTTCTTCGATGAAAGCCTGACTGATGTGGTGCATGGGCAAGCGCCGTATGTGGCCAAAGGCGTGCGCACCTTGCTCAACGATGGCGATGGTATCTATCAACAAAGCGCTGGTCAAACAGTTTTGACGGTTGTGCCAAACGGCCAAGGCTATAGCGCAACGTTTGAAATTGGTTTGCAGATTTAATTTTTAACCACGAAGAACACGAAGAGCACGAAGGAGCGTATGGCTATAGGCTATTGGCTTTTGGCTATTGGACTTATTGCAATTCCAAAAAATGTTCCGCTAGCCTGAAGCCTGTAGCCAATCCTTATGTTCTATGTTCTTTGCTCGATCTTCTCTCTTTCATCCTTGCATTCTTTTCTATGCTATGCTCTTTAGGTTCATTTTGACTTTTGACTTTTGACTTCTACCTTTCATCCCTCATCCTTCACCCTTCATCCTTACTTATACGGGGTTGACATTTCGGGCGGGCTTAAGCATAATTGCCGTTGGTACGATCCCGTAGCTCAGGTGGATAGAGCAACAGTTTCCTAAACTGTGTGTCGCGCGTTCGAGTCGCGCCGGGGTCACCATATGCCAAACAACCACGAAGCGCCAAGGCTTCGTGGTTTTTGTTTAGGAGTAGGCAGGATGGATCTGAGTCTGTGGGCAAAGCTCAATGGAACAATCATCAACATAGTGACGGTGGCACTCGGCACGGGCTTGGGTTTGGCGCTGCGCGGGCGCTTGCCAGAACGTATGCAAACGGTGATTATGCAAGCATTGGGCTTGGTAACGCTGTTTATTGGTTTATCAATGGCTGGCAGCATGAACAAAGCTGGCGCAACCTTGCAAAGCACGGCCCAAGCCAGCCAACCAATTGTGGTCGATGGCGTGGTGATTGGTTTGGTTGGCTTAGTCGTGGGCGGTTTATTGGGCGAGTGGTGGCGCGTCGAGGAGCGTTTGGCAGCGCTTGGCGATTGGCTCAAAGCCAAATTTAATGGCAGTGGACGCTTTACCGAGGGCTTTGTGGCAGCCTCGTTACTCTTCTGTATTGGCCCAATGACTTTGATTGGCAGCATCAACAATGGCTTGGTTGGCGATTCGCAGCTGTTGGTGATCAAGGCAGCGCTTGATGGCTTAGCGGCAGTCGCTTTGGCAAGCAGCTTTGGCATCGGCGTGGGTTTTTCGATTCTGATTATTTTAATCTATCAAGGTGGCGTAGCGCTGGCTGCTGGCTCCTTAGCCACGATTTTGCCCAATCCAGCGGTCGATCCACGGGTGCTGATCATCACTGGGGTTGGCGGCTTAATGGTGGTTGGCGTGGGCATTAATCTGCTTGATCTAACCAAAATTCGCGTGGCTTCGTTGCTACCAGCCTTGCTGATGGCTCCGCTGCTGCACTGGCTGATTAGTTTGCTGTAAAAATGGGCAAGCATTCTATCAAGCCCCTCGCCCACTAAACACAGGCGAAGGGCTTGATAGAATCAGTCTGTCTAGGCTTCGTGGAACGGCCAAGCAATTTCCATCAAAGCATCAGGGCCTGGTGGGTTGACCCAGATTTCGCGCGGCGAATCGGAAACAACATAGCCATTGGCTTTGATCCAATCGCTGCCAGCATCGTAGCCCGCCAAAATATGCGGAAACTCACATTGATCGCCATGCATGGTTACGACCGCAACTTTGCCAGCAGGCAAAATTCGTCCAACAATTTCACCTTGCTGCTCGACAAGCTGATCAACTGGTAAACAAATTTCAATCGGTCCATCATCATCGGCGTTAATCGTGCCGTGAAAAATGCCAAATGCAGAGCCACGCACAACCAAGTTATTGTCAGCGGCAAAGCGTTCCATACTGTGGAAGGCATGCGCAATTACATTATCCAACTCGTTAACAAACGTGCGTTTGGTGATGCTCAGGATGGGCTGATCGGCTTGTTGGCGGACAGTTACTTCAAGGCTCATACAAACTCCTTCTTGACGAATTAACCCGAGGATAAGGCTTTGGGCACGACGGGCTTGGATTGCCTGCAACTCGACCGAGCGAATGTAGCGACTAAGCAAAATCTCAGCATCTTTGGCATCGCCAGCAATTACTTGGCGAATCGTGGCCAGCGGCATGTTGATTTGGCGCAACATTCCAATCAAGCGAGCAGATGCAAGTTGCTCAGCGTGATAGTAACGATAGCCATTCTGTGCATCGACATGACGAGCTGATAAAATGCCCAGTTGGTCGTACAAACGCAAGGCTTTGAGCGAGAGCCGAGTTGCCTCGGCAAAGTTGCCAATTGAGATAAGCGATTCGTTCATAGCGCTAGTATAGACTCTGCCCCAAGGGGAGACACAAGGGTGATTTTTTGGCCAACAAAAAAGCCGAAGCATTGAACTTCGGCTTTTGATCACTCTTTAATCAGATTTATTTAGCGTTGGCGGGTGTTGTTTTCAACTGGCACATAGACCGGAACCCGTTCGCCATAGCGATAGGGTGGTTGGTAGATGCGGCGAGCAGGTTTGGTGCGCACGGCAAACTCTGCGCCGCCAGCAGCAAACGACAAACCCATAAACAAGGTTGGTGGCACTAACTCAATTGCGCCAATGCTCATCCCCTTTACGTCAAGCGATGTAGTAAAAAAGCGTTGAAAAAGTGGGCTTAAGCGAGGAGTAAGCGCGCCAGCAATGGTTAATGCCAAGAAAATACTGGTACTTGACAACATATCGAGGAAAGCAACCATGCCGAGGCCCACCGAAGCCACTGTTAGGAAACAGAAACTAATGGCCGTTGCACAGCGGCGATAGATTGCCATTGAACGATCGCCACGTTGCAGCCGCAAAAGGCCTTCGCGCGCAGCATCGAGCAACAATGCTGGATCAATCGCAGCGCGAATGCGGAAGCCTTCGGTTGTGGCACAGCCATCGACCAACTGCGAACCATAGCGCTCTTCAAGCACATTAACGGTGGCGTGTTCAATTGCGTGATTACGCCGCACTGAAACACCTTGCCACAATTGGTTGAGTTGACGCGGAACATTTAATAACGACCAGATTGGCTGACCGAAGAACCAAAAGATGACTGCCAACGCACCAAATAATCCCGAAAAAATCATTAATCCATGCATAGGCTTTCCTTCCCGTGGCAGTTAACAAGCTGTAAAGTACCAATAAAAGCAGCGTATCACGCCACTGTGTCGTCGTCAAGGCAGACATAAGTACTTTACGTTATACGACCCCCATTGGTTCCATTCACCCACACTGAATTTTCGCGTACAATGTGGTTTGATTGTGCTCGGAGGAACCTGTGGGCTATCAATTAACTCCTGAAGTGGTTCGTGGAACGCGTGACCTGTTTGGCGCTGCCGTTCACCAACGTCAGGCACTTATTCAGACATTAACCGCTACATTTGATCAAGCTGGCTACGACCCAATTGAGTTGCCCTTGCTTGAGCATCGTGAATTGTATTTAAAGAAATCTGGTGATGATCTCATCGCTAAATTGTACCATTGGAATCAAGGTGGCCGCGATTTGGCCTTGCGCCCTGAATGGACAGCCTCGGTTTTACGGGCGGTCATCAGTGGCTTGGGCGATGCGCCGATTCCGTTGCGCTTGCGTTACGCTGGCCCAGTCTTTCGTTACGAACGCCCACGGCGCGCAACCTATCGTCAATTTACCCAAGTTGGCATCGAATTGCTTGGTGCACCTGGCCCGTTGGCCGATGCTGAAGCCCTTGGCTTGGCCGTAACTGGCCTACGCGAGTTGGGCATTCACCACTGGACATTAACGATTGGCCATATTGGCGTAATTAAGACGTTGCTCAATAGCCTTGGCTTACCAGAACGCATTACCTCGGCGCTCACGTGGAGCCTCGAACGGATTCGTTCCAAAGGGCTTGACGCGGTTAAGCAACAATGGCGCGACAACGACGATGACGATCTGCCAGTCGATTTGGCCAGCCTTGCCCACCTCGCCGACCAAGACCTTGAAACGCTCTTGTTGCGCGTGCTGCCCAGCCTTGGCGTGCGCCTCGACAGTGGTGGTCGCGAACCACAAGCAATTATTCAACGCTTGGTGCGCAAACTGCGCCGTGGCGACGATGCGCTAAACCTTGATCGGGCGTGGCATTTGCTTTCAGCGCTAACTGCGGCCCATGGCCCTGCGCCAAGCGTTATGCAGCAAATGCGCGAACTCTGCACAGAGTATACGGTTGCAACCGATGCTTTGGATGAGTTGCAAACCACGCTTGATCTCCTCAAGGCATATGGCGTGCCAACAAATCAGATTGTGCTCGATTTTGGCATGGGCCGCGGTTTGCACTACTACACTGGCCTAATTTTCGAAATCGATGGTGCTGATGGCTTGCAATTGTGCGGCGGCGGACGCTATGATGATTTGGTTGCGGCGCTTGGTGGGCGTGCCATGCCAGCGGTTGGCTTTGCCTATGGCCTCGAACGGATCGTTGCGGCAGTTGCCCCAGCCGAGATTATACCGAATAAGAGTGTGCTGGTGGTTGGCGATGATCATAGTTTGGTGATTCAAGCGGCGGCAAGCTTGCGCCAACAAGGCTATCGCACTGCGATCGATTTGCGCCAGCGTTCGTATGCTGCTAATTTAAATGATGCGCGGCGACGAGAAATGAGCCATTTGGCCCTAGTAAACGCCGACGGTATCCAACTACGCGATTTGAATGAACAGAAAGCCCAATGAGTATGCTACACTACGCTGAGCATAATTAATTGGTTAAGGTAGGAATGGCATGTTTGAGCAATTAGATCAGATTGAAAAAGAGGCCAAAGCAGCCTTGGCCAATGTCGAATCGCTTGATGATTTGGCAGCATGGCGCACTCAATGGACAGGTAAAAAAGGTTCGTTGGCCCAGGCCAGCCAGTCAATTGGGAAGCTTGACCCCAAAGATCGGCCAGCCTTTGGCCAACGTTTCGGGGCGATTAAGCAAGCACTGAGCGAACAAGAAGCTACATTAGAATCACGCTTGCAAAGCGCGGCGCTGCATCACGAACTCGAAGAAGATGCAGTTGATATTAGCTTGCCTGGGCGGGCAGCCAACATTGGCCGTTTGCACCCAAGCACTCAATCGCTGCGCCGAATTCAGCATATTTTTGCTGAAATGGGCTTCCAAGTGTGGGAAAGTCGCGAAGTCGAATCGGATGAGTATAATTTTGAATTGCTCAACATGCCTGCGCATCACCCAGCCCGCGATATGTGGGATACCTTCTATATCCAATCTGATGATCCGCAGCAAAAAGTTGTGTTGCGCACCCACACCTCGCCCGGCCAAATTCATGTGATGCGAACCTTGAATCCTGAGCCAATTCGGGTAATTTTGCCTGGCAAATGCTATCGCTACGAGCCAGTCAGCGCCCGCTCAGAGATGATGTTCCATCAAGTTGAAGGCTTGGTAATTGGCAAAAACATTACCATGGCCGATCTCAAAGGCACGTTGGCAAATTTTGCCCGTCGCATGTTCAAAGATGATGTTAAAGTGCGCTATCGCCCTTCGTACTTCCCCTTCACCGAGCCAAGCGTCGAAGTCGACATCGAATGCTTCATCTGTGGTGGCGAAGGCTGCCGAATTTGTAAAAAGAGCGGCTGGCTGGAAATTTTGGGTGCTGGCATGGTTCACCCAACCGTGTTGCGCAACGGCGGCTATGATCCTGCGGAATGGAGCGGTTTTGCCTTCGGCATGGGTCCAGAACGCCAAACCATGTTGCGCTACGACATCGACGACATTCGCTGGTTCTTCTCCAACGACGGTCGTTTCTTGGAACAATTCGGTTAATTCTCCAATTGGCGCTGAATAGCTTTATTCAGCGCCTTTTTACCCATGACTTCACTAAAACGCTTCCGCTACCATTGGCCGTTATTGCTGTTGCTGCTGGTGTATTGCACGCTAGCGGTCTGGTGGAGTACCCGCATTCCCCTTGGCGAAGGCCCCGATGAGCCAGGCCATGCAGAATATGCCTTGTTTGTAGCCCGCAACAATCGCTTGCCCGACCAACGCTTGGGCGATGTGCCAGGCGAAGGCCATCAGCCACCCTTGGCCTATTGGCTGATGCAGCCTTTGGCGCGCTCGGTTGCGCTCGAAGATCGGGTGGTGATTCTGGCCAATAATCATAATTGGATTTGGGCTGGCGGCAAAGACCCAGCTGCTTTTGCCTGGAGATCGATCGATCGCCATCCCTACCAAGCTGATGTGTTGGTTTGGCATCGGTTGCGTTGGTTTTCGATTGGCTGCGCCACATTGACGATTGTGGTTGGCTATGGCATTGGCTTGCGCTTGGGTTTGCGTCCAAGATTAGCGGTATTTGGCGCGAGTTTGCTTGCCTTTTGGCCCCAATTGCTCTTTCACTCAGTTTTAGTCTCGAATGATCCTTTGCTGTGGCTGCTGTGTGCAACGCTGCTCTGGCTGTTGCTTGAGCCTAATCCAAAGCCTTGGTGGCCTTGGGCGGTTGGGTCAACACTTGGAGCGGCATTGCTCACCAAACAAAGTGCAGTGATGTTGATTCCCCTAATTGGCTTGCGTTTGTGGCACTTGCGACATACGCTCAAATTACGCTCAACAATTGCGTGGATTGGCCTCAGCAGCGCGGCGATTGCTGGCTGGTGGTATCTGCGTAATCTGTTGTTGTATGGCGATCCATTTGGTTTGGGTTTGTATAAAGGCGAATTTAGCAGCCCGACCTTCTCGCCATTCAGCCTGCACGATTGGGGCGAGGCAATGCATGCCTTGGGCACATCGCTAATTGCACGCTTTGGCTGGATGAGTGTGGCCGCG
Source organism: Herpetosiphon llansteffanensis (assembly GCF_003205875.1). GTDB lineage: Bacteria > Chloroflexota > Chloroflexia > Chloroflexales > Herpetosiphonaceae > Herpetosiphon > Herpetosiphon llansteffanensis. The sequence goes on from NZ_PUBZ01000098.1 coordinate 57,748, forward strand.
CCGCAATGGCTGTATTGGTTGCTGGCAATCTGGATTGGGCTTGCGATTTTGGGAATTCGGCGCTGGCGCATCGATCAGCGCTGGCAGCTGGCGTGGGCCTTGGTTGGGCTTTCGTTTGCTTGGACATTTGCGTTTGCAGTCTTGAGCGGCCAAGTTGGTTGGCAGGCGCGATTCTTGTTTCCGGCTGCTCCGGTAGCTGCCTGCGCCTTGGCAATCGGGCTTGAGCGCAGCGTCAAAACGGCGGCTTGGCTTTTGCCAGCGTTATTAGTAACCATGGCGGTTGGCCTGCCAAACACGGTCATCAGCGCAGCCTACCCCTATTTGGTGGTTGAGCCACAGCCAGAGCGGCCAGTTTTGGCCTTGTGGCGGCCCGATACTGCCAATCCCATCGAACTTCGGGGCATTTTATTGCCCCAAACCGCCAAAGCAGGTCAACCTTGGTTGGTCAATACGCTTTGGCGCGCAGTTGGCAAACAAGATCGTAAATGGTCGTTGTTTGTGCATTTGGCCAAACCTGGCAACGAAAGCGAAAGCTTTGCCTTCGATGTGCAGCCACAAGATGGAGTTTGGCAAGCACTGCGCTGGACTCCTGATGATTGGTGGGAAGATCTGCTGACGATTAATCTGCCCGCTGAGCTTGAACCAGGCCAATACGAAGTGCGGATGGGCTGGTTTGATGAGTTTGGCGATTGGAGCCGCGCTGGCGTGTGGAGCCAACAAGGTTTGTTGCTTGGCGATTATGCGGTGGTTGGCAATGTTGTGGTCGAGTAGTTTGATCCACGAAGCGCACGAAGAGAATGAGGCTATAGGCTTTTGGCTATTGGCTAGCGAAAAATCATTGGGGTTGGCAACAGGCGGTTGGCACAGGACGACATCCCGATCCCCAGCCCCTGAACCCTGAACCCTAACTATAGGCTCTAGGTGTACTGGTACATTGCGTTACCAATCGCCTGATCCCCTCACCCCAACCCCTCGCCCGTGCGCGGGCGAGGGGCTTTAACACGCTGGTTCGTCATTCGTCGGTGAAAACGGTGCTCCCCCTCGCCCGCGTTCAGTGGGAGAGGGGGCTGGGGGGTGAGG
>NZ_PUBZ01000099.1 GCF_003205875.1 Herpetosiphon llansteffanensis
CATTGTCGGGATGTAAGCACCGGTCGTCCCCACACCATCACGTGGAAACTCCCTGCCTTTCGGACGCTTGACTATGAACGGGTTGTCGTCCCATTGCCCGTTCTTGGGCCGGATGTCATGCAGTAAGCCGCTGGCATCGATGCGGATTTACTCGAGTTCAATAAATACCGAATCCCTGCAAGGGATTAAAACCTACCGATGGCTGAATTATTCATTATTGACCATGAAGTTCAATAAATACCGAATCCCTGCAAGGGATTAAAACGTTCCTCGGGTTGGGCTATGGGTTCAAGGTCGGTTCAATAAATACCGAATCCCTGCAAGGGATTAAAACTTCATGGGCTTCTCCTTTGGGGTCATATCCATTGGTTCAATAAATACCGAATCCCTGCAAGGGATTAAAACATCGCCAAATTGTTCACCCGTTAAGATTGTGCCGTTCAATAAATACCGAATCCCTGCAAGGGATTAAAACCGCAATCAAATTATGGATGCCTTTACTCGAACGTGGTTCAATAAATACCGAATCCCTGCAAGGGATTAAAACGTGAGCATTTCATAGAGCAGCGTTGATAGCCAAGTTCAATAAATACCGAATCCCTGCAAGGGATTAAAACTTTCTATCGTGCCATTCATGGCCTGAATATCCTTGAGTTCAATAAATACCGAATCCCTGCAAGGGATTAAAACCAAGGGACTTCAATTGCGCTTACCCCAGCCCCGCCGTTCAATAAATACCGAATCCCTGCAAGGGATTAAAACGATTATGGCGTTTTCAATTCTGCACCCGCGACGGGTTCAATAAATACCGAATCCCTGCAAGGGATTAAAACCGCCGTTCACTGCTAGCGGTCGTGGCACAATCATCGAGGTTCAATAAATACCGAATCCCTGCAAGGGATTAAAACATTCCAAAAATCCGCAAACTGATGTTCTCGGTGTTCAATAAATACCGAATTCCTGCAAGGGATTAAAACATTGCACGCGGGGCAGCAGCCAAAGTGCAGTTTGGTTCAATAAATACCGAATCCCTGCAAGGGATTAAAACTCATCTATCGGGACTTCAGGCGTATCCGATCCCGGTTCAATAAATACCGAATCCCTGCAAGGGATTAAAACTTGGCGCAGCCTGTCACCGACCCCAGCGGCAGAGCGGGTTCAATAAATACCGAATCCCTGCAAGGGATTAAAACATGGATACTACTGCCACTGCTGCTATCGAACGATTGTTCAATAAATACCGAATCCCTGCAAGGGATTAAAACTACCACAACATATAGACGTGACTCATCTGGGCTGAGTTCAATGAATACCGAATCCCTGCAAGGGATAACATAACCATTCCTCGACAGAGCATGGCTCCTGAGGAAGTTCAATAAATACCGAATCCCTCCAAGGGATTAAAACTTTCTTCTCCAATCGCGATTGGGGCCGCGCTTTCCGTTCAATAAATACCGAATCCCTGCAAGGGATTAAAACATTATCACCCGCCCCGATTGACGTTCGATTGAGTGTTCAATACATACCGAATCCCTCCAAGGGATTAAAACTACACTGTCATGAATAGGCTCGTCTCCCGCTCCATGTTTAATCCATAGCGAATCCCTGCAAAGGTCTTGAGTTCAATTCTTACTTAGCGTAGCTTGGGCAATGCTACCACCGACTTGACATAGCCTGAGGCCGGTGCTATTCTAGCCCAAAATTCTGTGTAGCAGAATTATATCCTTGTAAAACTAATAATTACAGCAAACAGTGAGGATTCGATGGATAAACACATCAAAACCATCGCCCAACTTAATCGGCTTGTACATGAACCAGTTCGCTTACAAGTGATGAGCTATCTTGCTACCGTTGATGAAGCAGATTTTCTGTATCTGATGAACGAACTTGAGCTAACCCAAGGCAACCTCGGCTCCCACATGAGCAAGCTCGAAGCCGAAGGTTATATCTCGGTCACCAAAGAATTTGTCGCCCGCCGCCCACGCACCAGCTATCGCCTCACCTCAGATGGCAAGGTCGCGATCAATCAATATTGGCGTCTGATGCGCTCGATCGCCAGCGATGTCAATGAGTAAACAAAAAAGGCCTTGGGCAATTGCCCAAGGCCTTTTGATTATGCGGTTAGAAATTATTGGCCAACAGCTCGGCTAGGAGCAATCGCTGGCAAACAACCATTGAATGGGTAGTGATGCGATTCACCATAACCAATCAATGAGTTGCCAATCAAGGTGCCATTGATTTGGCCATTGTTGAAGTTGACATCAGCAAATGGAGCCAAAATCGTGCCTTTGATACCAATTCCATCCAACTTGAAGCTGGTGGCTTGGTAGAAGTTGTAGACAATCTTGGTTTGATCAACATTGGTCAAGAAGGTTTCGAAATATTGCATCTTATTATCAAGACCGCTGATATTGACCAACACGGTTGAGCCAGCTGGAACATTGATGTGTAAGCCATTGGCTTTGCTCAATTCAATTCCATCAACCGTGAAGATGTTGGCGCTGGCATTGGTTCCGGTCAACTTGACTGCACCATATTCATAGACAGTCGTGCCATTGGCGCTCAACGCACCCCAAGCTTGCGAGCGATTGCGCAAGAAGCTTTGCTCAGTGGCAAAATTGATTGGTTGGCCTTGGCGAACCGTGCCATTTTGCACGCTAACGCCATTCAATGATTTGCTCGTGCCATAAACTACGTTGCCGTTGTAGACCGAACCATTGGTGTAGGTCAATGAACCACCAGCAATCAAATCGTCGCGCGTCCCATTCGAGTTGGTCAGGCGCACGCCAACCCCAAAGTTTTGGAAGTTGATATTGCCACCAGCTGCAACCCGACCTTCAATATCGGTGTTGCTTTGGGTAATGTTGCCAAAGGTAAAGACATTGAAATCGCTAGCAGTGCCTAACCCTTGTGGGACACATTGGTTACCTGGTACAGGCGTACTGGTTGGTACTGGAGTACTAGTTGCAGTTGGCACTGGCGTATTCGTTGCGGTTGGCAACGGCGTGTTGGTTGCAGTTGCGGTTGGTACTGGCGTATTCGTCGCGGTTGGCAACGGCGTGTTGGTTGCAGTTGCGGTTGGTGTGCTCGTCGCGGTTGGCACTGGCGTATTCGTCGCGGTTGGCAACGGCGTGTTGGTCGCAGTTGCGGTTGGTGTGCTCGTCGCGGTTGGCACTGGCGTATTCGTCGCGGTTGGCAACGGCGTGTTGGTTGCAGTTGCGGTTGGCGTATTCGTCGCGGTTGGCAACGGTGTGTTGGTTGGCGTGCTGCGGCGAATGCTGAAATTGACCGCAACAGGCTCACAGCGAATTGCTAACGATTCACCAAATAAGCCAACATAGGTTGCGCTCAAGCGATAATCGCCTTCAGGCTTAGTGCTCGAATCCCAGCCATTTGGCTGAGTGCCATTATTGCCCATGAAATAGTATGGTGAGTTCACATCAGTGTAATTGGTGGTTTGAGCACCAGTCAAAGCAAACTCAACTTTTTGGGGCAAAGCACCAGCAACTTCAGCCTGGATATTCAAAACACCACTGACCAATTGGTTGTTGCTCACCCCGCTCAAGCGGCTAATTTGGCCTTGAGCACAAACTTCTTGGACTGGAGGCGCACAATAGCTGGTGTTAGGGAAGCGCGTTGAAAGCAAACGATCGCCATAGCGTTGGCCAACTAGTGATTGCAAAACTGGCCCACGGAAAATATCGAGCTGGGCTTTACAATCAGGAATTGCCACCTCCATCGTGACTGTTTGGCGTGGCCCAACAGTATACAGCGTGTAATCAAACAGCTGTTGGTTGCCAATCCGATCATCAAACATTCGATATGAGGCAATCCCAACCTGATAGGCACAATTGTACGAGTTATTGTATACCGCCCCAGCAGTATTCGATGTAAACCAGCCAGTCAATGAACGGGTATTCGTTGGATCACACGTTGGTGGAGTTGCAGTAGTAACTGCAACTGCAGCTGGCAAAGAGACCGATTCCACCACCCGCACTGTAGCTTGCACTGCTTGCGGTGTTTTGACTGTTTGGCGTGGAGTTGCAGCCCAAACGCTAAAAGGAACGCCTAAGACCGCCACGAGCAACACGGCCAACCAAACGACACGTTGCTTCATAAAGCATCCTCAATAATAGAGCTAAAGTACTACGCAAATAAAGACCTTCCTATCATAATCTAGCCGTAGCATAAAGCAAGGTGGAGATTTGTTTTTATTATGTGTGAATATCGCAACATCTTTTTTAGATCAGTACTAGGACTTTCAGTACATACACTTTTCGATCATTCATGCATAAATTTATTAAAATTTTATATAACAGATTGCCTATTAATCTAAATACTTATTAAAGCAGTGATTATTGTACGTCAGCTAGCATTTTATCGCTTAAAAAAGCAAAGCCCGCCAATCGGCGGGCTGCACCATTAAGTTTGCTAAGAATCTTAGCGCGCTAAAGCAGTTTGGGTAGCCTGTAAGCCAGCAGCAAAACTCAAGGCCTCGCTTGGCGCAAGCTGATCTAAGCCAGTTTGGGCTAGCCATTGTTGCTCGGCAGCACTTTGGTACAAGCCACGTTCTTGGCGAATTTGTTGGGCGGTTGCCATTAATTGCGCTGCCAGTTCTGGGTGTGTTGCTGTTACCAGCGCGGCGCAATGTTGCATAATCATCAGATCGTAGCGTCGTAGCTCTGTTGTTGCTGCAATTGCCAGCATATCTTGTGCTTGTTGTTGCATTGCAGATTGATCATTGGTTGCAATTGCTAAGCGTATTGCTAAAATCGCATGATATAAACGAAATTCTTGAATTAATGCTTCGATTGGTTCAAGCTTATGGAAATATTCGCTAGCTTGCGCATAATTTCCTGTTGCAATTGCAATTTCTGCTTGCTTAATCCAACTTCGTTGCATTGCTTCTTGATTGCCAACCGCGCGCCAAGCTTGCTCAGCTTCGCTAAAATGCAGCTCAGCTTGGGCATAATCAGCTTGTTCAGCTGCCGAAATTCCTCGTGCATAACGAATATAGGCCAAATTATCGTGATCACTAATCGCATACGCATTAACAAACGCTTGATCAAACCATTGCGTTGCCTCAGCATAGCGCCCATAATCAACCGCAACTAAACCTAAATTGATCTGGCTAAGAAACATATCCCATGTTTGATTCAGCTGTTGTTTAAGCGCAAGTGCTTGCTCAAAATAGTTTTGGGCGGTGGCTAATTGATTTCGTTCTTGGGCTAAAGTGCCAAGATTATGTAACATCAAGATTTCGCGTTGTTGGTTCCCAACCGTGCGCGCCAATGTCAACGCTGCTTCAAATGCTATTTGTGAATCCTGCAAGCGCCCAAGCGTGCCATATAAAACTGCCAAATTACCAATTGCACTAATCTCATCGTGCGGTAAATTAAGTTCCTGCCATAAACGTCGAGCTTCAATTAAATAATTCTCTGCTTCAGCAAAACGATTCAAGCTAATTAACAAACCACCGAGGCCGGTTGCAATTCGCGCGATTGCGCTTAAATCGCTGCGATTTGGGTGTTGATAGGTTTGTTCGAGCCAAGCAACGGCCTCGCGGTACGCACTTGTGCGATACCAATAAAAATAAAGATTGCCAGCAATTCGCTGCGCAATCAGACCATCGCTGCTTTCAAGCGACCAGCCTATTGCTTGGCGAATATTATGAATCTCGCCGCGGGCCTGTTCGATCCACTTCGCCCCATCTGCTCCGCGAATCTGCTGCTGGACTGATTCACTCAAGGCTTGGTAATGCAGTGCATGCCGCTCTTGCAAATAATAGAAACGGCCTGTTTTTTGCAATTGCTCTAGGGCATATTCACGCACTGCATCAATCATAATAAAGCGCGGTTGTTGGCCAGGCAGGTGTTCAGTTTGCAGCAAATGGCGATCAATCAGCGCATTTAGGCTGGTTTCAAATGGCATACCCTCAACCAAACCAACCTGTTTGATGGTATCGATGGTTGCCCCGCCAGCAAAAACACCCAACTGGATAAAAATATCTTTGGCATCGGCGGGCAACATGCTGACACTCCACGCCAGCACCGGCTTGATAATCGCTTGGCGCGCCGATTGTTTGGGGTTTAAAGCAGCCATCGAAAGATGATTACGCACGAAAAATAATAAATCTTGCGGGGTAAGCGAGGCACTATGGGCGGCGATTAACTCAATCGCCAAAGGCAGGCCCTGCACTAGCCGACAAATATCAACTAATGCGGCGGCATTATCGGCGCTCAAACGAAAGCGCGGCTGGCGCGTCCGCATTCGCTCAACAAACAAGTTAACAGCACTATACTGCTCTAATGCTTCAAGACTATATTCTTCGCCAATATCAGGGTATTGCAACGCAGGAACCATAATCGTGGTTTCATCAGCAACCCCAAGGGCTTGGCGGCTGGTAATCAAACAGGTTAGGCCAGGCGCACGGCGCAACAATGCTTGGATTTCGCTAGCAGCTGCGGCAACTTGCTCAAAATTATCAAGAATTAACAGAATTTGTTTATCGGCTAAAGCCAAAACCAATGAATCCAAGATTGCTTCATTGTGCGATTCTTCAACGCCGAGCGTGGCTGCAATCGTTGGCAACACAAATTTAGCTTGTGAAACGGGGGCCAAGGCCACAAAATAGCGCCCATCGCGAAAAACCTCGCCAACTTGCTCAGCAACCTCTAAACTGAGACGGGTTTTGCCAGCCCCACTTTGGCCATATAATGTTACCAACCGTGCTTGAGCATCGAGCAAAAGGTCAAGCACTAAGGTGCGAGCACGGGTGCGACCAATCAAACGCGTGGCATATTGGGGCAATTGTGATGGTAATAATGGCATAACAAAACCTCATCACCGCGAAACGTGCAGTAAGGTTTTACTGTAATGATTCATTCGCAGCTTGGCAAGGTTGATTTATGTCCCTCAATCGGGCTATTTTTTTAATGGCCTCATGCAACAAATCACCCATAAAATTCCCCCAAGCGGAGCATGGAACTATGCTATGCTTGCATATGACGGGGCCAAACAGGGTAGCCTATGCCAGTGATAGCAAAAGCCATGATGCTAATACCACATTCGTATACAACCCGCAGTTCAATTATCACACTCGATGGTGATGGTATTATTGTGATCAAAATTCGGCCAGGCATTCAAGAGACGGTTGAGGACGCAGAGGAAAATTTGGCCGCAGTCGATCTGTTGGCTGGTAGCATTCGCCGCCCACGCTTGCTCGATTTGCGCGAAGCCTTGCCAATTTCGCGTGAGGTGCGGCGCTTTTATATGCAGCCAGCCACCCGCAACAGCGCCACAATTGTAGCGCTGTTGGTCGATTCGACAGTCAGCCGCGTAATTGCCAATTTGATTATCGGCTTAACTGGTAATAGCCAAGCGGTGCAGGTATTCAGCGATGAACACGCTGCCCGCCAATGGTTACGTCAAGCAAATGTCAATTAGTTTTGGCTGCGCTCAATTTGCGCCACAAAATCCTCAAACGAGTTCTTGCCCGAAATCGTAATCCGATTCCAAATCAGCGGATCGTCGTTGGTCGTATCGGTAGTTTGGCGGGTTGTCGTCGCACTGCGATAGCCAGCCTCGCGCACGAGCTCCACAGTCAGGGCATTGTAGCGGCCATAGGGGTAGCAAAAATGGCGAATCTCCAGCCCCAAGTGTTGCTCTAGCTCCCGTTTACTATGGGCAATTTCAATCCATTGTGATTCGCGATCAAGCGTCGTTAAATCGGGGTGAACCCGCGTATGCGAGCCAATTGTCACCAATGGTGATTGACTAAGCTCTTGCAATTGTTGCCAGCTTACATAGGCTGGCTCGCCAACCAAGGCCACAGGAATATAAGCAGTAATTGGCACATTCAAGCTTTGGGCAATTGGAAACGCTTGCTCATACAAGTCGCGATAGCCATCATCAAGTGTAATTACCACGGGATGTTCGGGCAAGCTGATTTCGCCGCGTTGCGCTGCCAACACCATATCCAAACTCACCACATGAAAATTATGGCTTTGCAGATATTCGAGCTGGCGTTTAAATTCTGCTGGCGGCACCGATAAACTATCGCGCAACCGATCAGCAGGATTGGGATTTTGCGAAATATAGTGATAGGTGAGCATGGTCACATGCAAGGCTTGATATTCCCATGGCCGCAAGCCATAGCGCCATTCCAAGGCATGTTGGCCAACATTGCCCATCTCAACTTGCCAGCCAATTGGGTTGCTCGGCGTGTAGGTCAAGGTACGGCGCTCAAACAATTGCACCAAAACCTCGCGCTCAACCCCATCAACCAAGGTTTGCGTCCAAAACGCTGGGCTAATGGGCCGCCCAAAGACATACAACGCTTCGCGGGCTTGGGCTTGCACATACTCCCATAGCACGGCTGGCACGGTTTGGCCGGTCACATCATCGCGATGGCTGCCACTGGTTTCTGGGTAGCGCTCGGCCAAACTTTGGTCAGCCCAAACCTGCACGCCAGTTGCTTCATGAGTTAGCCAATTGGTTACCGCTTGGCCGCGCAAATCGGCTCCTGCCTGGTCATGCAAGGTCAAAAATTCAGCCCAATCGCGGTAGCGCGGCGCACGATTTTCAATCACTGCATCGCCAGCGACTGGTTGCTCCGAGCCACAGCTGCCAGTTGCACATTGCTCGCGCCAATCTGCATTGCCAATTTGCAAGCGCCCAGTGACCAACTCAAGCACCAAGAGGCCATTGGTAATGTACCATGGCGATTTGGTTGCAAGATTGGGATCAGTAATTTCCATCCGCGCTTTGGCATAATAGCGCACCCAACGCAATTGGCGCGGGCTTTCTGCATAGCGCTCTTGGGTTTGCCATAAGCGTTGCGGCCCCCAGAGCCACGCTTGCTCAGTGCCACGTTGGCCATCAGTGGCCTGCCACAGCTGCTCGAACGCCCGATCTTCGCCTAAAATAATCCGTGCCGCTGTGCTTTGAGGCAGCAACAACGGCACAATAACCAACAACCCAAGCCAAACTCTTAGGGTTTTTGCCAATCCAACGCCCATGCAACCTCTCGATCGATGTGGTCGCGCCAAAAAGCCCAGGCATGGCCTTGCGGATATTCTGCATAGTTCAGCTCCACACCGGCTCCAACCAGAATATCGCGCAACGTCCGGTTGCCCTCTAGGAAATTGCATTCATCGCCAGTGACCGGCCCGCCAATACATGTCTCATAGGTTCCCACGACGGTCACAATCCGCGCATTAACTGGCGGTTGAATTGACATCAGGGTGAGCAGGCGGCCATTTTGGCGTGAAACAAAGCCTGATTGATTGACCACAGCGCCAAATACCTCAGGATATTGTAAGGCCAAATAGAGCGAAATCAAGCCACCATATGAGTCGCCAACCACAACTCGTTGCTTAGGATCATTGATCGTGCTGTATTTGCTATCGATCATTGGCACTAATTCGGTTGCGAAAAATTCGCTATAGGCATCGTTGAGGTCATAATCACGTTGGCGGCCTTGCTCGCGGCTTGGTTTGACAAACACGGCAATCAGGGGCGGTAAAATCTCATCGGCAATCGCGTTATCCAAAATCGTTGGCGTAAAGGCATAGTTTTGGTAATCATCGCCATCTTGGAAATAAACGCTGGGATATTGCTTAGCCGGATCGTAATTGGCAGGCAAGTAGACATGCAATTGGTGGGTAGTTTTGCTAATTTCCGTATAGTAGTTGCCCAAACTTTCGACAGTTCCCTTGGGCACATCGCTGCGCGAAATAATTTCGGTTGGCGTGACGTATTCGGGCATGCGCAACTCGGAATTCAGACCCATGCTGCTTGGAACCACCGTTGAATTACGCGGATCGTTGATCAAACCACCGCCACCACCAACGCCAAAGCGATAATCGATGCGCGCGGTTGGGCTGATGGTTTGGACAACGCCCCACCAATTGGTCGTGCCAAGCCGTTGCATCGGAATCGTCTGAAACCAGTTGGTCAGATCGCTTGATAATTCCATCCGTGGAGCATCTTTTTCGACCATAAACAAGGCTTGATCGCCTTGGGTCAAGGGGCTTGCTGGAAACATCGCGTTAAAATCATTGATCAGTTTAAGTTGCGCTGCTTGATCATCGGTTTTGGCCAATTGCTCGCGCAATTGATTAAAACTGGTAATCGGCTGGCTGGCATCATACGTGACCGCCGCGCCACCGCAACTTGCCAAAAGCACACTGAATGCTAAAAATAAGCCAATAAATCGCTGCATAGATTAATCCTTTGGTTGATTGGAAGGTTGGATGACTTGGCGAACTTTGGCCCAAGCCCAGGTGCGGCGGCGCAATTCGCTGTGATCGATGCGCTGTTGCCGCCATTGCCAAACTGCTGCCAAGCTGCGTTGCAAGCCAGCAACGGTCATTAAGCGCCGATGCCAACGATTGAAACGCTTGCCATAGGCCAAGCGAAAAAATTGTGATCGCGCTTGTTGCAAGGCCAAAAACGAGCGTACCCGAAATTGGCTTGAGCTTGCCCCACCATGATGAATGACGGTTGCCTGCGGCTGCTGCCAAATTGCCCAGCCAGCTTGACGAATGCGCCAACAAAGCTCAACTTCTTCTGCATAGAGCCAAAAATCTTCGTTAAACAGGCCAACTTCGGCCAAGGTTTCGGCCCGCACGAGCATCGCCGCGCCCAAGGGATGATCGATTGCAAACGCTGCGTCGCCGCCATCTTGCATGTAGCGCCCATTCAGCGGGTGATGATAGAGCCGCCCAAAACCACGCCCACGTGGCGGATAGAGATCGAACACGCTCATCAACAAACTTGGGAAGCGAAAAGCGGCAACTTGAAACGAGCCATCGGGGTAGCGTAAGCGCGGCGCAACCATGCCAACCCGCGAATGGTGCTGCAAAAAAACCACCAACGCTTCTAAGGCTCCGCTGGTCAGCTGGGCATCGGGGTTGAGCAGCAAAAGATAATCGGGCTGCTGCTGCAAGGCATGGCGAATACCCAAATTATTGGCCTTCGCAAAGCCTAAATTTGCCCCCGATTCGATGACATGCGCTTGTGGAAACTCGGCCTGGACCATGGCAACGCTGCCATCGTGCGAAGCGTTATCGACCACAATTGCATTGGTTGGCAAGGTGCTCAGGGCGAGGCTGGCCAAACATTCGCGCAACAAATCGCGGGTATTGTAGGAAACAATAATTACTGGAATTGGCTGCATCGAACTACTCCCGACCTGCGGCGAGCTGCGCTAAAATGCCAGCCAAATCATCGGCCAAGAGATCAATCGTTGGTTCCCACGATTGGGCTTGCTGCATGCTATGCACGCCGCTGCCAACAAAGGCGGTGGCAATCCCAACCCGCTGCGCGCCAGCAATATCAGTATCCAAGCGATCGCCGACCATTAATGTTTTCTCGGGCGTTACGCCAAACAATTGCAATGCCGCTTCAAACATGGCAGGTTCAGGCTTACCTATTACTTCTGGCGTGCAATCACTGGCAGTTGCCAAAGCCGCCACAATCGCGCCAGCCCCGGGAATCAAGCCCTCAGGCGCGGGAAACGTGCGATCGCTGTTTGTGGCAATAAACGCTGCGCCAGCGCGCAAGGCCAAGGTTGCGGTTTTCAAACGGGCATAGGTCAGGTTGAAATCAACCCCAACCACCACCGCCGCCACATCGCTATCAGCGGGCACAAAATAGCCATCGCCAAACAACGACGACTGAATGCCATCCATGCCAATCGCCAGCAAGCGCGTGCCCTGCGGGTAGCGGGTGCGCAACAAGGTTGCCGTCGCCGTTGATGAGGTAATCACATGCTCAGCCGAAATTGCAATCCCCAACTGCTGGAGATGGGTGGCAAAGGTCGCGGGCAATTGCGATGAATTATTGGTTAAACAGGCATACCCTAAATCGAAGCGATCAAGCACGCTGGTTAATTCCGCAGCGCCTGGCAAAATCGTCCCACCCCGATGCAAAACGCCATCCATATCGAGCAAGATGAGCTTTAACTGCTTGAGATTGAGCATGCCGAAAAATCCCCATAAAAAACAACTTCTCCCGATTGTACCACTGCCACGGCTTGCCAACACGTTCATACTGCGATCTAAAGGTTATGAAATGTGACATGGAACCAAAGCAAGGCGAGCGGTGTAGAACTTAACAAAGCAGCCAAATCAGGAGCATCTGCCGTGGATCAAGCCTCGCAGCCCGCTGATCTCGCCCAAACGTGGGCAACCCAAATTCTCGCCCATCAAACGGCGATCTTTCGCTTGGCCTATCTCATGGTCGGCGATTCAATGATTGCCGAAGATTTGGCCCAAGAGACGGTTATGCGCGCCTTACGGATGCAGCATCAGTTTGATGTTGAGCGCCCGTTGAAGCCATGGCTGTTGCAAATTACCGCCAATCTGGCTCGAAATTATCGCCGTTCGTTGCGCCGTTATCTGCGCGCCTTGCAACGCTTTGCCTTGCAACAGCCAGAAAACAGCGAATTTAACGAAACCAGCGGCCCAGCGTGGGAGGCAACCCAACTTTGGCATGCAATTGGTCGGCTGGCTCAACGCGAACAAGAGGTCTTGTATTTGCGCTATTTTTTGGAATTAAGCGAGCAGGAAACTGCCCAAGCACTTGGGATTGCCCAAGGCACGGTCAAATCGCGCTTACACCGCGCGTTGGTACGCTTGCGCGGCGTGGTCGATGGCGAATTTCCCGAGTTGCGAACGGAGCGTTGCGCATGAACCAACCACCAGAATCCTACCCAGAAGAAACCCTGCGCAAACAAGCCCAAGCGTTTCCCTACCCGCCAACGCCACAGTTGCAGATCACGCGCCCACACCGCTCGGTCTGGCCACTGCGGGTTGGTGTAGCAGTTGCAGTCGTGCTGCTTTTGAGTTTCACGCTGCCGGCAGTGCGGGCACACGTCGGGCGCTGGCTGCAAGTTGGCACCATTTTTATTGGCAATCAACCACCAACCATGCTGCCAAAGCCAACCCAAATTCAGCCCAGTCAGGACCCGATAACAAACCAATTACCCACCAGTTCGCTGCTTGGCCCGCCCGATCAACTATTGCAATTAGAGCCATATCCGCATGTGCAGCGCTTGATGTGGTTCAGTCAAGCTCAAACGATCACGCTTGATGTGCTTGATTCGCAGGCGTGGGCTGGCAAAACCGTGCTCGCGCTTGATAACGTGACACGGACGCAGGTTCATAATCAGCCAGCGATTTGGCTGCAAGGCCAGCGCGAATTGACCTTTTTTGATCCTGGCACAACCCAAATCTACCAAACCACAAGTTTGAGCGTTACCGCGACCTTAATTTGGACTGATGATCAGCGGACTTATCGGCTTGAAACCACCAGTGATCTGGCCACAATGCGCCAAATCGCCGAATCGTTGAGCCAAGGAGAATGACCATGCGCCGTTTATTGATTTTCATGTGTCTCATCGGATTGCAATTTGGCCTGATTAGCATCAGCAATGCTGGCGGCTGGGCAACAACGCCCATCACCAAACTACCCGATACGATTGTTGCTGACCAAATTTTTCAACTTAAATTTAGCGTGCTACAACATGGCACGAAACCAACCAACGGCTTAGCAGGCAATCCAATCAAGCCCGAACTGACTGTGCGGCACGTAGCAAGTCAGCAAGTCAAAACATTCTATGCCCAACAGGTTGGTGATGTTGGCCATTTTCAGAGCAGTTTACAACTGCCAACTGCCGGAGAATGGGAAATTTCAATTATTCCACTGCCGTTTGGCAACATCGAAGGCGAAGTCTATCGAATTACCGTCCAAGAAGCCCCAGCGGCTGATCATAATTGGTGGTATATGGGGATTGCGGCTGGCGGCTTAGGCTTGGCAATGGGCATGGGCTGGTTGATCAAACGGATCAGCCATTAATCAACGAATGCTTAAACCATCAGCGATCGCGCCGAATCTTTAGCCAAGGAGAATGACCATGCGCCGTTTATTGATCTTCGTTTGTCTCGTTGGATTGCAATTTGGCCTAGTTAGCATCAGCAATGCTGGTGGCTGGGCAACAACGCCCATCACCAAACTGCCCGATACGATTGTGGCTGGCCAAAGCTTTCAGCTTGAATTTAGCGTATTGCAACATGGCACCAAGCCTATTAGTAGCATGGGCACTGATCCGATAAAGCCATTGTTGACCGCTGAACATGCAACGAGCACAGAGTTTCAGCAAGTTTGGGCTACCCAGGTTGGTGATGTTGGTAATTTTCAAGCCACATTGCAGCTGCCAACTGCCGGAGAATGGGAAATTTCAATCAAGCCAATGCCGTTTGGCACCATAGAAGGCGAGGTTTATCGAATTACAGTGCAAGAAGCAACTGCCGCGCCAAAAGCAGCCAATTGGTGGTATATGGGGATTGCCGCAGGTGGTCTAGGCTTGGCAGTGGGGATGGGCTGGTTGATCAAACGCATCAGCCATTAAGCAAATTGAATTGAGGCTGGCTAACACCAGCCTCAATTTAGCGTTGTTCAGGCGCAGTTAATACAATTGTTTCAGCGGTGAGCGCTTCGAGCGCTACTTTGGCTGCCGCCTGCGAAGCCATCGTTTTTGAGGTACCGATACCAACGCCAAGCAAGCTATCGCCCGCCCAAACCTCAATTGTCCAGGTGCGCTCGTGGTCGGGGCCGGTCACGTTAACTTCACGGTAATTGGGCGTTAGGTTGATCCGACCTTGGACAAATTGTTGTAAATCGGTCTTGTAATCTTGGTTTTGCACCCCGCTGGCCTTAACCGATTTAAGCAAGGGCAGCACAAAATCGCGAGCAGCAGGCCAGCCGCCATCAAGCGCAATCGCCGCCAACAAGGCCTCAAAGGCATCGGCCAACAAATTATCGCGCTCACGGGCTTTGGCCCGTTCCTCGCCACGGCTAATTTGCACATAACTCCCAAGATCAAAGCGCCGTGCGAGGCTGGCTAAGGTGCGGGTTTGCACCAACATCGCGCGCATTTTGGTTAGATCGCCCTCGCCAAGCTCAGGAAACTCGTGAAACAAAAAAGAACCACAAATAAAATTTAAAAGAGCATCGCCAAGAAACTCAAGCCGTTCGTTCGATTCTGAGCCGGCTTCTGGGTGTTCATGCACATACGAGCGATGCAGCAATGCAGCCCGTAAAAACGCGACATCGTTGAAGGTATAGCCAAGTTCAGTTTGTAGTTTATTTAAATCCATAGCAGCAATGTTAAGCTACGCGAGCTAGGCAGATTGCAATAATCCGCCTAGCTCGCAGGGTTTTTAGGCTTCAAAAGCCTTGAACAACAGACTAACGTTATGTCCACCAAAGCCAAATGAATTGCTCATAAAGCTGGAGAATTGCGCTTGCCGAGGTGCGTTTGGCACACAATCAATCTCACACTCTGGGTCGGGGGTGTGATAATTGATCGTAGCGGGGATCAGGCCTTCTTGCATGGCGCGAATGCCGATGACTGCTTCGATTGCGCCGCCAGCGCCCAAGGTATGGCCAATTTGCGATTTGTTTGAGCTAATCGGCAATTTGGCGGTGTAATCGCCAAACACTTTTTTAATCGCCAAGGTTTCGGTACGGTCGTTGACGGGAGTAGAAGTACCGTGAGCGTTCAAATAGCCCAATTCGTGTGGCTCCAAGCCTGCATGACGCAAGGCCATGCGCATGGCTTTGACCGCGCCTGAGCCATCTTCTGCAGGCATCGTGATGTGATAGGCATCGGTGCTCACGCCATAGCCAACCAATTCGGCCAAAATGGTTGCGCCACGGCTGACCGCATGCTCGTAATCTTCCAAGACCAACACACCAGAGCCTTCGCCCATCACAAAGCCATCGCGATCTTTATCGAATGGGCGTGAGGCGGTCGCAGGATCGTCGTTGCGAGTTGAAAGCGCGCGGGCGCTCGCAAAGGCACCGATCCCAATTTCGGTAATTGCTGCTTCGGTACCACCAGCCAAAATAACTTTGGCCTCGCCACGCCGAATGACGTGCCAAGCCTCACCAATGGCATTGCCAGAGGTGGCACAGGCTGAAACAGGGCAGAAATTCGGGCCACGCGCCCCAATTTCAATCGCCACAACCCCACCCGCCATATCGACAATCATCATTGGAATCAAAAATGGCGTAATTCGGTCGGGACCCTTGGTATCCATCACACGCAAATAGGTTGTAAAATTATCGAGACCACCAACGCCACAACCAATGATGACCCCTACATCATCGGCGTTTTCGTCGGTAATGGTCAGATCGGCGCTGCGCAAGGCTTCTTTGGCTGCTGCTACTGCAAAATGGACAAAGCGCGAGTTGCGCCGTGCCTCTTTTTTATCCATATAGTTGGCGGCATCGAAGCCATGGACTTCTGCGGCAATCTGAGCACTAAAATTTGTTGGGTCGAATTGGGTAATTCGCCGAACAGCCGAACGTGCTTGGACAATGCCCTCCCACAAAGATGGCACGTCGAGGCCCAATGGGCTAATCGTGCCCAATCCTGTGACGACGACACGTCGATTCATAGCAAAACCTCCTAGTGCATAGCAAAGTGCCGCATCATTATAGCAGCAACTCCCTAAACCGACCGAGAGGCCAACCAAGCATCCTTGGCTGACCTCTCGCAGCAATTCAAAACAGCAATTTTGGGCTAGAGTTGCTTGAGCAAATTGGCCATTTCGATCGCCGCTACTGCACACTCAGAGCCTTTGTTACCAGCTTTCGTGCCAGCCCGTTCGATCGCTTGCTCAATCGTGTCGGTGGTCAGCACGCCCAGCAACACGGGAATGCCCGTATCGTGCATCACCTTGGTTACGCCGCTAGAAACCGCATTGACCACAACCTCATAATGCGAGGTTGCGCCACGAATCACGGCCCCAAGGGTGATAATTGCATCGTGTTGACCACGCTCAGCAATTTTCTTCACCACCAACGGAATCTCATACGAGCCAGGACACCACGCCACGCTAATATCATCGTCGGCAACGCCATGGCGTTTGAGTGTATTGACCGCGCCTTCAAGCAAATTGCCGCCAATAAAATCGTTCCAGCGCGCAATCACGATTGCAATTCGCAAGCCAGTACCGATCAAATTACCTTCAATTACGTTCATGTCGCATCCTCAACGCCAATTTAGCCATTCATTTCGAGCAAGGTTTCGCCATCGAGCACTTCAACATTTGGGCGTGATTTTGCCGATTTGCGTGCGCCTTCTTGCACTTTCAGCGGCGTAACAATCACACCTTTATGCCATTCTGGGTTATCGCGCAAATCTTGATACAGCTCTTGGACTTGGCCAGGCTTGAGGGATTCGCTGATCGTACAGCGCACCAGCCAAAGCTCAGTGCTTTCGTTGCGCTCAAGATACAGATCAATCACATCTTTATCGAATTTGTAGTTTTTGAGCTTGAAGTTATTGGATCGGAAGAGCTGGGCAACCCATGAGCCAAATTTTGGCAAGGTCAACGATTCCAAATCTTCGATGCTCACGACGCGGCCTGGACGTTCAAGTTGGCCGCCCCGCGAGGCCATTTCATCGCGCATAGCTTGGGTGCGTTCTTGGCCACGCCGCGCCATCACCGTACCATAAGCAGGGAAGGGCAGCAAGGTCATTGCGATCATCATCGCCACGGTCAAGAAGTTCCCTTGCTGGCTCGGAACTGGTTGGTTGGGGTCGTTCAAACCTGGCTTGGCATCAAAGCCAAAAACGAGAACCGAGCCAATCAGCAAAGCAGTAACGCTCGCAATCAGCGAGAAAATCACCCCATGCACCAAAGCGCGGCCTTGAATCTTACGGCCAAGATAAATCCCACCGCCAATCGGAATCACCCCAGCCAAATAAATAACCCAGGAGAATGGTGCGAAAATGACCAAACACCAAACTATCCCAGTTAACAAGCCTGCGATCCAGAGTTGTTGCCAAAGCAACGGTACTTTAGCCACTTGGGGCTTAGAATCTTTCAGATCAGTTTTGGTTTCTTGCGATACAGGAGTTGCCATTGCAGCTACTATTCCTTTTCCATAAGTTCTTCGACAGCTTCGCGCAGCTTGCCAAGATCGCTAAATGAACGATAAACCGAGGCAAAACGGATGTAGGCTACCTCATCGAGTGAGCGTAAGCGCTCCATCACCTGTTCGCCAATGACCGAGCTAGGAACTTCTAGCGCATCGTAGGCAATCAGGACGGCCTCGACTTCCGTTACCAACGTTTCAATTACATCGGCTGAGATTGGCCGTTTATAGGCCGCAACCCGTAAACCACGCAATAATTTCTCGCGGTCGTATGGCTCACGGTCGCCAGTTTTTTTAACGACCATGACATTAACAGATTCAACCCGTTCATAGGTTGTGAAACGGCGATCACAGTGCTTGCAGCGACGACGACGGCGGATTGTTTCACCATTATCAAGTTCGCGAGTATCGATCACTGCGCTTTCGCCAGGGCAATACGGGCAGCGCATAGTTCCTCTTCAGCCTAGCTTAGTAGATTCATTATACCATGGCCCCATGAGCACCACGAATAGCGCTTAATCGATCGGTTCAACCAAATGTTGACGATTCGTCGGCGCAGGATATGGCTCGGGCCAATATTCGACCTGTTTGATAATCAGCCCAGCTTGGATTGTAAAAAAGCTGATTGCCCGCGCCTGCACTTGACCATCAGTGACTGCAACATCGCTACAGGCTTCAGTTGCGCTTGCAACCAAGCGATTGATGCTAAATTGCCAAGCGCCAGCAGCAGGATATTCAGCATTGATTTGGGCAAAAGCTGCCCTGCCACGAATCCGTTCATTCGATTGCGGCCAATCGAGCGTATAGTCGTCGTGCAATACCGCGCCAACCGCTGTAAAATCATTGCTTTGCATTAATTGCCAAAATTTGCTGACAATTTCATAGGCATTGGGCATCGCATGCTTCTCCTAGAGCGCAGTCAATGTGCGTTGGGCCACTTCATCCCAACGACATTCACGCAACACAAATTCACGGCCAGCAGCACCCATCGCGGCGCTCAGTTCAGGCCGATCGAGCAAATAGCTCAGCGCACTCGCCCACTCGCGATAGCCTTGGCAAGGAATGCCGCCGCCGCTACGCAGCACAAAATCGCTGGTTACTGGGCAATCGGCGTTCACCAAGGCTGGGCGGCCTTGCAACCAACTTTCCATCAACACAATCGAAAAGCTTTCAATCGTCGAAAGTTGGCAAAAGACATTTGCCGCAGCGTAGGCATCATACTTGGTTTGTGGCTCGACAAAGCCCAAATCCAGCACCCAAGGATCTAAAATACTCGGCGCATTCAGCTCGCCAGCGCCAATTCGCACAAAGCGCAGCGCTCGACCTGTTTCTGCCTTCCACTCGCGAAAATAGGCCAACAACTGCGGCACATGTTTGCCCCAATCGGCACGCCCAACATACAGCAGAATCGGCTCATCGCCCAGCCCATACTGTTGACGAAAACGCGCGGCATCGCCAACCCGCGTCAGATCAATGCCCTCGCCAGCAACACTGGTTTTGGCTGGATCAAGCTCATACAGCCGCAAGCCCAAATCGCGTTCAGGTCGGCTGTTAAAAATAATCCCTTGGGCACGCCGCAACATCTCGCGATAGGTCGAATAGTAGGCATATGGCTCATCGTGCAAGCAGGGAATATGGTAGGCGCGGCCTTGGGCCAAAAAGCTGCCCCAATACGATAAGCCCATTGGATAGGGCATAAAGATACAGCGCCGCTCGCTATGTGCTAACAAATGTTCATACAAGCCATCGCTATTGGGCAAACTTCCCAAAAGGTTAATTTCGTGGGCTGGATGCTCGGGCAAGCGCCGCCCAGATCGGGCAGCCAAGCGCCGCACCACTGGCGGAATCCCCATCGCAGGCCCAGCCATCGGCCAACGCCGAATTGGCAAGCCATTCCAGTGGCTCAAACCAGCAGGATAATGCTCAGCAGTCCGTTCGCTAAACGAATCGCGGCTGGTCGTCGTCCAAACCTCAATATCAGCGCCTTGGGCATGGATGGCATGGGCGAGATCGCGGGCTTGATCTTCTGCTCCGCCACGAGTATCAGGGCCAAACCATGGAGTTACAAGGGCTACTGGGCGTTGCGCTCTCATGCTTGGCGCTCGCGTTCAAGCTCAACCACCCGCGCCCGCAACAAGGCAATTTCGGCGCGTTGCTCGTCGATGGTCGTTACTACACCATGCAAGGTGCGCACAATCGCATCGTTGGCAGCATTTTGTTGCTCGGCAATCGGGTTGATATACCAGCGCAAATAACGGCGAACCACTTTGTTAAGCGTGGCAATAACTTTTTGCGGCAAGGTTTCGCCGTGCAATGGCCAATGCACGCTGACCACGCGCGTCGCCTCGACCTCGGCCAACAAGCGCTTGAGATCAACATCGCTCAGGCGTGGCTCATTGGCTTGGTCGCTTAAACCAGGTGCGCGACGTTGGCGAATTCCATCACGGATTTCGGCCAAAATCGCGCCAACATCGATTGGGGCTGGTTGCTCTGCCATTGGTCTGCCTCATTCAATAATGATTTTTTCTGCGGGCAGTATAGCAGCAAATGCAGCCTCGTTTGGCATTAGAGGGTTTCGCCACGTTCCAGCGTAGCAACAAAATCGCGAATGCGTTTGGCGCGGGTTTCTGGTTTTTTGGCCGTTTGGATGCGAAACAAAAATGGATAACGTTGCGTTTGTTTGAGCGTGGCAAAAAAGTTGGCGGCAGTTGGGCTGGCATCAAGTGCCGCCTGAAAATCCTCTGGTATCGCAGCATTTTTGGGCGAATCGTAGGCCGCATCCCAACGCCCATCGGCTTTGGCTCGCTCGACTTCGGCCTCACCAGCGGCGTGCATCAAGCCAGCAGCGGTCAAACGTTCAATATGATCACGATTGACTTTCGACCAAGTGCTTTTTTTCGTCCGTGGGCTAAATTTTTGCAACCAAAACTGTTCATCGATTGGTTTAGCTTGACCATCAATCCAACCAAAGCACAAGGCTTCATCAAGCGCCTCAGCTCGATTGACCGAGGCAATTCCGGTAGCTTTTTTGGCCAGTTTGAGCCAAACACCGTTACTTGTCGCATGTTCAGCTTCAAGCCAAGCCCGCCATTCCGCTTGATTGGCAAAACTCAAGGTTGGTAATTCGGCCTTCGTTTTATCGCTCATCACACACTCCTTAAACACATCAAGCACCCGACCATTAATTATAACGGTTGGGCAATCAAATCAGATTAGAAGGTTTCGCCACGTTCGAGCATGGCAATAAATTCGCCAATGCGTTTGGCGCGGGTTTCTGGTTTTTTGGCCGTTTGGATGCGAAATAAAAATGAATAGCGATAGGTTTGTTTGAGCGTGGCAAAGTAGCTGGCCGCAGTTGGGCTAGCATCAAGTGCCGCCTGAAAATCCTCAGGCACGGTCGCATTTTTGGGCGAATCGTAGGCTGCATCCCAACGCCCATCGGCTTTGGCCCGTTCAACCTCGGCCTCACCAGCAGCGTGCATCAAGCCAGCAGCGGTCAAACGTTCAATATGATCACGATTCACTTTCGACCAAATGCTTTTTTTACCCCGTGGCGTGAACTTTTGCAACCAAAACTGCTCATCAAAGCTCTTTTTTTGGCCGTCAATCCAGCCGTAGCACAACGCTTCATCAAGCGCTTGGGCATAATTAATTGATGCAATGCCGGTGGTTTTTTTGGCCATTTTGAGCCAAATCCCATCGCTGGTTGCATGTTCAGCTTCAAGCCAAGCCCGCCATGCTGCTTGGTCGACAAAACTTAGGGTTGGCAATTCGGCTTTTGGTTTAGCGCTCATCACACACTCCTTAAATACAATAACGTGCTCATGGAAACATACAATCCATGAGCACGTCAACCGAGGATTAATATTTAGGGTTGGGCAATAAACTGATTACTGAAGGCGCTGCCCAATTCAACATCTTTGGCCAACACACCTTGGCTGCGCAAAAAGCTATGGGTTGCTTCCCAACTGGCCAAATCGGTATAACCAATGCCATATTTAGCGGTCAAATCGCTTTGCCAATAGCCAATCGTTTCAGCTAAAACTTTTTGTTGCAAGGCCTTGGTGGCATCATCGGCAGCTTGCAATTCGGGAATCTCGACCAAACTAGCGCTAAATGCCTTATCTGGATCAGCAGCAACATCGCGCATGCCCAAGGCCGTTGCTTTAACGAAGCCTTGTACCAAGGCTGGTTGATCTTTAATCAAGCTTTCGCTGACAATAATGCCATCGGAAGTCAAGGCAAATGAATCCGACACGCGGATAACATTCAATTTAACTCCCGATTCGGCCAGTTGAATTGGCTCATTATTGCCATAGCCACTGGCAACTTGCACTTTATCTTCGCTCAAGGCCTGAATTTGCGCAAAACCAATTTCTTGAATCTGCAAATCGCTTTCTTGCAACGAATTTGAGTACATCAAGGCCAGCAAGCCAATATACGAAGCGCCAAAACGGCCTGGAATGCCCACAGTTTTGCCTTTAAGATCGGCTGGAGTTTTGATATTCAGCTCGGCTTTGCTATAAAAAACTGTTGGCGTGCGTTGGCTAATGGTCGCAACATTGACAATTGGTAAACCCTGCGCCCGCGCCAACAAGACTGAATCGCCGCCAGCCATGCCAAACTGCACTGAGCCATTGGCCACACGCTGCACCGAATCAGTTTCATATTGATAATCGAAAGTTACATCCAAACCTTCGGCTTCATAGTAGCCTTGGGTTTTGGCCAAATAGAACGGTGCAAATTGAATATTTGGCACATACGGCATGGCAATCGTAACTTTGGTTAGCGGCTTGGCTTGATTATTTTCCCCAGTAGAAACCGGAGTATTGGTTGCTGTTTGCCCGCTACAAGCCGTCAAAAAAAGGAGTCCAACAATCGCTAAGAGACGACGATAATCCATTACAAACTCCACACATCTATTCCCACGTGACCAAACGTCGTTCTAGCCACATTGCTAGCTGATAAAACCCAAACGTCAGCAAGCCAAGTGTGAACAAGGCTGCAAAAATGAGCGGCGTATCGAATAAACCACGGGCGATGTTGATTAACGCGCCCAGCCCTTCGCGGCCACCAATAAACTCAGCGACAACTGCGCCGGTGGTCGCCAAAGCCAAACCGGTTTTGATCCCGCCGAAAATTCCTGGTAAGGCCAAGGGCAATTCAATTTGCCACAAACTTTGCCAGCGATTCGCCCCGCTGATTGCCGCCATCTCGCGAATATCGCGTGGCACGCTGCGCAAGGCTACAACCACACTGCTCAGCATTGGGAAGAAGGTTACCAAGGCAGCGACCAACAATTTAGCTCGCAAATCAGCGCCAACCCAAATCAGAATCAACGGCGCAACTGCGACAATCGGAATCGCCTGCACAATCGCCAATTGCGGCGAGACAATCCGATCGAGCCAATGCCAATTGGCCAAAACGTAGCCCAAAACCAAGCTTGCAGCGAAGGCCAAGCCAAAACCACCCAAGGCCTCAGTGAGGGTGCGCATGGTGTGTTGCAGCAACGCGCCTTGGGTCAACTCCTGCCACCAGCGGCTAGCAACAGCCTCAGGCGTTGGCAAGACAAAGGCTGGGTATTGTTGCCAAGCAACCAACCCACGCCATGCCAACAGCAGCCCGAGCAGCGAAAGACCAATCCACAAGCGGCTCGAACCAAGCCACGTGCGGCGTTGCTTGCGGCGCAACGGAGCAGCGGGAGCTTCTACGACATACTTCATCCGGCCATAATCGTGTAACATAGCTAGTACCTAAAAACAAAAAACCCCAAAAGAATCAATCATCTCAGGGTCAATCAACACGTAGTTGCGTACGCAAGCCAAACGTTGCCGCAACGAGACAGCACGCCTGAATTACGCAAATAACCCACAGCATTGTAGGTACACATACGTTGATCGATCTTCTTCCATCCGGACTTTGACCGTCGGCTCTGGATTCGCACCAGCATCCTACCTTGCGGCTCGCGGGCTTATGTGGCTGAACCACCATCACCGCCGATAAGGAATTTCACCTAACCCTGAAGACCATAGTATTTAGTTACCTGTACCATAGCACTGAGTTTTGTAACTGTCAATACACTAACAGCCCGATCAGACGAAAGAAGGGCCTAGAAGCCAGCGTTCAGGGTTCAGGGGCCAGCATAATCAAGCAAATCGGTGCAATCTGTGGCGAAAATACGATTCGTAGCTTCGTACATAAAAAAGCAACTGCCAGATTTGACAGTTGCGATTGATCAAGCCTCAAAGCTCAAACGTGCTTAAAATTCGATCTTCTCTTCAATTTCGCTGAGCATAATCCGTGCAAGGGCCAAATTGGCGGTTGGCTTGTTGAGCGCGAGGTAGAGGAAGATACTTGGTTTCTTTTGCAAAATCCGAATCAGATGATATTGCGTCCCTAAGGTAATCAAAATATCTTCAATCTGATCTTTCAAACCAAGCCGACCCATCACTTTCATTTTAGAACGCACGACTTCGGTGTTGCCTGCTGCAGCCAACTCTAAATTGAGAGCGCTATTCCCGCCAGCAGTGCCAAGCGTCATGCCGCTGGTATAATCAACCAAAGCAACGCCTAACGCTCCGTCGATGTTCATGGCCTCTTCGAGCGACTGTTTAATGTTATTCATACAACGTCCTTTTGTTCTACGCTCCAGACACACAGCTATCATAGAAGGATTAAACTAGCCCGTCAAGAGCTAGCAGCAAATTCCATGGCTATCCATTTAGCTCGCTATTCACCAGCATAGCTAGTTGCTTGGTTTAACTGAAGCGCTCCACAACCTGCAATTGCCCAGCTTGATTACGCCAAACTTCCAGCCACGGCTCAGCTTCGGCATAGGTACAAAGCACCAACTGTTGTTCCAACAATTCAGGCCAATCGCCATCGGGCCAAACCATATGCTAACCACCAAGCGAGGCAATTGCAGCTTCTCGATACAGCGGGTGTTGCGCTTGATACACTGTTTCATAGGCATCAACTAATGCTCGATCAGGCACATCATCAGCCCCAACCCAACTCTGATCATCGCGAAACGAATCAACCCAAGTTTGAATCGTTGCTGAGCCAAAGTGCAAAACTGCATCCAACGGCGGCAAACTGGTTGCTGGCTGCGCATACAAAGCCTGCATTGGTGCCAATTGTTCCTTGGCAAGTTGTCCTGAAGTAAGTTTGGCTGAATAATTCGTTTCAGCATCATATTCAATTATCAAGTGCGTTGATTCAGCCAAGATTGGCAAATACGCGCAATCAACAATCAGCACTGGGCCTGTTTCGGTATTTAATTCGCCCCAATAGCCAGCAATTGGTTGATCAGGGTTGGTCGGCTCAGTTGTTAACAGCATCCATTGACGAATTAAAGGTTGCGCTTCAGCAAGTAATATTGTTAAATCCATACCCAAAATCCTCTTTCTTTTAGCCTACAATGCGTCTAAACCTAGCCCAAAATGCACATCCTGTGCAAGCTCTATTTCGCGGCCAGTAAACGACACTTAAATACAGCCGCAACATGATTGAAAAAGCGAGCACGTAGGCTACAATAAACTCAATCCTTCCGTAAGAGAGAATGTATGGAACCACAATTAACCAAATCAGAAGCCTACGCGGTCTTGCAGGTCTTAGAATTTGATGCAGATTATCGCCAATTAACTAAGCCCCTGCAATGGCATCAATTGATGTTGCAATGGAATTGGGACAGTAATTTAGAACCGCTTTGGTGGATTATTCAGCAACCAAATTGCGATCTTGGCACTGCCCTATTAATATTTTGGCGGGCAACCGCTGGCTATTATTATCAATATCCTAATCGAGAAGCCCTCATCGCCGACCAAAAAAATCCAGCGATTTACGATTTACTTAAACAGATCGAATCAAATTATCTGAATGGCTTTTATCAAAACCAAGCATTTGGCTATGATCCCACCAATGAGGATGGCGACGATTTCACCCAAGATTATGTCGAGCAGCGACAGCAAGTGATTCCCGAGGGCATGCTGCGGCCAAGTCCAGGCCCATTGATCAAATACCAAGCGTTAATGCAATCGACGATTCGCCCGCTCACCAGCTAAGAAGCCAAACGAGTTGCCAAAAAAATCGACCAAGCGTGGCAAGTACTCACAGCGTTTAATCCACAACTTACACCTCAATCAGCAAGCCCTGCAATCGTGCAAGCAATCGCCGAGTGTGTCGAGCAGTTTCGCCAAAGCCTATCAATCACCCAAAAAATCTCGAATCGTCATCCAATTCTTGCCCTTGGTTGGCTTTGGGCCGAACAGCTTTGCCAAGTTTATGCTTGGGGTTGGGCTTGTCGTAGCTCACGCATCACCCGCTCGATTGGCGTAATTAGCCCTGATAAAGCCTTTATCCATTTCCCACCAAATTTAATCAGCTATCTTATAAAAGTGCGCAGAGAGCAGAATCAAATCTATCCATTATTTGAGCGCTTAGCAACGATTCAAGCGACAAGCGACTTTCGCGATGCTTATAGTTCTGGCTGGCTTTTCCGCACAGCATCGCTTGATTAAATTCAAACCAGCGATTGAGGCGGACATCCAGCAAGCTATGCTATGCTCAGCAGCATGAGAAACATAGGCGAGAGGCGCACCATGCAACCACCTGAATTAAGCTGGAGTTTTGGCGAACATGTTGAGCATATGCCAACGCTCAGCATGTTCTATCATCATCAAAACAGCTTGTATGCACTATTCCAAGGCCCATTGAATCAACTTGTGGTATGGGTTGATGATGCAGCGTGTTTGCAGCTGAACTTCAATCAACCAAGCATCATGCCACATCTCATTAAACGCTTAGGCGAATATTTGGTATTGGTGCCGCTGCTTGATCGCGGCAATTGGCAAGCTCAATTTGGGCTAAATAGCATGACGCTCAATGATTATGTTAATTTAAAAGTATCAGCAATCGTTATTGCAGCAGCCCAATGGACTGAATTATGGCATAGCATAGGGCAAACAGACGATTATTTGGCAACGCTTGAGCCAATATCTAGTACTGAACTGGCATGGCTGTGGTTGCTCAGCAGCCAAATTCCGCCAGCCGAGCAATCGCCTCAGACTTTTGCAGGCTACGCCAAACATATCAGCAGCGCAATCGTTGCTCAAGAGCCGGAAACTACGCCCGCAATTGGCGAGTTTATTCAAGCACTTTTAGCAGGCAAGCAGGCCTTTAGCCAAACTCCCATCAGGCTGCAAAACCTTGATGGCCAGCAGATCACTGGCTATTGGCTCGATCAGCAGCAACAAGTACACGGATGGAATGCGTTATGGCAACGCCATGAGCAGCCATTTTTTCTGCTAGCAGGGCTGGCAATTGCGGCACTAAACCCCTACGCCAGCTTATTACAAGCCAAAGGCACGCCATTAAACGATTTGATGATTAATGAGATTGGCCTGCAACGCGCAGATGCACTGCATGCAATCGAACTAATTCGGGCAATGCAGAAGCCAATTTTGGGCGGCGATATCTATCGTCAAACCAACGACCAGATTGACCCAACCTACGACAACTGGAGCATTGATGCTGGCCCAAGCCACAGCGTGGATGCACAGCGCAGCTGTGATATAAGCCGCAGTTACATCGAGCGCTATCCAAATCCACACAATCAAATGTTATTATTTGTATTTGTGCTTAGCAAAAAATAACGAGCACTTGAGAGATGTTATGGATAATGAATTAAGCAAATCAGCAAAACCTCTCCCCAAGCCAATTCCCATTCCGTTGCCGCCGAGGGCAGAGGGCTCTGCCAAATGGCCAGCAAACTGCAATGGTATTTTGCCAAATGTCGAGCGCTTTCGTTGGCCCGAAACTATGCAATGGATCGCAAGTTTGCCCAAACCGCGCGAACATATGCTGATGGAGCTTGGCGTAGGCATGGTTTTCCCAGGTTTGATGTTAAGACATTTTGCCTATACCACCCGTTGGTATAAATGCCCCATGGATTGGCTGGTTTATGCCCGTGGGTTATATGCCTTTTTGCAGCAGCCCGAACGCGTGCGCAGCTATCTGTATGGCGCGAGCATCAGCCCAGCCGAGCGCAAACAGCTTGATGAACTGCGTTCGAGTCGCATGTTTATTGGTCAACGCGACGCTTGGAACTACATCAACACGCTTGAATGCTCAATTACGCGCAGCTTGCTAGAGGCAAATTTGAGCTATGCATTGCCTTTTTTGATGGCCGATCCCGATTATCAAGCCCGCTACCCAAGCAGCATCCTTGATGTCTATTTGTTTGTGGTTGCTGCCAGCGATTTGTTTTGGCGCACCGATAAACTCTTGCAAATTATCGATGGCGAGGTGAGTAGTATCGAAGATTTTGGCTTTTTCTAGCCAAATCAAGCGTGCACATCCGAACAAGCGTGCTTTGACAAGCGCTCATGAGATCGGCTACACTGCATCCATACGCTAAACGAGGCTGATCTTATGGATGAATTTGAGTTAATTCCACAGCAGGGCAATAATCCTCTTGCGCCCAATTTCACCAACGTCATGAAGCAGCGCAGTGTTGTTGCCGACCAGATTTCGGCCCAACATAGTTTCATCGAATATCGCCTGCGCCAACGCCCGCAAACGATTCGCCGCCATAACACCGATTTGAAAATTTTTGCCGATTTTCTGGCCAGCATTGGGATTGTGATTCCAGTTGATGACCATGAAGTGCCGATTCTAGCGACTGAGCCAGCTGCTTGGGCCGAAATGAGCGTCGGCATCGTCACAACCTTTCGCACATGGATGCTGAATGAAGGCTATGCGCTTGGCTCAGTCAATATTCGGCTCAGCACCGTGCGGCTCTACTGTCGCTTGGCCCATCAGGCTGGCGTTTTGAGCCTTGAGGCTTGGAGCCGAATCCACACCGTCGAGGGTTATCGCCGCCGCGAGGGCGATGGCATTGATGCCCAACGTGAAGCTACCGAAACCCCAACTCGGCTTTCCACCAAAAAAGCTGCGCCTCACATCTTAGATCAAAGCCAAATTCGCGAACTCAAACGGGCAGCCCGCACCAATCCGCAAAATCGTACACCCGAGGTTGGCTGGCGCGATTATCTGATCGTCTGCTTGCTGGTCGATTTGGGCATGCGCTGTGGCGAGGTTGTCGTGCTCAAGTGGGCGCATATCCAAGGCAAAGTCTTGCTGGTGGATCGGCCAAAAGTCGATAAAGTACAAAAACATCGGCTGATTGGCGACACCGCCAAAGCCTTGCGCGAATATCAAAAAGTGATTGCCCAACCAGCCAATCCCCAAACCTCGCTCTTGGCTGCGTTTGATCACAAAGGCAATCAGATTGGCTTTGGCATTTCTGAGCGGGCAATTCACAAACGCATCGTTCAGCTTGGCAAATTAATTGGCATCAACAACCTTGCACCGCATGATTTGCGCCATTCGTGGGCAACTCGCGTGGCCCAAACCAACATTCCGGTGCAAGCCTTGCGCGACGCTGGCGGCTGGACCAACCTCAATACGCCCAACCGCTACATTGCCCAACAGGCGATTGCCAATGACGGCGTAAGCTTATTGAGCGACGATGGCGCGCTTGACGATGATGATGAAGCCTAATTGCCACTTGCAGCTTTACCTGTTTGGGTTATGATGAACAGCAATTGAGTTTGGCTTGTGGAGTACCATTCAGCGTGGATAGCTTAATTCTGGCCTCGGCCTCACCACGACGGCATGATTTGTTAAGTAGTTTGGGCCTGTCGTTTATAATTGAGGCAAATGATGGGGAAGAGCGCCAAGATCAGGTTCCTCCGGCGATTGTGGAGCAACTTCCAGCCTTCGATTTAGGCCTCGCCAGTCACCCAACCTTGTTAGCGTGGCGTAAAGCCCAAGCCGCCCGCGAAACGAATCAGCAAGCAGTGATTCTTGCAGCTGATACAATTGTGGTGATTGATCGGATGATCTTGGGCAAGCCACGTGATCCGGCTCATGCTTATGAATTGCTGCGCCGCCTTGCCGGACGTTGGCATACTGTTTATACCGGAGTTGTGGTGCTACCCGCCGCCTCCGAACAGCCGTTATGTGAATTGGTCGCCGCCCAGGTACATTTAGCGCCGCTCAGCGATGCTGAGATTTGGGACTACATCGCAACTGGCGAGCCAATGGATAAAGCTGGTGCTTATGGAGTCCAAGGCATTGGCGGACGGCTGGTCGAAGAGGTTCAAGGCAGTTTTACAACCGTTGTTGGGCTACCGCTTCCAACGACCGCCAGTTTGTTGAGCCAAGCGGGAATCGCAATTCCCTATAGTGTTGAGCAAGCATGGCAGCGTTGGCGTGCTACATTAGCAAAGGAACCACTATGTATGCAACAGTCAAAGTGCTGATGGTCGATGATCACCCGTTGTTCCGCCAAGGGGTGCGCTGGGCGCTATCAAGCGAACGCGATATCAAGATCATTGGCGAGGGTTCTAGTGCCGAAGAAGGCTTGGTCTTAATTTCTGAGCATGAGCCAGATGTAGTGCTAACCGATTTGAACTTACCCAACATGGATGGCTTGGAATTTACCCGCACCATTCGCCGCCAATACCCGAACATTGGCGTGGTGATGTTGAGCGTCTACGAAAGCGACGAGCATGCCTTCAATGCCTTGCGCGCAGGAGCAGCCGCCTATTATTCCAAGGAAATTAGCCCCAAAACCTTGGCAACGGTCTTGCGACGGGTGGCGCGTGGCGAATATGTGATTAACGATGTGATGTTTGAAGATCCACGGGTCGCTGACCGGATTTTGACTCAGTTCCGTGGTTTGCAAACCGGCATCGTCGCCGAACCAGACCTTGATATTAGCTTATTCTCGCCGTTGAGCGACCGTGAAATTGAGGTTTTGGAGCATATTGCCAGCGGCGCAACCAACAAAGATATTGCCGATGCGCTCAAAATTAGCACCCAAACCGTCAAAAACCATATTTCATCGATTTTGCGCAAGCTTTCGTTGAACGATCGTACTCAAGCGGTGTTGTATGCCCTGCGCCGTGGCTGGATTGAAACGCCAGCAACCTTGCTGGAAAGCATCGAACGCCGTGGCTCACAAGCGCTGAATTTTAATAACGATGATGACAACGACGAATGAAACGAGTAACAGTCATTCTTAACCCAATGGCAGGCAATGCCCATCAACGTCGTGCAATTGCCAAAGGTATCACCGAATGGCGCAGTAACCAAGGTTGGCAAGTTCGGCTGCGCGAAACGCGGCGTGCAGGCGATGCAACGACGTTTGCCCGCGAAGAAGCCAAACGCAACGATCTCATTGTTGCTGCTGGTGGCGATGGCACGATCAACGAGGTCATGAATGGCCTCGTTGGCACCGATACGGCTTTGGGAGCGCTGCCGGTTGGCACGGGCAACGTCTGGGTGCGCGAATTGCATCAATCGCTCAATCCGTTGCATGCTGCCCGCCAACTAGCCGATGGCCATGTTGAACCGGTTGATGTTGGCCAAGCCAACGAGCGCTATTTTTTGCTCATGGCTGGCATTGGCCTCGATGCAGCGATTACCCGCGAAGTGCGTTCTGCAGATAAAAAACGCTTAGGCCGCTTAGCTTATGTGATCAAAAGTTTGCCAGTGCTTTGGCGCTTACGCGGCACACGCACCCGCATCAGCCTTGATGGTGAGCCACTCAAGGGCAATGCGCTGTTTGTGCTGATTAGCAACTCACGGCTGTATGGCGGCGTGCTCAACATTGCCTATCGCGCAGCCATGCGCGATGGCATGCTCGATGTTTGTACGATGATGGGCGATAGTGCCCTCGATGCCCCCAAATTGCTGGCGGGAATTTTGTTTCGCGGCTATGGGATGATCCAAGGCTTAGAATATCGACAAGCTCGTGAGATCGAGATTGCATGCTCCAAGCCCTTGCCAATTCAAGTCGATGGTGATGCAATTGGCACCACTCCCATGACCTTTCGCGTTGTTCCGCAATCGCTACGCGTGCTTTTACCGCGTACCACCGAAATCAACTAACCCTGTAGATGAGGTTCTGTGTGAGACGTTCGTTCTATTTGCTGATCGTGCTTTGTTTGTTAGCCGCCTGTAGTAACGCAGGCTCAGCCCTGCCAACCATGGAGGCCCTCCCCACTACCGAAGCGCAACCAGCAGTCGATGAAACCCAAGCTACCCAAATTGTGGTCGAAAATCAAAGCAATGTGCCAGGCAAATTGCTCTTCGTGCGGGTCGAAAATGGCTCAGGCGATATTTGGGTCCACGAAGGCACTGAGGCTCGCCGCATCACCACATCGCACAAAAAATACCAGCCCAGTTGGTCGCCCGATGGCAGCCAAATTGCCTACATTCAACGCGAAGAAAGCTTCGCCGATATTTGGGTGATGAATGCGAATGGCTCCAACAAGCAGCAGGTAACCAATAACGAACCAGCTGGCATTCCAGCCCGTTCTGAAGATCATGTGCAAAGCATTCGCTGGGCCTTCTACCCACGTTGGTCGCCAGATGGCCAGTTTCTCAGCTATGTCTCGCAGGCCCAAACTCCGCGTAGCGTTGGTGGCGATTCGTATCAAGAGTATCCGCTTTCGCTCTATATTTATGGCACCCGCCGCATTGGCACTGGCGATTTTCCAACTGCCAGCTTTCAACGCTTTGTCCAAGCAGATACCGATTTGAGCCACCCAACCTGGTCTGTCGATGGCTCGATGATAGTCTATAGCCAGGCCGAACGTTGTTTTGGCTGCGAAGTGGCCGAAATTCAACTTGGCTATGCAGTGCTTGATCTCCCAGGCGGCAACGATGAGTATGGCGTGCTGCAAGGCCCAAGCGCCGATAGCTTCCAAGGTGCGCTTGACCCAGCGTTCTCGCCTGATGGCAAATGGTTGGCCTTCACCAAGAGCGTCAATGGCTATAGCGATATTTTTATCGTACCCGCCCCCGATGCGACTGGCAAAGTCAGCAGTGCGCCAATTAAACTCACCAGCACTGGCCGTTCGCGCCAAGCCACATGGTCGCCTGATGGCAGCAAATTGGCCTTTTTCACGATCAACGATCAGGTAACCCTTTCGATTGCCGATCTCTCGGTTCAAGGCAATACGCCTAGCCTCGGCCAACCAGTCGATATTCGCCGCGACCTGTTTGATGTCGATTCAGGGATGGCATGGGCTAAATAAGGCCCAGCTACCAAGGAGCAATGAAGCCCATGGATTTTGCGATTCCCAGCCAGATTGCCGCAATGCGTGAGCAAATTAGCCAATTTTTGGTTGAAAAGGTCTATCCCAACGAGCAAGCATGGTTCGATTACGACGAAAAAGCCTATCCCGCTTGCTCCGAAGACCACCCTGAGATTCGGCAATTACAAGCAGAGGTCAAAGAATTAGGTTTGTGGGCGGGCCATCTGCCACGCGAGGCCGGCGGCATGGGCTTATCGATTATGGAATATGGGCTGCTCAACGAAATTATTGGGCGCTCGTATTTTGCGCCACGCATTTTTGGCTCGAACGCCCCCGATAGTGGCAACGCCGAAATTCTTTGGCACTATGGCACGCCAGCTCAGCATGAACAATTTTTCTGGCCTTTGCAACAAGCAGCAGTGCGCTCGTTTTTCAGCATGACCGAGCCTGAGGTCAGCGGAGCCGACCCAACCTTGCTCGAAACCAGCGCCGAACTGATCGACGATCACTGGGTGATCAATGGGCGCAAATGGTATAGCACCAATGCTAATGGCGCTGGCTTTGGCATCGTCATGGCCAAAACCGACCCCGATGCGCCAACCCATTTGCGCTATAGCCAAATTATTGTGCCAGCAGATACGCCAGGCTTGACCTTGGTGCGGCCAATCTCGGTGATGGGCCATACCACCGGCGGCGGCCATTGGGAAATTGAATATACCAATGTGCGTGTGCCAGCCGAAAATCTGCTTGGTAAGCGCGGCTCTGGTTTTGCAATTGCCCAAACTCGACTTGGCCCAGGCCGCATTCATCATTGTATGCGCTGGCTTGGCCAAGCCCAACGCGCCTTCGATTTGATGTGCGAATATAGCACCAAGCGGGTGGCCTTTGGCGGGCCGTTGGCCGATAAGCAAATGGTGCAACATTGGATTGCCGAAAGTGCTGCTGAAATTCAAGCTGCGCGTTTGAGCGTACTGCACGCCGCATGGCAAATTGATCAAGCGGGAGCGAAATCAGCCCGCATTGACATCTCACTAATTAAATTTAGCGTTGCTGCAATGCTGATGAATGTGCTTGATCGTGCGATTCAAGTCCATGGTGGTTTAGGCATTTCCGACGATACGCCGCTGGCCTTTATGTGGCGACAAGGCCGCGCATCGCGCATTTACGATGGACCAGATGAAGTGCACAAAATGGTTGTCGCTCGCGAAATCTTAAAACGATATGGCTATCCTGCGCGCAACGTCTAAGTCTGTAGTCTTCCGAGGTACAACCCATGGATACGATTCAAGTTCGGCCTGATGAGCAGTTAAATGAAGCAGCCTTGGCCGATTATTTATACGATAAGTTGCCTGGTGCCAGCCAAGCGTTAACCGTGCGCCAGTTTGGTGGCGGCGCTGCC
Source organism: Herpetosiphon llansteffanensis (assembly GCF_003205875.1). GTDB lineage: Bacteria > Chloroflexota > Chloroflexia > Chloroflexales > Herpetosiphonaceae > Herpetosiphon > Herpetosiphon llansteffanensis. The sequence continues at coordinate 34,465 of NZ_PUBZ01000099.1, forward strand.
AATTTGACCTATCTGCTTGATTATGGTCATTATGAGTATGTGTTGCGTCGCCCGCCACTTGGCCCTGTTGCACCCTCGGCTCACGATATGGGTCGCGAATATCGGGTCTTATCGCAATTGCATCCGGCCTTTGCCCAGGCTCCTCAAACTTTTTTATTCTGTAACGAACCTGAAATCATTGGCGCGCCATTTTTTATTATGGAGCGTCGCCATGGCAGTGTTGTGCGCCGCGAATTGCCGCTCCAATTCAATACACCAGAGGCTCCACGGGCACTCAGTTTGGCCCTCGTCGATACCTTGGCCGATTTGCACGCCGTCGATTATGCGGCAATTGGCTTAGGCCACATCGGCAAACCCGACGGCTTCATCTTACGTCAAGTCGTTGGTTGGTATGAGCGCTGGAATAACGCCAAGCCCGATGATTTGCCAGCAATGGAAAATGTTTATGCCTGGCTTTGCGAGCAGCAGCCGCCAGCCTCAAGCCCAACCCTCGTTCACAACGATTATAAGCTTGATAATGTGATGTTTCGCCAAAACGATCCCAGCCAATTAATCGCTGTCTTTGATTGGGATATGTGTACCTTGGGCGAGCCATTGGCTGATTTGGGCACATTGCTTTGCTACTGGAGCCAGCCCGATGATCCGCCAGCCTTACAAGCGGTGGCAATGATGCCAACCGATGAGCGTTTTGCCAGCCGCGCTGAGCTTATTGCGCGGTATGCAGAGCGCTCAGGCCGCGATGTCAGCCATATTCGCTATTATCATGTGCTTGGTTTATATCGTTTGGTCGTCATTTTGGCCCAAATTTATGCGCGCTATCAACGTGGCCAAACCAAGGATGCCCGCTTTGCCCAATTTGGCGCAGTGATTCCAATTATGGCCCAAGCTGCCGCCGATCTCACCAAATAAGCTTGGCTAGCGCAGGATTCTGCTTTTGCGAGCAACAGAATCCTGCGTTGGCTCATGCAACATCAACTATAAGTAGCTTCAATACCTGTTCAGGAATACTCTGCAAGCCTTGCTGCCAATACGAATCATATTCAGCCAAGATTTGTTGCAACTCGATTAATCGTGCTTGGTGTTGCCGTCGATCATTACCATCGAGCAAATAAGCATATTCTGCGGCTCTTTGTTGCATAAAACCAGCCATCCATGCTGCATTTTGCCATTGTTGTTGCGCTACATACCATTCAGTCAATTCTAAAATAGCGCGTAGACTATGAGCAATAAATTCATGCTGAAAGGCAAGTTTAATTGCTTCGATGAGTAATTGTCGCGATTGAGGGTAGTCTGCTTGTTGAAGCAATGCCCAAGCTTTTTGAATTGTAATATGGCAAATAAAATAGGGGTCGGCAATACGATAGCTATTGGTTAAGGCCTGTTCGTAATAGGCATTTGCTTGATTAAATTGTTTCAATTTTGTCAAACTATCTGCAAGATTTGTACAGATCAAGGCAATACCTCGTTTATTTTGGAGTTGCTGATGAATATTGAGACCTTGTTGATAGTAATCGTGTGCTTGCTGATAATCACAGGTATCATAGGCCAATAAGCCTAAACTATTCAGGATATTTGCTGCCATATGATGATCATGGACTTGTTGCGCTAAAACTAACGATTCTTGTAAATCGCTCTGCGATTGTTGATACTGCTCTAGGCTACGACGAACTTCACCAAGATTGCTTAAAATTGCTGCTAAATCACGAATTTTATCAAAGTGCCGGGCAAGCTGAATTGCTTCAGTAAAGGCTTGCGCTGCTTGTTCAAATAAACCTTCACGTTTATAAAGCAAACCAATTCCATTTAATAAACCCATTGCCAAATCATCACGCTGTTCTTGGCGAGCAATTGTTAATCCTTGGGCTAGATACTGCTGTGCTTGCGGAAAATCACCTTGATTGCGCATAAACGTGCTTAGCCCACGTAACATCATAATTCGATGGTTTGGGTCAATTTGATCAGCGTGACCAAGAATTTGCTGAATCCAATAACTCCCTTCTTGCGCCATATCCGCTCGATTCCAAAAATTCCAAAGCATAGCGCCCAAATGCGCTGCACTTGCAAGCGCTCCCGATTTCAAGCTATAGCCAATTGCTGCCCGAATATTGGCATAATGAGCCTGAAATTGTTGCATCCAATGCTGTTGCTCAGAGCCAGTTAATTCATGGCTATGGGCTTGAACAAAATTTCGATAATAATCAATATAGGCTGTGTAGTAGCAAGCAGCATCAGGTCTTTCATTTAATTGCTGCTCAGCATATTCACGAATTGTCTCGAGAAAATAAAAGCGTTGATCGCTTTCTCGATACTGTAAAAGATGTTTTTGGACTAAACTAAATACGATTAATTCTAAATCTGAATGTTCAAGAGATGAAAAAACACCTAAAACTGCTTGAAGATCAAAGATTCCGCTGAATACAGCCAATTGGCTAAATAATGCTTGCTCTCGAGGATTGAGTAAAAGATAACTCCACTCAATAACTGCTTGTAAGGTCTGATGACGAGCAGGAACATCACGCGGGCCATTATTGATAAATGCTAAGCGTTTGGTTAAACGCTCGAGCAACATCGGTAATGGAAAAATATTACTACGGCTAGCAGCTAACTCTATTGCCAACGCAAGACCATCAAGTCGTTGACAAATTTGCACAATAATACCTCCATCGGTTTCATGATTTAAACTTGCTTGAACCGCTTGAGCACGAGCCAAAAAAAGACTAATTGCTGGTTGTTGGAGCAATTGTTGCTTCATCATTGATAGATGGTCAAAATCAACAGCAAATGGCAGTAATTCAAAACGTTGCTCGCCATAGATATTAAGCGCCTCGCGGCTTGTGGTTACGACTTTTAGCTGTGGCGCATGCGCTAAGAGATCGGTCACAAGCGGCGCAGCTTCAAGCAATTGCTCAAAATTATCAAGGATCAGCAGCAGTTGTTTATCGTGCAAAAAATCTTTGAGTTGCTTCAATAATGGGCTTTGATTTGAAGTTTTTATGCCCAAGGATTGCATAATTGTATTGACAAACAAGTCGGGGTCACGTAAAGCAGCTAAATCGACGACATGCACGCCATGATGAAAGAGCGGCAACCATTGCAAGGCAGTTTGCAACACCAAGCGGGTTTTGCCAACTCCACCTGTGCCCAAAATACTCATCAAGCGGATATGTGGCTGGCGCAAAAGCTGCCCGAGGGTGTGTTGCTCATGCTCCCGACCAATAAAGGCATTGAGCGGAGCGGGAATGTTGGTATAGGTAATCGGCACTGCCAAGGCTAGGCTTGGTTCGGGGATTGCAATTATGGGAGCATTGGGCGTGGGCAACACAAATCGATAGCCCAAATCGGCCTCGGCCAGAATATAGCGTGGGGGCTTATCGCCAAGTTTCTCACGGAGCCGCCCAATCGCGACATGCAATAAATAGCTACTATCACGCTCGTAATGAGCACCCCAAACATGCTGCAAAAGCTGACGGTGAGTCAAGACGTGATTGCGATTAAGCAGCAGAATCTCGAGCAAAGCCCACTCTTTGCGACCAAGATGCAAATTAATGGCTCCACGACGAACTCGTTGCTCGGTCAAATTAATTTCTAGCTGTTCAATTGTAATGACGTTATCGGCGGTCATATTCAAACTCTCTCCGGATGGCATGAGGAGACCATCAAAAAATGTTCGTCAACATGTTAGCCGATGTTGGCGCACATGTTAGCAGCGTTCACTATGCTAACAACGGTCAATTCGTAATCAACAAAGGAGTTTATTGCGATACCCAATCGGCGGCTATAGCTGCTGTCGGTTGAATGGTGTTCATGTTTTCTGTGTGAGGTCTGAATGATCCCCAGTAATCGTCGTTGGAAACGGCTAAGCATGCTCCTGCTTGCTTGTAGCCTTGCCCAAATGTTGGTTCCTTCCACCAGCGCCCAGCAACCCACAGTCGCGCCGCAACGTCAGGCAATTCCGCTGAGCAGCACTGTTGATTATGTGCTGCCCACGCAGCAAGCAGTTGAATTGGCGACAACTAATGCCGTTGCTGCACCAGGGTTAACCTTCGAGCTCAATCTGGCGCACCAAGTAAGTGTGGGCCAAGCTGTACCATTTACGCTGACCCTAATCAACCGCAGCACCACCGAAGGCCACAATATTGTGGTTTCGCTACCCGTTCCTGCTGGTGTTCAGGCGCTCAGCAAGACCAACCTTGTTGATCAAACTCAGTGGCAATGGCAGATTAAACGCTTAAAGCCACAAAGCCAGCAAACCTTCAGCGGCAGCATTCGGATTACGAGCCGCCCTACGCATGGTGCTTTGTTGTTTAATCCGCATGCCAATGCTAGCAATCTCCCTCAAGCAGCGACCCTCAGCGCTGGCGCATTGATTGCCCCTCAAACTACCGCCAAACAAGTTGAACATTGGCAAACTCAAGACCAAATGCTCCAAAGCAGCGACCAACGGGTCAGCATTGCCTTGCCAACTGGAGCACATGCAGCACATTTCAGCTATGTTCCTTATCAAACTATGGCGCTTAATAAAACCTCAAAAGCCCTTCAGTATAGCGAATTTGTGCCTGAGCGGCGTGGATTCAGCAGTTTTGAAATTCAGGCAAGCCAAAAATCGTTTGCCCCAGTTGAATTGCAATTTGCCTATAGCCCAGAAGAATTGCAAGTGCTTGGGATCCAAGAGCAAAGCCTCAGGTTGTTCCATTATGATCAAGCCAGCCAAAGCTGGCAAAGCCTCGCAACCACGATTGATTCGGTCAATCATGTGGCCAAAGCGACGATTACCAACGATGGCGCATTTAACTTAAGTGATGGTTCTTCGCCCTCAACCGCCTATTTGCCCACCCTGCAAGGCTTTCAAGGCGGTGGTTTTACTGGCGCTGCCAGCTATAGCGTGCCAATTGAAGTGCCTGCTGGTGCTGCTGGCCATAAACCAGTGGTCAATTTGAGCTATTCCAGCGCTGCATCCGATGGCAGCAACGGTACGCGGCCATTATGGCAAGCTAGCTCAGTGGGCAAAGGCTGGGATTTAGGCATCGGCGGCTCAATTGGCCGCACCACTAGCGCTGGCTCAAGCGACCATCAATGGGATAGCTTCAGCCTGGTTTTTGATGGACAATCATCAGATATGGTGCGAGGGCAGCCCCTTGATGGCAACTACACCAATCTCGCCGAGGCAAACTGGACGTGGCATGCAACCGACGAAACCTTCGTCAAGTTGCGCAAATCGGCCAGCAGTGATACTTGGACAGCGTGGACTAAGAATGGCACCCGCTACGAGTTTAATCAGGCTCTACGCTGGGGAACCAACTCGCCAGCCAATCGCTTTGAAACCTACAAATGGCTGCTGACCAAAGTGGTTGATCCCAGTGGCAATGCGGTAGTCTACGAATATCATGTTGATACCATCCAAGCCGCCGAGCCAATCCACCCAACTTGGTTCCTGCAAAATGTATTTTGGGGCTACGATGGCGCAACGCCCGGCACTGGCACACCGCGCTATGCCCTCGCGTTCGATATGAGTCCGCGTTGGTCGGCTCCAACTGAAAATGTCGATTTGAACTGGGAATACACCAGCTCGCGGGTTATGGGCAAGGCTGGCACACCCCATGAAGCCTATCGGATCGACAAAATTAAAGTGCTGAGCATGCCACCTGACCAAAGTAACTATCAATTAATGCGGGCCTACAAGCTCAATTATGCAGCCTTTGCTAATAGTGTTAGTGCTGATGTGAGCAATGGGCAGCGGGTATTAACCTTAGCCAATGTCCAACGGCTGGGCAAAAACAACGAACCACTACCAGCAATCAGCTTTAGCTATGGGCTAAGCCAAGGCAATGCGCTTGAGCCAACCCCAGGTTGGAACCGCTTAACCCAAGTTGATAACGGCCAAGGTGGCTTACTGACGATCAATTATGAACATGTTTGGAATCAAGGCATTGCCGATTATGCCAAGTATTACCAAAACTATTATCGGGTGGCTAATGTCGTTCAGGCTGATAGCAGCAATTTAGCCTATAGCCGCGACTATTTGAGCAAGTATAGCTATGCCTACCCTGCCTTAAACGACGACAATCACTCGGCGGCAGTTATCTATGCCCGCTACCCAGAAAGTGGCAATGGCGATAGCCGCTTTGCCTTGGCCCACGCCGAAAAAAGCGAGTTTCGCGGCCATGCTCAAGTTAGCGAGCGCATCTACGATGGCAGCACCGCTACAGCACCGCTCTTGCGCACTACCGAGACATGGTTCCATCAAGGCAATGGGGGCAGCGCTGCTACGCCCTGTCAGCCAGCAATTATCACTCCTGCACCTGGCAATCAATATGTGAATGTTAACGATAGCTGCTACCTGACCATGCGCGATAGCGAAAGCTGGAAGGGCAAAGTTAGCGCCCAAGAAACTTGGTTCAATGGCTCACGCTTGAGCCGCATAACCAATAATTATGCCCGCATTACCTTACCGTTCTATGGCAATGATGGCAATGCCACTCATGCCACTCAAAGCAACCATTACAAACGAGCTGGCTTATGGCGCGCCTTCAACTATAGCGCCGCAACCAGCGAAAGCACCTACGAAGCAGGCACAACCAATGCCCGCAGCATCACCACCAGTTCAACCTATGAAGCAACTTATGGCAACCTAACCGCAAAAAGTGTTGCCGACGATACTGGCACGGTGCTGCGCAAAGAACTGGCTTGGTATACAACCCGCGATGATGCCAACAGCTATATCGTTGATCGGCCATGGCAAACCGCGACTACCGATGGCCAAGGCCGCTATTTGATGCTTTCGGCCAATTTCTACGATGGCGCAACCACAACCAACGTGCTTGGCACTCGTGGCTTGATCACCCGCCAAAGCCACTATTTCAACGTGCCACTGCAAACCGACTTAACTGGTACAACCCTCTATGGATCGGATGTCGTTTATGGCCATGATGTCTATGGCAACCGCACAACCCAAGCCAGCTATAACCTCGATTACAGCACGCGGATCAATACCAATGGCTCGGTAAATTATGGCGTGCCAGGCAAAGGAACCGCTGCCCGTACCAGCACCACTGAATATGATAGCACCTACCATGCGTATCCTGTTCGCGAAACCAATCCACTCAATCAAAGTCAACAAGCTGAGTACGATTACCAAATGGGCAGCGTCACCAAGGTAATCGATCTTAATGGTAATGCCACTTCGGCAACCTATGATGGGTTTGGTCGGATGACCAATTTGATCAAGCCAGGCGATAGCAGCAGCTTTCCAACCGCCCATATCGATTACTACGACACTTATCGCCCAATTTTATATCTCGTCAGCCTGCGCGAAGATGCTGGTCAGAGCGCTATCCGACCAATTTTACACTTCTACAACGGCTTTGGCCAAGAAATTCAAACCAAAGCCGAGAGCATCGATGGTAGCCAACATATTGTCAACGATACCAATTTCGATGGCTTGGGCCGCGCCACCAGCCAATCCGAGCCACGCTATGTTACTGATAGCAGCAATTTCTGGGGCTATGTTCCCGCTAGCAATCCGCTTTATCAAGCAACCACGACCAGCTTCGATGGCTTGAATCGGCCATTGATCATCACCAGCCCTGGCAACCGAACGGTCGAGCACCATTATGGGGTAACCAGTAGTTTTCTCTATGATGATGTAATCGATCAAAATCGCCACCGCACCCAATATCGCTACGATGTGTTTGGCCGTTTGCGCGAAGTGAACGAAATTAACGGCAACTGCGCCACTGGCTATTGGGCTAGCTACGCTTGTGCTGGCGCATACACCACCAATTGGTCGGTTGCCAGCAACACGCGCTATAGCTACGATGCGCTTGATCGGCTGACAACAGTGATCGATGCCCAAAATAACACAAGCACCATGCGCTATGACTCGCTTGGCCGCAAAATGCGCATCCAAGACCCTGATATGGGCCAATACAACTATAGCTACGACGCAGCCAGCAACTTAAATGGCCAAACCAACGCCAAAGGTCAAACCATCAGCTTCAAATACGATGCGCTCAACCGTTTGACTAGCCAAGTTTTACCCGATGGTAGCCATAACGATTATTTCTATGATTTTGTTGGCCAACAAACCGCTGGCTACAATTATGGCAAGGGCCATCGCACCTCGATGCAAACAGTCTTGGCCAATGGCACAATCCCCACCTTTCAGCGCTGGGAATATGATGCCCGTGGCCGCGAAATATTCACAGGTCACAGCACCGATTTGACCAATGCCCACCATATTTTGACCAGCTACGATAGCGCTGATCGGGTCAAAACTCGCCGCTATCAGCCAATCGACGAAACCGTAACCTACAATTACGATGCAGCATGGCGCGACTATAGCCTGTGTACCTCGCTTGGTGGGTGTTACGTTACTGGAGCCACATACGATGCACTGAATCAGCCAACCCGCGTCAATTATGGCAATGGCAGCTACAACCAATATCGCTACGACGACCCAACTCGGCTCTTAGAAACGCTTGAAATCTTTTCAGCCCAAGGCACCAATCTCTATTCCCGCAACTATTGGTACGATAAAGCTGGCAATTTGAATGGCATCGGCACATGGGACAATGCAACCAACAATCAAACCCGCCAGATTCAATATTTCAACTACGACGACCAAAATCGCCTAACCCGCGCTTGGACAACGGGCGATAGCGCAGGCGCATACGACCAAAGCATGAGCTACGATTCAATTGGCAATTTGTTGAGCAAAGCTGGGGTTACTTATACCTACCCTGCTGCTGGTAGCGCGCGCCCGCATGCCGCCACCACGATTGGGAGTAAAAATTATACCTATGATACCAATGGCAATCTCAGCACCACCTACACAGGCACAGCCACCAATGGCAACGGCAACCGCTATAGCTGGGATTACGCCAACCGCCTCGTGCAAGTTGAATCATATCTGCGTGCGCCAAGGAGCAGCGGCAGCGGTTGTGATAATGGAGAACAACGAGTTCCTGCTGCGCTTGCACCTGAGGCAATTACGCCAATTACCTGCCCCAACCGCATTGCCAGCCCCAATCAACCAAGTGTTGATACCTACAGCGTGCAAGAGCAATATGTCTATGATGCTGATGGCAAGCGGGCCGCGCGCATTGCCAATGGCCAAACAATTGTCTACTTTGAAGGCGCATGGGAAGATACACTTGGGGTGAACGCTCGCAAGCTCTATACCTTCAATGGCAGCATTGTCGCCCACCGTGATAGCGACAATACCATGAGCTATCTCCATGGCGATCAGCTTGGCTCGGTCAGCATCGTAACCAACGCCAGCGGCCTGCTGAAACACAAACAAGAATTTGACCCATGGGGCAATATTCGCGAGGGTGGAGCCAGCAGCACCAAAATCAATTACACCGGCCAATACCGCGATGATACGGGCTTGATCTTTATGAATGCGCGCTACTACGATCCCAAGATTGGCCGCTTTATCAGCGCCGATACGGTGGTGTCAGGCAGCCCAAGCGGCTCGATGAATGGCAGTGGCTTACGCTCATTGACCACCGATTTTACCGACCCAGCTTTTACCATGAGCCTCAACCAAGAACAACGCAGCACACCATGGTTCACCCTGAGCCAATCCCAACAACAGGATATTGGCACACCGTGGGGACCAGCCAACCCACAAAGCCTCAATCGCTATAGCTATGTCCAGAACAACCCACTAACCTACACCGACCCAACTGGACATGTAAAAACGGTTATTCGAAATGCTACCCAAGCCCGACGAGCATTAACTCAGTTAAAAGCTCTTCTGGAAAGTAAAAATATAGGAGTTACTATAAAAGGTGCGGAGATTAGTGGTGGCTATAAAGACATTGCCGCTGTTACTCTCTTGGTAGATTTTGATAGTGTTGTGGCAGTATTGGGCCCTGAAACGGCTGTGGTTACTAAGACGCTTATGGATGCATTACAGCATATGGCTCTGGCCCCAAAGGAAAGCATTCCGCCAGGAATTTACTTAATATATAAAGAAATAAAAAAGAATGGTTATGTAAATTCAAGTCTTACCTGGGGTGAATGTAACGATTCTCAATGCAACGAAGGGGGACCACCAATTCAAGCAATGATTAATTATCGCGAAGAAATTAACTTATTCGATATATTTTACGAATCTATGCATATGCCTATGGAAAGTACTACATCTCATTATATAAAGCAAGGACAAGGACGATCGATGAGATCAATATTTTATGGTGTTGATAGAGCTACAGGTGTATATGATGCAAATGAGTAAAATTCTTTAATAGCAATTAATTATGTTAGTCTAAACGTTAGCCCATGCTGGTTCGGATGTTAGTCGGTCGGTCTATGATTGCTCCATCAACTATTTTATTGATGGAGCAATCGTCATGGCACAAGCAACAAGCACAGCTCTCGCCAGCAAACCCAAAGCGCTGCCAATCGCTGCAATTGTGATGCTGGTTGGAAGTTTAATTATGGTTGTTGGGCTTTTTCTACCCTATGTTTCGAGCACCGCCGATAGCAGCATTAACGTTAGCGTTATTGATGTGCTCAAAGAAGAGAGCGATCTGGTTGAATCAGGAGCCAGAGTGCTCTATAGCCTGATCGCAGGCACAGTTGGCTTAAGCCTTGTCCTTAGTGGCTTGGCCTTCACAGGCAAAAAAGTTTGGGGTTGGTTGGCAGTTATCCTTAGTTTTATCATTGCTGGCTTCAATGGCTTAATGGCCATGGCTCCCAGTGAAGGCAAATCGATGCAAATTGATAGTGCTGCAACCGTGATTGCAGGGGCAGCCTTAGTGGTCTTTGTCGCCAGTATCGCCTTCTTACGCCGCAAAAAACCAGTTAATCAAGCTTAAAAATCTTGCGCAGCCAAGAAAATCCAGGGCGCATGATCAGGTTGATCATGCGCTCGTTGCTGGGCCAAATACCCTATAGCCAGCAAAAATTAGGCTTCGTCTTCTGCCGCTGCTGGCTGCTCGGTCACCATTTGCTCACGCAAAAATGTAGCTTGCTCCAAAATTACCGTATCCATCACTGTTTGATCTTTGGTATCGATCCAACGCATCAGGGCCGAAACAAATAATTCCTTCAAATAGGCAAATGAAAAGCCTTCAGTAGCCTCTGCTGCCTGTTGAATTCCAGCCTCGGTTAATTGGGTCGAGCTGTGCAGGGCACTATTCCATTGGTGAATATAGGCCATCCGCTCGGCCAACTCTGGCAAACTAAAGTAATATTTGCGATCAAAGCGGCTTGGGCGGTTCATAATCGCTGGGTCAATATCCTCTGGGTGGTTGGTGGTTGCCAACAGCACAATTCCTTGATTCGAGGTAAAACCATCAACTTCGTTCAAGAAGAAGGCGCGATTGTTATCGTTGATCAATGAATCCAAATCTTCGAGCACCACGATACAGGGAGCACTGCGCCGCGCCCGATCAAACACCGCCCGAATATTGGCATTATTGGTTGTATATTGGGCATCGAAACTTTTAACATACAAACATGGATAATCTAAGGCATTCAACAACCCTTTGATCATATGCGTTTTGCCGTTGCCAGGCGGGCCGACCAAAATAATTCCCCGTTTCCAAGCAATATTGTAGTGGGTATAGGTTTCCTTGGCTTCGAAAAAGCGCTGCAAATCGCGGAAAATATCGTTTTTAAGTGTGCCAGGCAAAATTAAATTATCAAGTGATGTATTTTTAATCGCATAAAATAATTCTTGGTTCTTTTCCCAACTGCCTTCCTCAAACACCATAATTTCATCGCGAATTTCGGTGTTCCAAGCAGAAACAGCCTTGAAAAACTCCTCAACTGCCGCTTGCGAAGCGCCAATCAGATATTGAATGGTCATCTGGTTACCATAGGCATTCCACGTCATACCAATCAACTCGAACTGCTGGTCATTCCATGTGACGGTTTGCCACGCATTTTCCAAATAGCGGGCAACCGAGCCTTCTTCGCCACGCACCCAGCTATAACCAATTTGTGGGTGCGGTTGTTGGAGCACCCGAAGCTCGCAAAAGCCAGCCTCAGCATAAGTGCGCACATCAAAATCGCAATCTTGAGTTTGGAGAATCGCCTTATCGGGATAATGCGCTGCTAATTGCTGATTGACCAGATAGGTCAACGCTTGGCTGGGCTGCTGTAAGGCATCAATGAAATAGGTTTCTTGCTGCACGCGATATTCTCCTGTAGGCTAAAGCTCGCGGTTGGTAGCTCAAGTATAATCACCTCGTTGACAATGGTTGTCACAGCGATTAAATGTGGCAGTTTTTAGTAGATCTCATTTCATCACCAACAACACTTCAGTATACATAGTATATTATGCACAAATGTGCGACATCAAGCTATTATAATGCCCCAAAACAGGCAATGATAGGAGTGTAATCAGTATGTTGCCACGACCTCCAGCTACACCATGGTGGGTTTTCAAGCCAATTGCAGGAATTGATTTAACTGGTGACAGTACAAAGCTATTTAATGCTCCAATTTTTGGCGATGCCTTAATCATCAATCATGCCGATTTATTGCAACATCTAGACGAAGTTAAGTCAGGTAGTCGCATTGCTGATCATCAAGGCAGTTATCTTGGTATTCGCCAATCAGGCGTGATTAATACAGAATGGTTTGACGAAGAGCGTTCAAACGAACATTTTATGCTACAAGTAACAATCCGCCAGCAACAAATAGCTGGATTTTTAAGTATTATGGGATTAATACAGCCAAAAGATGTTTATCGCTGTGGGCTTGCTCATGATTTTTTAGAACAAGAAGATCATTTTGTACTCTACAATCCCATCAATCAACAGCGTTTATCATCATGGTCAGGTGGTATTTCATTAGAAACCTTTACTCGTTCAGCCAACTATGACATTCTAGAGTGGTCTTATAGTCAATTTGAAGCCAATTGTAGCAACGCTTGTTTAAATAGTCTTTGGCGAAGTATGCATAGCAATGCCCAAAACTCAGTCCAAATAACTTTGCGCCAAGCAGTTGCTAGGCTTTATAAGTCAATTATGGCTACAACGTATACAGATCAATTGCTTGGCGCAATTACCGCACTTGAAATTTTGCTAACAAATGATCATAGACGAACACCTTACAAGAAAATCAAAGAACGAGTTCGAACAATACTTGGGATCGAGTTGACAGACCATTATGCACTTGAAAGAGTCTTTGAGAGCCGCAATAACTATGTTCATCGCGGAACCGATCTAGTTGAGCGAACAATTCCATTGCAGGCTTTAGGTCTTGCGGTTGCAACGCTATTGCGCTACGCAGATGCATGTATTGGCTATACAACCAAAGATTTACTATTATCTGACATTGATCGGCGATTACAAAAAAATCGCACAAATACATCCCAACAAGAACAGCTTCATCATTTAATTGATCAGCCTTACAATATTCCTTTATTTAATTATATTGATCAAACACTCGAATTTGATTGTGAATTTAAAGAGGGTTTATATGATCGCTCTGACCGAATTTTTGAGACTGAAGATTCATTTGAGAATATTGAGCTAAATCAATGGCTTGATATTTTTAATAAACATACAGACAAATAGTATATTAACCTATAATACTATTTTATCTGTAGCTATTCGGGTAGTTACATCAAGTAAGGAGCATTGGGCAACAACCATGCAGCAATAGGCAATTAAACATAGCAAACATTGGCTATACTGGCAGCAATGAGTTTATTTGTGGAGCGTGTGATGAATATTAAACGCAATGGCTCGCAGCCCTCAGAGGTTGGCTCGGCAGATTATTTTAGCGGCACGGTACGAATCGACCCGTTGTTTCAAGCGCCCGAACCTGCACGGGTGCGCGGTGCAAGCGTCACCTTCGAGCCAAACGCTCGTACTGCATGGCATACTCATCCGCTTGGGCAAACGTTACTTGTAACTGCTGGTAGTGGCTTAGCCCAACGTTGGGGCGGGCCGATTGAAGTGATTCGGCCAGGCGATGTGGTTTGGTTTGCACCAGGCGAGAAGCATTGGCATGGCGCTAGCCCAACCACCGCAATGACCCATATCGCCCTCCAAGAGCAGCTTGATGGCGCAGTTGTTGAATGGCTAGAACATGTCAGCGATGAGCAATATTTGGCTGAGCAAGCCTAAACTTGCGAGCGCCGCAAACGTGCAAGATCATCAGTTGGCGAACAACCAAAATAGCGCCGATACTCGCGGCTAAATTGCGAACTGCTTGCATAGCCTACCTGCTGGCCGATTTGGCCAATCTCAAGCGTCGTTGCAACCAACAAGCGCCGCGCTTCATGCAAACGCAAGGTTTTTTGAAACTGAATTGGGCTGAGCGCGGTAACTGCTTTGAAATGCAGATGAAAAGCTGAAACACTCAGATGAGCCAAATCGGCCAATTGCTCAACCTGGATTGGTTGGGCAAAATGCTGGCGCAACCAGCTAATTGCCTGCGCCACGGGCGTAACTCGTGAGCTGGTTTGGCCAATTTGGGCCAAGCGATTGCCAAATGGGCTATGCAACAAGCGAATAATCATCTCATCGATTACCAAAGGAGCGAGTAATTCAGCCTCAGTAGGATACTGCATAAGCTCAAGCAGACGAATGGCGGCCTGCACCAGTTGACGATTACTGCGCTCGGTGGCAATTGACCGCAGCTCAGTTGGCGCTGGCAGTCCTTGCGGATAGACTTTGAGCGCCAATTCGGCCACCCGCTGCACATCAAACTCTAGCTTGAAGCATAAATAAGGCTGAGCAAGACTGGCTTGGGTAATTTGGGCAGCGACCGGCAAATCAATCGCCACAACCAACAGATGCGCTGCATCGTAATTGTAGGTCTGATCGCCGAGCACCAGTTGTTTGGCCCCTTGCGCCACAATACAAACGCTTGGCTGATAGAGTGCTGGCAGCGAACGTTGATGCGGTTGCGATTCACGGATCGCATAAATCTGCGGCATACAAAAGCCGAAGCGTCCATCGTGCAGCGCATACTGGGCCAACAATTGGGCCAAAGCGCGGCGTTCTGGATCAAGCAACGGTTCTGGCTCCAACGATCGATCAATCTCAAGCAGCGTCATCGCACAATCCTCGTAGCACAATCTGGCATTACTATACCAGTTGATCATGCCCAGCAAACCATTATTTCCAATCAAACATTGCTTAGTATAGATTCAGTTTCATCCTTCATCCCTCGTTCTTCATACTTCGGTGAGCTGTCATCAAGCTGTAACCCCTGCATCCTCTCAGCGAGCGGGCTTTTTTCTATAATGAAGCCTGATCGCACTTGCAATGGAGGTTGGTTATGCAGATTGTCTTTTTATTGATGAGCGGCGCGTTATTGCTCTTGGCAGTGCTGCTCTTGTGGTTTGTGCCGCATTTGTTGGGCCAGCAAGAGCATCGGGCCAAACAAGAAAATCAGCAGCTTAAAGCCTTGTTGAGCGATGTTCTGGGCGAGCAAGAGGTTGTAGCCCGTCGCCAAGCCCAACTTGGCTCGTCGCTTGGTCATCTACAAGGCCAGCTCGAAACGCTGCATACCTCGTTTCCAGCAACGGTTGCCAAATTAGCAGCTCAGCCAGCCGACTTTAGCCGCCCACTAATCGAGCATCTTGATACGCGCTTGAATAGCTTGCACTGCCAACTCGAAGGCTGGATGAACGAACGTCGCCAGCATTCAAAGCAAGTCAGCCAGCAAGAAAACGAATCATGGGCCTATTTGATGAGTTTATTAGGCACGATGCAAGAGCAACTTGGCGATGTTTCGACCCAGCGGCCTCGTCGCCCATTGCGCGAACCGCAGCGGGTTGAGTTTGGTTCGTCGGCAGTAGTAGAAGATTTACGTGATGAAGTTGAGAGTTTGCGTGCCATCTCCGAGGAAATTGCTGCTTTGCAATGGCGTTTACGCCGGACTGTGGCCAGCGCCAGCAAGCCCACTAATCCGAGTAATCAGCAGCAACCAATGAGCCTACTTGGCCCAAATGAGCCAGTGCGCAGCGTTCGCACCCTCTAAATGATGCGCTCAATCTGCATACAACAATAAAGCGCCCATGGTTTTGGCCATGGGCGCTTGCTCCTGCTTAAATCGAGAATTGTTGGCCATAAAGCCGGAAGAACTCAGGGGTTGGTGTGCTGGCAAATAAACCGCTAGCACTCGTGGCATTCAAGGCCAAAGCCACATAGCCACGATCCACAAAATGCTTCGAAAGCTCGGCCTGTGGCGTGGTTCCGTTGGCGCTATACACCTTCAACACTCCAGCAATGCCGCTGGTTGTGCCAAGGCTCAATAATGCAGCATTATCGTAGTTGAGCACCAAGGTTGGCTTGAGCGGCACACTCGCCCCAACATCGCTGGGCAAGGCTGCATTGCTGGCCAAGGCAAAAATATAGCCGCGGCTTTGGGCAGTACCAGTTGTATTAGGAAAGCTGCTGCACGAGCCATACATCGTCGTGGTAATCACCCGCAAATGGTTGAGTTCACTGGCGCGACTTTCGGCAGCTTGATTGAAAAAGACCATCAAATTGCCTTCCGATGAGCCAGCAGTTAATGGAATTGGTGCAGTTGGATTATGGCTGGGAGGATTGCCACCCTCAGAATAGGCTACAACCGCCAATTGAATGCCAGTTTGGCCTTCAAATACCAAGAAAGCTGTACCATCAAGCGACGGCAAATTATTAACCACGCCATTGCTATCGACGGCATAGGCATTTTGCTCGCCAGCAGCAGCCACAAAAATCGCGGTCGGCGTTAGGCCCGCTTGGGTCACAACTTTGACACTGTACGCGCCTTGCACCACTGAGCCATAGGGCATGACCGCGACCAAAGGAAATTGGCTGGGCGTGCATTCAATCCAGTTAAGTTCAGGCGGATTGCCTTCGAGCTGCGCGACATACACCGCCGTTGTGCCATTGGCTTGGTCGCCAATCACCAGCACATAATCATCTGCATTTGCGCCAAGCAACTTAAATCCCTGCGAATGCACGCGCGAATCGAGGCTACCCTGCGGAATAAGCGTGGTCGGCGCATTCAGGCTGCCACGCAACAAATAAACCCAGCCACGATTGAGGTTGGCAATTGGCGTATTGCTAATCGTGAGGGTGGCAACTTCGGCCACCGGATTGCTGCCAAAGCCATGGTGAAATACGGGCAAGGGCAAGGGCAAGCGTTCTGGCCCAATGCGCGGCTGATCAAATGGCGCAGTTGCCATGGCGCTGTAGGGCAAACCAGCCCCAGTTTGAGCACGGAATGGCTGCCAAACATCGTCGCCGCCGTCAATCCGCATCACTTCGCTCGAGCCAACCAAGTGCGCCATAATCGATTCGGCAGTTGGGTTGAACGAGGGTAAGGCCAAATCTGGATGCTCAGCATTATTTGAATTAATATATTGATCGCGCAAGCCAATTGCGTAGTGCATCCATTCGTGCACAATCACCCGATAGCCCTCTGGCTCGTGCCAAGGAATGCTAAAACTACCTTGACGTTCCCACATGCCACGGCCCAAGCGAATTGGCATATGCTTGGAATCGGTATACAGCCCTTCGCGCCAACTACGGGGATGATAGCGATTGGAAGCCAAAATTTGAATATCAGCGGCGCGCATCTTATCAACGCCACCAAACACCACTTGACCAAAGGCCATCGTGCCATTGCTCACATCAAACAAGAAATCTGAGGCGCGGCGAAAAGCCCATTGCAATTGATTAAGCTCGCCAGCGCTCGGCACCCATTCGATCGCCACCAAGACATTAAACAAACATACTTTGGTTGCGCTGGTGGTTTGAGTCGTGTTATGGCTCGCTTGAACTTGAGCATAGGCGGTTGGATAATTTGGCAAATCGTCGCTGTTGGCGTTGGCAGCGAGCTGTTGTTGCAGATCATACACACAAAAGGCCCAATTGAGGTCTTGCAGGCCCAGCAAATTGGCAGCTGGTAATGACCAATTGCTCAGCAAGGCGAGTTGGCTTGCCACCCGTTGCACCAAGTGTGGATTGCTTAATTGCATACTTGGCTGATTGGTGTACCAATCAGTATTGCCGCTTGGGGCTGGGTTCGGTGTTGTATTAAAAAGATTGTAGCGGTTGAAATAAACTTGGGCGTGTGGTGTGGACATGATCGCATTCCCCCAATGTCACAAAACAAGGGCTACTTCGGTAGCAAAGCCGATCAAAATCGAGTATAGTAGCGCTAGAACTTTGCTTCAATTACGCGGATGGTGTGCCTGATCTCTCACAAACCTAGGCATGCTGGATGGCGTTGCATAGACCAAGGGTGATGGTATGGTTTTACTTGATGATGCCTTTGAATCAACGGTTACACCGGCACTTACATCTTACATCTGGCTCTTGCGTTGGTGTGATTCTGCTCAGTTGGCTAGCCTCACACCGTATTCACCCGCACAAATTGAGCGTTTTTGCCAAAGCACATTTATGCTCAAGCACCATGATCACGGTTGGTATGAGTTGCACGAAGCTCCAGTTTTGGCTGAACTTCCCTACCGCGAGCACGAAGTTTTTGCTGCTGCCCTTGAGTATAGCCAGCAACAACTCAATCGTCTAGTGGCAGAGGCTTGGAACTTTGAGCTGCAACGCTGGTTGTACTACCTTGAATCATATTTGGAATTGCTTTCGGCCCGCCGCGAGTGGCCAACCATCGCCAAGGTGTTGGAGCAAGCCAGCAGCATTCCGCACGTTAATTCGCGCCAACAGCAGCTTTTGATGCTCTACAGCGCAATTATCCACATGCGGCTTGAACGCCAGTATGCTGTGGCCCAAAGTTTATTACAACAATTGCGCGACGACATCCACCTCGAAGCCGATTTATTGCCAATGGTGATCAACAGCTTGGGCACGTTGGCTTGGTTTCGCGGAGCGTATGATCAAGCGATTCAACATTATATTGAGCAAAACCAACACGCCCAACAGGTGCAAAATTGGCTTTACCAAGGCCATAGTTTGCTCAATCAGAGCATTTTGGCCAATCATTTGCAACGCCCAGAACAGGCGCTTGAACTCAGTTTGCAAGCGTTGGAAGCCTTGCAACGAGCGGGCAATCGCTACCGCGAAGCCCATGCGCTCTACGAAGTTGGCTCAAATTTGCTCTATTTATGTCGTTGGGATGAAGCCGACAGCTATTTCAGCCGTTCGGCGGCACTCTACGAAACCCTCGATACAGTGGGCGATTTGGCCAATTTGTATTGGCACATTGGCTTTTTGAAGCATCTAGCAGGCGATTTGGTGGCCAGCGAACAGGCCTATCAAGTTAGTATTGAAGCAGCGCGGGCCAGCGTTGTGCCCAATGACGATAGTTTGCGCGATTCATTGGCATTTTTGGGCTTGCTCTACTGTAGCATGCACGATTATCAAGCAGCCTTGGCAATTTATGCCCAAGCAGAAGATTTGGCACGGCAACAAAATAATCGCCATGAATTAGCCTTAATTCTCAACCATCGCGGCGATGCTGAACGCCGCAGTGGCGCAATCGATGCCGCTTTTACCGCTTTTGCCGAATCGATTGCGATTATCGAAGATTTACGCACCTCGTTCCGCGATGAAGATACCAAATTGGGCCTGATTAGCACTGCCCAACAGGTCTATGAGCACATGGTAGTCTTGTGCATTGAGCGTGGCGATGCGGCCCAAGCTGTCAATTATATCGAACGCGCTCGTTCGCGAGCGTTCCTTGATGCGCTCCAAGCAGGCGATGCCAGCCCAGCCGCCGAGCTTTCGCAACAATGTGCCAATTTGGCCGAAATCCAAGCCAAGCTTGATCAACGCACGGCAATTGTTGAATACTTTACTGTCGGCGTGCTAGGCCGATCGTTGCGCTTCTTGGCAGCCTTGGCCGAACGCAAATCACCAATTTTGCACCACTTTAGCCTTGAACCAGCCTTGTATAGCGTGGCAATTACAGCAACCAATGCCACAATCCAGCAGCATAGCTTCAATCCATTGAACCTGACCCGTGGCCATGGCGGGCACCATCGCTTGCTGCAACCACGGATTTTGAAGGCAATTTCGCAAGCCTTAATCGAGCCATACGAAGCGTTGCTGAGCACGCTTGATTTGGTGTATGTTGTGCCGCATGGGCCGTTGCACGATGTGCCGTTTATGGCCTTGCAAACCAGCGATGGCAATTGGCTGGTACGCGAAGAGAACCCAGCGATTGCTTTGGCTCCCAGTGCCACAATTTTGGTACGCTATGCCTTGGGTCGTCCAGCAAGCAGCCAACAGCAACAATATTGTTTTGGCTACAACAGCGTTGGCGACGATGCCCTGACCTATGCAGAACACGAAGCCCAGGAAATTGCCAAATTAGTTGGTGGCCAAGCGTGGACAGGCGCATTAGCCACCGATCAATTTTTGCGCTATGCCCACGACGCACGAATTATTCACATTGCCTCGCACTGTGTCTATGATGCCCAGCAACCGCTCAATTCGCACCTGATTCTTGGCAACGAAACCTTGAGCGCCCAAACGATTATGGATCATGTGCAGATCGATACCGATTTGGTGGTGTTGAGTGCCTGTGTCAGCGGGCGTAGTTTTGTGGCAGTCAGCGACGATCAATATGGCTTGCAACGAGCGTTTTTATATGCTGGCACGCGCAGTTTGCTCTGCTCATTGTGGAACGCCTCGGATGTGGCGGCGTTGTTCGTGATGGATCGCTTTTATCGTGAATTACAGGCCGGAGTACGGATTGCCCTAGCACTCAAGCACGCAGTCATTGCTGTACGAGACTTGACGCGGGCTGATATTATTAAACAGTTCCAAATTTGGCAGCTACCGACGAGCGCGATTCCGTTTGAACTTGATGGCCAGCACAATGACAGCCCCTTGGCTGATCCACGCTTTTGGGCTGGCTTTATGGTGATCGGCAAAGCCTAAAGTGTAAGCAACCGATGTTCGTTCGACCATTGTATAACTGTTTACGATGCTTCTCGAAGCATCACGCCTGAAAGCAAAGGTGCGCACCATGTTCGAGACCCAATTATCTGATAGCGAGCAGCTCTATACCGAACGTGCAACTCTTCTGATCAAGAAATATGGATGGACACTGCTCTCAATCGACGAGCTGGTACAACGAACTATGCGCCGTCGCCAGACCGATTTTCAAGGCACGCTTGATCAAACCCTGATTTGCGCCTACATGATTTCGTTATACGATGCATGTTCTGGCCGCGAAGGGTTCGGTCGACGTGAGGATGGCTATACGGAGCTTTTCCGCATGGTCTATAGCTATGCCATGCTTAAACGTTTTGAACCAGCTGAGGAAATTGCGCAGGCAACGATTGAGCGAGTGCTCAAACATTTTGACGATTGCCGCAAACCTGGGGCGTTTTGGGAATTTGTGCGTTTGCAAATGAACAATGCCTTGCGCAGCTTGCGCCGTTGGACAAAATATCCCGCTGATTCGCTCGATCAACCAAGCATGAATGACGAGGGTCAAAATCGTTACGATGTGCTGGAAGATACCCAAAGCATTGCCCCAGCCACAGTGGTGATTCAACATGAAACCAAGGAGCGCATATCGGCCTGTTTAAACGCCTATTTGCGGGAACATCCCCGTTCACATAACCAATTAGCCGCATTGTGGCTGAAATATATTACCGGCCTTGATGACAATGCGATTAGCCGGACGTTGGAAACTACCGTAAGCCATGTGCATACCCTGCGGAGCCGCGCCATTAAGCGGCTGCGTGATGATCCCCGCTGGCAAGCTGTTGCCACTGATCTAGGGATTGCTTACGAATAACTATTTGGTGAGGAACTACCATGAACACGTCACTTCCGACTGCATCTCACGAGATTATGCGTCAACGCCTTGTTGAGTATGCCCATGCTGTTGCCCTCGGCGCGCCAATAGATGCTGCGCTGCAAGTCGTCGCCGACCATGTTGAAACATGTTCAGGCTGCCGCGCCGAGTTATTTGATGCCTTGGATGCCAGTTATGCCTTGTATAGCACGTCGTTTGCAATGGCAGATAGCATTCCAGCACCTTCGTTGAAGTTCTTGCGCCAGCATTCGTTGGTCACCGCCGCCCCTGAAACGGTTGGCTATCGCTTTATGATTGAGTTTTCCGACCAAATGCTGCAGCAAATGCAAATTCAATTGCAATACACTGGGCAAATGCGTGGTCAGCGGCTCATTGGCACGTATCGTCAGTCGTCGGTGAGCATTCCCGATGTGACAATTGAAATGTATGAGAGCATGCAGCCCAAACATGCCGTTTTGCACTGCTACATTCAAGTGCCAGAGCGCGATCCCTTTGATCAAGCTGGTACTGAAGTGAAGGTTGTATCGCCAAGCTACGAAAACAATGGCACGACCGATGCAGATGGCTTTGTCTTATTCGATCGCATTCCAATTGAAGAATTGGCTCGCTTGAAAATCAAAATTCTCAATTAGCAAGTGTGGGTAGTACGGGTTGTGTTGTGTTCTACCCACACTTGCTAAGCGAAACTAAAACCGAATCAACGAGAGAATCATTGCTACGATTCCCCAACTTCATGCGCTAATTGCTCCAAGAATTGGTTTAAAATACCGGTTCGTTGTTCTGCTAATGCACGGCCTGTGGCTGTTTGCATTGTTTGTGGCAGCTTTAAAAGTTTGGTATAAAAATGGTCGATACTATTAAGTTGATCATCGGCTGGGCGCGTGCGCGGAAGTGGCTGCTGCGGATCGTAGAGCCGGCGGCCAAGCTCAACGCTGAGCATCAAACAACGGGCTAAACCAATCGCGCCGAGCGAATCAAGCCGATCGGCATCTTGCACGATTTTGGCCTCGACAGTTTCTGGTTGAATGTTGGCCGAGAAACTGTGAGCCACAATCGCATGGCCAATTGCAGGCAAATATGCTGCTGGATAGCCTTGGCTGCTCAGCCATTGGGTTGCATGCTCGGCGGCCATACGCGAGGCTTGGCTGCGCAATGGCGAGGCCTTCGAAACCACAACGCAATCGTGTAACCAAGCTGCGGGAATAATCACCGCCAAATCGCCGCCTTCTTGAGCGTGAATTAATTGGGCATTGCGCACGACCCGTCGAATATGCTCAGGATCGTGCGAGACATCGGCGTGACCAAGCTCTTGCTCAATCCAGCTTGCAAAGCGTGATTGCCACTGATTCAGATCAATCATCGTTCTATTTAGCTCCCAACCTTGCGATACACGTCGAGCGTCGCTTTGGCCAAATTTTTCCACGAGAATGCTTTTGCACGCTGCAAACCACGTTCGCGCAGATCGTCGCGCAGGCCAGCATCATTGGCGATGCGCACCAATTCTTGCGCCAGCTGCTCGATATTATCGGGATCGACTTGGATCGCTGCATCACCCACTACCTCGGGAATGCTGGTGGCGTTGGTGGTGAGGACAGGCGTACCCGAAGCCATGGCCTCAAGCGGCGGAATGCCAAAGCCTTCGTAGCGCGATGGATAGATAAAAGCAGTCGCAGCGTTATACCACAGCGGCAAATCCTCGCCTGGCACATATCCCAAAAAGCTCACGCTATCGTGCAATTGCAATTGCTCGTAGGTACTGAAAATGTCGTCGAAATTCCAGCCCTTGCCGCCGCCAATCAGCAATGGCATGCCAACCTCGTGCTTAACTTTGGCATAGGCACGCAGCAAATTAGGAATATTTTTGCGTGGCTCCAAGGTGCCAAGATAAAGCAAAAATTGCGCAGGCAGTTGTTTTTGCTGTTTCCAGGCGTTAATTTCGGCAGCTGAACGGGGGTGATATTGCGCGCCAGCAGCATTATAGGCAATGCTAATTTTGGCGGGGTCAAGCCCAAGCCGATCGACCATCGCAGCTTTGGTATACTCAGAAACCGCAAACAAATGGGCAGCTTGGCGCACACCTTGGCGAGTTGCTGCCGCCAAATAGCGCCGATTGGCCTTACGATGCGAGCCAGTCACATCCATAAAGGCTAAATCGTGAATGGTGACGATGGTTGGCACTGGCGAAAGCAATGGCGTAATATTCAACAAGCCATGAAAGAGGTTGACGCGGCGTTTGGCCAGCAGCCAAGGCGCAATAAATTGCTCCCATGGAATGCGATATTTGGGCTGAATTGTGGGCAAGCGCGATTCGACAATTTCCCAATTGACGGGCAAATTGAGGTGTTGACGCACATTTGGCCCAACAAACAGCGTGTATTGATTATCGTGATCGAGCTTCGCGAGGTTTTCAATCAAAAAACGGGTGTGATTTGAGACCCCAGCTTGGCGAAAAGAACTATCAAATGAGAGTAAATGGCCATTAATTGTAAAATGCATAGGCTCAATTTCTAAAACTGCAAACGAGCGATTCTTCAGCGAGTATACCATACCTCAATTTTGGCAAAATTTCATAGTTCCCTGACCGCTAGCCCTTCATTGAGCCGCGAGGGGTCGGGGGTTAGGGGC
>NZ_PUBZ01000100.1 GCF_003205875.1 Herpetosiphon llansteffanensis
GTGCGCTGGTGGCATGCGGTGACGCTTGATACCAATCATCAACGAGGACAGAGAGGATGGTCATCACATCAGACAATGGTATACTGGACATCGACGGAACTCCTTCTGATGGTGGGTAAGCACTTCCGTCGTTTTTTGTCAAGGAATACGTTCGTGATAACTCACATCAGACGTACTTCATAATTTACTTTCCCGTGGCACAGCATTTGCTTTTATACAACAGCAGATGACAGAATCAATGTGAATAACAAACCTAGGAGGAAATACCATGGAATTCTCAGTGATTGGCTTATTGCTTATGTTGTTGATCGCCGCAGTGTGTGGGGCCGCAGGCCAAGCAATTGCAGGCTATAGCATGGGCGGTTTGTTGGCCTCAATCGGGGTTGGCTTTATCGGCGCATTATTAGGCACGTGGATCGCAGGCAACACCGGTTTGCCAGAACTGTTGACGATTGACATCGAAGGCAAGCCATTCCCAATTATCTGGTCGATTATTGGCGCAACCTTGTTTGCCTTGTTGATTTCGTTTGTGCGCGCACCACGTCGCCGTCGTCGCGTCTAAACATTGTAGTAGCCAACTAAAACAAACAGCAAGCGTTCTGTCGTCATACGACAGGGCGCTTTTTTGATTCAAAGCAGAATGAGCGTTTGATTAACTTCAGCTGTGCAGCTGCCAATAGTAGCCAAACCGTTTGCTTTATGTCATGCCAAAAGTTGTCAAAAGCAGATGAGACCGCTATACTGCCGTATACGATATTTGCTGTGGATGCCGCAAATATCAGCTTTTCGGCGGAGGTTCTGGATGGCTGGCCCGTTGGTTTTGCAAGTTGGTGATTGTACGGTTGCTTGTTCCTACGCTTTGCCTCATCAGCGCGGCGATGCTTTGCTTCAAAGCCGCTTGCGCAGTATCTTTGGCGATGAAACGCTGGTTTGCAACGAAGGCCTCGATGGCGAAGCAACTGAGGATTTTCTCAAACGCTATGATCGAACGATGGCTCGCTATCCCGAAATCGATTTGATTATCGTGCGCTATGGCGTAAACGATCGCAAGCGCTACGGCATTGGGCCATTCGAAGCCAAGTTAATCGAGCTTTGCGATTTATTCGAGCGTGATTATCCGCAAGCTAACATCATGTTGGAAACCGGAATTTACGTCGATTATCCTGCGCACTATGCGTTCGATCGCAACTCCAAGCTTGAGCCTGTGTATCGCATGATTAGCAAGCTAGCGCGTCAGCGTGGCTATATAGTCGTCGATATTTTCGAGCGCATGAAACGCGAAACCCAACAAGGCAATTGGGATCTGCGGGCGCGCGGCTTTGGCTCGGTCGATGAGGATTTTCCGGTGTTGGGGCCAGCGCTTGATCATATTCATGGCCATGATGTGCGTTGGTTTACCAATATCCACCCAAATATTCAAGGCATCCAAACGATTGTTGATGAAGAAATCTCCGTAATTACCCAAACCTGGCCAACTGGTTTGCGGGCAATAGCGTGAGGAGTATTATGCAGCAGGTACCTTCGGCGCATGTGCGTCATCCAATGTGGCCCATTTATCTTTGTGTTGCAGTAACTGCGCTTGGCATTGGGATTATCAATCCGTTGATTCCGCATTTGCTTGAAGATAATGGCGCTGATGAATTTATCGTGGGCTTGAGCACCAGTGTGATGTTTGCCAGCCTTGTGCTGACCGGCATGCCGATTGGCCGCACGATTGATAAATTTGGCATTCGGCTCTTTTTGATTGTGGGATTAATTTCCTACACCGTTGCCATGCTGGCAATGCCTTGGACGAGTAGCATTCCGCTGTTTTTTATGTGGCGGATCTTCGAAGGGATTGGCTGGTCGTGTGTTTGGACTGCCGCCGAAACCTATGTGAGCCGCGTCAGTTCGCCCGAACAGCGGGGCCATAATACAGCGGTTTACGGCATGTCGCTGGCCAGTGGTACAGCGGCAGGCCCAATTATTGGCACGGCAGTTTTGCAATTAACCGGCAGCCATATCATGCCATTTTTTGTGGCGGTTGGCGCGGCTATTTTGGCCACCGTCATTGTTGTGTTGGTTGTGCCTGAGCCGCATGTGGCCCATACTGAGCATGAAAGCGGCGGCGTGAGCTTCAAAATCACCAGACCGTTGATCTTGCCCTTGGCAATTGCCTTCCTGTATGGCTATGGCACGTTATCGCTGGTTTCGTTGCTGCCAACCCTCAACTATAGTAATTGGGAGCTTGGTACGCTGATTTCGGTGACCGTGATTGCCAATATTGTGGCCCAAGTGCCAATTGGCCGTATGCTCGATCGCTATGGCTATCGGCCTTTGCTGATCGGCTCGTTATCGTTGCTTTCTGGCGCGGCGCTCTTTGCTACCTTGCACCCACCATTTTTGCTAACCCTCTTTTTGGGCATGTTGCTCGGCGCGTTTGCTGGCACGCTCTACCCAATTGGGCTAGCAGTGTTGGCGGCGCGGGTTCCACCAGCCAAGTTGGGCGGTGCTAGCGGGATGTTTACCGTCTGCTATGGCCTTGGCAGTTTTGTGGGGCCAGCATTAACCGGTGGCGTAATGGCTTGGGTTGGCGATAAACATAGCGATCAAGCGTTGTTTGGCACGATTGGTTGTTTGGTATTGGCACTCTTGGTCTTGATTATGACCGGGATTGATCGAATCAACGTTAAAGAGGAACATCCGGTGAGCGTTGCTTCGACCGGCATCAAACCACCAATGTAAATCGATAGGTTCTATGACGAAAGGCTGGCACGTTGCCAGCCTTTTGTTTTGCCTAAAAACATTGGTTAAACAAAAAACTCAGCACTGCTGCTGAGTTTTGTTGGCTGGCGGACCAGGATTCGAACCTAGATAAACAGTGCCAAAAACTGTTGTCCTACCTTTAGACGATCCGCCATCACCGAGTTATCTTCAACGTTTCCGTCGACATTGATAGTATAGCATAGACTGTTCTTTTTTGCAAATCCGACAAAAGTCGTAACTTGTAAACCAGCTCAGCGGGGCAAAACTCCTGCCAAATTGCTCATTCGGCCATGCCAAAAAACGCCAATCTGTGTATCTAGTGATTGCTATTGGCGCTTCAATCGGGGGTGGCTATGCGACAGTATTTCTGGTTCTGGCTGCTGTTAGGGTGGCTCTGGCCGCTACCAACTCAAGCCCAAAGCAATCCAGCGCAGGTTGTGCTCAACGAATTCTTGGCGATTCCTAGCACTGGCAGCGAGTTTGTCGAGCTGTATAATCCAACGTCAACGGCAATTGATCTCAGCGGCTGGGCGATTGATGATATGGAAGGTGGTAGCAGCCCCAAAATTTTGCCCGCCCCAACCATTCTTGCGCCCAATGCTTGGTTAGTCGTGTCGCTGAGCAATATGTTGAATAATAGCGGCGATCAGGTGCGCTTGCTCAATCCTGCTGGCAACGTGATCGACCAATATAGCTATTCAAATGCCAGTCTTGGCCTTTCGTGGAGCCGCATGCCCGATGGCACTGGCGCTTGGCAAGCATCCACTCAGCCAACCCCGGGTGCGGCGAATGCCAGCCAAAGCCCAGCTACAGCAACCCCAACCACCAGTGTTGAGCCAACCAGCACAAATTTACCAACCAACACTGCCACCGCCATCCCAAGCATAACCAGCACTGCAACCCCAATTCCAACCTTGGTTGCCTCGCCAACGCCTGTGCCAAGCGCAACGCCGCTGCCAAACCCAGAATTAATTCGGCTCAACGAATTTATGGCTGTGCCGAGTGCTGGCAAAGAATGGGTCGAGTTGTATAACGCTGGCGAGCACACGGTCAATTTGCATGGTTGGCAACTTGACGATGCCGCCGATGGAGCTAGCCCAATCCTGCTTGAAGCAAGCATGTTGCCTGCGAGTTGGCTTGTGATTTCGATGACCAATACTTATAACAATAGCGGCGATGAGCTACGCTTATTTGATTCAGCTGGGCGCTTGATCGATACGTTTAGCTATAGCGCCACCAACAGCAACCGCACGTGGGCCAGAGTTCCTGATGGCAACGGCGCTTGGCTCGCTAATCGTGCTCCAAGCCTTGGTCAAAGCAATCCGCTTGATGTTCCAGTTGCGCCAATCCAGGCCCGCATTTTAATCAACGAAGTTATGAGCCAACCAATTAGCGGGACTGATTGGATCGAACTCTATAATCTTGGCCCTGATGCGCTTGATCTCAAGGGTTGGAAAATTGACGATCAGCTTGCTGCTGGCGGCGCGGCGCATACAATTCAAAATTCAACAATTATTAGCCCAAGTTCATGGCTGCTGATTCCAGTTGGTACATTGTTGAATGCTGAGCTTGATAGTGTGCATTTAATCACCGATCAAGGCGTGGTAACTGATACCTTCGATTACGCTAGCAGCATGCTCGAACGCACATGGAGCCGCATGCCTGACGGCGCAACAACTTGGCAAGCAGCTTCGCGAGCTAGCCCTGCCATGGCCAATCGCCAAAATTCTAGCCCTGAACCAAACCAATTGCTGATCAACGAAGTTTTGGCTTGGCCGACAACTGGCGAGGAATTTGTCGAATTGTATAACGCTGGAGATACAGCAATTGATTTAAGTGGTTGGTGGCTTGATGATCAAGCGAATGCTGGTGGCACAGCGCTGCGTATTCCCGACGATACGATTATCGCGCCACACAGTTGGTATAGCATCTCCAGTAGTGGTTTGCTGAATGATAACGGTGATGTTGTGCGCTTACTCGATTATCGTTTGCAAGAATATGCGGTCTGGAACTATAGCTCGGCCTTGCAGGGTTTATCTGCTGGGCGCTGGCCCGATGGTGGCCTGAATTGGTACAGCGGCATGCGCGCCAGCCCCAATAATCGCAATCATGCCCTCGCTGCAATTCCCTCAGGCGTAGTGATTAATGAAATTTCGCCGCTTGGCCAAGAATGGATCGAGCTGTATTCGACGAATGCTGATGTGATTGATTTAACTGGTTGGGGCATGAGCGATAGTTCTGGCACAACATTGAGGTTTCCTGCCAAAACTACCATTCAGCAAGGCCAATTTTTTACCATAACCTTGAGTAATTTGCTCAATGACAGCGGCGATAGCGTGCAACTGGCCATGGCTGATGGCCGCATCGTTGATCAATTAAGCTATACCAAGCCTTTGGCTCATACGACATGGAGCCGGATTCCTGACGCTGGCAGTTGGCAGAATAATGCGCCAGCTACGCCAAATCAACCCAATCGTGCACCGCAACCAACCGCCGTACCAGCTACCAAAACGCCAAAGCCAACAGCGACCAAGAAACCAACCGTAACCCCAAGAGCAACCGCCAAACCGAAAGCGTCCAAGCCTAAAGCCACTACTCAGCCAACGCTGGTAGCAAATGCCAAATATCCTCAGCTTCAGATTAACGAAGTTGTGCCTGCGCCCCGAGCGATCGATTGGAATGCTGATGGTGAAAGCAATAGCAACGACGAATGGATTGAACTGTACAATCCAAATAGCTATCAGGTCGATTTAACGGGCTGGCAATTGGATGATCAGGCTGATGCTGGCTCGCGGCCTTGGCGTTTGCCCGCTGGAATGAGCATTGCGGCCAATGGCTATCTGGTAATTTTTGCCAGCCAAAGCAAATTAAGCCTCACCAACTCTGGCGAAGAGCTACGCTTGCTCCAGCCCAATGCAGTGGTTGCCGATTTGGTTAGCTATGCCAAATTGGATTATGACCATAGTTGGGGCCGCCACCCAAGCAGCCAACAATGGCAAAGCTTTGCCCAACCAAGCCCCAAACAAGCCAATAATTCAGCCCAAACCGACTCGGTTGCTACGAAAATCAGTTTGCGCGCCGCCCACCAAGCAGCAATTGATAGTCGGGTGTTGGTTGAAGGCGTGGTTAGTGCTGAACTTAATTTGTTTCGCCAACGTGCTTTCTATGTGCAAGATTCAACGGCAGGCATCTTGGTTTTTATCAGCAACAATGTCGCTTTGCCAAGCCTAAAACAAGGCATGATTGTGCAAATTCAGGCAACAGTTGGCAGCTATCATCAAGAGCCACAGCTGATTGTGGCAGCGGCTAACGATCTCAAAATCATCAAACAACAAGCAGATTTAGTCATTCACAGCCCAAATACGCTTGATCAAGCCTCACTTGGCCAGTTGGTAAAACTGAAATTGCGCTTCAAGCAACGCAACGCCGATAGTTTCGTGGTCGAGTTCGGCTCGCAACAGGTGCAATTGCGTTTGGCGCAAGGCCAAACATTGCCCCAACTGCCAAGCACAACCCAATTAACCGCAACTGGCATCGTTAGCCGCTACGATGCGGTTTGGCGTTTGCAAGTGCGCACTGTGGCCGATTTGGGCTTGCCGCAACGCTTGCCCGCGACCAGCCAACCAAACTTGCCCAAGCTCTGGGCTTTGGTGCTTGGCTTAATTGGGCTTGGCTGGCTGGTTCGCGGCTATGGATTCACTGGCGGAATAATTCCCAGACAAGGTGTTTTAGTTCAGGCAAAATTAACGATTCTAAGGCCAAGCGCACCGCGCCCGACGAACCAGGCATACAAAAAACCAAGGTTCGGCCAGCGATTCCGGCGGTTGCGCGTGAAAGCATGGCTCCAGCGCCAATGTCGTTGTAGGAGAGCATGCGGAAAATCTCGCCAAAACCAGGTAATTTTTTATCCAGCAATGGCTCAATTGCCTCGATTGTGGCATCGCGGCGGGCAATGCCAGTGCCGCCATTGGTTAATACTGCGTCGCAATCGCTGCGGGCAATGCATTGCTGCACAAACTCAGCCACCTGATCCGGTTCGTCGGGAATAATGCGATATTCGACGATTTCAAAGCCTGCGGCGGTTAATAATTCTTGGGCAAGCGCTCCGCTCTTATCGGTTTCGATACTGCGTGTATCGCTAATCGTAATAATTGCACAACGGACTAGCGCTTGATGTTGCGCTGCTGCCTCGGCATGATCTTCGTAGCCCATATGACCTCCTTCACTAAATTGGGCATTCTGCCTATCGTAGCGCATTTGCTCAAAGCTGGCTATAGGGTGATAATCAAGCCAAGTATGTCCAAGGAGTCGTCATGGATCAGATAGGTCGTCGAACATTAACGAGTTTATCGGTGGGCTTGGTTGCAATTGTGATTTTGCTGGTCGCAATTGGCCAACAGCCTACTGCCAGCCAAGGTTCTAGCAACCCTAGCAATCAACAACAAGTCAGTGGCATTTTATTTTTGCGCAACCCTTCGCAGCAAGCAGAGTTATGGCGTTCTGATGCGAATGGTCAGGGCCAACAATTGCTTGTGCCGCAAATTAGCGATTACAGCCTGAGCCCCGATGGACGCAAAATTGCTTATGCAACCCAAGCCGAAGCCCAACCAAGCAGGATCGAGATTTTCGATCTGACCCAAAATCAGGTGATTACCAGCACTGGCGCTGCCGATTGGACTGGCTATACGCCGAATTGGTCGCCTGCTGATAACGCGATTGTCTATGAACGGCGCACGATTGGCACTGGTGGCGTTGGTTCGCCCAAACTTTGGCTGATGCAGCCCGATGGGACTCAAGTTAGTCCGGTTGTCAAAGGCGGCGATGTGGTTACCTTTGGCGCACATTGGTCGAACGCTGGCCAGATGTTGGGTTTTACCGATCCGTTGCGCAACGAATTGGTGTTGTTTGATTTTAGTGATGTGCTACGGCGGATTCCATTTAGCGGCGATTTCGATTGGTCGCCTGATGATCAGCGTTTGGTTATTAGTGTGCTGCGTGAAACCCAAGCTGGTTTTCGCAACGAGTTGGTGTTGTTTGATTTGGCGAGTGAGCAGCAAACGCCTTTGGCCAGCCAACCTGATACCGATGACTTTACGCCAAGTTGGTCGCCTGATGGTAAGCAAATCGCGTTTGTGCGGCGGACTCGTGAAGTACCACGCGGCGAGATTTGGGTGGTGAATGCTGATGGTAGCGATCCACGGGCTATAACCGCTGGTGGTGGCTACGATAATGTCGATCCTCAATGGACACCAGATAGCCAACAATTGCTTTGGACGCGCTTAACCATTGGTTCGGCCAATGTGCCTTCGGCCATTTGGACGGCTAATCTGGCCGATAATGCGGAGCCACGGGTGTTGATTGAAAATGCCACCCAAGCTCGTTGGATAGTTGAGTAAACAGATGCAAACAACAATTCATTTTCTCTCTGCCGACGGCAGCACCTTGTTGGAAGGCAAATGGTTGGCTCCAGCCCAACACCCTGAACGAGTTGCGGTGTTGGCGCATCACTTCCCGCCAATGTCGAATATGGATCAGCGGGCGATTTTTGCCACCTTCAAAGTGCTGCGCGACCGTGGTTGGGGCGTTTTGCGCTACAACTCGCGTGGCGTTGGCCAGAGTCAAGGCGAATTTAGCGGCGGCCAAGGCGAAGATCTCGATTTGCAAGCAGCCTTGGCCGAAGCGCGCCAACGCGCTCCCCAAGCCCAAATCTGCCTCATTGGCTGGTCGTTTGGTGCACAATTGGTGCTGCGGGTGATGGCCAATGATGCGGCGATTTGGGCAACCGTGGCAGTTACACCCAACCCAATTGGCTTACAGGAAAGTGCCCAAGGCCAGCATGGGCCGCTCTTGGCAATTGTGGCCGAGCGCGATCAATTTTTCGACTTGATTGAAACTCGCACAGCCTTTGAACAAGCCACTGAGCCAAAAACCTGGCATTTGCTCAAATGGGCTGACCATTATTATCTGACGCGTGAGGATGAAGTGGCACAATTGACGGTGGATTGGCTCGAACAGGCGGTTAAATAACAACAGGGAGCAATACCGCTCCCTGTGATTCATCAAACTTAGGCTAATTTGCGCCAGCGTTCAACATAGGGGCTACGCTCGATCCAGAGTGCGCCAGCCCAGACGATGCCGAGCAGAATTGCCGCAATCGGCATCGTCGTCGTATAGGGAATCTCTGGCATCAAGGTATAGCGATCGCTAATCCATGCGCCTGCATAGAAGGCAAATAAGGTTCCAAAGGCGGCAACAAAGGGATTAATCCGATAGGTAATGCCAATATCGATTGCCAAGGCCGTGCCAATAATAAATAATGGCACAAACGATGGTGGGAACTCAATGCCGCGCAAAATGTAGAACGACACCACCCGATACAGCAAATACGTACCGGCAACCAAGGTTGCTGTCCAGCGTCCGCGCATAATCAGGCGGGCGGCCAAGAGCACCAAAACTACCGACGTGATCAGCCACAGCGGGTAGAGCCACGTGGGCACTGGAATCGCAAAACGCTCTGGATTGGCTCCTGCTTCTAACATCAATTCGGCATCAGCGTAGGGCTTGCCAAGGCGCATGGCTTCGATTGCGGTTACACCATATTCTTGCTGACCCAAGGGGAACAAGAAATCTTCGAGCAAAAAGGCCCAAAAACCAAGCCCAAAGACCGTTTTGATGCGACTATCGGGGGTTAAAAGCAACCAACCACGCAACACACCCAAGAGCATCACCGCCGTGCCTAGGTACAGCAAGGCGTGGGTTGGGCTCCAACTGGTAATATCAAGCCCAAACAAACGGTGGTTGATCAAATCTAAGGGAATTGCAATTAGGAAGATCGAAATCCCCGCCTGCATGAGCCGCAAGGTTAGCCGATCGACTCCATAGCCTGTCCAGGTATGGAACATGACAAGTAACACGACGATGACCGTGCCAACCGTATTAATCATATGCGGTGGCGCTAAATCGTCGCGCAAAAATCGGAAGTGCCAAGCCACATCCCAGCCCGAACCCATCAATTTGAGCACAAATGCAAACAACCAAATACCGTAGATGGTGTGCAGCGCCCGCGTATTTGTCGGGCGTAGTGGTTGCCCTGGTGAACTGTACGTTTGCCAAAGCGGCATCACATAGCGGTCAAGATACTGGCGCATACGTGCAACCCTTTCTGAATTAAAACGTGTTGAAGTTCTCTCTGATCGACGTTTACCACGGTGGGGTTGTTGCAGTTTCAACAACCTAACTTTCGATGCTGATTGGAATTAAACGTTGATTGGCACATTCTATGGATGCCATCAATCCTTGTCAATCCCTTGCAACGCAAGGTGTCATGAATTGCGTTCATAATCGTTGCTTTAGTTTCATGGCACGCCATCTGCAATATTGCTAGCTAGAAATCCTAGTTTGAAGGAGCATGCGTACAATGGATAAACGCTTAAAAACCCCAACTGATTTAGATTCTAAAGCAACTGGCCCAGTAATTGAAGCACTCAATCGCAGTTTGGCCAATTCGTTTGCTTTATACATGAAATACAAAAATTTTCACTGGCATTTGACTGGTCGCCATTTTCGCGATTTACATTTGATGTTCGATGAGCATGCCAACCAGATTTTTGCCACGACCGATATTTTGGCCGAACGCGCTCGCCGCATTGGTGGCACGTCGCTGCGCTCAATTGGCCATATCAGCGAGCTGCAAACGATCGACGATAATAATGCTGAGTTTGTTGAGCCAGCCAATATGCTGACCGAGCTGGTGAGCGATAATCAAACTTTGGTTAAAAACTTGCGCAAAGCCCACGATGTTGCCGATGAAGCCAACGATGTGGCCACCGCCAGCGAGCTTGAACCAATGATTGACCAAGCAGAAAATCGAGTTTGGTTTCTATTTGAACTTTCTCAGGAAACCAAAGGTTAAGTAAGCGAGCGAAGACATAACAGATGTCACATCAAGAATGGGCTGGGGCTATTTCCCCCGACCCATTTTGATTTAACGCCAATGTTTGGCCAGCGCGAGATACATTTTAAATTCATACCAACCCATCACCAAGGCTAAAAGCATGCCCAATAAGCCATCGCGATAGCCGCCCCAGGTGACATAACGCCGCCAAATTGCCCGCAATGGTTGCAAAAGATAATTTTGGGGCTTGACCCGCACGCCATTGCGATAGAGCGTGGCGGCCTCTGCTTGGGCATAACGCTGCTGTTTTTCGCGCAATTCGGCCCACGATTCAATATTAATATGCTCAAGATGTTGGGTTAACTGGCCTTCGCTGCCCGCCAAAATAACCAATTCATGGACCAAGCGGCTGGGATCGTACTGGGCTTTACTGCGTTGCAGCAAGCGTAATTGCCGGTCGGGATACCAACCGCCGCCGCGCAAGGCCCGCCCCCAATAACGGTTGAAGCGCGGAATCCAATAGCCAGCGTGGCTTGGTTGGCTTGGCAACAGCTGGCGAATTTCGTGCTGTAAACTGGGAGTTACGCGCTCGTCAGCATCCAAAAATAGCACCCACTGGCCCTCGCATTCAGCCAAGGCCCGATTTCGCTGGGCTGGAAACGATTCAAACGGCGCATCGATCACGCGTGCGC
This sequence comes from Herpetosiphon llansteffanensis, assembly GCF_003205875.1. Classification (GTDB taxonomy): domain Bacteria; phylum Chloroflexota; class Chloroflexia; order Chloroflexales; family Herpetosiphonaceae; genus Herpetosiphon; species Herpetosiphon llansteffanensis. The sequence continues at coordinate 11,332 of NZ_PUBZ01000100.1, forward strand.
CAGCTTGGGTGCAAATCTCGGCGGTGCGGTCGCTGGTACGTGGGTCGAGCAAGACCACAATTTCATCGGCTAAATTGGCGATTGAGGCCAACGCTGCCCCAATGTGGCGTTGCTCGTCGCGAGCAATAATGGCAACAGATAACAACATATTAACGTGGCTGCTTCTTTCGAATCAAAAAGGCAATTGTGACAATGAAGGATAGGGCTGCGCTGGCTGTCATCATGATCAAACCTATGCCAGCTTGATCAATTTCGTCGCTGACTGCTGCGCCAATTAATAATAGCCCAGTAATGCCAAAAACAAATAAACTTGGCACAATATTCAAACCAGCCCAAAGATTGCGCCGTTTGATATAGGCCATAATGCTGAGCACCAAACTTATCACTGCTCCGGTTGGAATGCCATAAATAAACAAGCCCGCGCCTTCGCTCATCACATCTTCAGCATATTGTGGGTCGATCATCTTAAACAAGCTAATGCCCGTGCCACTGAGCACAATTAACGGCAAAAACATGCCAATCAATATGCCCAAGGCACTGAGAATCATCAAGATTGCTGGAATGCTGCCATTGGCTGCGGGAATCGCGCCATAACCAGTGTGATTGGGTACAGCATAGCCTTGGGCATAATTTGGTTGTTGGGGTTGGCCATAGTTCTGCGGTTGGCTATAACCTTGTTGTGGGTAAGGATTGGGTTGGGCTGGCGGGCCATAATTGGCTGCTGACGGACCATATTGTTGCGGCATTTGGCCATAATTGGCTGCTGGTGGCACTTGGCTTGGATTGATTGCTTGGGTTTTATCGACCGGATTCGACATTGGCGGCAGATTGGACAAGACCTGCGTTTTATCCATGGCCGCTGGCTGGGTAATTGTTGCGCCGCACGAAGGGCAAAACTTACTGTTATCGGCGATGGTGGCTGAACATTGCAAACATTGCATTGCGTTTCCTTTCATTTTTTGGCGACTATTTGAAACAGCAAACTTGTGGTCGTCAAGGTGACGCTGCCAGCTAAACCAAGCCAAAAGCCCAACAATGGGCTATACGCCGAAGCATTGACGAAGGCTCCAAAACCAAAGGTTGCCAAAATTGCGATGCCTGCCATTCCAGAGAAGAGTGTGCCAAGTGCCCAACGCCGGTTTTGGCTCATCAAGCAAGCTATAGCACATAAAAATGCAAGCATGACGACAATTGCATACGCATAACTTAGGCTTGTCCATAAAGCTGGCCATTCAGGGTTAGGCTGGCGGATGTTGCTAAGCACGTGAAAACCTTGTCCATCGCGGTCACGTTCAGCTAAAGCTATGCCGAGTGAGGCGACCATTAGAAGCGCATCCATGAAGATTGAAGCCCCAAAGGCTATCTGGTTGGTGCGTTTTTTGGCTTGGATTTGGGTTAATTGTTTGCCACAATAGGGGCAACTAGCGCTAACCGTTGCTAGGGTCATGGCGCAAGCTGGACATTGCATCATAGGCTCCTCGATTGAGTTGAGAGCTGTATTATATAATTTTAACAACCATCAATGCTAGCCAAAAGTGACCCTAAAAAACAGATGCTACCTTATAAAGGCAGCATCTGGAACGCTTGAGCTAAAGTAGCAACTAATCAAAAGCTGAAAAGATAAGATCAAAGATTGCTGCCATAATGCTCAAAGCAGCCCGAATTGAAACCATTACGATCGTGAGAATAATGTTCATAAGCACATACCTCCTAACGTTGTGTAACACGTAGTTGCTGACACATACGTTAGATGTATTTGGTTATGTTTTTTTCAATGGCTGATTCAGGCTTGAAAATATTCCCAAATTACCCGATGGGTTACAGCGCGAAAGCGACCCCAATCTTGCCAATTGCCTGCAATTTCGTGGTCTTCGCTACCGCTTAGGCTTTCGAGTTGCGTCGCTAGCGTTGGTAGATCGGCGACCTGTGGAAAGCCAAAAGCTGCGACTTGCTCCGATTCGTCTACTGCCCCCAAGGTGCCGCCCAATTCGCGCAGCAAAAAGCCAAAGGTATAAAACGTTGGGCTTGGGCTGTTGGTTGGGCGATAGCTGACCGCCGCCAAAAAGCGCTCGACTTGGACATCTAAACCAGTTTCTTCGGCGGTTTCGCGCAACAATGCCTCGTACACTGGCTCGTCGTAATTGATGCCGCCAGTTAATAAGCGAAAGCAATTGGTGGGATAATAGGCTTTGCGGGCGCTGATTAAACTGCCATCAGGCCGTTGCACCACCATACAAACCTCGCCATAACGGTCGGATTTGCCAAATGGCGCAAACAAGCCTTTGACGTTAATCGCTTGTTCTGCTGGGCTAGCAGGATACTCACCATCGGGCAAAACCAAGGCTACTTGGTGTACGTGCGGCACGCCAAACCGTGCAACTAAATCGGCTAATTCTGCGCCAACTTGGTTGGAAAGTTGAAATTGCTCGAACATATAACGATCTCCTGCACAACAAAAAACCTGCTTCAGTATAGAAGATTAGGCAAGCCATGCGCATAGGCCCAAACCGCTTCTTGCCAACAATCTCAACTCGCAGTATAGTGCGCGCTATGACACGAGTATTAATTACTGGCGCAACTGGCTTTGTTGGCCAACATCTTGTTCGCTATTTGCAGCAAGCAACCACCTGGGAACTATGGGCTTTGGGGCGTACAGCACACCCAGAACTCCCAACGGTGCTGGCTGATCTGCTTGATCGTTCGGCGGTAGAAACGGCGGTGGCAAATGCGGCTCCCGATTTGGTGGTGCATTTAGCTGCTCAATCGGCGATTCCGCAATCGTTTCGCGACCCAGCAGGCACATTCAATAGCAATGTGCTTGGTCAATTACACCTGTTTGAGGCGATCAAGGCTGCTCAGCTTGATCCGCTGGTGCTGGTGGTTGGCTCGAATGCGATGTATGGTATGGCCCATCGTTCGGGCTTGCCAGCAGATGAACAGACCATGCTCTGCCCAGCCGATCCGTATGCTGTTTCTAAGGCAGCCCAAGATTTGCTGGCGGGCCAATGGTGGTATAGCCATGGCCTGAAGGTGATTCGTGCTCGGCCATTTAACCATACTGGCCCTGGCCAACGCGCCGATTTTGTGGTGCCAGCGTTTGCCCAGCAAATCGCGCGCATTGAAGCAGGCTTGCAGCCGCCGGTGATTCAAGTTGGCAACCTCTCGCCCCAACGCGATTTTAGCGATGTGCGCGATGTTGTCCGCGCCTATCACTTGCTGCTTGAACGAGCGCAGCCTGGCGAGATTTATAATATTGGTGTCGGTCAGAGTGTCTCAATTCAGTCAATTCTTGATAGCCTCATTGCACTCAGTGGCCAAACGATAACGGTCGAAGTTGATCCTCAACGCTTGCGTCCGGTTGATGTGCCAATTGTGGCCTGCGACGCGACCCGTTTGCGCAGCCAAATCGGGTGGGAGCCGCACTATCGCCTTGAAGATACTCTGCGTGATATTCTGCATGAATGGCGCGGCCACGTTGCTAGCGAGGTCGAGAGAGTTGGCTCCCACAATAACGAAACATAGAGGATTAACGATATGGATATTTTAGTGCTTGCCGGTGGAACTGGCTCGCGCTTGTGGCCACGCTCACGGCGCACCAAGCCCAAGCAGTTTTTACCCTTGCTTTCAAATCGCACCATGCTCCAAGAAACGGTCGATCGCGTGCGACCGTTGATGGAAGAAGGTCGCGTCTTTGTGGTAACTGGCTCGGATTACGAGGAATTAATTCGCGAGCAGTTGAGCGAAGTGCCACGCAATAACGTCATTTTAGAGCCAAGTGGTCGAGGCACGGCTTCGGCAATTGGCTTGGCTGCGATCCACATGCGGCGCTCGGCTCCCGATGCTGTGATGGCGGTGCTGAGTGCTGATCACTTGATTTTGCGCAATGAAGCGTTTCGCCAAGCCTTGCAAGCCGCCGAAGTTGCCGCCCGCGAAGGCTATTTGGTCACGTTGGGGGTAAAACCATCGTTTGCCAACACCGGCTATGGCTATATTCAATGTGGCGAGCTGATTACCGAAGCGCATGATCATAAAATTCATCGCGTGCAGCGCTTTGCAGAAAAGCCCGACCAAGATACTGCCGAGCGCTATTTGGCGCAAGGCAATTATTTTTGGAATGCTGGGATTTTTGTGTGGCAAACCAAAACCTTCCTTGATGCGATTGGCCGCCACATGCCCGAATTGCGCAATCAGCTCAATCAAGTGCAAGCGTCGTTTGGCAAATCGCGCTACCACGACACCTTGGCCCAAGTTTGGGATAATGTCGAAAATATCACGGTTGATTATGGCATTATGGAGCGTGCGCCAAATGTGGCGGTTGTGCCAGTTGATATTGGCTGGAGCGATGTTGGCGATTGGCATACGTTGACAACGTTGATGAGCGACGACGATTCGGCAAATGTCGTGATTGGCCCACACGTCGAGGTTGATACCAAATCGACCTTGATTTACAGCGATTCAGGCCGCATGATCGCCACGATTGGGCTTGATGGCTTTTTGGTTGTCGATACAGGCGATGCCTTGCTAATCGCGCCGCGCGATCGGGCCCAAGATGTCAAGAAAATTGTTGATCAGTTGCGGACTGAAGGCCGCAATGATGTGTTGTAAGCTATAATTGAGCGTGCACGGCAGCAGGTGGTTAGCGATAACCAAACCACTGCCGTGCTTTTATTGAAAGCAGATCTATGCGTGCAGTTATTTTAGTTGGTGGATTGGGCACTCGGTTGCGGCCATTGACCAACCAGCTTCCCAAGCCGTTAGTGCCAATTGCTGGCGAAGCCCTGATGAGCCGAACCTTGCGCCGTTTACAGCGGCAAGGTGTGCGCCATGTGATTTTGGCAGTGCAATATTTGGCCGAACAATTTTTGGCAGCCTATGGCGATGGCTCGGCATTTGGGCTGGATTTGCAAATTGTGCAAGAACCAGAGCCATTGGGCACGGCTGGCGCAGTGCGCTATGCGCTGGCCCAAACCAAGCTGCTTGAGGCTGGGCCGATTTTGGTGCTGAATGGCGATGAATTGACCGATTTTGATGTGGCTCAGCTTTGGCAAGCCCATGCGCAATCTGCTGGCGTGGCAACAATTGCGGTGCGCGAGGTTGCTGATACCTCAGCGTTTGGCGTGGTTGCTAGCGACGAACAGCAACGAGTCTATGCCTTTCAAGAAAAACCTGCGCCAGGCACGGCGCTTGCCAATACGATTAATAGCGGAGCCTATGTGTTTGCGCCAGCAGCCTTGGCCCAGATTCCAGCCCACGGCTTTGCAATGCTCGAACGCGATCTCTTCCCCACGTTGTTGGCGGCTCAAGCGCCAATTTATGCCTACCAACACAACGCCTATAGCCAAGATATTGGGACGCTGGCGGGCTATTTAGCGGCCAACGAAGCAGTGTTGATGGGTCGTTTGCCCCAAGAACTAGTGCATGGCATACAATATGCAGCAGGAGTGTGGGCTGCGGCTGATGCTCAAATCAGCCCTAGTGCGCAATTAATCGCCCCGATTATGCTCGGTAGCGGCTGTGTGGTTGGTGAGCAGGCCCGACTTGAACGGGTGGTCGCTTGGGAACGTGTTACAATTGAGGCCGCTGCAAGCTTAACCAATGTCGCTCTTGCCAGTGATGTGCTCATTGCCCACCATGCAACTGTTGAAGGTCTTGCCCTTGGTTAATACCATTCCAATCAACGCATCCAATTCGCTATTTCATTTGGATTGACGAGCGATCGTCAGCAATCTCTTTTCGTGGGAACCCAATTTCAATCGCAAGCTCAGGAGCGTGTATGGCATCAGCAATCAAATTTGGCACCGACGGTTGGCGAGCAGCAATCGCTGAAGAGTATACCTTTGACAATGTGCGCATTGTTACCCAAGCCGTTGCAGATTATCTGCATGAGTCGGGCTTAGCCCCGCGTGGGTTGGTGGTTGGTTATGATACTCGTTTCGGTTCCGAGCGCTTCGCCGCCGCCACCGCCGAGGTGCTGGCTGCCAATGGTATTCACGTCTACTTAACCGAAAAAGCTACCCCAACTCCAGTCGTTTGCTGGAGCATTCTTAGCAAAAAAGCTGGTGGTGCTGCGATCATCACTGCTTCACATAATCCGCCAAGCGACAACGGCTACAAATATAAGCCAGAATATGCTGGCTCGGCCTCGCCCGAAGTTATCGCTCGCTTGGAAGATCGTTTAGAAAAAGCTCCGGTCAAGCGCATGGCCCTGCGCGAAGCAGAAAAACAAGGCTTGGTCGAACGCATCAACGGCACGCCCGATTATGTGGCCCAAATCAAGCAAATGGTCGATCTCGAAGCAATCAAACGCGAAGGCTGGACGATTATCAACGATGCGATGTATGGCGCTGGCGCTGGTTTCTTGCCATTATTGCTTGATGGCGGCCAAACCAAAGTTGTGCCCATCAACGATACCCGCAACCCGTTGTTCCCTGGCATGCGCTCGCCCGAGCCAATCGACGACAATTTAACCAAGCTTAAAAATGTGGTTAAACAAAGCGGAGCCTTTGCTGGCTTGGCCTACGACGGCGATGCTGATCGGGTTGGCTTGGTCGATGAAAAAGGTAAATTCGTCGATCAGCTGCGGGTGTTTGGCTTGCTGACCTATTATTTATTGGAAGTTAAAGGCTGGCGCGGCCCAATCGTCAAGTCGCTTTCAACCACCTCGATGGTCAATCGCTTGGCCGAGCTTTACAATGTGCCAATTTATGAAACGCCGGTTGGTTTCAAGCACATCGGCCCCAAGATGATCGAATCGAATGCGATTATTGGCGGCGAAGAATCTGGTGGTTTTGCGTTTGCCAAACACTTGCCAGAACGTGATGGCATTTTGTCGTCGCTGCTGTTGCTCGATTTATTCTTGAAGCGTGGCAAAACGCCCAGCGAAACCATGGAAGAATTGCTTAACAAAGTTGGTCCGCACTTCTACGACCGGATTGATATTACCTATCCCGCCGAGCAGCGCGATACAATTCTCAAACGGGTTGATGCAGCACGGCCCGATGCCTTGGCTGGCCTAACCGTCAATTCAATCAATACCCAAGGTGGCTACAAATATTATCTGCAAGATGGCAGCTGGCTGTTGATTCGCTTCTCTGGTACCGAGCCATTGTTGCGGATTTACACCGAAACCCGTTCGCCAGAGTTAGTCGAAAAACTCTTGGCTGAAGGCCGGGTCATCGCTGGAGCCTAAGCTTTTGTTGGAATGAAACCGCATAAGTTTAGCTGAAACCGCGAAGGACACGAAGTGCACGAAGGTTGAATTAGTTGGAAGCTTGAAGTTTATACAAATTTCAGCGAACCACTTAACTAAATCTTAGCGATCTTCGCGTCCTTCGCGGTTTAACGACAAGAAAAAGGCCAGAGCATTGTGCTCTGGCCTTTGTGTTCTTCGTGGATCAAACCAAACTTAGTCGATGAATTGGGTAATTTTTTCGACTTCGTGGCGGTGGTGTGGGTAGCCTTCTTCAGCGGCAACGCCCAATGATACCAAGCCAGCCAATTGAACGTGAGCTGGCAAGCCCAAGATTTCTTTGACTTGAGCTGGATCAAAGCCCAACATCAATGAGGTGTCGTAACCCAATGAGCGAGCCACCAATGAGAGATAGCCAAGCGCGATGTTGGTTTGGCCCAAGCCCCAAGCTTCTTTTTCTTCTTGGCTGCGATGAGCGAAAGCACCCAAAACGCCATCGATTGCGCCTTGGCGTTGTTCTGCTGGCACGCCTGGGTGAATCACATCGGCGAGGTTGGCCAAGGCATCGGTGGTGTCGCTATAGACAGCAATTACAACTGGAGCGCTGCCGACTTGGCCTTGACCATAAGCAGCTGCTTGCAATTTGTCTTTGACTTCTTGGTTGCGCACAGCAACGAAGCGCCATGGTTGGATGTTCCACGCTGAAGGAGCTTTGCCGGTCAATTCCAAAATGGTTTTGAGGTCGGCTTGGCTCACTTGATCATTGGTATATTTACGAACTGAGCGGCGGCTGGTAATTGCATCGGCGACGCTCAAAACATTGTTTACGGCTGGCTGAGTCATTGGTCTAAGCTCCTAGAAAATAGTGCAGCACCATCGTCTGGGCTGCGTCTGCTGTATCTGTAACTATCATAATTACATATTGTCCTTGGATTTATCTATTGGTGCGTCCTTTGGCTCGTCCCAAGCGCGGTTCATGCTGTCCTAATTGCTGGCAATTTCAGGCAATTTGCTGGTTTTGGGGTACAATCCTTGCGATATGTGTTGGTTCTAAGGAGGAATTATGAGCGATATTAAACAACTATTGAGCAATGCCAAAACGATTGCTGTGGTGGGCCTGAGCAACAAACCAGATCGGGCGAGCTATGGCGTTGCCGAATATATGCAACGCGCTGGCTATCGGATTATTCCAGTTAATCCGGTGTTGACCGAGCCTGTGCTTGGCGAGCAACCAGTGGCTTCCTTGAGCGACATCAAAGAGCCTATCGATATTGTCGATATTTTCCGCCGCGCCGAAGATGTGCCACCAGTTGTTGAAGAAGCGATTGCGGTTGGCGCTAAGGCAATTTGGATGCAACTTGGCATCGTCAATCAAGAAGCCGCTGCCGCTGCCGAAGCCGCTGGCTTAGAGGTTGTGATGGATAAATGCATTAAAGTCGAGCATATGCAGCAGTTGTAATATTTAGGGGTTGGGGCTTTTCAAGGGTTGGTTTTAACAATTAATCTGATGTGGAGCATGCCCTCACCCCCCAGCCCCCTCGCCCACTGAACGCGGGCGAGGGGGAGCCGCCCTTACACACCGATGAATTACGAACGAACCACGGGTTAAAGCCCCTCGCCCGCGCACGGGAGAGGGGTTGGGGTGAGGGGATCTTAACCCCTATCTGCACCACGGAAGAGCAACGATGGCTATAGGCTAGCGGAACATTGCTTTGAAATGCACAAATTCCTTTGGCCAAAAGCCAATAGCCTAGAGCCAAGTCCCCTTCGTGTCCTTCGTGGATCAAAAATTCCAACCCCCAATCCCCGACCCCCAAAATATCAAGTTTGCGGTACAATAAACTATCGTGTTCTTCACTTATGTCTTGTTGAGCTATGCTAAATTTAACTTATGATGTGGTCGTTGTTGGCGGTGGGCATGCGGGCTGTGAAGCGGCTTTGGCTGCTGCACGCATGGGTTCGCAAACCCTCTTGCTAACGATCGATCTCGATAAATTGGCGCACATGTCGTGCAATCCATCAATTGGTGGCCCCGCAAAAGGCAACTTGGTGCGCGAAATTGATGCACTTGGTGGCGCGATGGGGGTCATTACCGACCGTACCTTGATTCAAATTCGGCTGCTGAATGAAACCAAAGGCCCTGCTGTGCAAGCCTTACGCGCCCAAAGCGACAAGCGTTTGTATGCCAAGGCCATGAAAGAGTTTCTGGAAGCCCAGCCAAATTTAGCGCTCAAACAAGCCATGGTTGAGCGCATTATCCCCTTGGCTGATCAAGCTGATGGGGCCAATTTTGCCGTCGAAACCCAAACTGGTTGGCAATATCGCGCCAAGGCTTTGGTCTTGACCACGGGCACGTTTTTGCGTGGCCGCGCCATCACTGGCGAAGCGATTATTCCTGCTGGCCGCATGGGCGAGCAACCAGCGGTCAATCTTTCGAGTGATTTGAGCCAGTTGGGCTTTCCATTGGTGCGCTTGAAAACTGGCACGCCGCCACGGATCGACGCGCGAACGATTGATTTTACTGGGCTAGAAGTGCAGCCAGGCTCCAGCACGCCACTGTATTTTTCGTTTAATTACGATGGTCAGCGGCCCGAAAGTTTGGTGCATGGCCCGCCCAACCCAATTTACCCAGAGCCAATGCTTGATGGCTGGCGACCTCAATTGCCCTGCTATCACATTTACACCACGCCCGAATTCCACCAGCATATCCGCGACAATTTGCATCGCGCACCGATGTTTAGCGGCGTGATCGAGGGCGTTGGGCCACGCTATTGCCCATCAATCGAAGATAAAATTGTGCGCTTTGCCGATAAAGAATCGCATGGCTTTTTCCTTGAGCCAGAGGGCTGGGAAACGCTCGAAATCTATGTGCAAGGCTGCAATACTTCGTTGCCAGAAGATGTGCAATGGGCTATGTTGCGTTCGATTCCTGCTCTGCGCAAGGTCGAAATTATGCGGGTTGGCTATGCGATTGAGTATGATGCGGTCGCGACTGGCGAAATTAACGCCTCGCTCGAAGCCAAACGCTTGCCACATCTCTTTTTTGCTGGCCAAATTAACGGCACAACTGGCTATGAAGAAGCTGGCGCACAAGGCTTGATGGCGGGGATTAACGCTGCTTTGAAGGTTGCTGGGCGTGCGCCATTTATTTTGCGCCGCGACCAAGCCTACATTGGCGTTATGATCGACGATTTGGTGACCAAAGAAATTCGCGAGCCATATCGCATGTTTACCTCGCGGGCTGAACATCGCTTGTTGCTGCGAGGCGATAATGCTGATCTGCGGCTCACGCCATTGGCTGCTGAGCTTGGCTTGGTTAGTGCCGAACGCGCCGAGCAAGTCGAACGCAAACAATGGGCGATCGATCAAACCACCCAACAATTGCGTGGTTTGCGCTACACCCCGAGCGCTGAAACCAATGGCCGCCTGCAAAATGCAGGCATTGATCCATTGTTGCAGCCAGCTTCAGGCGAAGATATTCTACGGCGGGTCGGGGTCAAGTACGCTCAGTTGGCCGAAGTTCAGCCTGATCTGCCAGCGGTTGAGGCCGATGTTGCCGAGCAAGTTGAGCTGAGCGCCAAATATGCGGTCTACATTGCCAAAGAGCAAGCCTCGGTTGAGCGAGTGCGCAAAATGGAAGATCGGCGTTTGCCTGCCGATTTAGATATTGAGGCGATTCCTAGCTTGCGGATCGAAGCGCGCCAAGTGCTCAAACGCTTCCGCCCAGCGACCTTGGGTCAGGCTTCACGTTTGTCGGGCATCAATCCCGCCGATATTGCCCACTTGCTGATTCACCTCGAACGCCGCGAACGGGCGACGGTGGAGTAGGCGCTAGGGGCCAGTGGTCAGGGTCTAGGGATTAGGCAGTTTTAACCACGAAGAACGCGAAGCGCACGAAGATTTAGTATCTGGGAAGCTTGAAATGTATACAAATTTCAGCAAACCACTTAACTAAACCTTAGCGATCTTCGCGTTCTTCGTGGTTTCGTTCTACGTTTTGTAGATTAATCGATTAACTGCGGTCGGAATTTATAGCCATACACCAATAAATCGTCCTCGCCGACCTTGCCCCAACTGCGAGTCACTGTTTCCATCGCCATGCCAATGTGCAACTCGCTTGGTTCGCAATCGGTCAATTGGGCCGTGATCAGACAGCCATCTGCCAGCTTGATGATGCCAACAATTACAATTGGCTCATGGTCAAATTCGCTGCGATTGCTGCGCTGCGCCGTCCACGAAAAAAGTTCGCCAGTCTTGGCCAATTGATACGGCTGCCAAGCATCATTGGCCTCGCCCAATTTGGCTGGCTGAGCCGGAAAGCGCACCCGACCATCGCTGTGGCGTTGGCCTTCGAGGCGGTAGCGTTGGCCTTTGAGCCGCCATTGTTTTGGTAGATTCATCGCTTAAACCTCTGCTACTTGCAAAATGTGGGTCACGGCGGTTGCGCCAACGCCGCCCAAACATTGGGTCAGCGCGGTTTTGGCCTTGGCAACTTGGTTGGCTCCTGCTTGACCGCGCAATTGGGCTACAACTTCGACCACTTGATAGACTCCGGTTGCGCCGCCAACATCGCCGCGCGCTTTATAGCCGCCAGCGGTTGCGAGCGGTAATGCGCCGTCTTTGCTAATTACGCCTTCGGCGGCTAATTGGGTAGCTTGGCCGCGTTCTGCATAGCCCAAGGCTTCCAAACTGAGCGCTGCGGCAATTCCATGGGGGTCGCTTAATTCGATTAAATCAATTGCATTGCGATCGATTTTGGCTTGTTGCAAGGCCTTCGTGCCACTAACCGCTGCTGCTTCAAGCCACAACAGATCGGGGCGTTGCGCCAAGGCCAGGTTGCTGCTGCTGCTGGCGCTGCCCACAATTGCGATTGGCTGGGCTACTTCGCGGGCATAGCGTTCGCTAACTAACACCACTGCTGCTGCACCATCGGCAACCGTTGAACAATCAAGCATATTCAATGGCTCGGCAATTTGGCCTGCATTGGCCCATTTTTGGGCATTAATTGCAAAGCGATAGAGCGCATTGCGATTGCCCGCGCCATTGGCATGCGCATTGATCGCAAATGGAGCTAGAGCGGTGGCTGGCAGTTGATATTCATGCAAATAGCGTTGCATTAACAGCGCCCAGCCGCCAGTTAATGTTAGGCCAACGGCGCGTTCAAGCTCGCCATCTAGGCCCAAGGCCAAGGCTGCTTGCACGGCAGCATCGAGCTTGTCGGTGGCTTTTTCGACACCAAGCACCACAACAACATCTGCTTGGCCGCTAGCAATGGCCAAATAGCCTTGGCGCAAGGCCAACGCGCCACTGGCTCCGGCGGCTTCAACCCGCAGTGCTTCGCAGTTCAAACCAGCTGCGCCAGCGATATACGCGCCAAGTTGGCTTTGCTCGCTGAGCGTATCGCCAAGCGCATTGCCAACATACAAGGCTTCAATCAAACGAGGATCAAACGAACCAACCGCGCCATGCAGCGCCTCTAAAGCCAAATCGAGCAACGAACGATCGTAATGTTCGCGAACGGCGGTACAGGCTGCGCCTGCAATAAAAACCTGTTGCATTGCACCTACACCTTTACTCAACAATTTTGCCACGCCACTTGGCATAGGTGGCATAATCGATTAATTGCCGGCGTTTGAGATAGGCACTGGTGCGTGGCGCTAAATTTCGCGCAGCCTCCAGCGCTTCAGTTACCACCAACGAATAGGCATCGCTGCCAGCACCGCTGCCATACGAGGCCAGCAAAATGCGGTCGCCAGCTTGGGCAACATCGAGCACTGCACACAAGCCAATCATCGAAGCTGCCGAATAGCTGTTGCCAATTTCGCCCGCCAACAAGCCTGCTTGGCATTGTTCAGGCGTAAAGCCAACTTGTTTAGCCACAGTTTGGGGAAACTTCACGTTGGGTTGATGAAAGACAGCATATTGATAATCGGCGGCAGTGCGGCCTAATTCGGCCAACAATTGCTTGGCAGCAGTGCTGACATGGTGAAAATAGGCTGGTTCGCCGGTGAAGCGATTGCCATGCATCGGGTAGGGCCGATCGGCGCGGCGAAAGAAATCGGGGGTGTCGGAAACATACGAAAGCGTTGCTTCGATTGTGGCGAGCGCTTGTTGGACAGGGCCAACGATCAACGCTCCGGCAGCGGCGGCGGCGGTATATTCCAAGGCATCGCCTGGGCGACCTTGGGCCGTATCAGCGCCAATCGCCAGCACATAATCGGCCATGCCACTGCCAACCAAGCCCATGCCTGCGCTCAAGGCTTCGGTGCCAGCTTTGCAGGCAAATTCCCAATCGGCGGCGCTGATCCAGCGCGATGTGCCGAGTGCTTCGGCAACGATTGTGCCGCTTGGCTTGACGCTATAGGGGTGGCTTTCGCTGCCAACCCAAACAGCGGCTAATTGTTGCGGGTCGATTTGGGCGCGCTTGAGGGCATTGCGGCCAGCTTCAATCGCCATCGTAATCGTATCTTCATCGGGGCCGGGCACGCTTTTTGATGTAATTGGCAATGCTCCTTCGCTAGCGGCCCAGACGCGGGCAATTTCTTGGGCTGCAATGCGATAGCGCGGAACATATGCTCCATACCCAACGATCCCAACTGGACGTTCAGGTTGACGCATGAGTTTGTCCTTTCAACAATGGTTGGTGCAGCGTTGCAACCGCTAGCGGCATTGCCAGCTCAATTTCTGCTAGCACTCTAGCACGCTGAAGCTGCCAAAACCTGTCAAGCCAGCCATAAAAGCTTGATGAAAACTCTCAACTTGCCCCAAGCTGTGGTATGCTGCGCAAAATGACGAGCTGCAATTGCCCAATTAGTGCGAGCTATTGTATGTATTACGAATATCACCATGAGCAAAATCTGATTGTTATGACCGCCGAAATGGAGCTTGGTTTTTCGACTTCAACTGGGATGTTGACGCTACTGCGTCGCCCCAACCAAGCCAACATTCTGAATATTGGTAGCGTGGGCATGTCGGTCGATGTGCAACTGGCCGATGGTTGGGTCAGCGAGTCGCATTTTCCGCGCTATCTCAGCCATCATGGCCGCGAAGTGGCGGGCGTAACTGAGTTGACAATCAACATTGGCTTGGGCTTTTTGCGCATCAGCGATACCTTGCAAATTACGGGAACTTTGATTCGGCGTTCGGTTGCCGTAACCAACAGCGGCGGCAATGAGGCGCGTGTGCATTGGGTACGGCTCAGTTGGCCCTACGCTCGCGTTGGTAGCTATAGCGAAGCGCGTTTTGAAGCGCCAAGCAATAGTTTTCGCCCACGCTTGGATATTGCTGCGGTTTCAAAATTACGGCGTGACACCTTGCCCAGCCAAGCAATTGCTCCAGCAATTCGGCGTGGACGTTTATTTGAAAATGCGCCTGATCGTGGGCCTGGCTTGTTGGCCTTGCACAGCACCAGCGAAAGCGATAATTTGTTGTGTTGGTATTGGAGCAAAGATCAATCGGCATGGCCTGAGATTGATGGCAACGATTTGGCATTAACTGTTGGCCACGAGCTGGAAATTGCTGGCTGGCTGGCTCCCGATGCCACGCTGAGCGGCGGCACTCAATATTGTATGTTGGTACATGGCAATTGGTACGATGCGATGCATGCTTTTCATAACACCTGGCCTGTGCTGGGCGTGCGCAGCTTGGCCGATGTGCCCGATTGGGTCTGTGCGGCCAATATCTTCGAAACCCACGTTGGCTTGTGGGGTGGTTTTGCCCAATTTACCCAAGAGCTAGCTCGGTTGCGCGATTTGGGCTTCGATACGATCAACCTCATGCCAATTTGGCGCTACAACAATCTTTCGGGTAAGCCATGGGATATGAATTGGCAGGCCGCTGGCTCGCCGTATGCAATCGAAGATTTTGAGCAACTTGAGCCAACTTTAGGTACTGAAGCAGAATTCAAGGCCTTAGTTGATCAAGCCCATGCCTTGGGCATGCGCGTGCTCTGCGATTTGGTGGTGCAGGGCTGTTCGCGGACTGCGCGCTATGTTCAAGAGCGGCCAGGCTGGTTTTGCCGCGATGAGCGCGGGCGTTTGGTTTCATCGCACGGCTGGAACGATACCTACAGCTTCGATTGGGCCAATCCTGAGGTGCAAGATTTTTATGTGGATTGGACGACGCGCTTCGCCCAAACCTATCAGATTGATGGCTGGCGGGTTGATGCGCCGCATCGCAAGGAGCCAAATTGGGATCGCCGTTTGGAGCGCATGGCTGCAAGCACCTCGTTTGGCGTGTTGACGATTGTCGAGCGGATGCGTCAAGCCTTGCGCCAAATCAATCCCCAAGCTGCCTTATTGTGCGAATTATATGGCCCGTTGTTCCCAACCAACCACGATTTTGCCTATGATTATTTGGCGCACTTGATGTTTTTTCACGCTGGTTTGGGCGTGCTCTCGCCCTATGAACTTGGCGAGTGGCTCGAAGATCACTTTTTGGCCTTGCCCAAGGGCGCAATTCGGGTTTGTTTTACCGAAACCCACGATACCCGCGATGTTAACCCGATTGCCGATGCCGTGCGTGGCTCGCGGCTAGCGCGTTTGCTGATGATCGGGATGGTTGGCTGTGGCTTCGTGCCAATGCTTTGGACGGGCCAAGAAGTTGGCCAAGAAGCGTGGATCAAACAAGTATTCAATATTCGGGCCAACTACCCAATTTTGCGTCATGGCAAGCAATTATTTAATGTGATGCCCTGCGATGTGCCCTCGGTGTGGAGCGTGCTGCGGGTGTGGCACGAAGAACGTTTGGCGGTGGTGTTGAATATGGGGCCGCATCGGCGCACCGCTACCCTGAGCATGCCCGTTGATCGCATGCAGATGGCCGAAGGCGAATATCATTTGTTCGATTTAGTGCGCGAGCAAGTGCTGGAACACGCTGGGCGACGCAGCTGGCGACGTGATGATCTGTTGAATTTGACCTTGATTTTAGAGCCATTCGATAGCTTGATGCTGCATATTCGGCCTGGTTCGCCGCCTGATCCTGCTGCTGCCAAGGCTGAGCCAGCCGCAGCCCCGTCAACAACCACGCGGCGAAAAAAAGCATAGAGCATAGAGCATAGAACATAGAGCATAGAGCATAGAACATAAAATCCAGTTTGTCCCCTCACCCCCCAACCCCCTCGCCCACGAAAACGCGGGCGAGGGGGAGCCGACCGTTGTGCACCAAGAATTGCGACAAGAACCACGGGATTAAAGCCCCTCGCCCGCGCACGGGAGAGGGGTTGGGGTGAGGGAATGCCACGTTTGCCAAACCAACGAATCATTATGCCTCGCGCCAATTCCCCTTCGTGCTCTTCGTGGATCAAAAAAACGTTGCTATGGCGTTGGCGTGAGTGGAATTGGCGTGCCGTTGCCATCGAGCCATTGATGGGTTTCGAGGTTGAAGCGAAACGGTAGGCCATTGTCAGATTGAAGATCAACAAGCGGATAGGCGACTGCGGTTAGGCTGAGCACATTGGTCGTTTGGGGCGCATAATACAAAACTACTTTGCGTTGGAATCGATCTACTATAGGGTAAATGATAAGCCGAATTGATCCAACAGCCTGAGGAGATTCGCGGCCAGCCGAAATGTGAATACTTATCGTTTCATTATCGATTCGCGCGGCCCAACAGTTAGAAGTCTCAAACGTCATATCGCCATTATCACTCTCACATTCATCACCAAGCCGAATCCACGTAGGCATTACCCTTGTTGGGAGTGATTCATAGGTTTTAGCTGGCCCCATTGGATCAGCTGAGGGCAACGATTGCATGGTTTCCTCAAAATGGATTATAGCCAGATCGTGGGCTGCTTCGGCGGTAACCCGAGCAATTGCATCAGCAGGTGGCGTGTCAATCACCCACGCAAACGGGTCTTCATAAGTTGCGGTTGGTTGCGCAGTCTGTGCGCCGCTGTTGGCGATGGGAGCCAGTGGTTGAACGTTGGTTGGGGCACGATCGGGCTGGCCGCAACTTGCGAGTAGCAACAACAATCCACCAAGCATTGGCCGCATCCAGTGCTTAATCATTGGTCTCTTCCTCATAATTGGAGTCACCCTAGCCTACTGTGGCTAACCAATGCCACACAATGATAGCCAGCTGATGTAAGGATGAAGCGAATACAAGGATGAAGGATGAATTATGAGGGATGAAGGCTATAGGATAGCGGATAATTATTGGTATTTGCAATAAATTCAGCCTGTCCCCTCACCCCCCAACCCCCTCTCCCACGAAAACGCGGGCGAAGGGGAGCCGACCGTTGTGCACCAAGAATTGCGACAAGAACCACGGGATTAAAGCCCCTCGCCCGCGCACGGGAGAGGGGTTGGGGTGAGGGAATGCCACGTTTGCCAAACCAACGAATCATTATGCCTCGCGCCAATTCCCCTTCGTGTTCTTCGTGCTCTTCGTGGATCAAAAAAGAAGCATGACGTTTTAGCCACAGATTGACACAGATTTGCTCAGATTAGGATTCCCCAAAAGCCCATAGCCTATCGCCATTCCCTCCTTCGTGGTTAAATTTCATCCCTCATAATTCATCCTTCATAATTCTTCCGTTCCTCATAATTCATCCTTCATAATTCATCCCTTAGCCCTGCGGTCTTGTATGGTAAGATAAGGCAAGATTTGATTTTACTTCACGGAGGACAACGATGTCGGATCATAAGGTGTACTATAACTACATTGGCGGCGAGTGGGTGCCAGCGCGTTCGGGCAAGACCTACGAGAACCGCAACCCCGCCGATACCCGCGATGTGATTGGCATCTTCCCCGACTCTGGTGCTGAGGATATTGCCGATGCGGTTGCTGCCGCAAAGGAAGCCTACAATGCATGGCGGCTCGTGCCAGCGCCCAAGCGCGGCGAGTTGCTCTATCGGGCTTCGCAAATTCTTCAAGAACGCAAAGAGCAATATGCCAACGATATGACCCGTGAAATGGGCAAGGTTTTGGCTGAAACTCGTGGCGATGTGCAAGAAGCCATCGACATGGGCTATTTTATGGCTGGCGAAGGCCGCCGCTTGTATGGCGTAACCACGCCCTCGGAATTACCCAATAAATTCCAGATGAGCGTGCGCCAACCCTTGGGCGTGTGTGGTTTGATTACGCCTTGGAACTTCCCAATGGCCATCCCATCGTGGAAGATCTTCCCAGCTTTGATTTGTGGTAACACCGTGGTGATCAAGCCTGCTGAAGATACCCCGCTCTCAACCTACAACTTTGTGCAAGCGTTGGTTGATGCAGGCGTGCCAAAAGGCGTGGTCAATATCGTTTCGGGCCACGGCCCAAGCGCTGGCGAGCCATTGGTGCAACATCCCGATGTCAAGGTGATTTCGTTCACCGGCTCGACCGAAGTTGGCCGCCACGTCTCGACCTTGTGCGCGCAACAAGGCAAGCATGTTTCGCTCGAAATGGGCGGCAAAAACCCCATGATCATCATGGACGATGCTGATCTTGATTTGGTCTTGGCCGGCGCGGTTTGGGGTGCGTTTGGCACCACTGGCCAACGCTGTACTGCCACCTCGCGGATTATTGCGCATCGCTCAATTGTCGATGAATTGACCAGCCGTATCCAAGCAGAAGCCAAAACCATTCAAGTGGGCAATGGCTTGCTCGATGGCATGCAAATGGGGCCATCAATTAACGAAGGTCAATTGGGCGTGGTTGAAAAATACGTCAAAATTGGCCGCGAAGAAGGCGCTGAATTGGTGTTGGGCGGCGAGCGCTTGACCGATGGCGATTTGGGCCATGGCTTCTTCCACCAGCCAACCATTTTTGGCAATGTCAAACGCAACATGCGCATCGCGCAAGAGGAAATTTTCGGGCCTGTGGTTTCGATCATTCCCGTCGATAGCCTCGAAGAAGCGATTGATGTTGCCAACGACGTGCCATACGGTTTGTCATCGTCGATTTATACCCGTAACGTCAATAATGCCTTCATTGCCATGCGCGATCTCTACACTGGGATTGTCTATGTCAATGCGCCAACCATTGGGGCCGAAATTCACCTGCCCTTCGGTGGCACTAAAGGCACGGGCAACGGCAAGCGCGAAGGCGGCACGCAGGTGCTCGATACCTACAGCGAATGGAAATCGTTGTATGTCGATTACAGTGGCGGTTTGCAACGCGCCCAAATCGATAACGCCGAATAAAGCCAATTTCAACCGCGAGCCAGCTATGTGGTTGGCTCGCGGTTGGATGTTTACTGGCGTTAAGACTTTGTTTCTTGTCACTCCCCCCTCGTTCGAGTACAATACCAAAAAATTCTGTCACATTTCGTTGTCTCAATGAGCAGCGCTGCTCCAACCCCTTTGCAACGACACAGAGAACACATACTTATGATCGCAACATCTTCACGACAGGTAGCCGTGCCACGCACACAACGTCGCCGCTTCACGGTTGAACATCTGGCCTATATTGGCCTTGGCTTGCTCTCGGTGCTTATGCATCTGTGGGCGCTTGGCGGTCGCTCATTGCACCACGATGAAACGATTCATGCGTACTACTCGTGGTTGCTCTATCGCGGCGATGGCTATTTGCACGATCCGTTGACCCACGGGCCGTTTTTGTATTATTGGACAGCCTTGCAATACTTTTTGTTTGGCGACAATGAATTTACAGCCCGTTTGGCCGCCGCGACCTTTGGCATAGCTCTAACATTAACGCCGTGGCTGCTGCGCAAAAATATTGGGCGTGGTACGGCCTTGATGATGGTGGGCTACCTATTAATTTCGCCAGTAACTCTCTATGTCGGGCGCTTTATTCGCCACGATATTTTTGCAGTTACCCAAGAAATTATCTGTCTGATTGCGATCGTTCGCTATATCTCCACCCGCCATGTGCGCTGGATTTATATTTTCTTTGCCTCGTTTGCCTTGATGTTTGTCACGATTGAGACATCGTATCTGTTTACCTTGACCCTTGGCAGTTTTATTGTCTTGGTTACGCTGTGGCAGGTCAATCGCAAGCTGTTGATCCTATTTGGGGTTTATGGCTTGTTGGCGGTGGCTTGTCTCAAGGGCATTCCTGATCATCGCGGCCTCGTGGTTTCGGGCAGTGGCAACCCTGCTCCGGTGCTCGATGCCAATGGTCAAGAGCAATGGTTGCCACTGCCGTTGGTCACCGAAAGCCAAGCCTTGATCGTGCGCAACCAAGGCGATGATCTATTTTTCGACGATACCGCCAATGGTGGCTTGCGCCAAGGCTACTTCTCGAAACTTAGCGAAACTCTGTTTGGTATTAGCGATGCCGAAGCTCAAACCAACCAAAGCCGGTTGTATCACCAAGTCAAAAATCAAACGCTCTATGGCAATAATGGCGTGTTTATGCATATGCCAATTACGGCCTTGACGCTGCTCACGGTGGTCTTTTTGATCGCGGTGATTGTGATTATTTGGTTTTACAAGGGCAAAGATCAAACCCAAACCATGTGGAAACGCGCCGTCAGCCAAGCGCCAGAACGCAGTTTGTTGCCAGCCTTGGATTCGCTTTGGGGCATGCATGGCGCTTTGGCTGTGGTCTTGGGCTTGGTGATTTACGCCGCCTTCTTCACCTCGTTTGGGGTGCATCCGGTTGGCGTGGTTTCGGGGATTGCTGGCTCGCTGCTGTATTGGGTGGCGCAACACGACGTTGAGCGTGGTGGTCAGCCCAGCCATTATTACTTTGTGCAATTGTTGGTATATGAGCCATTGTTGCTGTTTGCTGGCTTTGCAGCCACCATCGCAGGCATTGGCCACTTGGCCTTGCAAATCAAACGTGGCGCTGCTTTGACTGCGCAGCGTATGGCTCCTGGCTTGCTGGCATGGTGGGCGGCTGGCTCGTTTGCCCTCTATAGCTGGGCGGGCGAGAAAATGCCATGGATTACCTTGCACGTTGCAGTGCCGCTAATTTTTATTGCTGCTTGGGGCATCGGGCGCGTGTTTGCTTGGGGCTTTCAGCCAATTCAACGGGCGTGGCTGAGCAAAGAATTGCCAACCCGTCGCACCGAATGGCTTGGCCTAGTGAGCTATTTGGCGGTGATTGGCTTGGTTGCAAGCTACGCCGTGATGCAATTAACCAGAATGGTGCGCATTCAGCCGAATATTGCGCCAACTGGCAGCCCAGCAACGCCAATGTTCCTTGGCAGCATGATTTTGATTGTGCTGGCAATTACTGGCTTTTATAGCATGTTCCATGGCTGGCGACGGGCAGTAACTGGTCTAACGTTGGCATTAACCCTCATCTGGAGCATGTATTCATTTCGCTCGGCGTGGCGCTTGAATTACCAAAATGGCGATATTCCGGTTGAAATGCTGGTGTATGTGCAAAGCTCACCCGATGTTGGCCGCGTGATGGACGATTTGCGCAAGGTTTCAATCGCCGAAACAGGCCGCATGGAATTGCCAATTATGTACGATAATGAGCAAATCTGGAAGTGGTATGTGCGCGAATATACCAAAGCAACGGGCTTTTCTGGCTCGATGAACAGCGCTGCCACGCCGGAAACAGCGGCAATTTTGATGATCGATAGCAACTGGACGACTAACCAAGCCAATGTCGAAGGCTTTCTCGAAGGCCGCTTCCCATTGCGCTGGTGGTTCCCTGAATCGCAGTTCTATCGCTTTGCCGAGGTGCCTGAGCTTGATGCCAATGGCCAAACCATGCGCGATAGCCGTGGCGAACAAGTGATGCAGCCAGCGCCATACGATCAAGATTCGACGATTGGCCGCCTGGTGCGCAACCCATTTGATGCCAAAACCCAAAATGAGCTTTGGCGCTATTTGCTGTTCCGTCAGCCGCCAGCCCAGCTATCGTCGGTCGATTTCAAAGTTTATGTTCGTCCGCGCTATGCCCATGTGTTGGGCGTGCAAACCCAAAATATGAATGGCCAACCGCAGGTGCGTTAGGCCGGTCTGTGTTTCCACTTTGTAACGAGATGATTTGTTGCTTATGACCACACCTGACTTAACCAAAAAGCGTCTGCGTCGCGCTCAGCCACTGCAAGTACGCCGTCGGCAGAGTTCATCATGGTTAGATCGTTCAATTGCATTTGGCTGGCTGAATAGCGAGTTAATTAGCTATGTTGTGTTGATTGCGCTGAGTGTGTTTATGCACTTGTGGCAATTGGGCAATATGGCGATGCACCACGATGAATCGATTCATGCCAAATATAGCTGGCAGTTTTATATGGGCAAGGGCGGTTTTCAATGTGGCATCAACAATGCTGCCTCGGATACCTACTGCTATAACCCAGTTTTTCACGGCCCAACGCTGTATCTCAGTACCTATCTGAGCTACTTTTTGTTTGGCGCAAGCGATGCGACCGCGCGTTTGCCCATGGCCATGGCTGGGATCGCCCTCGTTGCTTCGTGCTGGATGTTGCGGCCATTGATTGGCAAACGTGCAGCCTTGCTGAGCGCAGGTTTGATGTTGCTTTCGCCAACCTTGCTCTACTTTACGCGCTTTGCCCGCCACGATGCCTTGGCGATTTTATTTACCTTCTGGCTGATGGTCGGCTTGTTCCGCTTTTGGCAATCAGGCCGTAGCCGCTGGCTGAATTTGGCAATGGCAAGTTTGGCCTTGCTCTGGGCAACCCACGAGTTGGTGTTTATCATTGGCTTTATTATCATCAGCTTTTTGGCCCAGCGCCTGCTTTGGGAAGCGCTTGGCTCGAAAAAATTTGTGATTGGTTCAGGCATTCTGATGGCAATCACTGGGGTCTTGATGATCTTCCAGCCCCATGTTTCGTTGCCAACTGCCGTCAATCAAGAGGCTAACGAGCTGAATTTTGGCGGCTTGGGCCTGATTGGCTTTTCAACCCTGCTCTTTGGCCAATTGATTAGCCTGCGCTGGAGCGAAGCGCCGTTGTTGCGTCAAGGCTTGCGCTACGTGAGCAAACGGGTGTTTTGGCAAGCATTTGCTGCCTTTGCGGTGACCTTCATCGTGCTCTTTAGCACCTTCTTCACCTACCCACGCGGGATTGTCGATGGCCTGTTTGCAGGCATCAGCTATTGGTTTGGCACACAGCAAACCTATGCTCGCGGCGACCAACCTTGGTTCTACTATTTCATGCAATTGGGCATTTACGAGTTATTGCCCGTGAGCTTGACCTTGGTAGGCTTGGGCGGTTGGCTGGCCAAAATTGGCTGGCGCAAGGCCGTCACCAATTCCAGCATTTGGGATGAAGCTGGTGAGGAAACCGCTAAACCTGCTGCTGACGCAACCGTTGCTGAAGCCGAAGCAGCTCCCGAAGCGGTGGCGATTGAGCCAACTGCTGAAACAGTGGCTCCAATTGGCGAAAATCCAGTTGTGGTTGCTGGCCAAACCTCGTATATGGCCCAAGCTGAGGCCGAAATTCGCGAAGCCACCTTTGAAGAAACCGTGCCAGCAATTTGGCTGGGCTTTTTGTTCTACTGGTTCTTGATGGCGCTGACCCTGTTTTCGTGGGCTGGCGAAAAGATGCCGTGGCTAACGATTCACATGACCTTGCCAGCAGTTTTGGCTGGCGCATGGGCGCTCGATAAAATTGTTGATCGCACCAATTGGGCCGAAACCAAACGCAGCATTGCATGGTTGGCAATTCCTTTGGGCAGCATCGCCTTTGCCCTGATTATTGCAATTATGGGGGCGATTGGCGCAGCGACCGGAGCTAGCCAACAGGTGATGAGCACGCGGGTTAGCGCCTTCTTGCTGGTGGTCTTGTTGCTGATTGTTGGCGTGTTGCTGTGGATGTTAGTCCAACGCGCACGCTTGCGGGTGATTTTCGCCTTCGCCACGTTGGGGATTTTGGCCTTGCTTGGGTTGTATAGCCTGCGCTCAAGTGTGGTCGCGGCCTACATTCAACCAGATGTACCGGTTGAATTTCTGGTCTATACCCAAACTGCGCCGGATATGCCAGTGATTGTGCGCGAAGCTGAGCGCTTGGCAATTAGCCAAACCCGCAACAGTCGCTCAATCGAAGATCCAACTGGCGGCCATAGCATGAAAATCCTGATTAGTGCCGGCGATGATTCAAGCTCAAGCCTTGAAGGGAGTTTGAATCAGCCGCTCGATTGGTATTTCCGCGATTGGACGAATATTCAGTGGGTTCGCAAAAGCCAAATCGCCACCCTCGATCAATCAATGCTCGATGCGCCAATGGCGATTTTCTCCAAATCAAACTTGGCTGCCGACACCACGCAACGTATGGAACAAGCAGGCTATGTGCAGCTCTACGATACTTACCATAACTGGTGGTTCCCTGAGAGCAGCAGCGACGGTCTATCGAGCTACAAAGAAAAAATCTACGATCCCGCCTATGGTTGTGATCCAGCCATGAAAGGCCAGAAAGATGTCAATGGTCGCTCGAAGTTCAACTGTACGCTTGGTGGCGCTTTCATTCTGACCTGGCCATTGCGGCCATCAAACTGGGTGACGATGCGTGAATATATGCTTTCACGCGAGTTGCCAGCGACCGTTTCTTTGGGTGGCCGCGAGATCGTGGTATTCGTCAAGCGCGATTTGGCCAACTTGCCAGTTGGCGAAGGTGGCGCTGTTGCAGGCTCAGGCAGCACGCTCAAACTGGTTTCCGAAGGCCAATTGTTGGGCGACGAGCCAGCGGAACCACGTGGCATTACGACTGGTCCAGATGGCGCGGTTTATATCGCCGATGCGCCAAATAATCGAATTTTGGTCTATCAAACCGATAGCCAAACCAAAATTATTAGCGGCACCAATACTGGCGCATTGCTCGAACCATCGGGCGTAGCCGTCGATGAACAAGGCTTTGTTTATGTTGCCGATACCTGGAATGCGCGGATTGCCAAGTTCGATGCCCAAGGTCGGTTCGTCACCAGTTGGGGCAGTGGCAGCGAAGAGCTACAACCTGGTTCAGGTAAGCGCCTCACGCGCACCGGTGGCACGGCGGAAGGCAATAGCGCCAATCCATTGGGCTTCTTTGGCCCACGCAACTTGGTCGTTAGTGGTGGGCGGGTGTATATCGCCGACACTGGCAACAAACGGGTTGTCGTGACCGACACCGAGGGCAATTACCTCGGCCAAGTTGGCACTGCTGGCGCAGGCATCGGCCAATTCAACGAGCCAATTGGCTTGGGTACTGCCAACAACAGTTTGTATGTTGGCGATACTTGGAATGGCCGGATTCAGGTCTTCCCGCTTGATGCGAATGGCGTACCTCAAGCAACGCCAAGCGTACAATGGTCGGTTGCTGGCTGGCAAACCGATACCTATCTCGACCCATTTATTGCGGTTGATACTCAAGGCCGGGTTGCGGCTGCGGTGCCAAGCAAAAACCAAGTTGCCTTGTATAGTGCAACTGGTCAATTGTTGCTGGTTTGGGGTGGTCAAGGCAACGATGATACCTCAACTGGCCAACCAAGTGGCATGGCCTTCGCCCCTGATGGCAGCGTCTACGTGAGCGAAAAAGCCAATCGGCGTATTCAGCGCTGGGTTTTGCCCAAAGTTCGCTAAATTAACCTGATTGCTCCAAGCCCATGGTTTTAGCCATGGGCTTGGATGTTTAACCCATATAGCTATGCTACAATGGCGCTCTAGCCTCGTTTTGTTGATCTACTACCGTTTTTCGTAGGTGAAGGTGTGTTATGACTCAGCCGCAAACCACATATGACCCCGAAAGTGATAGCTTGTTGTTACGCTTGGCCTATGGCGCTGAATGGTTGCAGTTCGATTTAAATGAATATATGCAAGTAGAGACCGATCCCGAGTTGCAAATTTGCTATGCATTGATGCTGAACGATTATTCCTTGCTGATTGCCCAAACCAAATATGGCCAGCGCTTTTTTCCCCTCGATGGCTTACAAACGCTGCACCAAGAGCAACAAGAACGGCTGTTGGCGTTATTATTGAGCCAAGGCCTGCAACCATTTTTGAGCGTTGCCGCTTTTACCCCATCGTTGGTCGATACCGTGCCCATGATCAGCATCCACGATTCAATTAGCTTCAATCAGGTTGAATGGCAATCGCGCTTCGAACAATATCCTTAATCGGTCAACGTTAATAAGCATTGAGAGAATCTAATATGGCGACAGATCTGTTTCAGGCTGCCCAACAGGCGTTAAATCAACAGAATTATCAGCTTGCCCAACAACACTTGATCACCTTGGTACGAGCCAATCCCAGCCATGGCGAGGCATGGTGGCAACTCGCCCAAACCTTTGATGATCCCCAGAAACGCCAAGATTGTTTGGATCGCGCAGCACGCTATGGCTATCAACCAGCAGCGCAAGCTATCGAGCCAGAATCAGTGCTCCTGCCGTGGGAGCAACCTGATGCTTGGGCTAGCCCACCAGCGCCAAATGTTCCAGCAGCGGCAGTTGCTCCGCCAACACTGACGAGTGCTCAGCTGCCAAATCCAAGTGCTTCAGGCGTAGCACATGCATTTCAATTGCCAGCTGCACCACCCTATCCAAAGTTAAATCCCGCCGATCTGAACCAAATTGTTAAGCTTTTGACCAAACAGCCTGATCGTTCCCAGCAAATTCAGGCTGTTATGAGCATGTTTCATTGCTCTGCTGATCATGCCGATATGCTGCTACAAGGCGTTGCTTATCACCATCAGCAGCTTTTGCGTCCAGCCAAAATTGACCTTGGTCGTTTTGCGCTTGAACTGATTAGCCTGATCATTGGGCTTGGCCTAGCCTTAATTGGCGGCTTTTTGCTTTTTAATCCAGACACAGTTCGGCGTAGATGGCCATTACGGCTTTTTTTCATCGGCCTATTTATCGCCGTCACCGCTGGCTCTCGCCTATTTATGCTCACGCGGAATCCTAATTAATCTATCGTGGCACGGCATTTGCTTCTATAAAAACATATGAAAGCCTGATAGTAGTTAGTTATGATAACAAAGGAGTTAGCAATGGGTAACTTAGGCGAACGGATTAAAGGTAAAGCCGAAGAAGTATATGGCGATGCTAAAGAACGTCTTGGCGATGCTTTAGATAACGAACAAATGCAGGCCGAAGGCCGCGCAACCGAACTCAAAGGCGAAGCTCGTCAAGAGGCCGCCAAAGCAGCCGAACGGCTTGGCGGTATGGCCGATGAAGCCAAAGGCAACCTCAAACAAGTTGCTGGCGATTTGCTCAACAATGAACAAATGCAGGCAGAAGGCGCAGCCGAAGAGCTCAAAGGCGAAGCTCGTCGCAAAGCCAACCAATAGACCTATTGCTTTCCCCCTCATCGCAATAGCTCACCTAACACCGTCAATTCATGGCGGTGTTAGGCTTTTAGGGTGATTTTTTAGCTAGTACCTGCCTCATTTGCCGAACTTGTGGCTCTAAGCTGCGTAGAGTTTAACAAATGGAGGTATGTATGCAGCGTTTAATTGTCAGTTTAGTGGTGTTGATGATTGCAATCTGGCTGCTCCCAACAGCTTCACAGGCAAGCCCAAGTGCGCCGCCTAAGCGCTTTATCGATCAGCCATGGCAGAATCTTTATTATACAAATTTGGTATGGGAAACAAGCGGCCAATGTGCTGGCATGTTTCGAGTTCAAGCCAGCGATTTATGTACCCATGGCCCCGATGCTAGCGAGCCACAACTACTCCAAAGTTGGGCCAATGAATTAATTTACCCTAACAATCAAATACATGTGTCAATGGCTCAATCATCCCAACCTTGCCTTGATGATAGTACCAACCACTATCGAACCCAAGTCTTGTATGTTCGGGCGAGCGATACGCAAGACAATAGCTCAATTATCGCGCCGGTGTTGCGAAAACAATTATTAGGTGTGGATAGTATTTATAACCAAAGTGCCCAACTGACTGGCGGCCAACGCCATATTCGCTGGCAACTCGATCAGGCTTGCCAAATTGATGTTCAGAATGTGGTTATTGCGCCGAGTGCCGATAACGATTTTGGCTCAACAATTGCCGCCGTAGCCGCACAAGGGTTTAATCGTGCTGATCGCAAATATCTCATGTTTGTTGAGGCTCGTTATTACTGTGGAATTGCCACTGTGCAGCACGATACGCAGGCAAGTAGTGCCAATAGCAATAATCATACGGTGGCCTATGCGCGAATTGATGCAGGCTGTTGGAATGCGCGCGTTGTTGCCCACGAACATATGCATATGATTGGCGGCGTTCAGCCAAATGCCCCGAATACAAGCAGCAGTTGGCATTGTACTGATGAATGGGACATTATGTGCTACTCCGATGCGCCATCGTACCCACAATTGGTTATTGCTTGCCCTGAGCATAGCATTCGCGATATTTTTGATTGTGGCCATGATGATTATTTTCATACCAACCCACCAGCTCAGAGCTACCTTGCCACCCATTGGAATAGCGCCAATAGCCTGTTTTTAAGTCAGCAAAGTCAATTTTGGCAGCTTTATCTCCCAGTTGCCGCCCATTGATAGGCGTGATTATTAATGCCAGTCCCGATTAACTATAGGAGTAGTATCCAGATGTGGATTGCTTTGAAGTACCGCTGGAATATACCTTTCGGGCTATAGGCAGTTTGTCGATTAAGCCGTAGCCTTAGTTCATCGATTCACTTTCCCTATGCAGTGCAGCTGCTGCCAACATGATCCAGCCTTGGGCTTTGCAGCGCCAGCTATTTAGATAAACTGCACCAATGGATCTGACTGCAAAGCTGAATTAATTCGATGTAGAATCGCGTGAAAACCTTTCCAAGAGCAGACGAATTGTCTATCGATAGGCCATCGCGAAACGCTATTGATCACGTTTTACCTAGCAGAAAAGCCTTAGAAGGAGCCGCCCATGTCAGCAAACCCAACCACCGAATGGCGTTTCAAAATTTTGGTCGCTGGCCTTGTCATTATTTTTATGTTTGCAGGTTTGAGCCAAGCCAGCGGTAAAAGTGGCCCTATCGAAAGTCCATATCCTATTATGATAACTACCCAGGTTGCTTTTGTTACGCGCACGCCCAAGCCAACGCTGGTGCCAATTACCCGTACGCCGAAGCCAACGCCACGCAGTCCATATCCAACGCCGATCGTAAGCCGCACGCCAGAATCGACACGCACAGCAACGCGCACTCCCGAAGCAACCAGAACCACAACGCGCACACCAGAATCGACGCGCACAGCAACGCCAACCCGTATGCCCGAAGTGACGCGCACACCAACGCGCACGCCAGAATCGACGCGCACAGCAACACCAACGCGAATGCCCGAAGCAACCAGAACCGCAACGCGCACACCGGAAGCAACCAGAACCGCAACCCGCACGCCAGAATCGACGCGCACAGCAACACCAACGCGAATGCCCGAAGCAACCAGAACCGCAACGCCAACGCGTACACCTACCCTTTAATCAGCTTAAATACAAAACGCGGGCGATCAAGCTTGATCGCCCGCGCTTTTTGATTAACTTAAAGTTGTTCGAGCACGGCGCTCTCTTGGCCTAGCATTGAATAGAGGTTGCTCAGCAAGCCTTCTTGAGGATTGATGCGATAGCTTGGCTCTAACATCACTTGACCCATGGGGTTGGGCAGATAGATTGTAATTGGCTGATCGCCCTCGTAGCCCCGCAACACGCGATCGATTTCTTGCATACGCCGAATATCGGTTTCGTTGTTGCCTGAGCGAGGCAAATAGATGTGCAAATGGAAGCGTGGCCCGCTGACAATCGCAACGCTGCCACTATCTTCATGGCTGGCTGCTGGCGCAACGCTTACTTTGCGGCGAGGCCGTGGCACAATCGTAACTGCTGCTGAAGCTGTCGCTTCGCTTTGGCCATGGCCATTGCCGTTACCATTGGCATAATGACCATTGCCATTGCCATTGCCATTGCCGTTAGTGTGCCCATTGCTGGCAGCATAGCCATTGCCATTGGTCGGTGCAGAAACGTTTGCAGTGCTCATCGCTGGACGTACCTCAACATATACATCATCATTGAAGGCTTCCTGTGGCAGTGGTGCGCCATCATCAAGATAGGCGGGCATATCGTCGACTGCGCCAACTGAGCGCCGGACTGCCACGCTTGGCGCAGCTGGCTTGGCGACATTTTTTTGCTCAACAGTGAAGGCACTCACCGATTCAATCATCAATTGCATTTCATCGCGGCGATTATCGACTTTGGCGGTGATTTGCACAATTGCATCATCAACCAAGAATTCAGCATATTGCTCTAAGGTGCGTGGGAAGGCCACAAATTCGATTTCGCTTTCCAAATCCTCGACCTTGCCCACCAGCATCGAATCGCCTTTTTTGGTTTGAATCCGTTTGGTATTCTTAATCATGCCAATCAGGCGGATGGCTGTGCCAATGTGTTTTTTCGTGATCATGCCAAGGCTGATGCGGCCAGGATCGTGGGGAGCATTCTCCAAGGCTTGCGCCATTGGATGCTCGGAAATGTACATGCCCAAGAGTTCTTTTTCCCAGTTGAGCAATTCGCGTTGCATTTCGAGGCCGGTCGCTATCGGCGGGAAGGGAATTGGTGCAATGGTTGGGGTGCTCGATTGTTCGCCGCCGCCAAGCATATCAAACAGGCTATTTTGGCCTGCTTCACGGGCTTTTTGGGTTTCATGGCCAGCACTAATCGCCCGATCAAGAATCGCAAGTTTCTGGTGACGCGTGCCTGGCAACGAATCCATTGCACCACATTTGATCAAACTTTCCATGACCCGCTTGTTGAGCACGCCGCGATCAACCCGCGCACAAAAATCTTCGATGCTGCTGAATGGGCCGCTTTCATCGCGCACTTTCAAAATTGCTTGAATTGGGCCAATCCCAACGTTGCGAATTGCACTCAGCCCAAAGCGAATGCCGCGATTGTATTTGATACCTTCGGGCAATTCGCCAGCAATATCAACAATCTTAAAGCCTTCTTTGCTGCCATTAACATCGGGCGGCGAGACAGCCACGCCCAAGCGCGAGGCTTCGGCAACGCTCTTGGCAACTTCGTCGATTTCGCCCGACGCTGCCGAAAGCGTAGCGGTCATATATTCGGTTGGATAATTATTTTTGAGCCAAGCAGTTTGATATGAGAGCAAACCATAGAGCGTCGAGTGCGGGCGGTTGAACGAATAGCCTGCAAATGGCAGAATCAGTTCCCACAATTCGTCTGCTTGGGCTTGGGTCAAGCCTTTGCGCACACAACCCTCTTTGAAGCGCACCGAGTTTTCGGCCATCAACTCTTTGTTCTTTTTGCTGATGGCTTTGATCACGATATAGGCTTCGCCAAGCGTGTATTCGGCAACCGCTTGCAGCAATTGCATAATTTGTTCTTGGTAAACGATAACTCCATACGTATCCTCAAGAATTGGCTTGAGAATCGGGTGAATATATTTAATTGCGTGCGGATTATTTTTGTTGTGAATGTAAACCGGAATTTGTTCCAGCGGGCCAGGCCGATACAGCGCCACCATACCGTACAAATCATCAACCCGCGTAGGCTTGAGCTGCACCAGGTAACGAGTCATGCCCGCCGATTCTAGCTGAAACACATCAACCGTTTCGCCCCGGCCCAAAGCCTCGAAGGTTTTTTTATCTTCCAGCGGAATATCCGAGAGCCACATGGTTTTGCCAGTGGTTTGCTCGATCAGTTGCAAGGCTTCGGCGGCTACCGAAAGGTTGGTCAAGCCCAAAATATCCATTTTGAGCAAGCCCATTTTGGCCAGCGTTGGCCCTTCAAAGGCAGCCATCACGCCATGTTCATCTTTGGTGGTGCGTTGCAATGGCACCATATTTTCAAGCGGATGGCGACTAACGACGACCCCACAGGCATGGGTTCCGACGCTCTTCATCCGACCCTCGACCTTTTGCGCCCAATCCATCAACTCGCGCAATTTGGGGTCGCTATCGTAAATTTGCTTGAGTTCAGGCACTTTATCCAACGATTTGGCGATCGTCATTCCAACGGGCAAGGTTGGAATTAATTTGGCAACTCGATCAACCTCGCTCAGCGGAATATCGAGCACGCGGCCCATATCGCGCAAGGCTGCTTTGGCTCCTAGTGTGCCATAGGTGATAATTTGGGCCACATTCTCGCGGCCATATTTGGTTGCAATATAATCGAGAATTTCGCCACGCCGCGCATCGGCAAAGTCGGTGTCAATATCGGGCATTTCCAAGCGTTCGGGCGAGAGAAAACGCTCGAACAGCAGCTTGTTTTGCACCGGATCAACGTCGGTGATGCCCAAACAGTAGAGCACCAACGAAGCCCCAGCCGAACCCCGCGGCAGACATGGAATCCCATTCGAGCGGGCAAATTTGACATAATCCCAAACAATCAACATATAATCGGGGAAGCCGGTTTGGTTGATCACATCAAGCTCGTAGCTGAGCCGTTGCACATATTCCAGCGAAGGATTGCCATTGCAGCGCTTGATCAAGCCTTCTTCGCAGATCAGGCGCAAGTACGAGGCGGCATCGTGGCCTTGGGGAATATCAAACTCTGGTAATTCGACCCGCCCGAAATCTAATTTCAAATTGCACATATCGGCGATGCGGCGAGTGTTTTCCATCGGCGCAGTGCCATAAATCTTGTAGCGATCCCACATTTCGTCGCCCGACATAATGTGGTAGGTTTCGTCCATTTGATAATTTTTCGAGCACAACTCTTGGAGCGTCAGGTTAAAACCCATCGCCATCACCCGTGAGTGGGCTTCAAGGTCTTCGCGGCGCACAAAGTGGGTGTCGTTGGTCGCGACCAATGGCACATGCATCTCGTTGGCGATCCGTACCAATTCTTGGTTAATTTCTAGCAGTTCAGGCGTATTGTTGTGCAGTTGTAGTTCGATGAAATAATTCTCAGGCCCAAATAAATCGCGGAACCAAGCCACCGTTTCAACAGCTTTTTGGCGTTGCTTCGATTGGACATTTTGAATCACTTCGCCTGCGATACACGACGAGGTGACGATCAACCCTTCGTGATATTGCTCAAGCAACTGGCGATCGATGCGTGGGCGGGCAAAAATACCTTTGCCCATGCCATCGAGGTGCGAGCGCGAAGTTAATTTGACTAAGTTGCGGTAGCCAACCTCATTTTGGGCGATCAGCAGCAGGTGATAATAATTTTTGCCGCCCTTGACCATGGGATCTTTATTCGAGTTAGGGGCGATATAGGCTTCCATGCCAATAATTGGCTTGACGTTGGCTTTTTTTGCGTTGGCATAAAACTCCATCGCGCCATACATCACGCCGTGGTCGGTTATGGCGATGCTATCCATCTGAAGCTCAGCAGCACGTTCGGCGATGGCTTTGGTTGTGGCATAGCCATCAAGCAAGCTATACTCCGAGTGAACGTGAAGATGGACAAAATCTTTCATAACAAACCTCTTCTATAGCTAGGGTTGCCCATAGCGAAAGCCGCCCAAAAATTGGCGGTAAAAAAGCAGAAAATGCTTTACACAAATGAAGTACAAAAGGTGGTTTTTAGGCCATCGCTATGGTAGAGAAAGCGCTTATTCTCAGCTTGGTGTGTCAAGGGAGCATGTAGTTTACTCAGAATTTGAGGTAAAAAAGCCCGTTTTGTTGGCTCCCGCTTCGTCTTTGTATTATACCATAGCTGCTTGTGGATAACTACGTGAATAAGCTGTGGATTAAAGGTGTAAAACATTATGTCGAGGTTTACTACTAATCAAAATCATAATCCTAACATATATTGACAGTTAAAAATTCTTTGCTATAGTTGGATTTAGATGTATATGGATAGTTGAGGAATATGGTTATGCTAAGGATGTTAAGTTGGCTGGTAAAGCCACTGCTGTTTGTAATTGTTGCTGGAATAAGCTTTTTTTTGCTTAAACGAAGCTTCAATTTTAGTGCAGATCAAGATATCGATCTTTTTATTGGCATACAGGCAATTGGATTAATTTTTAGTATGGTCAGCATGAATCAATCGATCAAAGTAATAAGTTTATATGGATTGATGTTCGTTGGAATGTGGCTTTTGTTCTATTATTTCTATGTTTTGCTACAAACAAACCACCAAAATAATCATCTTTGCGATGGTATGTGCCTTGGATATCAATTTGAAAATAATCCAATCTATTTCTGGTTACTAATAACCGGTTTAGGTTTTGTTTTGATTGGAATATTATTTAAAATCATTATTAATAAATATATAATCAAAGCTATATAAAGAGGAGATTATTATTATGCCATCAACAGTTATCCAAGTTCAATATGAGACATTAGATTTGATTGAAAATCGATTCCTAAAGCTCAAGCAATGCACGGAAGATATACATAAACATTTAGTAATTACCACAGATAATTTACAAGATCGATGGATTGGCAACGCCTTCGATAAATTTCTTAGTGAAATGCAATATGATATCTTTCCTGCGTTAAATCGATTAATTAATAATTTTCAAACTGCAAGCATCTTAACCCAAGAAATCTATCAGGTTATGGCTGATGCTGAACTTGAGGCTGCGAATTTATTTAAGCAATCCGATCAATTCGTCCCAAATAAAATGGTAAGATCTATATCCACTACAAACTTTATCGATGATTTAATCAAAAAAATAAAAGAATTTCTCGAAGAAATAAAAAAACAGCCATTTGAACAACTTCCCATTCCACAACCAGACATGAAATCTCGTAGCGATTGGGAGGCAAGAGAGCCTAGTTTTGACAGGAATGAAGGGCGTTATGATTCAGAAAAAAATCCTAGTGGTTATGCAGATTATAAGGATTTAAAGCCAGGCCAACCATTACCTGAGATCTTGGATACAGTTGTCATCCATCATGAAGGCAATAGTCAAACGCATGATCCTCGCAAGGTGCAAGATAAACACATGGACGGAAATGGATGGGCAGATATTGGATATCATTATATTATTGGGGCCGATGGGACAATTTACCAAGGTCGCGATATCAATGTTCGTGGGAGTCATGTTGATGGTCAAAATACAGGGAAAATTGGAGTCCTTTTCCTTGGTGATTTTGAAAATAATTGGTGGGATAACGATGATGAACCAACTGAAGCCCAAATTGAAAGCAGCAAAAATCTTATTCGTTGGTTAGATTCAGAATATGGCATAGATACAGTACTAGGCCATAAGGATGTTGCAGGGCAAGACACTGAATGTCCAGGAGATAACCTAGAGCCAATTGTCCCTGAATTAGATGAGGTTGCCCAAGAACGCTAATTTAAGCATGAGCCTAATTTGAACTAAAATTAGGCCCATGCTTGTTATTTATCGCACAACCTGCGGTAAATAGTACATATATGCTTCTTCACTCGCGCCAAAGCGCAGTGCTGCCACACCCAACGAGGGCGTTGCCCCAACATGGGTAAATTTGCCTGCAATATATAAATGCTGATCGTTGACACTAATGTGGCTAATTTCAGCATTCGCAGGTTGAGCGAGGCCTTGCCAGGTTGTGCCATCCCAACGGGCTAGTGTGCCAGTTGCCACGGTATCGACGTGCTCGAATGGCCCACCAACATATAAAAAATTATCATCATCGGCAACCAACACATTTGGCACCTGATCGAAGGTTGCAATTACTTCACAACTTTCTCCATTGAAGCGGCACAATTGATCGTGGTCTAGGAAGTAGAGCGAGCCGCGCCAACCAACAATTTGCAAGCTTTTTTGGCTATCGCGAATTCCAAGAGTGGTAATTTCATACCAAGTTGTGCCATTCCAGCGCTTAAAATAGGTGTACCAATAGCCGCGTTCGCTACTTGGGTCAACCGCATACAATTGATTATCGGTCATCAACACCGTATCAAACCAGCCCAAGCTGCCGCCATTATGGGCGAGGTTGGTAATGTTGCCGTGATCAAGTTTGATCACGCCGTCCAATGAACCACCATCGAGATTACCCAGAAGCTGAGTGCCAGAAATAGACCACGTGCTAATCGTCGCACTCTGGCTTAGCGGATCACTGAATGAAACGTCTGGCTGAATTTGCCAAAGATTTCGCGCAATGCTGGTGGTCGTGGTGATGGCTCGCTCAGCAGCAAAATAGCTAGTTTGATCATCAACCGATAGCACTTCGAACGATGATGGGGTTATTTTGTGCAGTAACGGTTGCCAACTCTGGTTATGCCAACTTAAAAGCTTTTGATCAGACCATGAAATTAATGGCTTGCGGTCGCTCGTAAGCGCAATTGGCCGACCTTGCTGGCCGCCAAGGCTCGCAACATTAGCATAGCGAATGGTTGTAGCAAGTGATTCAAGCTGGGTTCCATCCCAACGGACGAGGCTGCTTGGCTGCCCATTGAGCGTAAAATCGCCTGCAAGATACAGGATATTGTTATGGTTGGCGAGGGTCTTAATCTGACGAATTTGCATCGGCAAGTTGACTAATTGCCACGCATCGGAGGTAAGTTGATACAACGCTTGGCTGTCGCTGACATACATTTGCTGATTGGCAAGTTGGGTCAGGCTCATGTAACTCAATTGAAGCGAGGTTGAAATGCCATTCGTCCAATCATCGTTTTGCCATTCTTGTAATTGGCTCATCGTGCGGCTGGAATCAGCAAATATTGGGCGATAGAAACTATCGTTACCAGCAAAAACCAAATCGAAATTATAGTTTTGGATTGGATCAGGCCAAGGCGGATTAATCCATTCATCATTTTGCAACAACGCATAGCTCAGCGAATATTGCTCCTTGCCTGGATAGACATGGGTGATCATCATGCGATTATTCGCAAGCGCCATTTGGCTTACCTCGGCAATCGGATGATCGGGTAAGGGTATAATTTGCTGATTGCGCCAGCCAATGATCCCTTTGGTTAGTTGATTATTGAAGCGATTGAAATTACCTGCTAAATAGAGCGTATCGCTCATAACCTCTAATTGATTAAGTCTCGCTGGTTCACCAGTATCGTAGCTAATCCCACTGCCCACTGGCTCAAAACCTGTACCATTCCAAAGAGCAATTCCGTTCAGTGGGGTTCCCGCCAAGTGCTTAAACGAACCACCAAGATACAGTTGATTGTGATAGTAGGCTGCTGTCGCAACCGCACCACTTTCCTCAGCATGCAGCCCGTAGCTTTGCCAAACTCCTTGCTGATCCAGGCTGGCCAGCCCATTAACCAATTGGCCATTGAGATAGTTGAAATCGCCCATAATGGTTAATCTGCCGTCGTCGGCAAATACCAAATCGGTGATCGTGCCTGGAGTATTGAGTTCGTTGGCCAACTCAGTATCCCAAGTTCCTGTGATCGATTGGCCATTTGGGATCGGTCTCATAGTTGGGTTAAATTGATTCGAAGCACTAGCGACCACCGACGACCGCCTACTAGCGCCCAAAATTGCTAACTGCAGAACAATGAACAACACCAGCATCCGCCAGAGTGATGAACGGGTTGGCAGCATTGAAAAACTCCTTAATAATTGTTGAGTAAAACAACTAACTATATACTGGTATATAGCAGGTTTTCAACTATTTGTAAACATTGTAAAGTGAATGAAAAAACCCTGCTCCAAATTTGGAACAGGGTTTGGGCTAAAGTTGCTCAGCCATTTTTTTAGAGCCAAGCCGCCAGCAGATAGTAGACCAAGGGCGCGGTAAACAGCAGCGAATCAACCCGATCGAGCAAGCCGCCATGACCTGGAATCAGGTTGCCCGAATCTTTGACTCCTGCTTGGCGTTTCAACAATGATTCGGCCAAATCGCCCAGCGTGCCACCGACGGCCCCAATCAAGCCTAGAATAATTTTTTGATCCAAGGTTAATGGCATGCCTAAAAGCGCCACAATACCAATTCCAGCAGCGATTGAGGCGATTGTGCCACCAACAAAGCCTTCCCAGGTTTTTTTGGGGCTGAGCAAGGGAGCCATTTTGTGCTTGCCAAAGGCTCGGCCAGCAAAATACGCGCCGGTATCCGAGGCCCAGGTTACGGCAAAGGTTGCATAAATCCAGGCTGCGCCTGTTTCGATGTTGAACGAGCTTAACGGGCCACCACTCAAGGTTGGGCTTGGATCAGCGCGCAGCAAGACGAAGTGGCTGAGCATGGCTCCCGCATAAATTGCGCTGCCCAAACTGGCTGCCCACGCATCGAGCGCGCCCGTGCGATCCTTGCGACTAATTTCGTAGATCAAACTAGCCATTGCGCCAAGCGCGACAACCGCGCCAGTTAAATTGACGCTAGTGCGTGGTTGGGCAACTGCCGCCGCAACAAAGGCTAAGCCAAGGCCAATCGCTAATGGCAAGCGTGGATGATAGCCACCAGCCCGCAAAATCCGTTGAATTTCATAGATGCCGATGACGACTGCAATGGCAATCAGCGCGGTTGTCCACCAACCACCCAACCACACGATGATCAACACGACCGGAGCTAATACCAAAGCGCTTGCAATTCGCGTGCCCAACGTGGCCTCCTCTATGCGTTTAAAGGCTGAGAACGTTGGTTAGCATACCACGAATTAACGTCCCCAAAAATGCTGCACAATATCCTGATCGAAGGTTTTTTGGCCATAATCGTGCAAGATGCGCAAGATCTGTGCCCGATGGTCGGTGGCATGGTTGGTAATTTGCAGCAAAACTTGCCAGCGCGCCAAATTAATCCCCGGCAAGACCTCGGCTAATTGCGCATCGTTGAGCTGCTCGACATAGCTGGTTACTTGGCCGCGTATGTCGTTAAACACCTCGCGCACGCTGCTAATCGTGGTGTATTCCGCTGGGTCGAGGTGTGGAGGTCGCTGACCAGTTTGCAAACCAGTGAGCCATCCCCGTTCGACGCTGGCAACATGCACCAAGTGGTTGCGCAACGAGCCATGAGAATAAGGATAATCGGCGCAAAATTGTTCGTCGCTCAAGCCCTCGATGCTTTGCCAAATTCGTTGATCAAAATCGGCGTTATAGGCCACCAAACTTTTGATAATCGTGATCGCTTCCATACAGATACCTCAGCACAAAATCAATTAGTTGCATCATAGCTTAATTTGCTTAGATTTGCGAACATTTGTACGCAATCCTAACTCGTGCATGAGACTGATGGAAACGTTCTCGAAAGCCGTATAATGCGTTTATTGGCATATCAGGGTTTTGCAAACAAGGCTAGGCAGGTTATGCAACAGCAGGAAATTGACGCGCACGTTCGGCATAATGTGGTGGTTAATGTCGCCGATGGCGCATTTTTTGGGGCCGCGACCGGCATCGCCTCGTTTGTGACGGTTATTCCATTGTTTATGCACACGTTGACCGATTCGGCGCTCTTAATTGGGTTGGTTTTGGCAATTCGCTCGGTTGGTTGGCAGTTACCCCAATTATTGACGGCGCGGCGGGTTGCTTCGTTGCGGCGCTACAAGCCAATGGTGCTGCTCATGACCATCAACGAGCGTATGCCCTTTTTTGGCTTGGGCTTAATTGCGTGGTTTGCTGCTGATTTGGGTCGTGAATTGGCGCTTTGGCTGGCATATATGCTATTGATTTGGCAAGGCTTGGGTGGCGGCTTAACGGCCACCGCTTGGCAAACAATGATTGGCAAAATTATGCCCCAACGTTGGCGTGGCACGTTCTTTGGGGTGCAATCTGCTGCGGCCAATTTGCTGGCCAGCATCGGCGCGGTCGGCGCAGGGATTATATTGGATAAACTGCCCTCGCCGCTGGATTTTGCGCTGTGTTTTGGCATTTCGGGCATCGCGATGGTTATTTCGTGGTCATTTTTGGCTACAACCAAAGAGCCAAGCCGCGAGCCAGAATATACCCATGGCAGCCAACGTGATTTTTGGGCCAGCATTGTCACGATTCTCAAACGCGACCGCAATTTTCGTTGGTTTCTGGCGGCACGCATTATCTCGCAGCTTGGGTTGATGGCAACAGCGTTCTTTACTGTCTACGCGGTGAAACGCTTTGGGCTTGATGACCAAACTGCCGGCATTATGACCGCGATCTATTTGATTACCCAAACGATCGCCAACCCGATTATGGGCTGGCTCGGTGATCGTATTGGCTATCGGCGGGTGATGGAATTCGGTGCACTGTTGGCCTTAGCTGCTGGCGTGGGAGCGTGGTTAGCTCCAGCTTTGGGTTGGTTTTATCTGATTTTTGCGCTGGCTGGAATAGCGAATGTAGCCTTGTGGACAATCACTATGTCGATGACGTTGGAATTTGGCAGCCTCGCCGAGCGCCCAAGCTATATTGGTTTGGCCAATACGCTGGTTGCTCCGGCAACCTTGGTTGCACCCTTGATTGGCGGTTGGCTAGCCGATTCAGCAGGCTACACCTATACCTTTGCAGTGGCGGCAGCTGGCGGTTTACTGACGTGGCTGATTTTGCGTTTTGGCGTGCGCGACCCCCAAACTGCCCAATCAACCAACGAACCACAGCTTGAGCAACAGGTTGTGGTAGTTTCGTGATGTTGATCCGCGAAGAGCACGAAGCGCACGAAGGATAAATTGGCTATAGGCTTTGGGCTATTGGCTATGTTGGATCAATTTAACGCAGAGGCGCAGAGCTTTTTTTAACCACGAAGAGCACGAAGCGCACGAAGGATAAATTGGCTATAGGCTTTGGACTATTGGCTATCGGAGATTGGTTAGAAAATACATCAACAACCATTTAACGCAGAGGCGCAGAGAAATGATGGATAAGGCTTTTGATGTTAATTCCATTAATTGTTTCGATAGCTTATAGCCAATAGCCAGCTCTGCGCCTCTGCGTTAAACAGCAACCTTCTCGGGCCTGACTCCTTCGCTCTATGTTCTATATGCTTAATTTTGATTTTTGACTTCTGACTTCATCCTTCATCCCTCATCCTTCATCCTTATATTGCTTATCCTCGGCGGGCTAGCTCGGTAGCAATTGGCAAGGTTACCCAGAAGGTTGTGCCACGGCCAAGTGTGCTGGTGGCCCAGATGCGCCCGCCATGCAATTCGATCAAGGCTTTAGTGATTGATAAACCAAGGCCTGTGCCGCCAATTTTGCGGGTTGTCGAGTTGTCGACGCGGAAAAAGCGCGTGAAGAGCTTGGGTAAATCATCTTCGGAGATGCCCATGCCTTGGTCGCGCACCGCAATAATCACCGAGCGCTCGTTGGGCAGCGGCGGCGCACCAGGCGGCACTTTGCGCAATTCACGCACAATCAGCGCCACTTGACCGCCATTGGGCGAATATTTGATCGCATTCGAGAGCAGATTGGTCAAAATCTGCCGCACTTTATCTTTATCTGCAAAGATCGGCGGAATACCTTCGGGAATATCAATTAACAAGCGATGTTTCTCGGAAATTGTTTCGTTGAGTTGCTTGGTAATTTCGCGAATAATTTGGTGCAGCGAAACCACCCAGCGATTGAGCTTGATTTGGCCTGCATCCAAACGCGAAAGATTGAGCAAATCATCGACCATTTTTGAGAGCTGGTTGGCCTGATCATAAACGGTTTGGATAAATTCTTGGCGTTCGATAGGTTTGAATTCACGGGCGAGCAGCAACTCGGTATAGCCCAAAATTGAGGTCAGCGGCGTGCGCAATTCATGCGATACCACCGAGACAAATTCGTTCTTCATTTTGTCGATTTCACGTTCGCGGGTCACATCTTCAATCACAACCAAGCGCCCAGTAATTTGATGTTGCGCATCTTTAACCGGAGTTGAGCGTAATTTCAAATCTTGTAGCGGCTCGCTCAAGCGCAAGGCCAATTCGAGCGTTTCATCGGGATGAGCTTGGCATTCAGCAAAGAAATCGGTCAATTCTAATGGGTGCGAAAGCCGTTTCAGCAGCAATGGCAAAATATCCCATGGCAAATAGAGCGCGGTTTCATCGGCTGGTTGCTCAATTTGCCAAAGCTGATACCACGCCGGATTAGTGCGCAAAATTCGGCCTTCGCTATCGGTCAAGGCCAAGCCCAAGGGCAAGCTGGCCAACGTCTGCTGCAATTGCATGCGTGCTTCGAGCAATTCGCTATAGCTAGTGGCGCGTTGTAATGGCCGCGCCGCCACATCGGCCAAGGCTTGGATAAAATACAGATCGCGGGTGGTAAACAGTGGCTCGCGGTTGGTCGAAAGCACGAGCACCGCCCAAGCCTCGCCCTCAACCCGCACCGGCACGACGATTTCGGCCCGTACATCGGGGGTTGAAAGTTGCCATTCGCTATCGTGGGCAATATCGGTTAATAATGCAGCCTTGCCTGTGCGGGCTACGCGCCCAACGACACCAACATTCCAAGGCCACGAGGCGCGCTCGCTAATGCCTGAGGCAGCAGGATAGCCCTGCGATGCGACGAGTTGATATTCGCCATGCTCACGATCAACTAAATTAATTGCGCCAGCGCTGGCCTTCACGCCGTGGATGGCGCGCTGTAAAAGCGTGGTTAAGAGGCTAATCACATCGGGCGCAATCTCTAAATCGTGGGTTAACGCTCGCACATCAAGTTGCTGCTCGCTATTTGTAGGGTGAATCGGTCGGCCCCAATGCGATTCGCCGATGGCGGTGGCGAGCAAGGGCAATAAATTACTCAATAAGGTGCGTTCGCTGGCGCTAAATGTTCCGTTGCGTCGCGCTTCCAACACGCCCCACAAGCGGCCTTCCCACTGCACTGGCAGCCCCAAATAGCATTGCATATCTGCTTGCCATTCGCTGGCAACGATTGAGCTGGTGGTAAATGGGCTGGGTGGCAAGGCTGGCGCAGTGTGTTGATCGATCACGACTGGTTGTCGCCGTCGCACCACCTGCATCATGCGGGTGTTATCCCACACGGCGCTGGTGCGGTGCAACGGCAAAACAACCTGTGGGCGGGCATCTGGCTCATTGAACAACGTTAAGCGTAAATCCAGCTGAGGATAGCTATCAGCCAACATGCCAAAACAATGTTGCAGGCGTTGCTCGAAGGGCGTGGTTGCCAGCAACGTTTGAGCCAAGCTACTAAATAAAGCAAGCGTCGACATAGAATCCTCAAAGGTTTAACGGTATTCAAAAATTAATGGGCGTTGGGAATGTGGTGGCCTTGCTCGAAAAGTTCGCTCGCAGCCAAGGCTGCACCGATAATGCCAGCATTGTTTTGCAGCGTGGCCGGAACCAAAGGCGCGTTGGTTTGCAAAAATTGGCCAAATTTATCGAAGCGTTTGCTCACGCCACCGCCCATAATCAGCAAATCGGGCGAGAATAGAGCTTCGATGCGGGCCAAAACTTCGTTGACTTTCTCGGCCCATTTCGGCCAATCCCAGCCTTTTTCTTCGCGCACCCGATCCGAGGCCCGATGTTCAGCGTCTTTGCCACGAATTTCCAAATGACCAAGCTCGGTGTTGGGAACCAGCAAGCCTTGCACAAACAAGGCACTGCCAATGCCAGTGCCAAACGTCAACATCATCACGACCCCATTGTGCTCCTTGCCAGCGCCATATTTCATTTCGGCCAAGCCAGCAGCATCAGCATCGTTGAGCATATGAAACGGGCAGCCAGTCGTTTGCTCGAACAATTGGTCAGCATTTGCGCCAACCCAAGCTTGATCAACATTGGCAGCACTGAGCGTATGGCCATTTTTGACAATTGCAGGAAAGGTACAGCCAATCGGGCCATGCCAATTTAATTGCTGAACTAATTGCTGCACCGTTTGGGCCACAGCCTCGGGAGTTGCTGGTTGGGGCGTGCTAAGCCGCAAGCGTTCGCTGATCATCGTGCCTTGGGCGACATCAACAATCGCCCCTTTGATGCCTGAGCCACCAATATCAATGCCCAAAATTGCCATTGCCCTACCTCACTACACTACAAGCCATGAATTGCTCTATTGTACTACGCTTGCAGGCCAAAATCAGCCGCGCTGGATTACCAAATGCCAACAATTGGGGGTTGGGGTTCGGGGATCAGG
>NZ_PUBZ01000101.1 GCF_003205875.1 Herpetosiphon llansteffanensis
CCCCTGACCCCTGACCCCCAACTCCTATGTTCTATGTTCTTTGCTCTATGTTCTTTACTATGCTCACATTTTGACTTCTGCCTTTTGATTTTTGATTTGCTTTATCCCGCTTGGGGTTTCGATGGTGGCGATCAATTGGGGCGTGGCTGCGGTGTGCCACTCAAGCTGATCCTTTATGCCAATCTGGCTGAGCATAGTTTCGATGCGGCGTGCTTGAGGGTGGTATAGCTCGAATTTCAACAAACGACAACCCTGATCGGTTAAATGTTGAATTGGATGTTGGCCTTGGTGCCATTGGATGAGCATTGGCGCAACGCCAGCGAATGGCAAAGCGCCATCAGCGGGAATCGTAATTTGCCAAGTGAGATCGCCGCGGCTCATTGGCGTGACCGTGCCAAACTGGTGCTTGAGCAATTCGCTCGCAGGCTGAATCAGAATTGTTCGGGCGACCCAGGTTGCCAAGCGCGGAGCGCTGGTTGGTTGCAGCGAATCCAATTCAAACCAGCGTGGGCGATTAGGCGCAGGCAAGCTTGGGTCGGGGGCAATTACTTCGAGATAGCAATTTGTGCCAAGTTTGAGCACCGAATTATGGGTAGCCATGGCCTGATGTTGGCCGCCAGCTTGCATTGGCACACCCAGCAAATCTTCGATATAGGCCACGCCAAACGCGAGATTGGGCGCAGTGACGACTAGATGATCAATCCATGTCGCTAAAGGCATCATGGGTGTTGCTCCTTTTATATAAATCTGTAAAGTAAACCTAAAATTGCTTGATTTATTATTTAATATACTATATAATACGAACACATATGCGTATGATAAAATTATTTACTTGCATACTAAACTCTATCGATAATACATCATGAACAATAGGAGTCACTAAGATGTTAAAATCTATTTCTTTATTTTCTGGAGGAGGAGGACTTGATTGTGGATTAGAAGCCGTAGGATTTGAAAGTCGTTTTTGTACCGATATTGATTTTCATAGTTGTGAAACTCTTAAGCAAATGAAAAATGCATCTCTAAAAGGCGAAAAGGGTGGATTGAAAAATGCCTATATCTTACAAAAAAATATAGTTGATTTATCAATAGAAGAAATTATTCAACAATCTCGTCTAAAAGTAGGCGAAATAG
Organism: Herpetosiphon llansteffanensis; assembly: GCF_003205875.1. Taxonomy (GTDB): domain Bacteria; phylum Chloroflexota; class Chloroflexia; order Chloroflexales; family Herpetosiphonaceae; genus Herpetosiphon; species Herpetosiphon llansteffanensis. Next base: position 1,135 of record NZ_PUBZ01000101.1, read on the forward strand.
ATTTATTAACTGGTGGTCCTCCATGCCAAAGCTTTAGTGTTTTTGGACGAAGACAAGGTCTCAATGATCCAAGAGGTCAGTTAGTTTGGGAGTATTTAAGAATACTACGTGGATTAAGACCCAAAGTATTCTTATTTGAAAATGTTCCAGGGTTATTGAGTATTGATAATGGATTGGTATTTAAGAATTTCCTAGATGCAGTTCAAGAACCATTTAATGGCTACTCATATAATGTCACTAAATATGTAGTTGATGCTGCTCATTATGGAGTTCCTCAGTTTAGAACGCGTGTTTTAATTATTGGGGTATTGAATAATTCTGGTCTAGAATTTCCTTCAGAAAATATACCTTTTGTAACGCATGATGATCCAAAATCAACAAAAGTGGCAGAAAAATTATTACTCCCCTTTAATACTGTTAAGGATGCGTTGGTTGGTTTACCAACAATTGAAGATAACGTTCTTATTAAGAATCATGTAGGAAGGAAACATGGTAGTGATATAAAAGAACGATACGCTAACTTAGTCTTTGGTGAGCGTGATCCTAAAACTCGCATTAATCGATTACATCCTCAACGTCCAAGTTATACTATTATAGTGGGATCAGATAAAGGAGGTGGTAAGGGTCACGTTCATCCCTATCTTCCACGAGAGGTTACACCTAGAGAATCTGCAAGAATGCAGTCATTTCCTGATTGGTGGGGATTTTCAGGCACCTCTAGACATCCTATACGCCAGATCGGTAATGCTGTACCACCTATTTTAGCTGCGGCTATTGGATCTTTTATATGTGAAAATATTTTTAAACAAAAGCCGTTAGATCGCCATACCATTTGGAAAAAGCTTGGTCAAGAGCATCTTTTGACGACTGAGGATTCGAAGGCATAGTTATTATGAGGTAATTAATGTTATTAGATACTTTTTTTACCAATAAGATACCCAGTAGTTCTTTTACTTGGACTGATGAGCTTATTTTAGTTGCAAGCATATTTAATGAGTTTAATGAAACGATTTATGATCGAGATCTATTAATAGAAAGGTTTGAAGCAATATCAAGAAGGCTTCCGAACCAACGAGATTCCTCTGATTACCGAGATGAATATGGAGCTTATGCTAATTTTCTAGGCATTACTCATCTTGAAAAACAAGATAATTATTGGATTTGGAAAATGAATCCTATAGCTCAAAAATTACTATGCGATACTGAACCAAACCCAGAATTATTTATAAGATTACAGTTGGCATTATTTCAGTATCCCAATCCAATTGGTGCAAAATATCATGAAAATGGGAATATATCAATAGAACCACTTTCACTTAATAAAAGAATATACCAAATAAAAAATAATATTAAAACAGTTCCTTTAAGGTTGATATTAACTGTATTAATTAACCTTGACGAAAAATATGGAAATGAATCCTCTTTTTTAACCTATTCGGAAATATGGAATAAATTATTTAGTAATCCAAATGCAGTATGTACATTTGAGCCAGATGGAGAGTATCTTGCTAAAAAAATAATTGATTTTAGAATTAATGATGAAAACAGTTATTATGATAGTAATGCATTAAGAAATTTACATATATTACAGCATACAGGATTAATTACAAGAAAATCAGGTATTATATATTTAAATCAAGGTAATAAACATATATCTAAGATAATATCTGAAATGAAAAATCATTTTGATATACCTGAATATCAAGATGATAGGATTATTAAAGAATGGAGTATTAATGTATTAGAATCTGGTGAATGGTCAAAATATTATATGGGAAACACATTATCTCAAGAATATCTTGAATCGATCATCACTGGTATTTCAGAAGAAACTATATATAGTACGATTAAACCATTACCAATAATAAACATAACTGAATCGCGAGTTCAATATAATGAATCAAAACAAATAGACTATCAACAAACTATAATATTAAGGGAAAAATCAAACCTTTCTCATCGAAATATATTAAAAATCATATCTGATAAATTATTAGTTTATGGATTAGAGCCAAAATTTAATAATTTTATAGATTTATGTTGTTTATATCCAAACAAGCTATTATTTGAAATAAAAAGTTGTAGATTAGATAACATAATTGAACAAATCAGAAAAGGTATAAGTCAATTATATGAGTACCGATATAGACATCAGGAATTAGATAAAGCAAACCTAATTCTTGTTTTAGAGATGAAACCTTCAGGAGATTTTCTATGGCTAATAAAGTATTTAGTCATTGATAGAAACATCAATCTTTGTTGGTTAGAAGGAGATGACAATTTAGCTTGTCCCGATATGTGTAAAGACGTTATAGGATTCTTATGCAATCGTATAGACAACGATTATTAATAAAAATGTGTAGGAGCTTCGGATAAGGCGCGATGACTTCGAGATAGCAATTTGTGCCAAGTTTGAGCACCGAATTATGGGTAGCCATGGCCTGATGTTGGCCGCCAGCTTGCATTGGCACACCCAGCAAATCTTCGATATAGGCCACGCCAAACGCGAGATTGGGCGCAGTGACGACTAGATGATCAATCCATGTCGCTAAAGGCATCATCGTGATTGCTCCTGAATAAAGATTGTTACGCATAAATGTGAGCCTATCATGGGCCAAACTGAGAATAACCTGATAATTAGCTGAAAATTATTATTGACTTTAAGGTATCAACCCGCTATGATTGGCCTCCAAGCCCCATCTCCGTGTTGAGATGTTTGTTGCCATAAATTTATGGCTTTTGCCTTACTGTGGTTCGTGGGCGGAATTCACACTTGTAGGAGGTTGTCGATTATGCGGCGTTATTTGCTCGCCGCCGTCGCCATTGCCCTCTTGATTATGCCAGTATTAACGATTAATGCTGGTCCAGAGCAAGTTTGGGTTGATGATTTAACGGCTGGCAGCTTTGATGGGTTGGTCGGCAGTGGCACTATCACCCTCGCTCCCAACGCTCCTCCCGCTCCTGCATTCGTTGGTGATTATCCTCAAGCAGGCAGCTATCTTTCTTCCGAGCATCAATTTGAAGAAGTCGTTGCTGCGGTTGTGATTGATACCGATACAACGTTAACCACTGGTGGCGCTGTGCGTTTTGATGTGCGCGGCAAAAATCCTAGTGGCACGTGGCAAATGTGGCAAGAGGCTCCGCGCGGTGGTCGGGTGGCGCTCGAACGCCCAACCAGTGTGATTCAATATCGCATGTGGTTGTTGGCTAATGGCGAATCACCACGCGCGCGCTCAGTGACCATGGTTGCCGAATGGTCGGATGGCGTGGCAATGCTGGCCGAATCACAAGCGCCAACCTATCGGATTTATGCGACTCGCGAGGGCTTAGTTGGCCATCGCACCGCCAACGGCCATATCATTCGCCCATACGATCAGTTTGTGGCCTTGCCTTCGTGGCGCTCGCTCTCGTCGTATCGTGGCTATGAATACCAAGTGCGCGTAACCTACAAAGGCCGCTCCAAAGTTGTGCCAGTGTGGGATGTGGGGCCGTGGAACACCCGCGATGATTATTGGTCGACCAATCGTCAATCGTGGAAGGATTTGCCCCGTGGCTTGCCCGAAGCCCAAGCAGCCTATTATGATGGCTACAATGGCGGACGTGACGAACGTGGCCGCCGTCCGAATTTGCCCAACGGCATCGACATCGCCGATGGCACCTTCTGGGATTTGGGCATTCCCGATAATGCGTGGGTTGAAGTAACTTTCTTGTGGGAAGGCTACGATCCTGGGGCTGGCAGCCCTGCGGCAACGCCAACGCCAAATGTTACCGCCACGCCATTGCCGGTTACGTTGCCGCCAGCAGGCTCGCTGTTGGTCGATAACCGCGACAATAGCTTCCGCGAAATGCAAGGCGTATGGTTTGATGCTCGCTGTGGTTTCAACGGCGCACACCGCTGGACGAAGAGCGTCGCTAATCAAAGCCAAGTTGATAACCTTGGGGTTTGGAAAGCACCAATTACCAATCCTGGTTTCTACGAGGTTATGGCCTATATTCCCGCTTGTGGTGAGCCAGCGACCAAGAATGCCACCTATGTGATTGCCCACGACGGCAGCAATACCAAAGTGCGCGTCGATCAAGAGGCCAATCAGAATAAATGGTATTCGCTGGGTGTTTATTACTTCAAGGGCGGCAACGAAATTCTGCTCGACGATGTGACTGGTGAAGAGGGATTAAGCGTGCGTTACGATGCCATGGCTTGGTTGCCACGCTCCGACAACACTGCGCCCAACGCCACAATCATCGATGTCAAAGATCTTGGCGCGGGTCGCTACGAAGTGCATTGGAACGGCCAAGACGATAGCACAGGCATTGCGAGTTTCGATGTTCAAGTGCAACGCAACGGTGGCGAATGGGTCGATTGGTTGGTAACCACGACCGAATTGCAAGATACCTTTATTATTGATGTTAATGCCGCTGATGCAGAACATACCACCTATGGCTTCCGCACGCGTGCGCGCGACTGGGCGGGCAACACTGGCGAATTTCCGCCAAGCGCCCAAGCCACCTCGCTCGACACATTGGTCATTCAACAACCATAAGTTTAGATGTTCTCTCACCCCAACCCCTCTCCCGTTCAGCGGGAGAGGGGCTTTTTGTATTCTCGTTTTATCGATGATTTTTGGTTCTCCAATCATGCTCCCCCTCGCCCGCGTCGAGTGGGAGAGGGGGCTAGCTTTCAAGGGTCGGTGTGAAGATCACCTCACCCCAACCCCTCTCCCGCTAACGGGAGAGGGGCTTTTGTATTCTCGGTTTATTGATGATTTTTTGGTTCTCCAATCATGCTCCCCCTCGCCCGCGTTCAGTGGGAGAGGGGGCTAGGGGGTGAGGGCACAACGGCCAATTGAACTACCCCATGCGATTTCATCGTATAATGCTAGCCCGACACACGAACTTGGCTAGGATGGGGCGCGGCAAGCCAACGGCGTGCCTTGCGGGCGTACATCCCCCACTATGGAGACACCGATGCCAAAACGCAGCGACATTCACTCGATTCTGGTGCTTGGCGCAGGCCCAATCGTGATCGGGCAAGCATGTGAGTTTGATTATAGCGGGACTCAGGCAATCAAGGCCCTGCGCGAAGAGGGCTACCGCATTATTTTAGTCAATTCGAACCCAGCCACGATTATGACCGACCCTTCGTTGGCTGATCGTACCTATATTGAGCCGTTGGATGTGCCAACGGTCAGCGAAATTATTGCCCGTGAACGTCCCGATGCCTTGCTGCCCACCGTCGGCGGTCAAACGGCGCTTAATCTGGCCATGGATTTGCACCGCGCTGGCGTGTTGGATCAATACAATGTGCAAATGCTCGGCGCAAATGTCGAAGCGATTGCCACCGCGGAGGATCGCGAGTTGTTCAAGCAGGCCATGGATCGGATTGGCTTGCAATCGGCGCGTTCTGGCATTGCTCGCTCAATCGAAGAAGCGCTCGAATTGGTCAAAGCAACTGGCTTTCCCTCGATTATTCGGCCTTCGTTTACCCTTGGTGGCGCTGGCGGCGGCATCGCCTACAACGCTGAAGATTTTCGGCGCATCGTCGAAGAGGGCTTGAAACTTTCGCCAATTGGCGAACTGTTGATCGAAGAAAGTTTGCTTGGCTGGAAGGAATACGAGCTTGAGTTGATGCGCGACAGTGCTGGCAATGGGGTTGTCGTCTGTTCGATTGAAAACTTCGACCCAATGGGCGTGCACACCGGCGATTCAATTACCGTTGCGCCTGCGATGACGCTCTCCGACCGCGAATACCAACGCTTGCGCGATATGGGCTTGGCGGTGATGGAAGTTGTCGGCGTGGCAACTGGTGGATCGAACGTCCAATTCGCGATCAATCCCCACGATGGGCGGGTGATTGTGATTGAGATGAATCCACGGGTTTCACGTTCATCGGCGCTGGCATCCAAAGCTACGGGCTTTCCGATTGCCAAAATTGCCGCGAAGCTGGCGGTTGGTTATACGCTGCCCGAATTGCCCAACGACATCACCAAATCAACTCCAGCTTCATTCGAGCCAGCGCTTGATTATGTGGTGGTCAAAATTCCGCGCTGGAACTTCGAGAAATTCCCTGGCTCGCAGCCAGTGCTTGGCACGGCCATGAAATCGGTTGGCGAAGCAATGGCGATGGGCCGCACCTTTACCGAAGCCTTGCAAAAAGCCTTGCGCTCGCTGGAAAATGGCCGCATGGGTTGGGGCGCTGATGGCAGCCAACCGGTTCCGCAAGAACGCTTGCGCGAGCTGTTGATTACGCCAACGCCGCAACGGATTTTCGCTATGCGCACCGCCTTTGACCTTGGCTGGACGGTTGATCAGATTCATGAATTGACCAAAATTGATTATTGGTTCCTTGATCAATTGGCCAGTTTGATTGCGCTTGAAAAAGAGCTGCGCCAATACGATTTGGCCACAATTCCAGCAGAATTATTGCTGCAAGCCAAACGCAACGGCTACAGCGACCCACAATTGGCCTATTTGCTGAATGCGAACGCCGCCGAGGTGCGCCAACAACGGCTTGGCCATGGCATCGCACCAACCTATCATCACGTTGATACCTGCGCGGCGGAATTTCCGGCGCAAACGCCATACCTTTATTCATCATACGAAACCGAGAGCGAAGCCAACCCCAGCGATCGGCGCAAAGTGATGATTTTGGGCGGCGGGCCAAATCGCATCGGCCAAGGGCTAGAATTTGATTATTGCTGTTGCCACGCGGTGTTTGCGCTGCGCGAGCTTGGCTATGAAACAATCATGGTCAATTGCAACCCTGAAACGGTTTCAACCGACTATGACACCGCCGATCGGCTGTATTTCGAGCCATTGACCTTAGAAGATGTGCTGAATATTGTCGATGTCGAGCAGCCAGCGGGTGTGCTGTTGCAGTTTGGTGGTCAAACGCCGCTCAAATTGGCCAAAGGCTTGGAAGCGGCAGGCGTGCCATTGTGGGGAACCTCGCCAGCAGCAATTGATCGCGCCGAAGATCGTGGCCAATTTGGCGAGGTGCTGGCCGAATGTGGCTTGCGGGCAACGCCCTATGGCTCGGCAACCTCGTGGGATGAAGCGCGGGCCATCGCTGAGCGCATCGGCTACCCAACCATGGTGCGGCCATCGTATGTGCTTGGCGGTCAAGGCATGGCCATTATCCACGATCAAGCTGGGCTTGATGATTACCTGCGCCATAACAGCGATGCCTCGCCAGAACACCCCGTGTTGCTCGACCGCTTTCTTGAAGATGCAACCGAGCTTGATGTTGATGCAGTTGCCGATGGCGAAACTGTGGTGATTGCTGGCATGATGGAGCAAATCGAACGCGCTGGCATCCACTCCGGCGATTCGGCGTGTGTAATGCCAACCGTTGGGATTAAGCCCGAAGTTGTTGAGCAACTCAAAATCGCTACCGATAAATTGGCGCGCGCCTTGGGTGTGGTTGGCTTGATGAACGTCCAGTTCGCGGTCAAAGACGACGAGATTTATGTGCTCGAAGTCAATCCACGAGCTTCGCGCTCGATTCCATATGTTGCCAAAGCGAGCGGCGTAGCATGGGCCGCGCTGGCTGCCAAAGTGATGGCTGGGGTCAGCCTCAAACAACAAGGCATCAGCAGTGCGCCTGAGTTGCGCGGCTTCCATGTCAAAGAAGTTGTGTTGCCATGGCGGCGCTTCCCTGGCGCAACAATTGCTTTAGGCCCAGAAATGCGCTCAACTGGAGAGGCCATGGGCAGTGGTGATAGTTTTGGGGCCGCGTTTGCCAAAGCCCAAGCTGGCTGTGGCCGTAGCTTGCCAACCAGCGGCGCGATTTTTGTCAGCGTCAACGACCACGATAAACCAGCTTTGGTGCCCGTTGCCAAGCAATATAGCGAGCTTGGCTTCAAAGTGATTGCGACTGCTGGCACGGCCCAATATCTGCGTGAACAGGGCCTCAAGGTTGAAAGCATTTATAAAGTAAACGAAGGCCGACCCAACGCAGCCGACTATATTATCAACGGCCAAGTTGATATTATTGTGAATACGCCGCTAGGCCGCGCTTCACTGTTTGATGAACAAGCGATTCGCCAAACTGCCTTGCGCCAAGGTGTGATTTCGATCACCACCGTGGCCAGTGCGGCGGCGGTCGCCGATGCGATTCAAGCCTTGCGCGAAGGTGGCTTAGGCGTGCGAGCCTTGCAAGATTAAGTTTCGCATGGTGCTTGCAGCCAGTGGGTCAAAACCTGCTGGCTGTCTGCTGTTTTAGTCGCATTTTGTGAGACAATAGACACTAGTTAAGAGGTATGGCGAATACCTCGTTGTTAAAGGAGCCAACCATGGCAAATTTGATCGATATTAGCGTGCCAATTTCACCAGCCTTGCCAGTGTGGGAAGGCGACCCACCGATTGAGCAAAAACGCGCCGCCGATATGAACAAAGGCGATATTTGTAATGTGACGCGACTCAACACTGGGGTGCACATCGGCACGCACGTCGATGCGCCGCTGCACTTTATCAACAACGATTTGGCAGTTGAAAGCTTAGAGCTTGATCACTTTATTGGTGATTGTTATGTGGTGGAATTAACCGGCACTGGCCCAATTACTGGCGAGGAATTAGCCGCCGCCAATGTGCCCAGCGATTGTAGCCGCTTGTTGCTCAAAACCAGCAATTCGGCCTTCTGGCAAGAAGAACCCTTGCGTTTTCATCGCGATTTTCGAGCGCTCGATAGTAGCGCTGCCCGTTGGGTGATTGAACATGATTTGCGCTTGATTGCGATTGATTATCTTTCAATCGAGCCGTTCGAAGCTGAATCTGGCAATCCAACGCACTGCATTTTGCTTGGCGGGCGGGTTGGCATCTTAGAGGGTATCAATCTGACCGAGGTTGAACCAGGTGCATATAATCTGATCTGTTTGCCCTTGAAAATTTTGGGTAGCGATGGCGCTCCGGCGCGGGCAGTGCTTCAACCACGCTAATCGTTGACGAATCAAGCTTGCTACAGCCAGTTTGTGGCAATATCGGGAGTTTTGCCATGGTGCATACCATTGATCTTGTGGTTGAACCAGTAACCGATCCACGGATTACGCTTGTTTTGCAAGCCTTGCGTGGTATGTATCTGAATGGGGGCGTGATTTTTCGCAGTGTGCGGCCAAGCGATGCTTCAGCCTACGATGAAGTATTGGCCAGCAATCCCAGCGATGTCAGCCTCCAGATCTATCGGTTTCTCAGCCATCCCACGCTGAATCGCGAATTGCCCGAATTGGGATTACCCACCGAAATTCCTAGCACTCTGCCGCTAACCTTTTATAGTGGCTACGAATATGAGGGTGCATTGACCCATGCCTTGGTCAGCGGCGGAGCCTTCACCAGCTCGCCCTTTAGCGATGGCGATGCCCGGACGATGAGCAAAGTCTGTGTTGAGGCGATGCTGGGCGGCGAAATTACCACAACCACGGTTTGCCGCATTGAAGGCGCGTGGGCACCGTGGTTCAACGCCAACCCATGGGATCGCAGCTTTGCCACGTTCAATCATGGCCAACGCCGCTGGACGTTGCTCTGTCTGACGGACACCAATCAAGCAAGCTAATGAATTGATTCCCTCACCCCAACCCCTCTCCCGTCGAACGGGAGAGGGGCTTTAATCACGTGGTTCTCTCCCAATTTCTTGGTGAAAACACGGATGCTCCCCTCGCCCGCGTCCAGTGGGAGAGGGGCACTAGGTTTTAAGATCCCCTCACCCCAACCCCTCTCCCGTCGCGCGGGCGAGGGGCATTCATTCGGTGGTTCTCCCAGCATTATTGATGAAAACCAGCGTGCTCCCCCTCGCCCGCGTTCAGTGGGAGAGGGGGCTGGGGGGGTGAGGGAATGCTCTCGCCCACGTTCAGTAGGCGAGGGGTTTATTTTGGGTGAAAGAACGCTGCTATCGATCGGTTGGTGGTGGTAGTTGGTCGCTTGTGCCTTGCATAGCGCTGACCTGCACCCAGCCTACAACATTCGAACTGCCACGCACAAAGCCCTCATACCAACCATCGCGCTGGCGAAATGGCATAAAGCGCTGATCTGCTTCCATTGTATACAACACCCGTGCTCCGCTATCAGGAGCTGAATGCACCTGCACATCGGCAGTTTTTGGGCGCTGAATCGCATATTCAATTACTTTCAAGGCTTCGAGATCGTTGCGATCGTGGGCTGCGAGATAGCGCAACAGGCCATTAGCAATGCTCTGTGCTACCACATCTGATTGATTGAGCATAAACGCTCGGTCGGTTGGGTTGGTCAAAAAGCCCATTTCTACAATAACGGCGGGAGTGGTTGGGGCAATCGCGTTGCGATGTCGCCGCCAACTGAAAGCATAGTAGCCGCGCATATTAGCCGTAATTGCTGAATCTTGGGGCATGTTTGTGCCTGCTGCATATTCAGCGATCAGGCTATCGAGCAACAATAAACTGGCTTCTGAGGCGCGCCATGGCGTTGCCATTTTAAAGCCTCTGCTGCTGCTACTGGTCGAGCCATCGGCATGAATCGTGATAAAGGCATCTGCTTTGTAGGCAACTGGCACGGTTGCAGGCAGCAGATCAACCGTAATCCCCTCTGCTTCGAGCAAGGCTTTGACCTGCTCGGCAACTGGTAAATTGACCTCAACCTCGGAAATTCCATTGACGAATGCTCCGGTTGAGGTGCGGAACTTGGCGAGATCTTCTGGTAAATCTTCGGTTTGCCAATGGCCCACTTGAATCCCGACCCGTGGTGGTTCTGGCACTGGGGTTTGGGTTGGCGGGGCAGGCGTAGCGCTGGGCGCTAGCGTAGCCGTTGGCACAACCTGGGTGGGAGCCGTGGTAGCAATCGCAATTTGCTGCACCGCAGCAGGTTTGGGCGCTTCAACAAGTATAGCAGCATCGCTACAGCCAACGACGAACAAGGTGCCAATAATCAAAGACCAGCGTTTCATCGGGTGGTTCCTTGTGTGGGTAAGATGGGGATTGGTTGTTGGGGATCGGGGAATGGCTATTGGTAGCTATGCGCTGTGCTCTATTTTTCAATCAGCAATCGAGTTATTGCGCAATGGATAGAAAACCTTCCGGCCCCCGATCCCCGATCCCCAATAATTAAAAGATTAACACGACTTTGCACTTAATTGCTTGACACAAAGATTAAGGTTGGACATATATTTGATGATAATTGGCTAAGGATTATCCGATGCAGACAATCCAAACCTTGGTGGTTGAAGATCACCCGACCTTGCGGGCGGCGATGGTCGCTGGCTTACATGCTACCAAAGAAATTAGCGTGATTGGCGAGGCTGGCAGCGGCGAAGACGCAATTGAATGGTGTGCCCAGCATATTCCGCAAGCAATTTTGATGGATGTGGCGTTGGCTGGCGAATTAAATGGCATTCAAGCAGCGGTCATCATTCGCCGCGAGCATCCGCGGATTCCAGTTGTGTTTTATTCGATCCAAGATGATGATGCTTATTATCGCGATTTTCAGCGTTCGGGAATTTTAAGCCACTATGCCTATGTGCGCAAAAGCAACTATCTACTACCGGCGATGGTTGCGCCGCTCTTGCGCGATGCCTTTCAAGGCCGCGCTTTTATCGACCCCGATATTGCTAGCCGCGTGCAAGAGGTGCGCCACCTCGATGAACAATCGGCGCTCGATTTGCTTGAGCCAGCCGAGCGCGAGGTGATGACCTTGGTCGCCCATGGCTTCACCAACGATCAAATTGCCCATCGCTTGGGCTTTCGCGATGCGCGGGCAGTGAGCCGCATCAATGGCCAAATTTATACAGCTTGGGGCTTGAACGAAAATACCACCGATGAAAAAGTGGCACGGACGCGGGCAACGATTATTTTTCATGAGCGCCAGTTGATCGTCTGGGATGAAGAAGGCCGTGGACGGGTTTATATGCCCGATGGCCAGTGGCAAACTCGTTGGAACGATTAAGCTGATTTCGCAATTTGTTGCATATAATGTGCTATACATACGAGTTTTCCCAGTTTATGGGGGATAGTTTAAGATGTTAGATCAATCTGTTGTTGAAGAGCAGCCCAGCGTCGGGCAGCTTGATCGGCTGCGGGCGTATTGGGTGCGTCGCGATACGATTGTATGGAATATTCATGCGCTCCCCAATGCTCGCTATGAGTTACATTATTCGCTTGATGGTTCGTTGGCATTAACCGCCAAAGGTATTAGGCATGGGCAGGTTTTGCCGCTCGAACGCCATCTACAAGGCTTAGATGCCGATTTGGTGGCGGCGTTTCCACATTTGCAAGGCTTGCCGGTGTTTCGGCTGGCTGCTGAGCACCATGGCTTGGTTGCGGAAATCCTGCGCGGGCAAGTCGCGGTGCAAGCCTATCACAGCGACGATCAGAGCTTGATCGATGCAACTGCCTTGCAAATTCCCGGGGTGCTTGATGATTTGTATCATTACACCGGCGAGCTTGGCGTAAGTTTCGATCAGGAGAAAATTCCGACCTTGCGTTTGTGGGCACCAACTGCGCGCAATGTCGAGCTGTTGCTGTATGCAGATTCAGCCAAAACCACTGGGCCACAGCGCCACCCAATGCAGTTCGATCAAGGCACTGGGGTGTGGAGCGTTGTTGGCAAGCCAAGTTGGAAACATCAATTTTATCGTTATGAAATTGATGTTTTTGTGCCTAGCACTGGTCAATTCGAATGCAACAGCGTGACCGATCCCTATTCGCTGAGTTTATCGACCAATAGCCAGCATTCGCAGCTTATCGATTTGCAGAGCCAGCGTTTGAAGCCCAAAGGTTGGAGCAAACTGGCCAAACCGAGCCTAACCAAGCCGACCGATATTGTGCTCTACGAGCTGCATGTGCGCGATTTTTCGATTACCGACCCAAGTGTTCCAGCAGAATTGCGCGGCACCTACAAGGCCTTCACCCAATTGGAATCGAATGGCATGCAGCATCTTCAGCGGCTGGCCAAGGCTGGCCTGAGCCATGTGCATTTGTTGCCAGTGTTTGATATTGCTACGATTGAGGAGCATCGGCCAGATCGCACGCGGATTGATTTTGAGTATTTGGCCAGTTTGCCCGCCGATTCGAGCGAGCAGCAAGCCTATCTGTATCCAATTCGCGATCGCGATGGCTTCAACTGGGGCTACGATCCGCGCCATTACACCACGCCCGAAGGCTCGTACAGCACCGATCCCGATGGAGCAACGCGCATTCTTGAGTTTCGCGAGATGGTGCAAGCGTTGAATCAGCTTGGGCTGCGGGTGGTGATGGATGTGGTTTACAATCACACTCATTCGAGCGGCCAAGCCAGTTGTGCTGTGCTTGATCGGGTTGTGCCTGGCTATTACCATCGCTTGGATGCTGATGGCAATGTGTGCAACAGCACTTGCTGCGCCAACACTGCCAGCGAACATCATATGATGGAAAAATTGATGCTCGATTCGCTGCGCACCTGGGCGGTTGAGTATAAAGTTGATGGCTTTCGCTTCGATTTGATGGGCCATCATCTTAAACGCAATTTGCTGGCAATTCGCGAAATGCTCGATGGCCTGACGCTTGCCGAGCATGGCGTTGATGGCAAAGCGATCTATTTGTATGGCGAGGGCTGGAATTTTGGCGAGGTTGCCGATGGTGCGCGCGGCGAGAACGCGACCCAACCAGCGATGGCTGGCACGGGCATTGGCACATTTAGCGACCGTTTGCGCGACGCGGCGCGGGGTGGCGGCCCGTTTGTTGGCTTCCAAGTGCAAGGCTTTGCAACGGGCCTACTTGATCGACCCAATCACTACGAACAGCGCGCCTTGGTCGAGCGCAATTATCAAGTTGCAGTGATCAGCGATGTGGTGCGCTTGAGTTTGGCTGGCAATTTGGCCGATTATCCAATGCTCAGCTGTGATGGCCAACAAACGCTTGGCGGCTATTTGTACGTTAATGGCAAGCCAGCGGCCTATGGGTTGCGCCCCGATGACCATATTGCCTATGTTTCAGCGCACGATAACGAAACCTTGTTTGATGGTGTGCAAGTCAAAGCGCCAATCGAAGCGCCAATGGCCGAGCGAGTGCGCATGCACAATTTGGCCTTGAGCTTGGTTGCTTTAGCCCAAGGCATTCCGTTTTTCCACGCTGGCGATGAGTTGTTGCGCTCGAAATCGATGGATCGCAACAGCTACAACTCCAGCGATTGGTTTAATCGCATCGATTGGACGGGCCAGCAAAACACCTGGGGTTCGGGCTTGCCGCCCTCGGGAGATAACCACGAACATTGGTCAACAGTTGGGCCATTGTTGGCTGACCCTGCGCTCAAGCCAACGCCCGAGGATATGGCTTTTAGCTATGCCCATTTTCAAACCATGCTGCAAATTCGGCGTAGCTCGCAGCTATTTCGGCTAAGCAGTGCTGAGCTGATCAAGCAAAAACTCTGGTTTCTCAACACTGGGCCTGAGCAAGTGGTTGGTTTGGTGGTGATGGTGCTTGATGATGAGGTTGGCGAACCAAGCGATTCACCATTCTGCCGAATTGTGGTGGCCTTTAATGGTTCGGCCAAGCCATTGAGCTACAGCGATGCCAGTTTTGGCCATTACGATTTGCAGTTGCACCCGTTGCTAGCCAATGGCTACGATTCGGTGCTTGAGCAAGCCAGCTTTGACCGTGACCATGGCAGCATTAGCGTGCCTGGGTTTAGTTGTGTGGTTTGGGTTGAACAACGCTAATTAAAAAATAAGGGCAGTGCAATGAATTTTACCCATTGCGCTGCCCTTGATTATTTAACCAAACTTAGTTCAGTGCATCAAGCTCAGTTTTGAGCGCTTCCTCGACCACTTGGGGGTTGGCTTGGCCTTTGGTTGCCCGCATCACTTGACCAACCAAGAACTTAATCGCTGGCAATTTGCCGCTCTTGTAATCGGCAACGACCTTGGGATTGGCGGCAATTGCATCGCGGGCAGCTTGGCTCAACACGCTGCTATCGCTAATTTGGCGTAAGCCTTTGGTATTGATAATCGCTACTGGAGCCTCGCCAGAACGATACATTTCTTCAAAGACTTGTTTGGCAACTGTGCTGCCAATTTCGCCCTTGGCCACAACCTCGATCAAACTGGTGAGGTTGGCTGGCGTAACGCGTTTGGCAACGTCGCTGAGCGTTTCTTCGCCATCTTTGATCAAACGGAATAACTCGCCGGTAATCCAGTTGGCGACTGGTTTGGCATTGCTTGCGCCAGCAGTGGCCACGATGGTTTCAAAATAATCGGCGGTTTCGCGCTCGCCGCTCAGCAAGGCTGCATCCTGCTTCGATAAGCCAAAATCGCTAATGTAGCGGGCAAATTTGGCATCGGGCAATTCTGGCAACTCGGCGCGGCGCTCGGCGACCCATTCGCGGCTCAACTCCAGCGGCGGCAAATCTGGCTCTGGGAAGTAGCGATAGTCGTGGGCGTGCTCTTTGGAACGTTGGCTGAGCGTAATGCCTGCTGCATCGTCCCAACCACGGGTTTCTTGCACAATCGTGCCGCCTTCGCGCACGATTTTCTCTTGGCGCTCCAATTCATAGACCAAGGCCCGCTCAAGGTTGCGAAACGAGTTCATGTTTTTGATCTCGACCTTGGTGCCCAATTCCTTTTGGCCTTCTGGGCGAATCGAAACGTTGGCATCGACCCGCAACGCGCCTTCTTCGAGGTTGCCGCTATTGACCCCCAAAAAGACCAAAATTTGGCGCAATTTGATTGCATACAAACGGGCTTCTTCGGGCGTGGTCATATCTGGCTCGCTGACAATTTCGAGCAAGGGCACGCCAGAGCGGTTGTAATCGACCAGCGAGTGGGTTTCATCGCCGTGTTGCAACATACCCGTATCTTCTTCGAGGTGGGCACGGGTGATGCCGACGCGCTTGGTTTCGCCATTGCCAAGGGTAATTTCTAGCTCGCCGTTGATACAAATTGGCTTATCGTACATGGTAATTTGCCAAGCTTTGGGCAAATCGGGGTAGGTATACGATTTGCGCGAAAATTCGCAATACTCAGGAATCTCGCAATTGAGCGCTAACCCAAGCAAGGCTGCTTTGCGAATCGCTTCCTGATTGACGACTGGCAAGGTTCCAGGTAGGCCAATGCTGACTTCATCGATACAGCTATTGGCGGGAGCGCTGGCATAGGCCGCGTTACAACCGCTGAACATTTTTGATTTGGTAAGGATTTGGGCATGAACTTCCAGCCCAATCGTGGCAGTATATTTCATAGCAACTCCGAGGCAACAGCACAATCTCCCGCTGATTGTGCCCGATCATGGCTGATTATGCAAGCTGTTGCATGGACTGGTGCATTGGATTTGGAAAAGGAGCATGCCCTCAGCCCCCAACGCCCTCTCCCACGAAAACGCGGGCGAGGGGGAGCCGACCAGTGTTTCGCACCCCATGGCGGTAAAAGCACCCGATTAAAGCCCCTCGCCCGCGCACGGGAGAGGGGTTGGGGTGAGGGGATCTTCACACCGACCCTTGAAAGCTAACCCCTCATCCACTGGATGCGGGCGAGGGGGAGCTGACCAGTGTTTCGCACCCATGGCGGTAAAAGCACCCGATTAAAGCCCCTCGCCCGCGCACGGGAGAGGGGTTGGGGTGAGGGGATAATTCTGTGGTTAACGCAACGAACCAGTACAGTTACAGGCTGGCGAGTTGCTGCATGGCTTGATATTCTTGCTCGGCAATCTGGTTCATCAGCGTGCTTGCCGCTTGAATTGGCTTCAGATCGTGATCTTTGCCTGCTTGATCAAGCAAAGCTGCTACTTCTGTCCAGTTTTCGGCAATTGTTGCGAAGCTTGATTCAGCTTGACGTAATTGTTTTGAATCGATCATTGTGCTGGCTTCGGCCAAGAAATCGCGGTAGAGCTTGCGAAACAGCGAGCCGCCAGTTCCAGCCCGTTCCATCAGCATCGCCGTGGTACAAAAATCGTACTCAATATCAGCCGAGCTTTCAAACCATGATTGCAATGCAGCGCTGGCTTTGCGAATACCTTTGTAGCTTACGTTGGTAATTGGCGGGTTGAGATAGGCTTGGGCATTGTTGCTGATTGCTTGGCGGACTGCCTGCGTCAAATCATACTCAGCGCCGCGTTTGAGCGTATAGGCCAGATTTTTCGAGGCCATCGAGCCTTTGGCATTGCGAGCTTGAGCCAAACTTTCCAACGATGTTTGCACCGTGCCGCCCTGTTGTTGGGTGTCGACCAAGTAGGCGTTGTGTTGATCGTAGCCATAGATTGCGGCGTAATGGCCAGCAAAATGAATTGGATTGCTGAAATATTCGAGGTAAAAACAATCGAGCTTCAAGCCAACCGCCTGGCCTTGATCAAGCCAAGTTTTGATGATTGCCCATGCTTTGCTTGGCGAGCTGGTTTCTTGGCGCTCAATTGAGAGGTTGAGATGCTTAACGAGGTTGTCGGTGAGTTGGTCGGGTTTGACTCGACCGCCGATAAAGGGCATTGGCATCGATTTCATATGCCAAAAAATAAAACCAAGCCCTTCGCCGAGGCCAAATAGTAGCGGCTCCGAAAGCTCAATTCCCTGTTGATAGAGCAATGTGCCATTGGTGGTTGTTTCACAGTGTTGGCCGTTGAATGGTTTAATTGCCAGCATACAATCCTCATCACATATTGGGATTTATTGATTTTATATCCTCTCACCTCAACCCCTCGCCCACGGAGTGGGAGAGGGGCTTTAACTTCGTAGTTCTGCCGCAATGCGTGATGAAAAATGCACGCTCCCCCTCGCCCGCATGACGTGGGAGAGGGGGCTGGGGGGTGAGGGAACGGCTTAGGCCGCTTTGCCAAGCATATTGCCTAATTCGCGCAACTTTTGCGGCGTAAAGAGGCCAAGATTTGGCACATACTGGGCGGTGCCTTCGCGCCAACCACGCAGCGCCAAGCCAATTTCGACCGCATTGCGACACTCCAAAATTGCCAAAAGCTCGGCTTCGGCCACAAAGCCCGCTTGATCGAAGCGTACTGCCAAGCGGCTCCAGCGATCGGCTGGCTGTTGGGCTGGAGCAAGTTGTTCAAGTTGGGCCAAAACTGCCTGCATATCGGGCGTAGTTTGGTAAATCACTTTGGCAACTTGGCAATTGCGCAGCAGGCTTTGATAGCTTTTTGCTACCACAACCAACACTTTGGGCTGACCAACCAAGCGTTGTGCCAAACTCGCTGCCATAGCTTCGGTGGCAGGCACAAAGATTGGAATGCGCTCGCTGCCACGTTGGGCAATAAAATCGGGCACTAACAAACGATGGGCCAAGCTAAATGGCACGGGATCGCGTCGAATCCGCCAGCCTGCATTCTGGCCTTTACTCACGAAGCGGCTCCAGGCTTGGCTAAATTGTTGTTCGAGCGTGGTTTCCCAGCTATCGCCGTTGCTATCAGCTTGATAGCGAGCTGTGCCACCAAGCACGGTTAACTCGCGCTTTGCAAGCTTAACAAGGCTATTTTTGCCCTGCATATGCACCTGAATCAAACCTTCGCTGGCTGTGTTGGGATGGGCCGCCAGCAAACGCAATGCACAACGCGCAATCCGGCGACCAGTGCGCGTCCAATTGCCAAGCGCATCTTTGGCTCCATGCAAAGTCAGCAGCACAAATGTGGCCATGCAATCTTCTGGCTCGCTTAATTCATAGCGCAGATTATAGCGCTGAGCCAAATTATGTGCCGAGACTGCCAAGGCATGAATATCGCCATCTAGCCGTAATTGCAACGAGCGGCAATTGCGCAAGCCCGTTTCGAGCGAATGAAAGTTGTATAGCGCCACAATCGCGCTTGGCTCTGGGCGTTCGGCGCTGCGCACCAACAAGGCTTCTTGCTCGTCATCAAGGTAGAGCACGCGCTCAAATTGACTGGCGGTTAATCCGACCTCGCTGGCCAGTTGATTGACCGCAGGCCAACGCTCGCTGGGCAAAATGAAGCCAGTGCTCTCATTGGCGTGAGCATACAGCAAGGCCCGAAAATCAGCTGGATTGCGCAAGCCACGTTCAGCTAATTGTTGGTAAGTCGCTTGATCGAGCACTTCGGCGATTTGGGGCTGATGCCAACGATAGGTTTGGCTTAAACATGCCACCAAGCCCCGCGCCAACTTGGGATCGCCGAAAAACTCCAGCAAAGTGGCGGCTTCAAATTCGCGCCGTACCCGCCCAAGCATCTGCTCGTAGTAGCCAATCGCATATTCAATCGCCGCCAAATAGCGATCATCACGCAATTGGTGCGGGTAGAGTTGGCGGCCAAGCTCGCCATTGCGGCTGGTATATTTGAAATCGGCTGGTGTAAATGACATACGTATTCCAATACTACAAAGGCTCAGCTGATTGATCCACGAAGGACACGAACAGCACGAAGGACTATAACCGCAAAGGACGCGAAGATCGCGAAGGTTAAGTTTTTAGCCACGAATTGCACGAATAATTATTTTTTTGCCACAGATTGTACGAAGGATGGCTATTGGTTTCATCCCTCATAATTCATCCTTCATCCTTTCAATGCTCTGCGCCTCTGCGTTAAAACAATGATCCACGAAGGACACGAAGGACTATAACCGCAAAGGACGCGAAGATCGCAAAGCTGTTTTGCCTCAGATTATGGTGATGCAGCTATGGGATTATGATTTTCGCCTTCCCTTCATCCCTTATCCTTCATCCTTCGGTTCCTCTGCGCCTCTGCGTTAAATCCTAATCTTCATCCCTCATAATTCATCCTTCATCCTTACCCTACGCTTAATGGTTGCTCTGCTGATTGTGCGCAGCCACAGCTTTTTTGCGGCGGCGCGCAGTTTGAACTTCGCTCGTATTGCGGGTAACTAACTCGTAGAGCAAAGCTTCATCGGGCTTTTTGCGCAATACCCGCCCCAAGCGTTGAATATATTCGCGAGCAGTGGCCGAACCACTGACTACAATCGCCACGTTGGCATCGGGCACATCAACGCCCTCGTTGAGCACCCGCCCAGTGACGAGTTTGGAATAGCGCCCTGAACGAAAGCCATCCAAAATCGCCTTGCGTTCGTCGGCTGCCGTGCGATAGGTAATGCTGGGGATGGCAAACTGGCGACTGATCGTGTTGACCAAGGCGTTGTATTCGGAAAAAATGATAATTTTATCGTTGGGATGCTGGCTGAGCAATTGGCCAACATGCTCAAGCTTTTTCTCGGCGTTGAGCGCAATCATGCGCGCTTGATGCTGAGCTTGCAGCGCATTGCGTGCTTGTGGATCGCTGCCAGAGCGCCGAATTAGCTCGCCGAAGAAATCGCCGCCGCTGGCCAATTTATGCCGATGTTTGGCCAGAAACCAGCGCCATGTGGTCATCAAGGTTTCGTAGCGCACCAATTCATCGGCGGTTAGATCGACCAAAATGCGTTTTTCTCGGAACTTAGCAATATGGCCTTCTTCGGCTAAGTCGTTTGGTGCACGCCTATAGACAACCTTGCCAACCAAGCGATCAAGTGCCGAATGCGAGCCGTCGCTGCGTTCAGGCGTGGCAGTCAAGCCCAAACGATAGGGTGTGCGGCTGCGCAAGGCAATCGTGCTATAGGCAGGTGAAGGCAAATGATGCACTTCATCACAAATTAGCAAGCCCAAATTTTCCAGCGGCGCATCGGGCATGGCCGCCGAAGCATAGGTAATGACGGTAATTGGCCGCCATTCACGCTGGCCATCGCCAACCACTCCCACAAATTTGGGATCGAGCGCCAAAGTTTGGATCACGGTGTCGCGCCATTGATAGAGCAATTCAATTGTTGGCACGACAATCAACGTGCGCAGGCCTAACTTGGCAATTGCCAACATGGCGGTGATGGTTTTGCCAGCGCCGGTTGGCAGCACAATCACCCCTCGCCCTTCGTTGGCCGTCCACGCAGCGACAGCCTCGGTTTGGTAGGGGCGAGGGGCGAATTGCAATTTGGCTTTGAAACCGCCCTGTAAACTGGCATCAACTTCGGGCAAATCCTCATCTGGTTCGTCAAGCAGGCTTGCATCAAGCAAACTTGCCTCGTCGAGCAGCCATTCTGCTTGTTCTGGCTGCTCGGCTTGGGTGGCAGTTCGGGTCATGCATCCTCCTAGGCGGCTTTTTGCCCATACTCCCATAAGGTTGGTTGGGTATAGATGATGTTGCTGTTGCGAGTGCTGTGGGCTGCATTGGCTGGTGGTGGTGGATCGTCGGGAAACATGTTCGAAACAATCAGGTCGGCACGTTGCGGGCCAACACCCCAAATTGCCGTCAGCCGTTGGTAGGCTGCTTCGCGCAACAAGGCCGAAAGCTCAATCTCGCCCAGTTCTTGGCTGATGCGTTCGGCCAAAATTGGCCCAATGCCAGCAATTTTGAGCAAGCGTTGTTGGCCGGCTGGCAGCAAAGCACATAGATCTTCGTAGAAATCTAATTGGCCTTGAGCCGCAAGCACCGTGATCTTGCGCGTGAGGCTGGCCCCAAGTTTGTTGAGACCTAACGGCTTG
Source organism: Herpetosiphon llansteffanensis (assembly GCF_003205875.1). GTDB lineage: Bacteria > Chloroflexota > Chloroflexia > Chloroflexales > Herpetosiphonaceae > Herpetosiphon > Herpetosiphon llansteffanensis. Next base: position 22,535 of record NZ_PUBZ01000101.1, read on the forward strand.
CCTGCTAAGGCGCGTTCGGAGAGCGAATGCCGCAGGCGGAGGATTGCCCGCGCGATTTCACCATAGCGCCGCACTCGGTAGGGATTGGCGTTTTGGCGCTTGAGCAGCGTGGCAATATTAAACAGGATTTGGGCAATTGCGCGATTATTCATGGCTATCACCAAAGCTTTCTACTCGTTCAAACGTACTGTGTCTGTGATGAAACATCTGTTCTAATTATACTACATTTAAGCTTAATCGCAAGCGTTATTATGTTGATCTCATTGATTCATAGAGCTCGTTAACGTACGCACAGTATAGCCCTAGGCTGTGACAAAAACCGTCACAATCGGCTTTTTGGCTGAATCTGAATCTCTAAATCGCAAGCCTTGATGCCACGAAAAAGCTGGCGCGGAATCGTCACCGCCGCATAGCCAGTTGCATCAAAGCGGCGTTCGATGCTGAAATTTGGAGTCGCAATATTGACAATCTGGGCATACGCCGCCTCGCAATGAATCAGCAAAGCCCAATCGCCGTTGGCTAGCTCTTGGGCTTCGAGATCATAGAGATAATTCGGCATCGACCGTTCCTTTCATGAATTACATTCATTTTTTGCAACGTCGCCGATTGTACCAGAAGATAATGGTTAATTGATCTCCAGCTTTTCCTTGCTTGCGTCCATCCGCTGGAGCAAACCCTACTTAATCACTGCGCCTAAATTGAGCAAACTTGCTTGTTCTGCTGGATTGAGGCCAGTTGCTTGCTTGATGCTAAGCCCTTGATAGGGGTGGTCGCCATGCAGCCGTTTGCGCAATTTGCCTGTGGCTAAATCCCAAATCGTAATCGTGCCTTGCTGATCGCCAGTGATTAACAGTTGGCTATCGGCGCTCAGCCAAGCACTATCCAAGGCTGCCAGATGTTCAAAACGCTGGACTATTTGGCGGTTCTGCCAATCCCAAATCAAGGCTAACGAACCAGCTGTAATCACAATCCAGCGCCCATCCGCCGACCATTGCACTTTTTTGAGCACGCCTGGTTTATGCAAGGCAAGAATCTCATATTGCTCTGTGCTGAGATCCAAAATGCGCACCTGTTGGTCGGCTGCTGCACTAACAAGCTGGCATTGGTCGGGGCTAAAGCTAAGGCTCACGATGCTGGCACTATGGCCAGCCAATAAGCTCACACAGCTATGTTCGTTAATGCCCCAAATGCGAATTGTATGATCGGCGCTGCCGGTCGCCAACAAATTGCCATTATTGCTCCACGCTAGGGTTGTTACTAAATCGTCATGGCAATCAAAAACGTGGCTAATATGGCCATGGGGCAGCGACCAAATGTGCACCGTATGATCTTCGCTGCAACTGGCGAGCATGCTCCCATCGGGCCGAAAGGCAAGCGCCCGAATTAAGCCGTGATGGCCAGTTAAAATTGTGGTCAATTGCAGGCGCTGACAATCCCAAATTTGAATCAGCTGCTCTTTGCTCAGCGCCAAACTGTGGCTGGCTTGATGATAGGCTAATTCACGCCCATTATTAGTTTCTGGGGGTAAATTGAGCCGATAATATGGCTCTGTTAGTTGCCATAATGCTACGGCTTGAGCTTCGCTAGAGCTAAACAATAAATCGTTATTTGGGCTTAATGCGAGGCTCCGAACGCCGCCACGATAGCCTTGCAGGGTATGAATTAAGCGCCCGCTGGCTTGCTCCCAAATTCGCAGGCTTTGATCACTGCTGACCGAATAGAGCCGCGAGCCATCGCGACTGTAGCGCAACGCCCGCACCCAATGCTGATGTCCATACAACATATGCGTCAGGTGGGCTGTTTGGACCTGCCAAACCCGAATACATTGATCGATACCAGCAGTAGCCAAATTGGCTCCATCAGGGCTAAATTGCAAATCGAAGACGCGATCTTCGTTGGCAAGGCTGGTGATTAACTGGTTGTCCTGAAGATCCCATAGATACACATCGCCATCAAGCCCTGTGCCCGCTAAAATTGTGGCATCAGGGCTAAACGCCAGCAGCTCAATTGGCTCGTGATGGGTTGCTACGGTGCTTTGATAGCGCAAATGCTGCCCATGCCACAGCTTGATTTGGCGATCAATCCCAGCGGTAGCCAAAAGTTGGCCATCGGCGCTCAATTGAATGCTATTGATGCCGCCACTATGCGCATTGATCGTTTGCAAACATTTGCCACTCAACCGATCCCACACCCGCAGTTCACCATCGCTGCTGGCGCTAATCATCTGTTGCGATTGCGGCGCAACCACCACGCCAATCACTGGCTGGCTGTGGCCAACAAACATGCGTGGATTATGACCATGACTGGCTTCCCACAAGCGAATTAATCCATCGTTGCCAGCGCTGATCAGATAGCGACTATCGCTGCTAAAACTCAGCGTGCGCACGCCATCGTGATTGCATGGCACATGCCAAAGTTTGCGCAGATCCAAGTTTTGCCAAACAATGAGTTCATCATCGGCGGTAGCTACGGCCAAAAACCGATCAGCAGGATCGCGGGCAAGGGCGATTAATGGGCCAAATTGCTCGCTAAACACGCTGCGCGAAAGGTCGCTATAGCTCAAATCGAGCTGTTTGGGCGTGAGGCCGCGCAAATTGGCTTGCCACAATGGTTTATGCCGAAAATCAAATTGGCTGAGATCGGCCTTGAGTTCAACCAACAAATTAAAAATATTGCCTGGTGCGTAGCCCATTTCCAAGGCACTCAACGCTTGCATCGTTTGCAACAATTGACGTAGCATCGTCAACAAGCGCTCTTGGCCAAGCTCGACAAAAATTCGGTGCAGCAAGGGCCGCAAAATGGCGCGACTTTGGTGCTCGCGAATGCTATCGAGGCTATTGGCTTTAATCAGCGCGTGGCGATAGAGCAAACCCTGCGTTCCATCAAGCAATTCTTGGGCAATCTGGTCGATCAAGCGGTCGGTGGTATATTCGAGCACCACATTGTGCAACATAAACCCATCTTGGTGGCGCTCCACCAGCGAGCGGCGCAGCAACGATTCAAGGGTTTCGAGCAGCATATGTTGATATTTCGAACGCACCAAATCGTGCTTAAGTTCGGCCAATTTGACGGTATGGCGTTCGATTGCCAGCCAATACAATAATTCCTGTTCTTGGTCGGATAAGCGCTCGAACTGCTGGGCCAAAATTGTGCGGACATCGCCAAAAATCAGCTCCTCGTGCTGCAAAAACTCAGCAATTTGGCCAAAAAACATGGTTTTGATCACTTGGGCAACCAATTTTAAGGCCAACGGATTGCCCGTGTAATGCTTGATCAGCTCTTGCCAGAGTTGCGGCGTGCCATACAGCTGCTGATTATCGAGCAACATTTGGGCATCATCACGAATCAACCCAGTGAGCACCATCGAGCGGGTGTGTACACCTTCGAGCCGATTGAACTCATAGGGTTTTTCGCGGCTAGTTACAATCAAACAGCTTTCGTGGGCGCGCTCGCTGATTGCTTGAAACAGTTGGGCATATTGCTCGTAGCCCTCGCGATAGCGCCCAGCAGGATAATTGGGCTGCAAAATTGCCTCAATATTATCGAGAATCAACAGGCAGCGAGTGGTGCGCAAATAATCAATCAAGACACTTAAACGCTGCTCAAATTGCGCCGGATAGGCCGAATTGGGGCTGGGAATAATCCGATGTAAACATTCCAAGAGAAAATCATTCGCCTGTTGGCCTTGCTGCAACGAACGCCAAACAATCACTTTAAAATCATCTTGGGCTTGTTGGGCAACGCGCGTTGCAAGGCTGGTTTTGCCCATGCCGCCAAGCCCAATAATTGCCACCAAGCGGCAACGATCGAGCTGAAGCCACTTAACTAAGGTGGCAGTTTCATCCTCGCGACCAACAAAATTCTGCACATCGGGCGCATCGCCCCAATCGTGCAAGACCCCCATCAACGGGCCAGTTTTGGCTTGCTCCTGCTTTTGTTGTTGTACTTCGGCCAGATAGGCGTTTGCCAACTGTTGCAAGGCCTGCCACGTTGCCAGCGGCGTAAAATCGATTGCATACTCGTTGAGGGCAAACTGAATCATTGCCAACAACTGCTGTTCAGCCAAGCCACGCTGGTAGGGCGGTAAATCCAACTGATCGATTACCAGTTGCGCGAGGGCGGCGATATAGCCAAGCGGGCACAATATTTGATCATTTTCATAGCGCATAATTGTGGTATGCGCCAGCCCAAAATGGCGGGCAGCCCGATTTTTTGAGCGAAAAACCCATGAACGCAAATCGCCCAGAAATGCGCCAAGTCCTTCGGTTGCATGAAAAACAGGCAACGATAAAACAGCGTTTGTCATGACAAACCTCATTCTGCGCTGGAAAAATATCAAGTTCGGTAAGAACGAATTATGCCTGAATGATAGATGCAAGCTCGTAGAACTTCAAGAGCTAGTACGCTAGTGCCAAAGTACTATTTTTAACCGTCGTTTAACCAACGATAAGCCAGAAAGCAAAAGTCAGAAGTCAGAAGTCAAAAGAAGGGATGAGGCTATGGGCTTTGGGCTGGCGAGAACCTAATCCTAAAAATCTGTGTGAATCTGTGGCAAAAAAATACATATTCGTGGCCTTCGCGGATCTCATTTTTAACGCAGAGGCGCAGAGCAACCGAAGGATGAAGGATGAAGAACGTAACATCAAAAGGCAAAAGAGGGGTCAGGGGCCAGCGATCAGGGAATGAGGCTATGGGCTTTGGGCTGGCGGAACGTCCTTCGTGCTCTTCGCGATCTTCGCGGTTCCGATCCTTCGTGCTCTTCGTGCTCTTCGCGGTTCCGATCCTTTGTGCTCTTCGTGCTCTTCGTGGATCAAATTTCGTGTGCTATGGCTGCTTTGGGCTACAATTGGGCTAAAAATTGCGCGCAAAATATTTAGACAGCGCTAGCAAGATTTGATACTATCCCAGTTAGCGACCAAATCGCAGCCCTGTACCTATCCATATGTCAACTTGAGACTTTTTGATAACAGTGTACAATTGGGGTGATAGCGAACCAGTAACTCCCCCAACTCCAAGTTCATGCCACCACGAGATTGCGCGTGGGCGGTTTGAGTGGAGTTGACTCTATTTAGTAGTAGTGGAAAGGCCAATCGTTCGGCTTGGTGGCGGATGTTCGCGGTGCCAACCACGATTTGGAGAACACGGTCTTAGCAAGGAGGCATGGATGCCCAATCGTTCGCCTGCCAAGGCTCTGCTGCGCCCTACGGCAACCCTGTTGCTTGGAAGCGTTGTACTGGCAGCGTGCGGTCAAAAGACCCCTCAAACGACCCTGAACCCAGCAAGCGAGAGCACCCGCGCAATTTACAATCTCTCGGAATTGTTGTTTTGGTTGGGCGTTGTGGTCTTTTTGATTGTACAAACCTGGTTGATCGTTTCGATCATCAAGTATCGACAGAAGGATAGTTCGCAGGTTCCCACACAGATTCATGGCAATACGAAGGTTGAAATTGCTTGGACAATCGTGCCAGCAATTATCGCGATTGTTATTTTCGTCTTCACCTTCGACACGATTCGCAAAATCGAGTTTATGCCAGACGAAGCTGCCGGTAATACCTTGAATGTCAAGGTTATCGGTCATCAGTGGTGGTGGGAATTCCAGTATCCTGATATTAAGGATGCGAGCGGCAAGCCGTTGGTCACTGCTAACGAGTTATGGATTCCTTCAGGAAGCTATATCGACGTTAAAATGACCTCGGTTGACGTAATCCACGACTTCTGGATTCCTGGGCTTGCAGGTAAGCGCGACGTGATGCCCAATCGCGAAAGCGGCTTGTGGTTCAAGGCCGATGATGTGGCCGATGGTGCGCCTGGCGTATTCTGGGGCCAATGCGCCGAATACTGTGGCGGCCAGCATGCCTACATGAAAATGCGGGTCGTTGTGGCCAGCCCTGCCGACTTCCAAAAATGGTCAACCGAGCAAAGCCAAGTGGCGGTTAATACCACCTTGCCTGAATCGTTTACCAAAAATTGTATTGGTTGTCACGTTGTGCGTGGCACCAACTCCGCTGGGATTACCGGCCCCGATTTGACCCACTTCGGTGGCCGCATGACGATTGCCGCTGGCACCGTCGATAATACCCGCGAACATCTTTATGCATGGTTAGACGACCCTGATGCAGTCAAGCGTGGCAACATTATGACCACCGCCATCAAGGCCGATACCCTGACCGAAGCCGAAATTAATGAGTTGGTCGATTATCTGGAAAGCCTCAATCCAGGCACCAGTGTTAAAGGTCAGCAGTAGGAGGGCCGCATGGCTACTGACGTAAGTACCCTCCATCACGCCCCAGCCAAACAACGGCGGGGTTGGTTGGAATGGATCACCACCGTCGACCACAAAAAAATTGGCATCATGTATGCAGTGACTGCCTTTTTGTTCTTTGTAATCGGCGGGCTTGAGGCATTGCTCATTCGTTTGCAACTTGGTTCATCGCAAAATGCGATCCTGACTCCAGAAGCCTATAACCAAGTCTTTACGATGCACGGCACAACCATGGTGTTTATGGCGATTATGCCTGTCAACGCTGGGTTTATGAACTATTTCGTGCCACTGATGATTGGCGCAGGCGATATGGCCTACCCGCGCATGAACGCCATGAGCTATTGGCTCTTGCTGTTCGGCGGGATCGTCATGTATTCCAGCTTTGTTTTCGGTGGCGGCGCTCCCGATGCTGGCTGGTTTGCCTATGCTCCATTGACCTCAACCACCTACTCGGTCACCCGAGGGATGGATTATTGGGTCTTGGGCTTGCAGCTGTTGGGGGTTTCCTCGCTAGCTGGCTCGGTCAATATCATCGTAACGATCATCAGGTTGCGAGCACCAGGCATGCGCTTTAATCGGATGCCATTGTTCGTATGGATGAGCTTCGTTACCTCATTCTTGTTGATTTTCGCCCTGCCAAGCATCACCGTTGGCATCACGTTGCTGTTCTTTGATCGCAACTTTGGTACCAACTTCTTCTTGCCTGCTGCTGGTGGCGACCCACTCTTGTGGCAACACTTGTTCTGGTTCTTCGGTCACCCCGAAGTGTACATTATGATTCTGCCCGCCTTCGGTGTGGTTTCAGAAATGTTGCCAGTCTTCTCACGCAAGCCAATTTTCGGCTACGAGTTTGTGGCCTACTCGGGCGTTGCAATCGGTGTGTTGGGCTTCACCGTGTGGGCTCACCACATGTTTGCGACCAACTTGGGCGTAATTGCCGACACCTTCTTTGCTGCCGCCTCGATGCTGATTTCGGTTCCGACTGGGGTCAAAATCTTCAACTGGCTGGCAACCTTGTGGCGTGGCGAGTTGCGCTTCAAAACTCCGATGCTGTTCAGTCTTGGCTTTATCGCCATGTTCGTGATCGGCGGGATTTCCGGGGTTTCGTTGGCAGCCGCACCATTCGACTTGCAAGTGACCGATAGCTACTTTGTGGTTGCTCACTTCCACTATGTGCTGTTCGGTGGCGCTGTCTTTGCCTTGTTTGGGGCTGCTTACTATTGGTTCCCCAAAATCACAGGCAAGATGATGAGCGAACGCATTGGCAAATGGCACTTCTGGATTCTGCTGCTCGGCTTTAATTTGACCTTCTTCCCACAACATATGCTTGGGTTGCAAGGTATGCCGCGGCGGGTCTGGACGTATCAACAAAACCAAGGCTGGGATTTCTACAACTTGCTCTCAACGATTGGGTCATTTTGTATTGCGCTTGCAACCTTGGTCTTTATCGTCAACTTCATTATCAGCTTGCGCAAGGGCGCTCCTGCGGGCAACGACCCATGGGATGCAGCAACTCTGGAATGGGCGACGACCTCGCCACCTCCAGCCCACAACTTCGATGTGGAATACATTGTGCATAGCCGTCGCCCCTTGTGGGATAACAAATATAGCGGCGAAGGCCGTGGCATGACGATCAATTACGATTTTCATCCCCACTTGCCACCGCCGTCATTTGCCCCAATCATCTTCTCGTTTGGCTTGTTTGTGCTGGCCTATGGCATGCTCAATCTGGCCTCAGCCCCATTGATTGGGATTCCAATTATCTTGGTGGCCTTGGCAATTGCCTTTGTCGGCATGAATCGCTGGGTCGGCGAAATTGCCCAAGATCCGGTGCTGTAAGCTAAATTGCCCTGCGCCGATGTTCAGTTGGCGTAGGGCTTAGTTATCTGGGAGAACCTATGGCACAGGCAGTCGTGCGCGATATTGATAAAAATGATCCTGGGCGCGGCCTCGATTTACGCAAGCTTGGTATGTGGACGTTCCTTGGCTCAGAAGTTTTCTTCTTCGGAGCCTTGGTTGTAACCCACCTCTCAATGCGCGGGGTCGTTGCACCATCAGCAAGCAAAGCCAACCTCGATGTTGCTGGCGTTCGCAACATGTTTGGCGATAATGTCCTGACCTCGATTCTGGCCTTCATCTTGTTGACCAGCAGTTTGACCATGGTGTTGGCACTAGATGGGGTTAAAACCAACAATCAAAAGCGCTTCCGCTTCTGGTTGGGGGCCACCATCGCATGTGGCGTAATTTTCTTGGGTGGTCAGGTTTACGAGTTCTATCACATTGTTCACGAATATAATGTGACGATCAAGAATATGATGTTTGGCTCGACCTTCTTCTTTGTGACGGGCTTCCACGGAACCCACGTTGCAGTTGGGGTCATCTGGCTGGTATCATTGCTGGTCTCGGCAATTCGCCACCCTGAGCGCTACAATGCTGGCAACTATATGGCCGTTGAGCTTGGCGGCTTGTATTGGCACTTTGTCGACTTGGTGTGGGTCTTGATTTTTACCGTAATCTATCTGATCTAACCATTATTTATCCAAGGAGTACATAATGGCCCACGGTCATGATGAACACGCCTCAATCGAACACGAAGCGCATCACAGCCACGCCAAGTTGTATGTGATTATCTTCTTTATCTTGTTGGTGATGACTGGCGTTGAAATTGCGATTCCAATCATCAATAAAGCTGAAATTGTGGTTAAGCAAGTCGAAGTTGCGCTTTTGCTTGGCTTGATGACAATCAAAGGTGCAATCGTTATGATGTTCTATATGCACCTTAAAGGCGATCGCCGCATGTTTGGGACGCTGTTTGTCTTCCCAATTGTGTGTGTGTTGTTGATGATGCTTGGTTTCTTTGCTCTATTCCAACCAGAGTTATGGTAAACAAATGAACGAATGGACGCTTGATTGGCCGCTGTTTTTGGGCTTAATCGCCGCAACGGTTGGCTATCTCTGGGCAGTTGGCCCAGGTCGCAAGCGCCTCGGTGGGCCAGCAGCTTTCCCAGTTGGGAAGGCTGTTGCCTTCTTAAGCGGCTTGTTGGCCTTAGGTTTATCGATTATGTCGCCAATTGGGCTGTGGGCAGATCGCTATCTGTTTACGATGCACATGGTTCAACATATGATTTTGACCATGTTTTGCGCGCCCATGTTGTTAATTGGCATTCCTGAATGGTTGCTACGGCCATTGGTGCAATTGCCATGGGTCTATGCGATTGTGCGCTTTGCGGTGCATCCAATTGTCGCATTTAGTGCTTTCAATATTTCCTTCAATGGCTGGCACTTTCCCCAATTTTACGATTTGGCTTTGCGCAACGAGTTGGTGCACATTCTCGAACACCAAATGATGATGGGCAGCGCGATTTTGCTCTGGGCTCCATCGCTGATTCCCTTGCCTGAATTACGCTCGTCGTATCCGGTGCAAATGCTGTATTACTTTGTGAATTCAATTATCCCAACCATTTTGGGTGCGTTGATCACCTTTGCAGATAGTGTGTTGTACCCAACCTATGAGCTAGCGCCACGGATTTGGGGCATCAGCGCAATCGCCGATCAGCAAATTGGGGCCTTAATTATGTGGATTCCAGGCGGCTCGATTTTTATTCTCGCCATTACCATCGCTTTTTTCAAGTGGATGAACCGCGAGGACGAAGAACAAAGCCTGCCAAGCATCGCCGACCAAAAAGCGGCTGCGCGCCAGTAAATCAATCAAGGCGCGTTGTTTGCCAATGCGCCTTTTTAGACCTATTTATGCGCCCGAATCAAGCACGATGTAAAGCGTTCCGCTAATTGCTGGCCTTGCAAATCGCTTAATCCTGCCAATTCCTCAGGCAACTTGCCGCCAATATCCGCTAAACTATAGCGATGGGTTAGCTCGAAACTAATCTGTTGAAAGCCTGCTTGCTCTAAAAATTGCTGATATTGCTCGCGGGTTGGTGCACCCGCGACACAGCCAACCCAATTCATGGCTGCGCGTAAACTGGCTTCAGGCAAGGGGAAATCAGCCAAACTACCATCGATTACAATATCTGAAATGGCCATATAGCCACCAACGTTGAGCACACGATAAGCCTCACGTAATGCCATGCCTTTATCGGGAGCCAGATTGATCACGCAATTGGAGATAATCACATCGACTTGCTCATTCTCTAGCGGCAGCTGCTCAATATCGCCCTTCAAAAAAGCTACGTTTTCAATCTGGGCTTTCTGAGCATTCTGGCGGGCCAAATCGAGCATGGCATCGGTCATATCAACCCCATAGACAAAGCCGGTTGGCCCAACTTGTTTGGCAGCGAGCAAGACATCTAAGCCGCCGCCCGAGCCAAGATCAAGCACGACTTGGCCTGGTTGCAAAGCGGCTCGCACAACTGGATTGCCACAGCCACGGGTGCTGTTGACTGCGGTTGCGGGCAAATCAGCGGTTGCTATATCGCGATAGAGTGTGCTGCTCAGCGAAATATCATGACTACCGCAACAACTGGTTTTTGGCTCTTCCTGTTGCACCTGCTCGGCCCATTCGCCATAATAGGCTTGGACGTTGGCTTTAATTGATTGATCGCTCATCGTGGTTTCCTCCATTGAAAAAATTCAATCTTGTAATCAAAAAAATCAAACCAGTTGCTTCACCATCAAGCTGGCACTGCTACAGATTGCGCCCCATTGCGCCGAGCTATGCAAGCGCTCATCAGCCGCGCTGCGTTCGATTGGCTGGTAGTCGTGAGCAGCGAAAAAATGCGCAGCACTAGTGGTCAAGAGATACAGTGTTTGCATGCCCTGCCGTTGTGCTTGTTGCTCCAAAGCTTTGAGCAATGTTGCGCCTAAGCCTTGGCCTTGCTGGGTTGGCGTAATTGCCACTGAGCGGAGCAAACCAAACTCGCCATACTTCTCAATCGCGCCACATGCTACTAAATTGCCATCTTGCCACCAGCCATAGGCCTGCGCAGTGGCTAAACCTTCGTTGCCCAACCCAACTGTGCTCAATAACTGCTCGAATGTTGATTGTTGATCTGAGGTGATTGGTTCAAGTTGCATAGCCTATCCTATTGAAAAATTTCAATTCAAAAGCGCTAAAAAAGCTAGCCGCAGCTAGCGATTCCAGCCATCCAAGTGGCTGTTGATGCGGGCTTTGAGGCTGGCGAGGCGTTCGCGTTCAACCCGATAATAGGCCCACGGGCCACGCCGTTCATAGCTGACCAAGCCAGCTTCGCGCAACAACTTGAGATGATACGAGACGGTTGGCTGCTTGACCGCAACCGCTGCCTCAAGGTCGCAAACACAGACATCTTCGGTTGAGCGGGTGAGCAGCGTCAGCAATTGCACCCGCACCGGATGGGCGAATACCTGAAAATCAGCGCTGATCGCTTCGGCTTCGCTTTCGTTTATTCCGGCGCTGGCAGGCGTGCAACACCCAGTGGTTTGGGCAATTAATTCAATTATTCCAGTCATCATCGGCCTCCACTAGCACTATAGCACGCCTATCGAATTGATTCAATCTGCTGGTTTATTAAACTTGTTATAGTAACGAGAAGCTAGGTTTAGGCTGAATTAGCTCCAACCAAAAGTATTGAAAATGGCGATAAACCATATGCCAATCCCAATAATTCCTAGTCCAATGGCAAATGTATATGCCGAAGGTTTTTGGATGCTTAGTGATGGCTTAAGAATTTGTCGAACATCCTTGCCAATTCCTAGCAATAGGCAGCAAATTGCTAGACCAAATGGAATTACACTGAGCACGCTACTGCGAAAAAGACTAGACCCGACTGGCCAAGTTCCGGTTGATCGGGCCTCTAAATATAAGAAGCTAGGCCAAAAAACCATGGTTGCTAAGGGAATACAACCTAACACTCCGCCAACGATTCTTAATATAGCTGGTCGTCTTTGGATTGGGCTGGCGGGAACCGAATAATCATGCGACATAAACTGCTCTTCAACTAATTGATTGAGTATATTGATAGCATATACCCTGAATGAGTACAACGCTATAGGCAAATACCTCCGAAGGCTGATTTGCTGCTTACGCGGTTGGCTGCTTGACCGCAACCGCCGCTTCAAGGTCGCAAACACAGACATCCTCGGTTGAGCGGGTGAGCAGCGTCAGCAATTGCACCCGCACCGGATGGGCGAATACCTGAAAATCAGCGCTGATTGCCTCGGCTCGTTTTCATTTATTCCGGCGCTGGCAGGCGTGCAACAGCCAGTGGTTTGGGCAATTAATTCCAGTCATCATCGGCCTCCACAAGCACTATAGCACGCCTATCGAATTGATTCAATCTGCTGGTTTATTAACCAATTATCGAAGCTCAAAGCTAGTTCAAAGAGTACATGTAAAAGCTTACAGCAAATGTCACAACCACTATCACTACTCCTCCGATGATAAGTTTGATGGCGTAGTCATAGGCTCTAGGTCTTGGCCTACTTGGTAATAATTTTAAAATCTGCCAGCTATCTTGGGCCATCCCAATTAAACAACAACCTATAGCGAGTGTAAATGGAAGAATTACAAGGGTCATTGGGCGATATGATAGGTATATAATGGGTTTATCGCCCCCCGAAAGCGCTTCAAGATAAAATATCAAAAAATAAAAAACAACAGCTCCCAATACAAAACAACTCATGAACCCAAAGAGGATGCGGAAAAATGACGCATCCTCCGATTTGCTTGGATAATTATTAGGCATCCGATTCTCCTCAAACTTTAAACGAATAGGTTAACGTTTGTTGTTCATAGCATATACCCTGAACGAAGCCAATGCTATACGCAAAATACCTCCGAAGGCTGATTTGCTACTCACTAGGTTATTTTATTATTCAATTATCTAATTATTGAATAAATAAGTGAGAATACGATGCGATTTTACACATCAGCGGTTGCAGATAGCCTCAACACGCTGCAATTGCTCAATCAAGCACCCAATTTGCGCGGCGCAACGGCGTGGGTTCAACACACAGCCCAAGCCCTCAGCGCCCAAGAATTGGCCGATAATCAATTGGTCGCTAGCCTCAGTTTTGGCTTATTGCCCAGCGACCCGAGCCAAACGATGGACGATTATTTGACGGGATTACACAACAGCGAGCCGGTTGCATGGGTCGCGCAGATGCAACAGCAAATGCTCGAATTTGCTGGCAATCAAGGCTCGCTCACCAGCGAACGGCTGTGGCAGGGCTTGCGCAAGGCTGGCATTTATAGCGAGTTGGCGACCCAACAAGCCTTGTTAGCGACGATGCAACAGCCCGCCGAATTGTTGGCGCGCGTTTTTCAGCATCTTGTGCATATGTGGCAAACTTGGCTGCAAAGCGAATGGCAACAAGCCCAAACTGCAATCAGCCAGCTCAAAAATCAGCTCCAAAGCCAAATTCCCGACGAGGCTGCACTCAACGGGTTTCGCCAAAACTTGGGTTATGCAGTCAATCAAGCTTGGCAGCAATTGCAGGGGCAACGCCAGATTCGGCTGTTTGCTGCAACCCAAAATGCTAGCCTTACGACGTTTCTAGTTGATTCAAGCTGTTTGTGGGTTGGCATTGGCTTTGGCAGCAGCAGCAGCGAGATTCAGCCTCGGGTGGTGAGCCGCAACGAGCTTTTGTTTCGCTTGCAAGCTTTGGCCGATGCAGCACGGATTCAAATTATGGAGCTGCTGGCGCAGGGCGAATTGCCAGCTCAAGCGATTATTAGCCAAACTCAATTGCCACAATCGAGCGTTTCGCGCCATTTGAACATGTTGCGTAACGCTGGCTTTGTGCAAGAACGTCGCGCAGGCGGCGCAACCAAAAGCTATCGTTTGGTTGCTAGCCAACTTGGGGCCACTTTTGCGGCGTTTGAGCAAGCACTCGCCCAACCCAGCCAAGCCCAAACCAGCCCAGATCAAGCAGAATCAGCTGTGCCAAGCAGCATCCAACGGTTTTTCAATCGTGAAGGGCGCATGGTTACCTGGCCAAGCAAACACAGCGATCGGATTCCAGTGTTGGCCTATTTGGCTGGGCAATTTGAGTTTGAGCGTGAATATAGCGAGCGTGAGGTCAACGAACTGCTCAAACCGCACACTGGCAGCGATGTGGCCAACCTGCGGCGCTATTTGATCGATGTAAAACTCTTTGAGCGCGATGGCACTGGCTCCCGCTATTGGCGCAAAGGCGAGGAATAAGGTTATAGGAGTCAGGATTCAGGGGCTAGGGATCAGGATTTTGATTGTTAACCGCGAAGAGCGCGAAGAACGCTAATGTTGATTATAGGGGTCAGGATTCAGAGGTTAGGGATCAGGGTTGGGTTCTATGATCTAGGAGAAAACAATTTGGTAAAGCTATTGATAACTAACCGATCCCTGATGCCTCATTTCTTGCATCTTCGTGCTCTTCGTGTTCTTCGTGGTTAAAAACTCCCTGACCCCTAATCCCTGATCGCTGACCCCTCGGCTACTTTTTACGAAACAGAAAAATATACTCGTGTTTGAAGATGTAGAAGCCGCCAACCAAGGCTCGGTAGCGCCACAGCTCTTTTTGATGGCGCTTGCCAGTCGTTTCTTCAAAGTTTTTGACGATGATGCTTTTGAGTTGAAAGCCTTGTTGCTGCACCACTTCCATGGTGCGAAAACCAAGCGGAACCCACTCACCATGCATATATTTATCGCCGATGATCACCGCGAGATGGCGGCCCCGTTGCAGCACAGGCACGACCCGTGCAACCGCCGCCGCCATTTGGGCCAGAAAATCATCGACCGAGGGTGCATTGGATAAATCGCGCTCATCATCGCTGAAATTGATAATATCGAAATAGGGCGGGTGCATAATTGCCAGCTGCACATGGCGCTGACCATAATCAGCTAAAAGCGCTTGCCAATTGATCGTCGTGCAATCGCCATGCACCGAACGCGCGGTAATTGCCGCTGGATTTGGCTCGCGCTCGACTGCTTGGTTGGCATATTCAACCATATGTTCCTGCAATTCAACCCCAAGCACATTGCGGCCAAGGCGCTGGCCTTCGATCAGGCTCGTGCCTGAACCAGCAAACGTATCAAGCACCCAATCGCCTTGTTTGGTATAACGCCGCATCAATTGATTGGGAATTTGCGGCACAAAATTGCCCCAATAGCCAGCAGAATGCACGCCTGAGCCATCGCGCCGATCGATCATCCACAAGCTATCGGTATTAATATCGTCGTATTCCTTCCAACGATTGAGATTAATATCGTTGATTGCGGTAGTGCGTACTGTTGCAATGCTGCGGCTCAAGCGATCGATGTAGTAATGGGCGCGTTCGAGCGTCTGGGCATCGCTAATTTGCTGCAATTCTCCCAGCAAATAATCATAATCATAGGCCACACTTTCGGCCTGATCAGCAACCCCATCAGCATAATCAGCGAGGTGAGTCGTTGTGGCAAGAATAGTAGCGCGGAGTGCGACGAGGGCTGTGAGATCACGCCAACCAGCCAAAAGATTGAGCAAACGCGGTTTGCGAAACCAAAGCAACCGATCCATGCAATCACCCATGAACAATTCACAAACGGGGTTGGTCTTATACAAACCAACCCCGACAACGGTTTCCTGTGTGGAATGCTATTTTACAACGAATAGAGCTCGCCGTATTTGGTGCGCAGATAGCGGATGTATGGCTCGATGCTGAGGTCTTGGCCCGTTACTTTGCGGATCAAGGTTGGAACGCTGTATTTGCGGCCATGCACATACATGTTGGATTTCAACCAATTGTGCAGGTTGGCAAATTGGCCTTGGCTAATTTCGGTTGGTACATTTGGGTTGGCCTTTACAGCGGCATCGAAAATTTGCGCGCTGAGAATATTGCCCAAGGTGTAGCCTTGGAACGAGCCACCGATGATCCCGCCATACCAGTGTACATCCTGCAACACACCATCGCGATCGTCTGGAGCAGTAATACCCAAATCGCTGCGGTAGCGTTCGTGCCAGGCTTCGGGCAAATCGCGAATTGCCAATTTGCCTTCGAGCAAGGCCAATTCCAAATCGAAGCGAATCATCACGTGCAAGTTGTAGGTCACTTCATCGGAATCGGTGCGTACCAGCGAGCGCTGCACTTTGTTGATTGCGCGATAGAAGGTGTCGAGATCGACCTTGCCAAGTTGGCTTGGGAAGGCAGCTTGGGCCTTGGGATAGGCATATTGCCAAAAGGCGCGGCTGCGGCCAACCACATTTTCCCAGAGGCGCGATTGTGATTCGTGCGTGCCCGCCGATGCGCCGCTCGCCAATGGCGTGTTTTCATAGGCTGGGTTTACGCCCAACTCATAGACTGCGTGGCCAGTTTCGTGAATCGTGCTGAACAAGCCATCGCTCAGATCGTTGTCACGGAAACGGGTGGTAATCCTCACGTCGCCAATTGAGAACTTGGTCATAAATGGGTGATGGGTTTTATCTTGGCGACCGCGTTCGAAATCGTAGCCAATTTCGCGGATCAAGCTCTCGCCAAAGGCCAATTGCTCTGCTTCTGGATAGTGCTGGAGCAAGCAGCTATCGTCGGCGGCTGGTTGTTCGGTGATGGTTTTGACCAAAGGCACGAGTTGTTCGCGCAAGGGGCCAAAAATCTCGCGAATCTTGGCGACCGTCATGCCTTGGTCAGCCAAATCGATTAATGGATCGGCGATGTGCTCGCTTGGGCCGAAAAACTCGGCGTAGCGGCGGCTGAGATCCAAGGTTTTTTCGAGCAACGGCGCAACTGCTGCGAAGTCGTTGTTGGGGCGGGCTTGGGTCCAAGCGGTATAGGTTTTGGCGATGTGCGAATACAATTCGGCAATAAATTCGCTTGGCACGCGCACCGCTTGGTCGTAATCGCGCTTGGTGACGAGCACTAAAGCTGCATCATCCGAATCGGGATCTTGCTGCTCGGCCCAAGGCACGAGCTTATCGAGCAAGCGCCCAACGTCGGCTGAGGTCGCGTGTTCGTGAGCCAAACGGCTGAGCGTTGCCATTTGGCGACCGCGAGCTTCGGCCCCGCCATTGGGCATATAGGTGCTTTGGTCCCAATTTAACACAGCGCCAGCATACGATAAATCTTGAGCAACCCCAATTTTTTCCTTCAAATCAGCTAATTGTTCTTGCATTCTGTTCTCCTACACATGTGGCACGCTTGTGCAACAATGCACACCCGCCTTGTCATTATAATTCAATTCATGGCCAATCGGCGAGCCAGAATATGTATTCTGACGGTGTAGAATGCTACCCGCAACGCTTTGGCAAAAGCACTGCTGGGCGAGCAAACCAGCCTTTATATGCGCAGCAACGCCAAACGTGCTGATAGGCCAAATGTATGATGCGCTCTGGTACTATCTGGGGGAGCGAATCCAACCCCTTTGAGTGGTACATATCCCTAGGTAACCCATAAACAAAGTCCTATAGTCCTGTTATTTCTAGTTGCACGAACCGACTGAGTGTGTCATACTCACGAATAACCATTTTTCCCAACGGGTTTTTCACTATGCAACGATCATTACCATCTGCGAAACAGCTTGGTTTGGCTGCCTTGGCAACGTTGATTTTAGGAATCGGCTTGCTGTATGCAGGAGCCTTAACCATTGCACCATTAGCTTTGCTCAGTTTTGTCGTGCTATCAATTGTGGCAATGGTATCCCTCACCGCCCACGACATAGAAGATACCATTCTAAAGAAAGGGCGTTCAGAATGAGTTTACTTCCCGCCGCCATTGACGACAATGAGTTATCGCCTGCGCGCAAATCTCTGCTTGATCGGATTCATTTGGTTTGGATCTTTGTCAATGGTTCGACCGCACTGAGCCTCTTCTTCCTGTTTCTGTTCAATTTCTTTAGTGGCAACGACGCTTGGATTCAAATGCTGATCCTCTCGATTTCATCGATTGGTTCGACCGGGATTTTGTGGTATACCAATCACAAGCCGGTGCAATGGCGTTTGTGGGCTGCCTTGGTTAGCTCGATGGTTGCCTTAATCGAAATCGCGCTCTTCTTCCAAAATGGCTATTTGATTGCGATTTCGGTTACCAGCGTGGTCAGTATTTATGCGGTTACCGCTGATCGCCACGAATTAATTACCTGGTCAGCAGTCATTGGCGTGATCTTTACGATTGTTTTTGCTATTTTGAATGGCGTGCAACAAACCCCACCAGAATGGCTGAATAACCTGCACCTGAATTTGGTTATTTCGAAAGTGCTGGTGCCAGCGTTTATTGGTGGTGGCATTGTGATGATTGCGCTGTTGTTGCTTGGTTTGAGCAATACCCTGCGCCAATCGTTGAACGAGGCCAATGAGCGTCGCCGGATTGCTGAAGAATCGCAAGCTGCTCAGGCTAAAACCTTAGCCCAAGTTGAGCGCCAAGCTGCTGAACAAGCTCGCTTGCTTGAATTGGTACGCGACCTCGAAACGCCGGTTATTCCAGTGCTCGATGGCGTTTTGGTGCTGCCAATCGTTGGTCACCTCGAAAGCAAACGCCTCGAAAATCTCACCGATTTGTTGTTGAATCGGGTGGCGCAAGAGCGGGCACATACCGTCTTGCTTGATATTACCGCCGTTTCGGTGGTTGATACCGCTACCGCCCAACACCTGATTCAGTTGGCCCGCGCAATTCGTTTGCTTGGCGCTGAATGTGTGATTACTGGGATTCGCGCCCATGTTGCGAGCACCTTGGTGGCGCTTGGCATTACATGGGAAGGCCTGCGCACCGCTGGCTCGTTGCGCGATGGCATTGCCAAAATTATCGCCGAAAAGAATATTGCAATTTAGGAATCTGGCTTGTGGTTTTTGATGATACTGATTTAACGCCCAACCATATTGAAATGGCTCGCCGCGCTGCGGCGGGTCATTTTATTGATCTGACCAGCAGCAATCCAACCCAACAAGGCTTGCTTTTTCCGCCTGAGGTGCTTGAGCAGGCTGCTAGCAACTATTGGCGGCAACGGCGCTACGAGCCAAATCCACGGGGCTTGGAGCCAGCCCGCCAAGCAATTATTGACTATTATCAGCAACGCACGCCAGCCTTGGTGCTGACGCTTGATGATGTTTTTATTACGGCTAGCACCAGCGAAGCCTATAGCTTGCTGTTTTCGCTGCTCACCGCGCCAGGCGATAACATTCTTGGCCCAAATGTGACCTACCCATTGTTTGAATATTTGGCCGATTTGCATCATGTTGAACTGCGAACCTACGAGCTTGATCCTGCCAACGATTGGGCGATTGATCAGGCTTCGTTGCTAGCGGCAGCAGATGAGCGCACGCGCGCAGTGTTGTTGATTTCGCCGCACAATCCAACCGGAGCGATCATCAGCGAGCCAATTGCGGCCTTGCAACAGCTTGGCATTCCGTTGATCTGCGATGAAGTATTTGCGCCATTTGCCCTTGCCAAGCCTACCGTGCCACCCTTGGGTGTGCTGCATCCAGCTGTGCCAGTTTTTCACCTGAACGGGATTTCTAAGCTTTTGGCCTTGCCCGACCTCAAATTGGGCTGGATTGCGCTGAACCAAGCAGCCCAAGGCTATGCAGAACGCTTAGAATTGATCAACGATACCTTTTTGAGTTGTAGCACGCTGATTCAGAGCATGTTGCCCGCTTTATTGCAAGCAGCGCCAGCCTTTATTGCCCAGATGCTAGAGCGCGTGCGCAGCAATATTGACTATGCGCGGCAACACTTGGCAGCGCATCCGCGTTTGATTTGGAGCGAGCCAGCTGGCGGCTATTATCTGTTTCTGCAAGTGCGTGATGAATATGACGATGAAGCCTTGGTGGTGCGCTTAATCGAGCAAGGTGTGCTGGTGCATCCTGGCTTCTTTTTCGATTGGATTGATGATTGTCGAATTATGCTTTCGGCCTTGACTGAGCCAAATCAATGGCAAGCTGGGATTCAAAAACTTGCCCAGAACCTTACAATTTGACAAGCAATCAATCTTAGGCTATAATCACCCGCGCTGCCAGAAAATGGCAGGTTTACAAAAAAGTGGGTAGGTACCAGAGCGGTCAAATGGGGCGGACTGTAAATCCGCTGGCTTCGCCTACGGGGGTTCGAATCCCTCCCTGCCCACCAACTTGTTTTCCATGTCACAGACAAATGCCCTTGTAGCTCAGTTGGTAGAGCACACCCTTGGTAAGGGTGAGGTCACGGATTCGAGTTCCGTCAAGGGCTCCATACCTATGCTGGAAAACGATCCGACACTTTGTGCGGGTCGTTTTCATTGAAACTTACAAAACCCCTTTTTGGGATTGTAGGAGGACAAACACTCAATGGCTAAGCAAAAGTTCGAGCGGAACAAGCCCCACATCAACATTGGGACGATCGGCCACGTTGACCACGGCAAGACGACCTTGACCGCTGCTATCACCAAAACCATGGCACTGCGTGGTCGCGCTGAATTCCGCGCTTTCGATCAAATCGACAACGCTCCAGAAGAACGCGCCCGTGGGATTACGATTTCGATTTCGCACGTTGAGTACGAAACCGAAAATCGTCACTATGCCCACGTCGACTGCCCAGGCCACGCCGACTATATCAAAAACATGATTACCGGTGCTGCCCAAATGGACGGCGCGATCTTGGTGGTCTCGGCCCCAGACGGCCCGATGCCCCAAACCCGCGAACACATCCTCTTGGCTGGCCAAGTTGAAGTGCCTGCGATGGTTGTCTTCTTGAACAAAGTCGACATGATGGACGACCCTGAGTTGCTCGAACTGGTCGAAATGGAATTGCGCGAGTTGCTGTCAAAATACGGCTTCCCCGGCGACGAAATTCCGATCGTGCGCGGCTCAGCGAAAGGCGCATTGGATAGTGCATCAACCGATGCTGGCCAACCAGAGTATCAATCGATCCAAGAATTGATGCAAGCGGTTGACGACTATATCCCAACGCCAGAACGCGCCATCGACAAACCATTCTTGATGCCCATCGAAGACGTGTTCTCGATCAAAGGCCGCGGTACCGTGGTGACCGGTCGGATCGAACGCGGGATCGTCAAAGTGGGCGATACGATTGAAATCATCGGGAT
The DNA here is from genome assembly GCF_003205875.1 of Herpetosiphon llansteffanensis. GTDB lineage: Bacteria > Chloroflexota > Chloroflexia > Chloroflexales > Herpetosiphonaceae > Herpetosiphon > Herpetosiphon llansteffanensis. Next base: position 43,757 of record NZ_PUBZ01000101.1, read on the forward strand.
GGGTCCAGACGTACGCACCACCGCCGTAACCGGCGTGGAAATGTTCAAGAAGTTGCTGGACGAAGGTCGCGCCGGCGACAACGTTGGGGCACTCTTGCGCGGGATTGAACGGACGGACGTGGAACGCGGTCAAGTCTTGGCAAAACCAGGCTCGATCAAACCACACACCAAGTTCAAGGCTGAAGTGTACGTATTGAAGAAAGAAGAAGGTGGCCGCCACAGCCCATTCTTCAGTGGCTATCGCCCACAATTCTACGTTCGGACGACGGACGTGACGGGTGCGATTGGCTTGCCCGAAGGCGTGGAAATGGTGATGCCAGGCGACAACATCCAAATGACGGTGGAGTTGATCGTTCCGGTTGCTATCGAACAAGGCTTGAAGTTTGCGATTCGTGAAGGTGGCCGCACCGTGGGTGCTGGTATCGTGACCGAAATCATCGCATAAGCTAATGCTTTGAAAAAGCACAAACGCGATCAGCCGCTTGGTCTGGTCGCGTTTGTGCCTCAACCTGCGTCAGCAGCAGGCTAAGCATAACAAGACGGGGGCAACCCCGCATTATTATGTTTGGCACTGATTCACATCTACAGAGGTTTTATCATGGCAAAGAAAGAAAACCGGATTGTAATCACCTTGGCTTGTACCGAGTGTGGTGATCGCAATTACACAACGACCAAAAATCGCAAAAACGACACAAATCGTTTAGAATTGGTGAAGTACTGCCCACGTTTGCGCAAACGCACCCTGCACCGCGAAACGAAGTAGTATTAGAATTGCGCACACGCGGTCGCGCCTAGCGCCCCGCAGCATTTCTATTTCATCAGGAGGTTGTGGTGGCCGTGGCAACAGAAGACAAAGAAGATTACAAACCGAATCCAATCGCCCAATTTTTCCGCGATGCGTTTTCGGAAATGCGCAAGGTCGTTTGGCCAAGCCGCGAGGAAACTCAACGCTTAACGCTAGTCGTGATTGGCATTTCGTTGTTGGTCGGGTCGATTCTAGCAGTCTTCGACTTGCTATTTGAAACGCTGGTGCGGATCATCCAATAAATACCGCCAAATGCGAGGCTCAGTATGTCTGACAACGAAAACGAAGCAGAACAAACGCTAGATCCCGAGGGTGTCCATTGGTACGTTATTCATACCTATTCAGGCTATGAAAACAAAGTGATGCAAAATCTCAAGCATCGGATTGAATCGATGGATATGCGGAACCAAATTTTCCGCGTCGTCGTGCCAACCGAAGAAGAGATTGAAATCAAAAATGGCCAGCGTCGGACTGTTCAAAAAAAGGTGTTTCCTGGCTATGTGCTGGTTCAGATGGCCATGACCGACGATTCGTGGTATGTGGTGCGCAATACACCAGGTGTCACGTCGTTTGTGGGCATGGGAACCAAGCCAACTCCTTTGGCCGATGAAGAAGTTCGCTTTATTCTGAAGCAAATGGAAGAAGAAGCACCCAAAGTCAAGGTCAACTACGAAATTGGCCAAACTGTCAAAATTACCGATGGCCCCTTCACCGACTTTGAAGGTGTGGTCGATGAGATTGACGAAGAACGGGGCCGCGTGCGCGTGCTTGTTTCGTTCTTTGGTCGCGAAGCACCAGTTGAGCTTGATTTCTTACAAGTTATCCGGGTTATCGAATAAACACCCGCGACACCTAGTTCGCGAAGGAGTCCCCTGTGGCAAAGAAAGTAACCGCAGTCGTAAAGTTGCAATTGCCTGCTGGTAAAGCAACGCCTGCACCACCCGTTGGTCCTGCACTTGGTGCAACTGGTATCAACATTATGGCGTTTTGTAAAGATTACAACGAAAAAACGTCAGCTCAAGTTGGCACGATTATTCCCGTTGAAATTACGGTTTACTCAGACCGCTCGTTTACCTACATTCTGAAAACCCCACCTGCTGCCGACTTGTTGCGCAAAGCTGCTGGGATTCAACGTGGGAGCGGCAAAACTGGGACCCAAGGTGCTGGCTCAATCACCCGCGCTCAATTACGCCAATTGGCCGAAACCAAATTGCCTGATTTGAACGCCAACGATCTTGAAGCCGCCGAAAAAATTATCGCCGGTACCGCCCGTTCAATGGGTATTACGATCAAAGACTAAGTGAAAATATGAAGGATGAGTTATGAAGTATCAAATAGCTTGCATCCTTTGATTTTTGCTCAGTCAGTCGATTAACGAATTAAAACATAGCTATGAAGTGATGGTTGAACGATATTTATCCTTCATCCCTCATCCTTCATCCTTATACATGTTTGTGGCAGAAGCTTTGGCTTCGCTTAAGACCACAAGGAGCTAATTGTTCATGGCAAAGCAACACGGTAAAAAGTACCAAGCTGCTGCGGCAAAAGTAGAAGCTGATCGCTTGTACACGCCCGAAGAAGCTGCGGCTTTGGTCAAAGAAACTTCGTTCACCAATTTTGATGCAACCGTTGAAGTTCACTTGCGCTTGGGTATCGACCCTCGCCACGCCGACCAAACGGTTCGGAGCACCGCTTCATTGCCCCACGGTACCGGTAAAAACGTGCGCGTGTTGGTGTTCGCCCAAGGCGATACCGAAAACGTCGCTCGCAACGCTGGCGCTGAAATTGTCGGCGGCGATGAGCTGATCCAACGCATCGAAAAAGAAAACTTCATCGATTTCGACGTAGCCGTTGCCACCCCCGACATGATGGGTAAGGTCGGTCGCTTGGGCCGGATTCTTGGCCGCCGCGGCTTGATGCCAAACCCCAAGAGCGGTACGGTTGTGCCACCAAACGATTTGCCGCAAGCTATCAAGGCGTTGCAAGGCGGTCGCGTCGAATTCCGCAACGATAAAACTGGTTTGTTGCACGTTGCCATCGGCAAGGTTAGCTTCAGCGCTGATCAAATCCGCGAAAACTTGTTAGTCTTGTTGGATGCGATCAAAGCTGCTAAACCAAGCGGTTCAAAAGGTGTTTACATTCGGAGCATTACCCTGACCAGCACCATGGGTCCTGGGATTCCGATTGATGTGAACGTTGCGCAAGCAACCGCCTAATTGAATTCCCTAAACCAGCGGGAATGGCTGCTGCCGTTCCCGCTGGTTTTGTTTTAACCCTCAACGTCAATCAACCAACACACTGCAACAGGTCAACGCACCCTCGGCTTTGGCTAGCTCGCTATTATCCAGCAAAATTAATTGATAGCCCCGCTGGCGCAAGCGTTCAGCAGTTGCCGGATAGGCCTGTTCGTAGAGCAAACGCCCATCGTGCAGCTGTACCACATTGGCTGCATACTCCTCGCGTGGGTCAATCTCGATCACTGTATATTCAGCAAATATTTGCCGATCAACCCATTGAGGGTTGAGCAAGACTGTGGTGTGATCAACGGCACAGACCGCGCTTTTGAGATGCAGACACTGGCCCAATTCCACGCCTTGGACACGATAGCCAAATGGCTGGGTTAACGCCTGTACTTGCTCAACCGCTGCTTGATTGCTACGGCTCGAAAGGCCAATCCAGATGCTTTTGCCCAAAACGACAACATCGCCGCCATCAAGCGTTGCTGGCTCGCTGAGCCAGGCCAACTGACGGTAGTTTTGTAGCACTGCGGCCATTGCTGCCAACTCTGGGCGACGCGATTCCGCGCCAGGCCTGGTGATGATCGCTAATTCGGGCAGCACGACGGCGGTATCTTCGACAAACACCGAATCAGCCAAATCTGCGGCTAAAGTGAGTTCGACCACCTGATAGCCATGAGCCGCAAGCGTGGTGCAGTAGCGATTATGCTGGCTCTGAGCATTGCTCAAATCAATCGGCAGACGTTCGAGGTGCGTTAGCTCACATGCTTGAATTGCCGGACTAACCGGACGAACAATTGCGGTTGGCATAAAAATTGCTATCCTTTTTGGCTACTTCAAAAGTCCACGTATGTACCACAGAAAGCCTTCACTTGGTGGTTTACCGTATAATAGCAATAGAATTACCTTGTTTGCCAGCACATGTGTTGGCAAAGCACCAAACCTATGGAGGAATTGCGCCATGGAATTTCGCATGGGCATGTCGCCTGAGGCGCTAGCACAACAAGCCATGTCAACCAAAGCATCACCAGCTTTGATTGCATTAAACAATATGCTGGTGCTTTCAACCCACGAATTGCAACAATTGATCCAGCAAGAATTAGAGGACAATCCAGCACTTGAGAATGTTGATCTGGAGCCAGATGAAACATGCTCGCGCTGTGGTCGGCCTTTAATCGAAATGCTGTGTTTATATTGCGTTCACGAAGACCAACGCTTGGCCGAGGCTGAACGCAGCGATTACACCGCCGCTGGCGAGGAAGATGAATTTGATCCATTGATGATGGTGGCCACACCAGCTCAATTGAGCGAAGTGTTGCTGCGCGATTTACGCGCCTCGCTATCAGAACAAGATTATTTTATTGCTGAATATTTGGTTGGCTGCTTAGATGAGCAAGGCTTCCTCGATGCCAACACCGCCGATATTGCCGCAACCCTAACAATTGATGAAGATCGGGTAATTACGGTCTTGCTCAAACTACAAGATATTGCCCCAGTTGGCGTGGGTGCGCGCACTGTCCAAGAATGTTTGTTGTTGCAATTGCGCCGCCTCGAAGAAGAAGATGTACGACATCCGTATGTTGAGCGCGTGATCACTGAGTTTTGGAATGATTTGGCTGAGCATCGCTACGGCGCAATTGCCCAAGCCTTAAATGCAGAATACGATGATGTGGTCGAAGTGCGCGAGTTTATTCGCGAGCATTTGCGGCCTTATCCTTTGGCACTCAGTGGCGAAGGCTCAGCTCGGACCAACTACATCATGCCCGATGTAATTATTCGCGAGAACGAAGGCAAGCTTGAAGCAGAAGTGCTGATGTCGGATCGCAGCTTCCTGCGCATCAATCCGTTATATCAATCGTTGGCGAAACGAGGCCGCGAATCCGAAGCCGAAATGTCTTCCGAGGAACGCGATCACCTTAGTCAATATGTTGCTCGTGCTCAAATGTTCCTGACCAACATTCGCCAACGCCGCGAAACGATTCGCCGGATTAGCGAATTTCTGATTGAAACCCAAGAAGATTTCTTGCGTCAAGGCGTGCGCTTCCTGCGTCCAATGACCAGAGCCGAGGTTGCCGATGGAATTAGCGTCCACGAATCGACGGTGAGCCGCGCAACCGCCAATAAATATGTGCAATTGCCCAATCGCTCGGTGATTCCATTTAGCCATTTCTTCACTGCTTCGTTGAATGTCAAAGATGTGCTGTTGGAATTGGTGCAAAACGAAACCCGCCCATTAACCGACCAAGAATTGGTTGAATTGCTCTCAGAGCGTGGTTTTGATGTGGCGCGCCGGACAATTGCTAAATATCGCAATCAACTGAATATTTTGCCATCGACCTTGCGCTAAACCTTCAAGAAAGGCTATTGTGATGCAACGTTGGCGAATATGGCTCGGATGGTTGCTCGCTGCTGGGTTAAGTTTGCTGATTGCGCGCTTGGTATTGCTGTTATTTGCTGCCAACCCCGCTCAGCCGTTTACCCAACTCATTCTTTGGTTGAGCCAAGCCTTGGTTTGGCCTTTGGCATGGCTCGACGCAGCGCAGCCGCAAACAGGCGTGCGCTTTGAGCGTGGCACGTTCTTGCTTATAGTCCTTGGAATGATTGGCACCAGCATCTGGCAATTGCTGCACGCACGGAGAACCACCCATGGATTGGAGTAACTTTTTCAGGGCTGTTGGTTGGACGATTGCAATTGCCGGTGGTTTGGGCCTTTTGGGCTTAGCCCTCATTTGGTATCGGCTCAAACGCCTGAATGTGCCCGAAGGCGCATCGTATCGCGAAACCATGATGCGCGTTCCCTTGAGTTTGGTGATTGTGCTCGATTTGCTTGATTTGGCTTTTGACGTGTTTGCCGCGCCAATTTCGTGGTTGGTGCTCAGTCACTTCAACTTGCAGGGCTTACGCCGCGTCAGCGTGGTCGAGGCCCTCATTCCAGGTACCCAAGTGATTCCTTGGATGACGGTTAGTTGGTTTGCAGTGCGGTTATTTGATCGCCATTCGCAACCAGATGAAAGTGTTGAGCCATGAGCGATGAGGCCACTTTGAAGATTAGCCTAATCATGAATCCGGCTTCGGGCACGTCTGAGCAAGGCGCTTTGCTGCGCGAAACGCTGGCCCCAATGAGCGGTGTCACCATTCTCACGACCGATGCTGCTGGCGATGGCGAGCGTTTGGCTCGTCAAGCAGTGGCCGATGGAGCCGAATTGGTCGTGGCTGCTGGCGGCGATGGCACGATCAACGAGATCGTCAAAGGCCTGCTAGAAGCTGAACGGCGTGTGCCACTCGGCGTGATTCCGCTGGGCACAGGCAACGATCTTGCCCGCACCTTGGCCTTGCCCACCGATCCGCTTGAAGCTTGGAAATTGATTTTGGTCGGCGAGCGGCGCAAGCTCGATGTGATTGAGATTCGCACGCCGCGCGAATTGCATTATGCGCTGAATGTCTCGGCTGGTGGCTTTAGCGGCCAACTCAACGAAGCCTTATCGAGCGATGTCAAGGCGGCATGGGGGCCATTGGCCTACTTGCGCGGGGCCTTGGGCGTTCTGCCCGATTTAACAACCTATCGCACCACGATTCAATACGATGATCAAGCGCCTGAGCAGGTCGACGCGCTCAACATTATTATTGCCAATGGCCGCACGGCGGCTGCTGGCGTGCAAGTTGCGCCCTTGGCCAACCCCGAAGATGGCTTGCTCGATGTGGTGATTGTGCATTATGGCTCGATTTTGAACTTGGTTGGAGCGGCGGCACGCTTATTGGTCAATGGTAATTATCTGAATAGCGAGTTGGTCGAATTGCGGCGCGCCAAAAAAGTCCAAGTTATCTCTGACCCTGAAATTTGGTTCAACGCTGATGGCGAACTGATAACCAAAGAGCCAATTGTGTTTGAGGTGCTGCACCAAGCCTTGGAAGTGATCGTCGGTACTGAGTATCAGGCAGAAATCCAGAAGGATGAAGGATGAGGGATGAAGGATGCGGGATGAAGGATGCGGGAACCGCGAAGATCGCGAAGAACACGAAGGCAGATTGCCACGTTCATCAATGGATGCCGTTTGGGTGCGGATTGTCCTTGAGGGGGTGCAGGGGGATTAAAGCCCCCTGCGTTTCCCGCCTTGAGGCGGGACGGAAGGGTGGAGAACCGAAGGATGATGGATGAAGGATGAAAATAGCATCCTTCGTGCGGCTTCATGTCCTTCGTGGTTAAAAAAGATCCCCAAGTCAAACAAGGAGATTCTGATGAGTGATGATTTACGTGATGAACTACGCGAATTAGCTGGCTATCGCAACGAAGAAAGCGATGTGTTGGGCGTGTTCACTGCCGATGAAGTTGAAAATCTGCAAGATTTTACGATTACTGATATTGAGCAAGGCGAAACTGAAGCCTACAGCGATTTGAACGAGCCGCTGGAATCATACGATGAATTGACTGGCGAGAACTTGCGCGAAGGCGAAACCGACGATCCCATGGAAGCGATTCAAGAAGGTCTCAGTTATGTGCCGCCAGTCGATGATCCCCTAGATTTCGACGATTCAGCTGATCGATAGGGGCTTTACTTCCACCATATCCGCAGGATGATCGTAGGTTGTGGGCTGTCGAATTAATCGAGTATTCAACCAGTGAAGCTTGTTTCGATAGCCCAGCGCCGCTGCGCTACCGTTCATCCTTCTTCCCTCATTCTTTCCTCCCACATCCTTCGTCATTCATCCTTCAGCCTTATATTTGCGTAGTGTCAAGCGGCATACCTTGCTAAGATCATGCTTAAAAAGCATTGAGAGCCTAGAGTTTCAATGGCATAATAAATAGACATGATCGATAGCTGGGGGATTGGTAGTTAACATAAGGATGAATTGCTCATGGATGTTTTTGCAACTAGGCGCTTTAATTTTTCGGCTTCGCACCGCTATTGGCGCGAGGAATGGAGCCAAGAACAAAATGAGGCGGTCTTTGGCAAATGCACCAATCGCTATGGTCATGGCCATAACTACGAGTTATTTGTGACCGTCGCTGGTGTTGTTGATCCGCTTACCGGCATGGTTATGAATATGGTTGAGTTGAAGCGCTTGGTCACAACGGTCTTAGACCAATTTGATCATAAACATCTGAATGAAGATACCCCCTACTTTCGTGAGATAATCCCCACAACCGAAAATTTGGTGCAAGTTTTGTGGGGCCAGATCGAGCAGCAATTACCCAAAGGAGTTCGTTTAGCCAAATTACGCTTGTACGAAAATAACGATTTGTATGCTGAATATTTTGGTCAGCAGCAGAGCGCCACCTTCAACCGGCGCTATGAGTTTTCGGCAGCGCATCGCTTGCATGCGCAACAGTTATCCGATGAAGCAAACCGCGATTTATATGGCAAGTGCAATAATCCCAATGGCCATGGCCATAATTATCAGCTGGAAGTAACCGTTGATGGCCTGATCGATGCCCAAACTGGCATGGTGATCGATTTGGTCGATATGGATCGGCGCGTGCAGAGTGTGCTTGACGACTGGGATCATCGCCATCTTGATTATCAGGTTGCCGAATTTGCCGAACAGCCATCGACCGCAGAAAATATTGTGGTTGTGCTGTGGCAACGGCTCGAAGCGTTGTTTGGCTCACAATTAAAACATTTGCGGCTGTGGGAAACTGCCAATAATGTCTTTGATTACCCGTTGAGCCACAACTAACGCAAGCCTGAATCGTGGATGAGGTTCTAGAACTACTACTAATAAAGGATTAATCAGATGACGCTTATTTACTCTGGCAATGGACTTAATAGCAACTCAGCACCAGCTGTGCGCGAAGATATGGAAGCAGCAGTCAAAACGATTATCGAAGGTCTGGGCGAAGATGTTGAACGCGAGGGTTTGCAACGTACCCCGCATCGGGTTGCCAAGATGTTTACCGAGCTTACCGCTGGCTATCGCACTGATCCAGTTGCCTTGATTAACGAGGCAATCTTCACGGTTGACTACAACGAGATGGTTTTGGTGCGCGATATTGAGTTTTCATCGCTCTGTGAGCATCATATGTTGCCATTTTGGGGCAAAGCCCACGTTGCCTATATTCCCAATGGCAAGGTGATTGGGCTTTCGAAAATCCCCCGCATTGTCGATATGTTTGCCAAACGTTTGCAAGTGCAAGAACGCCTCACCCGCGAGGTTGCCGATTTTGTGGCTGAGGCAATCGGTGCCAGCGGCGTGGCGGTCGTGGTGCACGGCGCGCATATGTGCTCGATGATTCGTGGCGTTAAAAAAGCCAATGCCCGCATGGTGACGCAATCACTGCAAGGCGTGTTTAAAACCGATCCCCAAATTCGCGCGGAATTTATGGGTCATATTACGGCGAATTATTCCGATGAGTAAAACAATTGTGATTACTGGCGCAGGGCGTGGCATTGGCCGAGCAATTGCCTTGGCTTGTGCCGCGCAGAATCAGCTCATTTTGCTAGCTCGCAGCGCAACCGAGTTGCAAGCAGTTGCCGCCGAAATTCAGTGGGCTGGCGGGACGGCGCAGATTGTGGTTGGCAATGCCAGCGATCCGGCGATTGTGCAGCAAGCGATTAATGTGGCACAGCAAGCAGGCCAAGGCCAGATCGATGCGCTGATTTTGGCTGCTGGCGTGGCCCATGTAGCCGATGTTGGAGCGTTAAGTTTGCAGCAATGGCAGCAATCGTTGGATGTGAACTTGACTGCCAGCTTTGTGGCTTGCCAAGCTGCCTTGCCCTATCTCAAACCTGGCAGCCAGGTTATTGCGATTTCATCGATTGCAGGCAAGAGTGGTTTTCCTGGCTGGTCGGCATATTCGGCTAGCAAATTTGGCTTGATGGGGTTTTTGCAGGCCTTGCGTGAGGAACTGCGCCCGCAATCAGTGCGGGTTACTGCCGTCGTTTCGGCGGCAGTTGATACAGCGTTGTGGAATGATGTGGCTGGCAGCTGGAACCGCCAAAATATGCTGCAAGCCAGCGAAGTTGCCAACACCGTCGCGCATATTTTGAGCCAACCAAGCCATGTGTTGATCGACGAGATTAGCATTGGCCATGTGGTTGGTAAATTGTAGGCAACAAAAAACCGAGGCGGTAAATGCCGCCTCGGCTTACTCTGGAAGTCCCAGATTGAGAATGGTCGAGCATCAAACTGAAAGGCTGCGATGTGCGATGGTAGTGCGATGTCGAGTGCAATGAGCTAGAATGGTGCGACAATGTGCTAGAATGTCGTGCTGCAATGTAGTAGTGCGATGAGTGCTGCAACGAGTTTAGTTGGTGCGACGATGTGCAATGATGTGTACTGCGACGATGCTAGGTTGCTTGGCGACTACGATGTTCAGTTCGATTACTCTGGATGTATCATACCAAGCTTATTCCACTGATTCAATCAAGCGACAGTCCATAGCTTGATAGCACCTTGCTTCCCCCATATGTGTCATCAAAAATTTTTAAGAAATCACCCATTTAAGTTGTAATTCAAACATCCTGATTCGTATGCTGCCTATTTTCGTCGTTTAAGCTGCTGATAGAGCGGAATTTCGTCATTTGCTATGCGAATGTTCCTAAACAGAGGGGGGATGTAGCTATAAAGTACTATTGTGAGTCGTAAAGTTTGAGCTATTTTTGATCCACGAAGCGCACGAAGGACACGAAGGACGGAAACCGCGAAGCACACGAAGATCGCGAAGCTAGATTTTTTTGCCACGAATTACACGAATGAGTATCCAAAGAGCCGATAGCCTGATCCCCAGCCCCCAACCCCTGATCCTGTCT
>NZ_PUBZ01000102.1 GCF_003205875.1 Herpetosiphon llansteffanensis
ATAAGTATCGGGGATCGGGGGTTGGGGATTGGGGATCAGAACATTTTGGATGCGTTTCGTGAATGAGCTTTAACGCAGAGGCGCAGAGAAACTTTAATTCTCTGCGCCTCTGCGTTAAGTGCTGACCCTTTAACTTTTCATCCCTCAACCCTCATACTTCATCCTTTAATTAGCGAGTTCAGCAATATCGCTTGCAGCGCGTTCAGCAACCGAGCCAATTGAAAAGTATTTGGCATCGGGGTGGTGCACGACGATTGCAGCGGTGCTTTGCTCAGGGTCAAGCTGGAAGGCCGAGGTCAAGCTAACGCCAATTTCTTGGGCTGGCAAGACGCTGAACAGCTTGGTATGCTCTTCGAGATCGGGGCAGGCTGGGTAGCCCCACGAGTAGCGTTTGGCCTGATAGCTTAATCCTAGGCCTTGGCTAATAATTTTGTTAGTAAATTCGGCCACTGCTTCGGCGTAGGTTGTGCTCAAGCCATGGCTAAAGAACGATTCGCTGTAGTCGCTGGCTTTTTGCAAGGTCTCAACGCGCTCGGCTGCGACATGACCCATCGTCACGATTTGTAAGCCAACCACATCGAACTCACCGCTCTCGATTGGCCGGAAATAATCGGCCAGACACAGGCGTTCGCGGCTTGGTTGGCGTGGGAAGGCAAAGCGCGTCAAGACGGTTTTGCGATCTTTGGGATCGTACACGACCAACTCTTCGCCAGCAGCTTGAGCAGGGAAATAGCCATAAACTGCTTGAGGTTGCAACCAGCCGTTGCGCTTGGCATCGTCGATCATGCGGCGCAAGCGCGGCTTGAATTCATCATTAACTACCCGATCGTATTCTGGGCCTTTGAGATTTTTGATGCCCCAACCCAAGCGCCAAAGTGTATTCAAATCGAGATAGGGAGTGACATCATCGAGCCGAATTTTTTTGGCAACTTGCACGCCCCAGAATGGTGGGGTTGGCACAGGATTATCGTTGCGAATTGCTGAACGCACGCCGCTTGGATTATCTTTGCCCAGTTTTTCGAGCACAGTGCGACCGCGTTCTGGCGCTTTTAACGATTCGCGGGCTGCTTCTTCCATCACGCTCATATACTCTTCGCGGGCGGTTGGGTCGGAAAGTTTATCCATCGTTTCGAGGCCTTCGAAGGCATCTTTACAATAGAAAACGCCGCCAGTGTAGGCCACTTCTGGCTCGGGGAAGAGAATTCGTTGGCCATATTGGCGATTGATCGCCGCGCCACCAACCAGCACTGGAAAGGCTAAATTGCGTTTGTGCAGCTCTTGCACGCACAATGGCATTTGCTTCGATGTGCTGACCAGCAAGGCCGAAAGCCCGATTGCATCCGCGCCAACTTCGAGCGCTTTTTCGATGATTGTATTGACTGGAACTTGCTTGCCCAAATCGTAAACGGTGTAGCCATTATTCGACAAAATGGTGTAGACCAAGTTTTTGCCAATGTCGTGCACATCGCCATAGACTGTGGCGAGTACCACTTTGCCCTTGGTCGTGCCTTCCAAGCGATCAAGAAATTGTTCGAGGTGGGCAACTGCACGTTTCATCACTTCAGCAGATTGCAACACATAGGGCAAAATCAATTCTCCAGCGCCGAATTTATCGCCAACTTCTTTCATCGCTGGCAGCATCACGCCATTGAGCACATCGATTGCAGCTTCGCCTTGGGTTTGGCCGCCAGCCTCGCGCCATGCCCGCGATTCGTCGATGTCGGCTTCGATGCCATCTTTTTTGCGATGCAGAATCTTCCAGTGAATCCGCTCTTCGGCGTTCATGGTGGCGGTTGGGTCTGCTTTGGCTTCGCCTGCAACTGCTGAATTGGCCTCGAAATATTGGATGAAGCGGGGCAACGCTTCTTCATCACTGTTGAAAATCACATCTTCGCAGACCTTACGGGTTTCGGCTGAAATCTCGGCAAATGGCATAACGTGGGCAGGGTTGATAATCGCTGCATCAAGTCCAGCCTTAACTGCGTGATACAAAAAGACCGAGTTGAGCGCTGAACGAGCGTGCGGCTGAATCCCGAAAGAGAGATTCGAAACGCCTAGCACAGTCATCGCACCGGGAATTTCGGCCTTGATCCGGCGAATGCCTTCCAATGTTTCTTTGGCCGATTCGCGCAATTCTGCTTGGCCAGTGGTTAATGGGAAGGTCAGGGCATCAAACAGCCACGCATCATTCTTTACGCCATAATCTTGACGACCCAACTCGGCCATACGCTTGGCTATAGCAACTTTGGCTTCAGCAGTATGCGCCATGCCTTCTTCATCAATTGTCAAAGCAACGATTGCTGCACCATAACGGGCGACCAACGGCATGGTTTTGTCGAATTTCTGTTCGCGCCCGCCTTCGAGCGAAGTTGAGTTGATGATTGCGCGGCCTGGATACATTTGTAGGGCTGCGTCAATCACCTCATACTCAGTTGAGTCGATGACCAAGGGCAATTCAACGCCCATAGATAACTTCTTGAGCAACTTTTGCATTTGCTCTTTTTCATCGGGACGTTCAGTTAGGGCCACATTGACATCGAGCGCATGCGAGCCACTATCGGCCTGTTCGCGGGCAATTTGTAATATCCCATCATAATCATCTTTGAGCAACATTTTTTTGACTTTGCGTGAGCCAGTCGAGTTAACCCGCTCGCCGATGATGAATGGGCCTGGATTTTGGTGCAATGGCAGGGCACGCATGGCCGATGAAACTTGAGGAACAATTGGCGCTTGATTGGGCTTTGGTGTGTAATCGTTACCAATTGAATCGACCAAGGCGCGGAGGTGAGCCGGCGTTGTGCCACAACAACCGCCAACGACACGCACGCCCAAATCCTTGACAAACTCGGTTAACGATTTGGCAAAGCCTTCTGGCTCCAAGGGGAACACGGTTTCGCCGTTGACTTCCATTGGCAAGCCAGCGTTGGGAATACACGAAATTGGCAATTTGGAATTGGCTGCCAGATAGGTAATTGCTGGCCGCATATGCTCAGGGCCAGTCGAACAATTTAAGCCAATCACATCAACATCGGCCAACGCTTCGAGCGTGACCATCGTTGCTTGAATATCGGTGCCAAGCAACATACGCCCTGAAAGATCCAAGAACACTTGGGCTTGAATCGCAATGTCGGGGCGATTGAGTTCAGCCAAACCACGCCGAATGCCGTCGATTGCTGCTTTGACTTCGAGAATATCAACACTGGTTTCGACCAAAAGCACATCAACGCCACCTTCGACGAGGGCAATCGTTTGCTCTTTGAAGGTATCCGAAAGTGCATCCCAGGTGATGTTCGAGAGCGTTGGATCGTCGGAAGAAGGCAAGAAGCCAGTTGGCCCCATCGAGCCAGCGACGAAGCGTTTGCGGCCATCTTGGGCTTGGTAGCGGTCGGCGACGCTGCGAGCAAGTTGCGCCGCTTTGAAATTTTGCTCGTAGGTTTTATCGGCCAAACCCCATTCATGCAAGCGAATGCGAGTTGATTGGAAGGTATTGGTTTCCAACACATCAACGCCAGCTTCCATAAACGAGCTATGAATTTGTTCGATAATGTCGGGGCGCGTCAGGGCGAGATAATCGCGTGCGCCGAAGTACTGTTCGCCGCCAAAATCCTCAGGCTTGAGATCGTACAAATCCAAGCTAGTACCCATTGCGCCGTCGTAAATCAGAACACGTTTCGCCAATTCGGCGATGTAAGGTTTTATGCTGGTCATGACGCATTCCCTTTGTATGGATCGCGCTGCCAAAGCGCAGAACCACAGTTAAAAAAAACTCCTCGCACACTGGCGAGGGCTTCAATCATTGAGTTGCCACTCATCTATCAGCGCGATTGCTGCTGGAAGAAGCACCTTTCTCAGTGAGACGGTTGCTGGAGCGTCATCGGGCCAGATCCCTCGGCTCCTCGTGATGAGGTATTCAATTAATCGCAGTATAGCAAATCTTAGCGAAAAATCAAAGGAAGCATAGGGATCAGTTGTTAGGGATCGGGGATCGGGACGTTTTCGTCTTTGCATGCGTTGTGGATTGATTTTCAACGCAGAGGCGCAGAGCGACGATGGCTATAGGCTGTTGGCTATGGGCTATCGGAATGAATAAGCTGGTAAAGGTGGGCAAACTGCGGCTAAAATAGGGGTCAAGGGCTGGGGATCAGTTAGTTATCCTAGAGCTACGCCCTTCGCGATCTTCGCGTACTTCGCGGTTTCGTCCTTCGTGACCTTCGTGTGCTTCGTGGTTTCGTCCTTCGTGACCTTCGTGCGCTTCGTGGATCATCATACGTTGCCTTTTGCCTTCATAATTCATCCCTCATCCTTCATATTTTTTAATTAGTGTGATATTGACAAAAAGCAGAATCGCGCTATACTACTTTGCACTTGGTGTCATAGTGACTATTAATGGAAGGAATGGCTATGCAACGGGTTGGGCTTTTGGGCGGAACCTTCGATCCCATTCATCATGCGCATTTAGCAATTGCCGAGGAAGCGCGAGTGGTGTTGGGTTTGAATCGGGTCGTGTTTATGCCAACGGCCCAGCAGCCTTTGAAGCAACAGCACTATAGCTCAGCCAACCAACGCCTTGCCATGACCGAACTGGCAGTAGCCGATAATCCCGCCTTTGCAGTTTCCAACATCGAAGTTGAACGTAGCGGCGTTTCCTATACCATCGACACCGTGCATGAATTGAACATTATTGAACCAGCTGTGGAATGGTGGCTGATTGTTGGCGCTGATAGTTTGGCAACTTTGCCACGCTGGCATGCCGCCAACGAGTTAGTTCAACTAGCCCATTTTGCTATTTTAGAACGGCCTGGCTTCGAATTGGATTGGCAAGCCTTGCTCGACCAATTTCCCAGCCTTGCCACGCGCAGCATGCGAATTCAAGGCCCACGCATGGATCTTTCGGCGACTGAATTGCGTAGTCGCTTGCAGGCTGGCTTGCCTGTGCGCTATCTCGTTCCCGATGCCGTTGCCAGCTACATTGCCGAGCAGCGGCTTTACTTTGCCCAACCTAGCGCTTAACCACGAAAGGATTTACCCGTTCTATGAACGATTATATTATTGTTGGCTCAGGCATCGCAGGCTTATACACCGCCCAATTGGCAGCTCAACATAATCTCAAAGTTGTTTTAGTAACCAAAGAGGCGGTTGAGGAATGTAATACGCGCTATGCCCAAGGTGGCATTGCCGCCGCAATTGGCGAGCACGATTCACCAGAATTGCATATTGAAGATACTTTGGTTGCTGGTGCTGGCATCAGCGATCCTGCCGCCGTGCGGGTGTTGTGCGAAGAAGGCCCAGCTCGTGTGCATGAGTTGATCAATTTGGGCGTGCCGTTTGATACCCATAATGGCTCAATTGCCTTAACTCGTGAGGCTGCCCACTCTGAGCGGCGTATTTTGCACGCTGGCGGAGATGCAACTGGCGCAGCTATCGAAACTACCTTGGCAGGTGTGGTTGCCAATACCAATGTTGATGTGCGAGCTTGGACCTTGGCGACCGAAATTATGTTGGAAAATGGCCAAGCAGTTGGCGTGCGCACGCTTGATGCGCGGACTGGCGAACGCGGCGAAGTTCGAGCCAAGCGGATTGTGCTGGCAACTGGCGGTGCTGGTCAGCTTTTCCAAGCCACGACCAACCCAACCGTGGCAACTGGCGACGGCGTAGCCTTGGCCTATCGGGCTGGGGCTGGGGTTTCAAATATGGAATTCTTCCAGTTTCACCCAACAGCTCTGCGTTTGCCAGGCGCGCCGGGCTTTTTGATTTCTGAGGCTGTGCGTGGCGAAGGTGGCGTTTTGCGCAACGCTGCTGGCGAACGCTTTATGCTCAAATTACATCCCGACGCAGAATTAGCACCGCGTGATGTGGTAGCGCGGGGCATTGCCGCCGAAATGGTTTCGACCGATGCGGATCATGTGTATCTTGATGTGACCCATTTGCCAGCCGATTTGGTGCTGTTGCGCTTCCCCACGATTGCCAAAGTCTGCCGCAGCCATGGCTTAGATATTACCAAAGAGCCAATTCCGGTTGCGCCTGCTGCTCACTACATGACTGGCGGCGTGGTGACCGATTTGCATGGCCGCACCAGCGTCCCCAATTTATTCGCGGTTGGCGAAGTTTCGATGACCGGCGTGCATGGCGCGAATCGCTTGGCCTCAAATTCGTTGCTTGAGGTCTTGGTTTGGGCTAAACGAGTGATTGAAGCTCCTGATGGCCCAATCGAAGCGCCAACATTTCCTCAAACGACCCAAGCCATCACCATGGCTGCCGAAGCCGATGAAACGCCATTTAGCCGTGCTGCGTTGCAACGCCTGATGTGGCGTAACGTTGGCATTGTGCGCGAGGCCGATGGTTTGGGGTCTGCGCTACGGCAGTTGGTGGCATGGCGTGATGTCCAAGCCGAGCCAAGCACTGTGCGCGAGTATGAAGATGCCAATTTGTTGATTGTGGCAACGCTTTTGACCTACGCTGCCTTGTTGCGTGAGGAAAGCCGTGGTGCACATGCCCGCCGCGATTTCAGCGAAACCCGCGAGGTGTGGCAACGCTACTTGGTACTAAAACAAGGCTAATTGGGGATTGATCAAGCGTAGATATTGATCATTGAACTTAAATATCTACGCTTGATTATTCGACTGCTAAGTTTAATAAATTAGCCAAAAATAGCCGAATTGCTTGAATTTCTGGAAGATTTTGCGTTTTTTCACTAATCCAACTATTATCACTTAACGATACTTGGATCGTTTTACTTGGACGCAAAACGTTCACAATACTGCCTACGATTGCTTTATTTTTGCCAGCAGGTTTTTTGAAATATTTTTTATCAGACGCGACAAATTCTGCTGAATCTAAATTAACTTCATTGATAAACTTCTCTGCTCCTGTATAAAGCGACGGATATACCTGTCGAGCACATTCAAGCAAAATGGTTTCTAAAGTACCTTGATGTTGATTATTTGGTAAAATATAGCAACCAATTTTTGGTGTGCTTTGACTTATTTCATGCATTGATTTGGGAGGATCAATCTTTTTGATTTTGAGTAAGTTAGAAATTTCGCTAAAACGTTCACTTGGGGTTTTATCATAATCACAATCGAGAATAATTCCGATACTTGCTAAGATTGCCGTATCAATTAGCGATAGACTTTCTTCAATCGTGTTTACAATACCAGAATCACCTTGAGCGCTTTGAATCGCAAGGCTATACCCTTCTTTTTGTAAAAAATAGGGTACTGGAACACGGCGTAGTAAGTCATCATTATATGGAAATTTAGTTGGCACTAATTTATGCCAATATGGATCAAGATCAGGATATTTTTTAATTTTCTGAAAATTATAAAAATATTCGAGTATTTTAACAATAAATTCAGTATCATGTGGCCCTTCAACCACAACATAATCAAATTGAGTCATTAGCGTACATCCAATCCACGTTCATAACGTAAACGCTGGAGTAAATCGCCATTATAGCGTTTAACTATAGTTTGATGATCTTTTGTATCGAGATGATACGCACTAATTGCAGAAAGATCTGATTGATTAGCACTAATCAAGGCATCAACTGCTTCTAAGCTATGGGTTGTAACAAAAAGTTGAACATCGTATTTTTTGCATAAACTGACTACTTTCGTGAAAATAGAGCCAAGTACTGACTGATGAATAGCCGTTTCTAATTCATCAATCAGTAGTACTCCGCCTTTGACTGATTGGATTGCTAAGGCAATAGTCAAAATACGGCGTAATCCATCACCAAACGTATTAATTGGTGCTAGCCCAATTTTTTTATGCTCAACATAAAATTTTGCAGCTGAATTAGCCAATTGTAAAATTTCAATATTTTTGATATTAGGCTCAATTGCGTGCAAAATATCAATAAGTTCATTCCGGTTATTTTCAACAACAATTTCGGAAAAGGTATTTTTTTGTGTTTCTTCAAACCAATGACTAATTGGTGAAATAAAGTAGCTTGAAAGTAATGTTTGGATTGGTTTTAGGCTACGATAACGAAAAGGTTCATTTTCCCAAATTTGAAATTTAGTATGAATTGGATTATACGGACTACCGCTAAATAGTGAATGTTGATTTGTATATTGATTGGCTTCAATCAATATATCAGCGCCTTTTTGCTCATAAATATCATTTGAATTTGATTCTTGATCAATCATTTTTTGATTGTAGCCGATAAACTCTTTGAAATTTGCATTTATATGATGAATATTAAATTGACCTTGACTAGATAAAGCAATTGAGCCTTCATAAAATTGATTTGAATCGATTTTTGTCTGTGGAAATAGCCATTTTATTGATTCTAAAATAGTTTCGCGCGCAAGAGAATTACCACGACCATCACGGCGTTGCGCTACCCGAATCCATTCAATTGGATTATTAGCTTGGCAGTAAACTGCTAATGCTTCTAAAATACTTGTTTTTCCACTATTATTCATACCAACAAGCAAGTTAACCTGACCTAATCCTTGAAGAGTTAGCTCACGTATGCCTCTAAAGGTATGAATAGTGAATTGATCGAAATGTTGCATACGACACACCCTTACTATGCTTATGCTTATTAGTGGTATTGTGCTTAAATTCAAAGTTATTGTACAGAATAGACTATACAGTAATTTTGGTCAACTCTTGTTGCAATCATTGCCATCAATGTTCATCTTTTGTGCGCAGATTGGTGCTTGGTTTTAGCCTCAACATCGCAGATGATGAGCGTTTGATGCGGTAAAAAAAGGATGTGGCCAATGCGGCAGTGGTGGCTATGGGTGGAATTATTGGCTTTATTTGGTGGTGTGCCATTGATGCTGCGCTTTGCTGTGCCTGCCAGTTGGTGGTTTGGGGTGCTTGGTTTGGCGGCGCTGGGGTCGTGGTTTTGGTTGCGGCGGCGCGGCGTGCCAATTGGGCTGTGGCAAGAGCGCTTGAATCCGCGCGAAAAACATAATCTTTGGCGCTTGCTTCGGCGCTTTGGGCTGGCAAGTCTGCTGGCGGTGCTGTTGGTATGGCTCTGGCAACCAGCCAATTTATTCAATTTGCCGCGCCAGGAACCATGGGCTTGGCTGATTATTATTGTGGCGTACCCGATTGTTTCGGTGTATATTCAAGAATTGGTTTTTCGGGGCTTGTTTTTCGAGCGCTACCGCGATTTGCTGAGTGCTGATTGGCTGTTGTTGCTCAATGCTGTAGTGTTTGGCTGGGCGCATATTATTTTTCGCAATCCCTACGCTGTAATCTTGACGATTATCGGCGGCTGGCTGTTTGGTGATACCTATCGTAAAACCCGTTCGCTGCGCTTGGTGTGTTTGGAGCATGCCTTGTATGGTAATTTGATGTTTACGGTTGGGCTAGGGCATTATTTTTTCAGTCGTGGCTTGGGCTAAGTGGCAATATGATGTGAAAATTGCTGCCCTTGCCAAGCGTGCTTTCAACCGTAATTGTGCCAGCGTGAGCCTCGATAATTTGCTTAACAATCGCTAAGCCCAAACCACGCCCGCCAGTATCGCGATTGCGCGAGGCATCGGCGCGATAGAAACGCTCGAAAATATGCGCTAGATCATGGGCTGCAATACCCTCGCCAGTATCCTGAATGTGCAGGCTAATCTGCTCTTGATCGCTGGTGCAGTTGAGCACAATGCGGCCATTGGCTGGGGTATGGCGAATTGCATTTTTGAGCAGATTGCCCAAGGCTTGCACAATGCGCGTGCGATCAACAGCGATGCTTGGCAGTGGCTGTTCGATCGTTAGTTCGAATTGAATGCCCGCGTTGAGTGCAGGCTGTTGCCAACGCTGGTGCGTTTCGCGCAACAACTGAGCAAAATCAAGCATTGTTTGGTTAAAATCGAGGCTCTGCGACTCAGTTTTGAGCAGCAAGGTTAAATCATCAAGCAAACTAACGATCAATTTAATCTCATGTTCAACGTGATGTGCAGCCTCGTCGGCGCTTTGTAGCTCGTCAGCCAAGCCTTCCATTTCAAGCTGAATCACGCTGAGCGGCGTATGCAATTCGTGGGTCAAATCGTGAATTAAGCGGGTTTGCAGCATGCGCTGTTGGGCTAGCGAATTGGCCATATGATTGAAGGCACTGCTCATTTGGCCAAGCTCATCGTGCGAACGAATTGGCACTTGGGTTTGCCAATTGCCAGCAATAATGTGCTTGGTGGCTTGAGTTAATGCCAAAACTGGCGCAGTAATCGTGCGCACCAGCACAAAGCCCAGGGCCAAAACAACCATACCAACGATTACGCCGCTGATAATTAATGCATGGCCTGTGCTGCGTAAAAATGCGCCTTGTTGCTCGGTATAAGCGTGGGTTCCAGTCACCATCAAGGCCGAGCCAATCAATTCGTTGCTAATTAAATCGTAGAGTGGAATCGCATGTTGGCGCAGATCGGCGGCTAATTGCTGATCATGGTTGAGTTGCTGAGCGCTATCATAGGCCACATTACCTGCTGGATCGAGAATAATCAGCCGTTCATCGCCATGCAACACCGCTTGCAAGGCCCATTGTAGCAACAAACTATCGTGGTGAGCAAAACCAAACTGTTGCGTAATTGGTCGATGCAGTGCTTGGGGATCGATAAAATTCCAGGCCGATTCAACGATCATTGGCAATTCATTCAAAATGCTGCTCAGCGAGATACTGGACATCGATTTGAGCCGTTCAAGTTCGGCGGCAACGATAGTTTGCACCAGCGCTTTTGGTTCGGTTTGGTAGTTTTGCGCCAAGGCCACAAAACCTTGGGGATGCGTCAAGCCTTGCTGAATCTCACTTGGGCTGGCAGCTAGCTTTTTTTGAATCAGATTAAGCCAATCAGGGCTGGTTTGATATTCTACAAAATAACGAATTTGCGATTTTAGCGCCGTGTCAGCGCCTATCGCCGGAACTCCAGCCATGGCGAAGGTCATTGGCATGGTGGCATGCGGCAGTTGAATTTGCTCAAGGCTTACGATCAAATCTTCAGGATTAAGATTATGCGCAATCGCCACGCTTTCGATACTGCCCGCGCTGCCAACCTCAACTTGCAAATGTTCAGGGCTGATGCCAATTGCCTCGGCGCTCTGTTGCCAAAGTTGGCCGCTACTGACGCTGATTAATGCTGGTGCAAGCGGCATGGTAACGGTTTGGCTGAGCGCTTCACTTTGTTCTAATAACGCTGGCAGCGCCGACCAATCGGCATTATAGGCATGGCTGGCTTCGAGCCATGGCGCAAGTTGGGCGGTGCGCATTTGGCTTTGGTCGCCAACAAAAATATCGAAGCGCTGCGTTGTAAGCAAATAGGCGCTTAGCCCGCTCAACAAGAGTGTTGCCCCAATGACGAGGCCAAATGCTGCACCCAATTTCCAACGTACTGATCGAAGCATAGCACCCTACCAAATTAATCAACGAATTTATAGCCAAGCCCATACACGGTAATAATATATTGTGGATTGGTGCGATCGTGTTCGATGCGCTGGCGCAAACGGGCAATATGCGCATCGAGCGAGCGATCAAAGCCAGCATAATCACCAGCAAAGACTGCCTCAAGCAATTGTTCGCGGCTGAGAATTTGGTTGGGGTGGCGCATAAAGGTTGCCAGCAAGGCTAATTGAATTTTGCTCAATTCGACAGGCTGGCGATTGACCATGCATTGATGCTGGGTCAAATCAAGCTCAATCAGGCCGCGTTTGAGGGTTTGGCTTGGTTGCATCGGCTGACTACGGCGTAAGACTGCCCGCACACGGGCCACCAATTCGCGGGCGTTGAAGGGCTTGCCTACATAATCATCGGCCCCAAGCTCTAGGCCCTGAATTCGTTCTTCGTCGCTGCTACGCGCAGTTACCATAATAATTGGCGTATTGTTGATTTGGCGAATGGCCTTGAACACCGCGAGGCCATCCAATTTGGGCAACATTAAATCTAAAACGACTAAACTTGGCTGATGCTGCTGCACCAAAGCCAAGCCAGTCAGGCCATCGCTTGCCAAATAAGTTGCAAAACCAGCTTGCTCAAGATACAACTGCATCCAATGGGCAATCCGTTCTTCATCCTCAATAATCACGATTAATTCCGCCATAGTGCTTCCTTCGCCTGCAATGAAGTTGGCTGGTTGCAGGCGTGGTATCTACTGCAACCAGCCAATGATTTAGCGACTTGGTTCGGTTACTGGTTCGAGTGGCAAGGCTGGGATTGCTTCAACGGCTTCGCATTCGACAGCTTCTTCAACGCTTTCGGTTGTACCAGCAGCGTCATCAGCAATCTTGAAGCATTGAACGCCTTCGCCAGCAACAAAACTTGGCACATTGCTCACAAAATGCTCAATCATGGTGGGCAAATCGTTGGTAAAGAGTTCAGCATCTTCGGCGTTTAGTTCGCCATCAGCCACCAATTGATTGATGTTGGCGGTTTCAGCAGCCACAATTGCATCGATAACCGCCTGCTTACTTACCCCGTTGGCTGCTGCTTGATCGGCAATGCTTTGCTCAGCTTCGATGCCTGCGTGCAGTTCTTCGCTGCTAATGCCAATGGTTGCGGCGGCTAGCTCAAACCAATCGATGCCAGCGACTGCGCCAATTGCCACAACCGTTCCACATTCGCCTTCAGCAGTTTCTGCATTGATCGTCACAAATGGCTTGGTGATTTGCTCACTGGTTGCTTCGGTCGTTGTTTTAAGCTGGTCGCTGCTTGCTGCTACACTATGCTGAAGATGCAATGCACCGCCAACAGTTTGTTTATGCAGTTGCGTTGGCTGGCTCAAATGCTGTTGGCTCATTGCTGAATGATGCAATGGCGCAACCCCAGCCACGCCCGGCACATGACATTCGATGGTAACATCATCAGCATTTGAACTAACTGTGATGCTATGCACTGGTTGATTGTTGCTGGCCGCCGAAGCCGCATTATTTGTCCAAAGATAGCCGCCACAAGCCAACGAAACAACTCCAACCGCCACTGCTAAATGTTTACGCATGTCCGAACTCCTTGTCAATCACAAATTACTTTCAATGGCGGTACTATAAAAAACAATTGTGATATAAATTCGACAATTGGCAACACGAAGTTAATAATTTGATGAGTTGCTGGTGGTTTGTGCTAAGCTTTTGCTAGTGTTTTGTTGATTAAGGAATAACCCAATGGCGATAGATGTACTGCATTCTGGCTTGACTGAACGCCAGCAAGCCTTTGTTCAACTTGGACGCGACATGGCGGCTCTGGTCAAGCCAACCGCAGCCAAGCATGATCAGGCTGCCAGCTTTCCCTTCGAGCATCTGTCGGTAATTTTTGCGGCCAAATACCAGGCCTTGAGCATTCCAACTGCTTTTGGCGGCCATGGAGCTAGTTTATTTGAGGCAATTTTGGCCCAAGAACAATTGGCCTACGGCGATGGCTCAATTGCCTTGGTTTTGGCAATGCCGATTCATGTGCTTGGCGGGATTATCGAAGGTCAGGCGTGGCAACCAAGCCAGATCGAGCGGCTTAGTCGTTTGGTAGTTGAACAGTCGGTTTTGCTCAATTCGGCGGCCAGTGAGCGCGAAATGGGTAGCCCAGCCCGCGGCGGTTTGTTTGCCACTGCTGCCCAGCCAGTTGCAGCTGGTTGGTTGCTGAATGGCCGCAAAATTTACACAACTGGCGCTCCTGCATTAACCCATGCCCTGATTAGCGCCACAATTGCCGACACCAGCGATACTGCGATCTTTCTGGTTGATCTCAAGCAGGCAGGCGTGACGATTGAACCAACTTGGCATGGCACGGCAATGCGGGCGGCTCGCAACGATGATATTGTGCTTGAAGACGTATTTGTTGCTGAAGCAAATCTTTTGCAACGTCGCCAACCAGGTTTGGTTGATCCGAGCCGTAGCAATGCTGGGGCTTGGTTTCAATTGAATATCGCGGCGATCTATTTGGGCATTGCCCAAGCTGCCCGCGATGTTGCCAGCAACTATGCCCGCGAGCGTCGCCCAACCGCGTTGGCTGGCAAAGCCATTAGCGAGCTAGAATCGATTCAGCGTCAGCTTGGCAAGGTCGAGCAATTGCTGCTGAGTGCGCGGAGTTTGCTCTATCAAACAGCCCAAATCTGGGAGCAAGCGCCTGCTGAACGCGGCAATTTGCGCACCTTGATTGCTACCACCAAAGCAACAGCGATTGAGCATGCAGTTGCTGCGGTTGAACAAGCCATGATTGTGGTTGGTGGAGCTTCGCTCTCGCCAGATTTGGCGCTCGAACGCTACGCGCGCGATGTGCGGGCAGGCCTGTTTCACCCGCCGACCATGGATGCGGCGCTCGTTGGCTTAGGGAGTTGGTTGGTCGAATAACTATTTTTGGTGGCGACTAGCCCAGCCTTCGATCGCATCGGCAACCAACGGCCAAGCTGAGTCAAACATTAAATCATGGGCTGCCTGCGGCACGATAATTAATGGTGCTTGATAGGCATTGGCCAACGAACGCTGCTCCGCGAGGGTAAATACGCGATCACGCTCGGCAGCAATCACCATGCTTGGGGTTTTGATTTGGCTTGGTTTGGGTTTATGTATGAGTGCATCAAGCAAAACCCTGAGCGATTCGTTGCCAAGTTGGCTGTGGATAGTTTGGGTTTCAGCGGCGGAAGCGTTATCACGTAAAAATAAATATTTTGCCAAGGCTGGTGTACGCACAAAACTATAGCCATTGGCCGTTGCCAAGGCACGAAACACGACACTTGGTTGCGTGCGCAGGCTGCGCAACGTAAAGCCCAACGGGCCTGTATGCGGCATGCTGGCCAGCAAAACTGCGGCGGGCAATGGGCGCTGCATGATGGCGTGTTGGACAATATAGCCGCCGAGGCTATGGCCTACGACGATTGGCGCTGGTTTGAGGGTTTCAACCAGCGCCAGCAAATCGTCGATATAGTGGTTTAAGCCAATTGTGTTGAAATAGCGCGGCATACTGCTGTAGCCATGGCCGCGTAAACTCAGCGTATGCACCACAAAGCCGCGTTCGGCAAAATCGTGAGCGGCATTATCCCAGCACCAAGCACCATGCCAAGCGCCGTGGAGCAGCACCAACGGTCGCTGATACAACAGCGTTTTCGGTTGGTAGCAACGATGTTCAAGCGTGTTGCTGGTCATTGGCTTCCTCTTGCGCCGCAGCCCGATCCCGTTCTTCGCGGATGAGCCGCAAGGTTGTGGTTTTATCATCGAGCGCATGGAAAATTGCCTGCATGATAACGGTATCAGTTGGGTCAAGATCTGCCAAAAGCCGTTGGCGATTGCTGTCGCCTGCAACCAGCAAACGGATGCGTTGAGCGAGTGCTTGCCATTGAGTTTGCGCTTCAAGCTGCGGCAAGAAGCCATCAAGGTCGGTGTAGGCGTGCTGAACTCCAAAGTAGGCGGCGGCTACGGTTAAGATAATTGGCCGCCATTCGCCGATCAGTTTGCTCAAACGCGCTTCTTCTAGGTCGGGCGTTTGGCTGACCGCCACCAAAATGGCCTGCACAATGGCTGCACTATTGGTATCGAGGCCAGCGCTGAGTTGGGCGAAATCGCGTTCGCCCGCCCAAATCCGTTCAACCGCAGCCTGAATAATCCAGCCGTTGTTATCAATTTGGGGCAATAAAAACTCGACCTCGGCGCGGCGCGTCTCGTCGCCATGGGCAATCGCGGCGATGACCTCAATTAATGGGGCAAAATGGGCAACCGCATCGCTGGTAGCGCGTTCAAAGGTCGGGTGTAGATCGAGCATGTCGAATATCCTTACTAGTAGTGAACAACACAAGAGCCTTGGTTCGCTGCACGAGTCCAATCAAGGCTCTGTGTATAATAGGCGATTGAGTGACTTTGTGTCAATATAACACCTATTAAGAACAATAAAACAACGAGCCATCCTCATTGATGCCTCGTCGTTTGTAGCTGGTTTAAGTGTAGACCACCGAATTCGCACCGCCAAACTCGTTTGGCTCGTAACGATCAGCGCTCCAATCGTTGAGCCAGCGTCCATCGGCAAGATAGCGATACTGGTAACTGTGATTGGGTGGCAGATCCATGGTGGTACTCCAGCCTTCCCCGGAACGCAACAGCGGGGTCGCCGTTTCGCTCCAATTATTGAACTCGCCAACAAGCGTGATCGTCTGGGCGGTGAGTGGGGCTGGGATGTTGAAGGTTACCCTCACGACCGTACCCTCGAGGCGTTTCTTCAGCATTAGGGCACTCCTTTGTGCGTTACAAAAATACAACGGCTTCGTTGCATTTCCTCTGCGTCCGAATCCTTGTATCTACCATCCTACTCGGCTTTCAAAGCAAGATCAATACCCAAAGCATTGGCATTTCCTAAGAAATCTAGGCCATCTTGGTCTGTACTACATAGGACTAAAGAGCTAGCACCGATGCTTGCGATTTTAGGCGATCGGCTTCACCTCTGCGAGGAATTGACGTGGTTCGATCTGACCTGCTTTGAGCTGTTCAAAGAGCGCCAAATTGTCTTGACGCATAATCTGTTGTTGAAAAGAGGCAATTCGCGAATCTAGGCTATGCACTTGACAAGGTATCTATTTAATGATACTTTGTATCATTATAAAACGTGATTCGGCACCTGGTTTATGCCGAGCACCAATTCCAACATGGAGACCTGGGTTATGAATGAGCGTAGTACTGGCACGGTGGCGTGGTTCGATCCTGAAAAATCGTATGGTTTTATCACAACTCATGCAGGAGCATCGTTGTTTGTCCATCGACGGGCGCTTGGTGATGGACGACGATGGTTGGTTGAGGGTGAAGAAGTAAGTTTTGTGGTGGTTCGCGGCATGAAGGGTGATGAAGCCAACGATGTTTTAGTGACCAACGCGTTACCGCCAACGCCGCGCATTCGGGCCTACGAGCAACGCGAGGCTGGGGGCTATGGTGGTGAACGCTCGTTCGAGCGCCGTGATCGTTTTGCTGGTCAATGCCGACCAAGCAATAACGGCCCGCGCCGCGAGTGGAGCAATGGCCCGCGCGAACGCAGCCGTTCGTTCAGTGGTAGTGCTCCTGTTGGCCTGATTAACGCTCGGGTTGATTATATCGACCCCCAAGGGCGCTTTATGTTTGTGGCGCTCAGCGATAATCACGGCGATGCCTATGTACATTCGAGCTTGTTTAATCATGGTGGCAATCGGGTGCAAGTTGGCGATAGCGTCCGCGTCAGCGTTTCGGCAAGTGATCGTGGCTTACGCGCCAACTCACTTGAAATCTAAATTTGAGTTTTGCATATCCACTCAAGCAACAAGGCCGACTCGTATGAGTCGGCCTTGCTGTTATTGGAGAAATAGCTCGAAATTTGGTTTATGGTCGCGGCCTGTGAGGCGGCGGAACCCGCGCCCGATGGCTCGTACTGTATCTTCACCCAGCGAATACGCCAAGATCGAACCGAGAATCAAGCCTAAGGCGCTGCCTGCTGCTGCTCCAAGCGCAAAGACGACATAGCGTTCGCGTTGTGTGGATTTGTTCATGATGTACCTCGCACGTGATCGTCCTTGACCCGCCGATTACTGAAGAACGACAACTGGCATAGCTTTTTGCCACAATTTATCGAGCTTGTAAAAATCGCGTTGTTCAGGGCTAAAAATATGCACAACCACATCGCCAAAATCGAGCAAAACCCAGCCAGTTTCGGGTGAACCTTCGACTTTGGGTGTCGGTGCGCCTTCTTGGACTAACTGATCATCAATTTCTTTTACGACTGCTCGCAGCATACGCTCATTGCCAGCGGTACAAATCACCAAAAAATCGGCGAACGTGGCTAATGGGCGAACATCAAGCATGATAATATCATTTGCCTGCTTCGAGTCTGCTAAATCAACAGCACGGCGGGCAAGAACTTGCGCTTCGATAGGTGGACCTCCACATTTCTAGAACAGATTTTTTCTGCTTCCAATATACCATGAAACCTTAAATTAGCTGCATACTCCGCCCAACATGTTCGAAGATAGTGAGCGCTTCCGCGAGATCTACATTGCTATGGCTGGCAGTGACAATTGTGCGCACCCGACCTTTGTCGCGGGCCACGGTTGGGAAGGCGATGCCTTGGGCAAATACGCCTGCCTGAAACAGCTGATCGGAGAATTGCATGGCCTTGGCGCTCTCGCCAACAATAACTGGCGTGATCGGGGTTTCCGAGATGCCCGTGTTAAAGCCAAGTTGTTGCAATCCAGCCTTAAAGAACTTGGTATTTTCCCAAAGTTGTTGATGCAATTGCGCGCCTTCTGGGCTTTGCAAGAGCTTAACTGCTGCAATACAGGTTGCAGCCACCGCTGGCGGATGCGATGTGCTGAACAAAAATGGCCGTGAGCGATGCTCCATCAGCTGACGCAATTTGCTCGACGTTGCCACATACCCGCCCAAAGCCCCAATCGCTTTGGAAAGGGTACCAACCTGAATATCCCAATCTTTGATGCCATAATGGCTGACCGTGCCGCTGCCGTTGGTGCCAAGCACGCCCGATGCGTGAGCATCATCGACCATGGTGATGGCCTCGTAATGCTTGGCTAGCTCGGCGATGCGTGGCAAGGGCGCAATATCGCCATCCATGCTAAATACGCCATCGGTCACAATCAGCGTGTTGCGATATTTACCTTGATTATCCTGCAAGACCCGTTCCAAATCGGCCATATCGTTGTGGCGATACACGGCACGGGCTGCTTTGGTGAGGCGAACACCATCGATGATCGAGGCATGGTTCAGCTCATCGCTGATCACCAAATCGCCATCGTTGAGCACAACCCCCAAAACCGCTGCATTGGCCGTAAAGCCCGATTGGAGCACCAACACCGCCTCAGTATGCTTGAATTCGGCCAAGCGTTGTTCAAGCTCCTCGTGGATGCTCATTGTGCCAATAATCGTGCGAACTGCACCTGAACCAACCCCCAATTCCTCGATTGCTTTAATTGCTGCTGCTTTCAAGGCTGGATGATTGGCCAAGCCTAAATAATTATTTGATGAGAGATTGATCACCGATTTGCCATCGATGGTTGAACGTGGGCCGGTTGGGCTTTGTAATTCGCGCAATTTGCGAAAAATCCCTTGCTCACGCAAACTATTCAGTTGCTCATCAAGATATGCTTCAAACGAATGCGGCATCATCGCCCCCATACATAGCTATTCGCAACTATGGCTCAGCGCCATATGTTTCAGATGCATTATAGTGCATAAGCGCGCTTTGTAGATGCGATTGAGGGCTGATTAACCTGCGTTTGGCAATTGCAATACTTATGCTGCATTGTTGCGAGGATTGTGCATGTTGCACACGCCGATTCAAGACTACACTCAATCCAACCCATATTGGGATGGTATGAAATGAGGGTGTTGTGCGAGAACTGATTAAATTTTTGATTGCAGGCTTGTTGGTGATTGGCAGTTGTATCGGCATCTCGTTCTGGGCATGGGGGCCGCCAATCCGCGACGATCTGCCTGTATCGCTCCACGAAGGTGGTTTATATGATGAGTGGCAGCAAATCGAATCAGCTGATCCGACGCGCCTTTCTTTTGAAGTTAAGCTGTATCAAACCGAATTATGGAAGAACGTTACCATCGATCCCCGCAGCAAACCAGCGCTTGATTTGCAACTAGAACCATTGGATACCGATCAGATTCGACCATATGCGGCGTTTGTTGTCCGCGGCTCAATTTTGCGCGAATTTGCCTTGTCTGAGGATTCAATTGAGTTGGCATTGCATGGAATGAATGGCCAAAAAGCCCGCACAATTTGGCTTGATCGCCAATTGATGCTTGATCAAAAGACGCTGATCTTGCGCTAGATTAAACATTCCCTCACCCCCCAGCCCCTCCTTTCAAGGGTAGGTTTTTAACAATTGATGGTGGCATGAAGCGTTCCCTCACCCCCCAGCCCCCTCGCCCACTGGACGCGGGCGAGGGGGAGTCAATGCTGGTTTCCCAGCGATCTGGGGGGAAAAGCTCCTCAACCACAAAACACGGGCGAGAGTGAGCACCCCGTTTCCCCCGATGCATTGTGCAGAACCAGCGGGTTAAAGCCCCTCGCCCGCGCACGGGAGAGGGGTTGGGGGTGAGGGGATCTTAACTACCCTTGAAAGCCAGCCCCCTCGCCCACGAAAACGCGGGCGAGGGGGAGCGCCCGTTTTTACCGACGAATTGCATAAGAATCGCCGCATTTAAACACCCCTCGCCTGCATTCAGTGAGAAATTAGGTGAGGGGAATCTGCTAATAACTCGGTTTGCTGGTGGCGTAGGCTAAGCCGCTTTGCACATCGCGGAAGGTGCGAATATGCGCAATGTCGATGCCAGTATCGAGCAGTGCTTGCACGGTTTCGCTGCGCAAGCCAACGACGACTGGCTCGGTGCCAAGCAGTCGCACCGCGCTCAAGGTTTGCACCAACGACTCGGCCACCGCTTGATCGATTGTGTTGAGACCAGTTAAATCGATCAAAATTGTATGTGGGCGGCGTTGATAAATGGTGTTTAGCAATTCATCGCTTAGCAACGCAGCCCGTGTCAGATCGATGCTGCCAACTAGCGGCAACACCAACACTCGTTCGGCAATCGGCAGCACTGGCACGCTCATTTGGCGAATGGTTTCGCTGGAGCGTTGCAGTTCATCAAGCGCTTTTTCGAGGTAGAGCGTGCGTTTTTGCACCCGCTCTTCAAGCACGGTTTGGTTGCGCTCAAGTGCTTTGCTATGTTCGATGCTACTTTTCAGCAGCTGACGTAAGCGCCGTGCCGTAAACGAGGTTGTTGCTGCTGCGGTGCCAAAACAGCCGCCAGCAAACAGCAGATTCAGAATCGTAATATTTAATGAAAATGGCTGAGGGCTAAGCAGATCGGTGCTAACAAAAATAACGACAGCAATCACTGCATAAATCATACTCCAACGCGCTGGCAACAATAATGCCGCTGCCACAATTGGAATAAACAAACCATACATCCCGCGACTGGTTACGCCAACTGGGATTGCAACCACCAAAATAAGCGCAAAGTAGGGGATAAACATCGCATGAGTTGCCAACTCTGGTTGATCGATGCTGACCAACCAGCCTGAAACTCCGGCGGCGACCAAAATGCCAAACAAACAGCCAAGCGCTATTTGATTGCGTCCAACGCTAAGATCAACGCCTAAAACATAATACAGAATCAGCAACACAATAAAACTACTGCCGGTGATCAAAATGCGGCGTAAAGCCCGCTTACGCTGTTCGCGTTCTTCATTCCATAGGGCAATCAGTGGATCAGCCATGTGTGGTACCTGTGTAAATTGGCTATGGCGCATTATATCAGGCTTTTTTTCTGATGATTCAATGGACTGCCAGCATGCGACCGTCTGTGCTATAATCGCTGTAGGAGGATGCCATGTCCGATGCGTTTGATCAAGCTCAACGAATGATTTCACCCAAGCCTCGCGAAGAGGATCAAGTGGTGGAGAAAAGTTTGCGGCCAAAAAAATTGGCCGAATATATTGGCCAAGAAAAAGTGTTGGCCAACCTTAAAATTGCGATTGCTGCTGCTCAACAACGCAAGGAGCCGCTTGATCATACGTTGTTTTATGGCCCGCCTGGCTTGGGCAAAACCACGCTTTCAACCATTTTGGCCAACGAAATGGGCGTGAATATCAAAATTACCTCTGGCCCAGCCATCGAGCGGGCTGGCGATTTGGCAGCAATTTTGACCAACCTTAAAAAAGATGATTTGCTATTTATTGATGAAGTGCATCGCTTGAATCGCGCTGTTGAGGAAGTGATGTATCCAGCCATGGAAGATTTTGCGCTGGATATTATTGTGGGTAAAGGCCCGAGCGCCCGTAATTTGCGCCTGAAATTACCCCGTTTTACCGTGGTTGGGGCGACGACGCGGCTTGCTTTGCTCACTTCGCCCTTGCGCGACCGTTTTGGCTCGGTACATCGGCTTGAATTTTACTCGCTTGAAGCCATGACCGATATTGTGCGCCGTTCGGCGGCCTTGCTGAAATCGCCAATGGATGAGGCTGGTGCGCTTGAAATTGCCCGTCGTGCTCGCGGCACGCCACGGGTGGTTAATCGTTTGCTGCGGCGGGTGCGTGATTTTGCCTTGGTTATGGCCGACAATCACATTACCCTCGATGTTGCCAAAGCCGCCCTTGCCAGCCTCGAAATCGACGATTTGGGGCTTGATGAGAATGATCGGCGGGTATTGCGCACCTTGATCGAAACCTTCAATGGCGGGCCGGTTGGCCTAACGACCTTGGCCGCCGCAACCGCCGAAGAAGTTGATGCCATCGAGGATGTCTACGAGCCATATTTGTTGCAACTTGGCTTTCTTCAACGCACACCACGCGGGCGGATTGCCACGCGCCGCGCCTACGATCACCTCGGCGTGAGCTTTCCCGAACCGCCGCGACCTGTTGATAACCAACAATCAACCTTTAATTTAGAATAATTATTGTTGTTTGACATAAAAACAGGCTGCTAGATTTGCTAGCAGCCTGTTTTCGTTTATTTGGCGATGGCCAGATCGTAGCGTCGCCCGACTTCGCTCCAATTAATCACATTCCACCAAGCGCTCAAAAATTCGGCGCGTTTTTGGCGGAATTTCAAATAGTAGGCATGTTCCCAAACATCAACGCCGAGCAAAGGCGTTAGACCTTCCATATACGGGCTATCTTGGTTGGGGTAACTGGCGAGGTAGAGCGTGCCTTTGCTATCGGTTGAGAGCCAGCCCCAACCTGAGCCAAAGCGCCGCGAAGCAATATCGTTATAGGTATTTTGGAAGCTACCGAACGAGCCATATTTGGCATTAATTGCCGCCGCCAATGCCCCGCCAGCGCTGCCGCCACCTTTGGGCGAAAGCGTTGCCCACCAAATTGAGTGATTGGCATGGCCGCCAGCGTTGTTGCGCACTGCGGTCTGGATGGCGCTTGGTAAATTGCTCAAGCCATGCAAAAGCTCAGCCACATTCATGCTTTGCAATTTTGGATAATCAGCCAAGGCCGCATTTAAATTGGTAACCATTGTATTGTGATGTTTTTGGTGATGAATGTACATCGTTTCTGCATCGAGCTGCGGTTCCAATGCACCGTAATCATAGGGCAAGGCTGGCAAGGTGAATTTGCCGTTGGTTGGCACGGTTGCCATATCAAACGTTTTGCCAACTCCGCCATATTTTTTGGCGCTTGCCTCTTTGTTGCCCCAAATTGCGGCCAAACTGCCTAAGCCGATTGCGCCCAAAAATCCCCGCCGCGATAGATTGAAACGTTCTGACATTATCACAACCTCCACTAGACCATGCGTTGGTATTGCTCCATTCGTTGAAATAAGCACTTTGGTTTTAGCAAAATCGTGATAATTATTAAATTTTGATTAAGAATGTGCTTCATTAATAAGGATTGGCTGGTTGCTTGTAGCTGCATGTGCTTGAACTTTTTGGCGAATTGCATAGCCCAAACAGAGCAAGCACAGCGGCAAGACGAGCCACGATTCCCAAGCAAAGTCGCTGGTTTGCAACGTATTGAGTGGCATACCTTGGGCTTGGGCAGTAAGGCCGAGCGCAACCCAGCGCGAACCAATCAGGCCAAGTAGCGCTGTGCTGAGGCCAATTTTGCCCCAGCGGCCAAGCGTTGGCCAAAGCAAACTGAGCACAATTAATTCAATAAATGAGAACGACCAACCAACAGGCCTACCCCAATATAATAAAATAAAACTGATGCCATACAGCAGCGGAAAACCAACCTGCTTGCGCCAAACCAGCCAACAACTTGCTGCCAACCCAAGTACCCATAAGCCAAGCGCCAACATTTGGGCAAGGTTTGGGTTGAGGCCAAGATTGATTAAGCCTTGCAATGGTGTGCGGTTCCACATGCTCATCGGGCTTTGTTCGGCCACCGCAAAATTAAACCATTGGTATTCGAGGGTATTGGCTAAATAGGTGAAGGTTTCGTGGCGCAGCGCACTATCCCAGCGCCAAATTTCAAGCCCAATCAGCCCTAAGGCTAGCGCTGCAATGCTGGCAATTCGTTTTATCAACGCTTGCCGTGCCGTTGAATCAGCCATGGTGCAATAGGCTAGGGCTGCTAGAGCCACGAAAAACAGGGCATAGAAGGGCTTAATCAACAGCAACAGGGCAATAATCAGCGCAGCAGCCAGCCGTGAATGATAGAGCGCCCAATAGCCGCCAAGCAAACTACCAAGCAGCAACAATGCTTCAACATTGCCAGAAACGATGCCCAGCATACACTCCAAACTCAGCATCACCAAGATTGTCCAAGCGCTGCTTTGCTTGGTCAGATAGAGCCAAAAGCCTACGAAGAGCAGGGTTGCCATGCTCAAAATTGCGGCCATGCCAAGGCTGTTAATCTGTAATTTGGCTACAGCTTGGGCCAAAGTGGGCGGGTACAGATATGGCCCAACAATCTGACCAACCTGATCATATTGCGCCTTAACTGCCAGCTTTGCAGCCGGATCGGATGCGTTGAGCATCCGTTGTTCCCACAAATGCACGCTGCGCCACATCGCTTGCGCCTCGGCGATTGCCGGATAGGGATTGGCCTGGTGTTGCATGCGTTCGGCAGCCAAGGCATAGCTTTGAAAATCGACAGCGGCGATGCCTTTTTGTTGGTTTTGACTAACGATCTGATACCCAAAAGCGACCCACATGCCAAAAATGATCCAGCCAATCATCGAGCCTAGCGTACGCCAAGCAAATCGCATACTCAACCTTTCGAGCGCTAAGCCTTTGGATCGACTGCGTTGAACGACTAGAATGCAAGGGCAAAATGCAACTATACAGCAGAATCTGTGGCTAGAGGTTTACGAACGGCGTTGGTCTGACAGTTTTGGCTGGGTTTGGGGGTTTTGCGTTGCTAAAGCTGCTGGAACCAAAATGCTACCTACTTGGAACAGGCTTTGGAACTGGGTCTTGCTATATTAAATCTACACACTCTCATTGCGGCGCTCCTGTGGTTTGGAAGCATCAGGGCAGTTGGCCGCTTGGTAAACGTGGGACTTTACCAAGCGGCCAGCACCGCATTTAAAGATATACTACTAGAGCTACTGCGTTATTACTTCCCAAACTTCGATTTTACCGCTATCGCTTCCTGCACTAAGTAATGTACCATCATGATTCCATTGGATAATATTAGGTGAAAATGATCCAAATTCTGCTAATTTGGCACCTGTATCGATTGTCCATATACATATCGTTTCTTGACTACACGCTGCAGCAATCAGGTATCCATTAGGGCTAATATCAACAGTTAAAGGGGGGGCATCTGTAGAAATACTAGCTTTAATAGAGCCATTATTTGTATCAAGAATTTGAATTTGCGGCTTTTCTATAGTTGTTCCTACTATAATAAGTTGACTATCCGATGTCCATGCAAACGTAAAACTATTTTGAATTTTAGTAAATTTTTGAATCTGTTGATTTGTCGTGAGATCCCAAATCCTCAGTGAACCATCATAACTTAGACTTGCTAATTTTTTGCCATCAGGACTAAATCGAACCCTTGTAATTAATCCAGTGTGGCCACGTAAAATTGTTATAGCTGTAGGTTGATGCGTATTCCATAAGCGTATGGTTCCATCATTTCCTGCACCCGCTACAATTGTATTATCTGGGCTAAAATCTCCAGTCCATGTAAAAGAAGTAAAACCTTCAAAAGTTTGTATAAGCTCTCCATCAGCAACTTGGTAGATTTGTATACTTCCAATCCCTCCTGAATCATCACCTTTCATCGCTGAAGGGACTGCGATGAGGCTGCCATCAGGACTAATGACAATATCTCCCCGTCCAACAGTTTGCTTGTTATCTAAACCATATTCATCCATTAGGTTGCCAGAAATCGGATTCCATCTTAAGATTCGATCTGTTTCTGAGGTTGCAAAAAGGCTATTATCATCAGGACTAAAGTCTAAGCCCCAAATTGGTTTGGTATATTCGGTGAAGGTATATTTGAACGAAACAGTTACATCAGTCACAGGTGGCTCTATTGAAGTCGATGGATGTGGTTCAAGTGTGGACGTAGGTTCAGGTGGCTCTGTTAAAGTCGATGGAGGTGGTTCAAGTGTGGACGTAGATGTTGACACTATTGGCGTTATTATGATAGTAGATGTCGTATTTGTTGGACTAGGTGCTGGCTTGATGGGATCGAGTTTTATCTCTGTTGGTAGTTGATCGCGATAAATATCGATATGAATATTTTTTAAATTATATCCTTCTGCTATCAAACTCAATCGAGCCTTATTATTAGCAAATGAATTGCTTAATGTGAATCTTACAAATCCTTCAGTATCCGTATATTGATCTATCGTTGCTTGTCCGGAAATTGATATACTAACTTTGACATTATTGATGGGATGATTGGTTTTGTTATCAAATACCCTAATAAAGTAGTCAAAATTGGCAATAACAGTATTTTCTGTAGGGGATTCATTTGTGCAGGCTCCAAGCGCTATGGTTGAAATAACAAGAAAGATAACTCCTATTTTTGATAATAGATATTTTTGAGTAGACATAAACGCTCCATCAAATATCTTAATCTGTACTGTAGGACTGTATTCCTGATAGAGGTATTTTATTAATAATATAACATATTTACCTATCTTACAATAACATCGACTTGCTTAACGCCAAAACCCCGCAGTTGCGGGGTTCTAGCGAGAGAAGAGAGGAGAAGGAGATAGATTGAGTATAGGCCATTGCTCCTATTCTGACATTCCCTATAATGGGTGATTTAGCGGGTGACTTAAGTCATGCTAAAGCGGCGATAAAGGCATCCCACGCTTGGTGCGGCGTGATGGTTGATGAATAAAAGGCCGAGCCTGCAATCAGATTAGTCGCCCCTGCCTGCACAATCTGGGCTATGTTACTTGGCTTAACCCCGCCATCGACCTGAATGACCGCCTCGTGGTTGCGCTGATCGAGCAAACTACGCACAGCAGCAATTTTTGCCAAGCTGCGTTCGATAAAGCTCTGGCCCCCAAAACCAGGATTAACCGACATAATCAGCACCAAATCGAGATCGTGAATAATATCTTCGAGGCTACTGACTGGCGTAGCTGGATTGAGCGCCACGCCCGCAGTGCAACCAAGCTCATGAATGCGCTGAATTGTGCGGTGCAAATGCACGCTGGCTTCTTGATGCAGCGTAATATGGTTTGCTCCAGCCGCAGCATATTCCTCAAGCAACGCATCGGGATTGCTCACCATCAAATGCACATCCAACGTGCCCTTGAAATATGGTCGAATCGCCTTGATGACTGGTGGGCCAAAGGTCAGGTTGGGCACAAAATGGCCATCCATCACATCAACTTGAATCCAGCTACAACCTACTTCGTCGGCGGCCTGAACATCGGCTCCAAGGTTGGCAAAATTGGCCGATAAGATCGATGGGGTCAGCTCGATGGCGCGGCCAGCGTGGTATCCGATTGGCATAAAACTCCTCGTTGTGTTTAATCATGCAGCTCTATTAAACCACACATCGAACCTGGCTTGGTCAAAAATCAATCCGTAATAAACGCGTTGCACTAGCCATTCCTGCCCGTTCCAAGGTTTTTTTGGAGGTATGGTTGTAATACCAGCAGCCAGCGATTGGCTGAATCTGTTGGTTTTGGCAATGGCGAATGAGCGCTTGAATGAGGCGTGTGCCATAGCCTTGTTGACGATAGGCCACATTTATCTGCATGCCAATGCTGGCAACCTGTTGATAGATGCTGCTTGGTTCAATAATGCCAAAGCCGACAAGCTCGTCATTGATACTAAAACAAAACAGCTGTTGCCACGCCACTCGTTGCGGAATTTGATCAAACAAATCGCTGGCATGCTCAGTAATGCTGGCAATATCAGCCTCTGTTGCTAGTCGGAGCTGTTCGTTCGCGCTTGCTTCGAGCAAGGTTTGGTGATTGGCTTGAAAAAAATAGGCTTGTTTCTGCAATTGACGATACTGATCAAGCGCATGGCTCAGCAACCATTGATCGTTGGTTGGCACAAAGGCAGCTTGCACATTCGCCAATTTTTTGGCTTGCTCAAAGGCTTGTTGGCCATACTGCTGATAGCCAGTTTGCAGCGAAAAATGCACCAACATACTTGCATCGTGCACTGCGGCCAAGCCAATCGCTGTCTGATCAAGCCAAATTTGATACCACGCGGCATGGAGTAGGCGATCCTCGAAGAATGAATCGACGTGAGTTGGTAGCTGGGCATAATATTCAGCGATGGCTGGTTTGATCGCAGCGAAATTAATTGGTGTAAAGCGTAAGTACATTGAAGTCCTTCATTAGTACATTATTTCCTGTAAAACGTTAATTCCTCAAAGCCTGATTGGCTTTCGATGGTAATTTTGAGTGTTCCTTCTTGTCTGATGCTGATAACCCAAGTTTCATCAGTTTTGATTAGAGTAATTTCATTGTCGCCAGAAATTACGGCATCTTGCTCATCGGTGATTGTACTATCGGCACAATTAACCTTGAACCCAATTCTAATTCCACTACTGCTCTCGCGAATATTGATATTTGTAATGTTGCGCGGCTTTCCATCGTTATTCCAACAGCCAATCAATTGTGGTGCTGTTGGTACACTTCCCACATCTTCGGTTGGTTGTGGGCTATTTGATTGATTTGAGGTAAGTTTAATTTGTTTCGGCAAGCGATCTGCTTGAATATCAACATTAAATGTTGCTGAATCATAACCAGTTTTTTCGATGCTCAATCGACCTGCTTGATCATTATATTGATCACTAATCGAGAGCCGTGCAAAGCCATTATTATCGCTAAAAGTCTCAAGTGGGGCAAGATTTGAGAGTGTGATTGTAACTTTGGCCTGACTGATAGGTTTGTTGGTCGTTTTATCAAGTACCTCAACTTGATAATTAAATGTATCATTTGATCCAAAACTAAATGTTTTGAACATTACCAGCATGCTTGCCAAGGCAGTGATTATCGCAGCTATGATGATAGCTCTTGGTTCGTTGAGTTTCATTCCAGTATAGTTTCTTTCTGTTTTGTTTTTTGGATGTTGCTCAACCTGGTAATAATCTGTATTCCCCTGATATGATTCAAAGGTAACTTCTTTCACCTTTATACCTTCTATACTCAATGTTCCTGAGAGATAAAGGCTTAACAATTTTTGGGCTGAGTCTTCTGGAAGTTCAATGATAAATCTTATACTTCCGCTAAAATACCCTAAAAATCTAATTTGACTAATATCTAAATCAAGTAAGATTGCTAATTTATATTTGAGTTTTTTAATATAAAGATCATCGACTTGATTAATATTTCCTTCAATTATTATTTGAATTTCTTTTGCTTGAACTTTTGATTTGATAAATACTGATGATTCTTGGATTTTCTCCTCATTAATTGCCTCATTAATTGCTTTTATTTGCTTTTTTATTTCCTCTCGTTCATTTATTACACTTATAGGCTGTAATAGACCATATTTAGCTAATTGAATTTCTACTATGTGTAAATTTCGCTGGTATGATACTAATAACTCTTCAAGTCGTTCAAGATTTGATTGATCATAACCAGACATAGAACAATCCCCCAACCATAACCACTAGCATAATTGACATAGTGAATCAAGTAAACTGGTGGCTTAATTGCTATGTTGTGCGATGGAATCGCCCTATCATACACTATTAGTGACAGACATAAAAGGGGGATTTTGCAGTGGGGCAAAACTAGAGGATGGATAACAGCTAGCCGATTATCATTGGAGCATATTGGGCTAGCTGTTAAATAACGCTTATAGCGGCTGAGCTAGCTCCCAGAGATGGCCAGCGGGGTCGGCAAAACTGGCAGTGCGCACGCCCCATGAGCGGTCGATTGGCCCATTGATAAACTCAACGCCACGCTCGCGCAACTCTGCATAAACTTGATCGGTATTGCTGACCGTAATCGTATACAAAGCGCGGGAGTTGGCTTTGGGCACAGCCATTGGATCAAGCAATTCAACCGCTGCGCTCTCGGTGAGCAAGTTAATTAATGTTGAGCCAAATTGAAACACCATCGAATTTTCGTCGCTGAACACCATTGGCAAGCCAAATGTTTGCTGATAAAACTGGGTCGTGCTTTGTATAACAGCATCGGGCACGAAAAGGGTAATTGCACTAATCGCTCCATCTGTCCAACTGGTTTGATTGGTCATTCATTCCTCCTTGAAAAACCACCGCTCTATTATAGAACATATTTTCGTTTTTTGATTAAAAAATAAAAC
This sequence comes from Herpetosiphon llansteffanensis, assembly GCF_003205875.1. GTDB lineage: Bacteria > Chloroflexota > Chloroflexia > Chloroflexales > Herpetosiphonaceae > Herpetosiphon > Herpetosiphon llansteffanensis. The sequence continues at coordinate 30,124 of NZ_PUBZ01000102.1, forward strand.
CATCTGTTGTAGATGGTTGCTGGTGTTCGATTGAATTATTGCTGTTGCTGGTTTTGCTGTTGCCATTCAGCATATGAGGTTGGGCCGTGGTTGCGCTTGTGGCGGCTAATAATCAGCTGTTGTTTCGCCCGCACCAGCTCTGCATCAACCTGCCATGTAGCCTGATCATTGTATACACGTTGACGGCGCTCGGCCTCAAGCAGTTCAATATACTTCTTGCCACGCGCTTGGGCGAGGTTTTGTGAACTGGCAGCATCAGGGTTTGTACGAAATTGATGTAACGCTTGTTGGTAGCGCTGTTTGGCGGTTTGTTTGGCTTCTTCTTGCTTGGATAGATAGGCTAAGTGGACTGCGATGATCAGACCGATAACCGCAAGCGCAATGCCCCAAAACAGTGTGTCCATAACCATTCTCCCTGAATTATTTGGCTTTAATACGCCAGTGGTTGCACAACGTTACACCCTAAACTGTATCAAAGGCTGGATGATAGGAAATTGTGCCATCCAAGTCTGCCAATGACCCAACACTCAATTCTTGGGCCATAAAAAATTGCGCATCAACCGGATAATGGCAGCGCAGATGCCAATTTGCAGCAGGCTGAAAGCCAAAGCGTTGATAATATGCAGGCCCACCCAACACAATCAAGGCCTGAATTTGCGCTTGGCGGCACGCTTCAAGCCCAGCCTTGACCAAGGCCGAACCAACGCCCTTGGCTTGCTGGCTTGGCAGCACTGCTAACGGGCCTAATCCCCAAATTGTGATGCTGGTTGGCGCTTGATCATACTGCACAGGGCTGAACAAAATATGCCCAACCAGCTGATCATCCAATTCTGCAACCAAGGAAATAATTGCTGTTACTTGACGTAATGAATTGACGAGATCAGCCTCGCCAGCACGACCAAAGGCTTGTTGATTGATGTTGGTAATGGCTGGAATATCGGCGCTGGTTTCATGGCGAATCAACATTAATGTGCTCCTAAAATGCCAAGAGCTACCATTTGCAGGTAGCTCTCGATCAGAATTTGCTGAAATTTACAGGCCAGATTCGGCGCGCAAGGTTTCGGCTTTGTCGGTGCGTTCCCATGGCAAATCGATGTCCGCACGGCCAAAGTGACCGTAGGCAGCGGTTTGCCGATAGATTGGGCGGCGCAAATCAAGGTCGCGGATGATCGCGCCTGGGCGCAAATCGAAGTGCTTGTTGATCAATTCCAACAATTTTTCGTCGCTGACTTTGGCGGTGCCAAAGGTTTCGAACGAAATTGACAATGGCTTTGAAACGCCGATTGCATAGCTAACTTGCAATTCAAAGCGCTCAGCCAAGCCAGCGGCAACGATATTTTTGGCAACGTAGCGAGCAGCATAAGCAGCCGAGCGGTCAACTTTGGTTGAATCTTTGCCTGAGAATGCGCCGCCACCGTGGCGAGCAACGCCGCCGTAGGTGTCAACGATAATCTTGCGGCCAGTCAAACCTGAATCGCCCATTGGGCCGCCGGTCACGAAGCGACCGGTTGGGTTGATGAAAATCTTGGTGTTTTCATCGAGCATGCCTTCAGGAATTACTGGCTTGATCACCAAGTCGATGACATCTTTGTGGATGCGTTCGTTATCGACGTTGGGGTCGTGTTGGGTTGAGATCAACACGGTATCAACGCGCACCGGCTTGCCGTGGCTATACTCGACGGTTACTTGGCTCTTGCCGTCTGGGCGCAAGTAGCCGACTTCGCCGGTTTTGCGCACTTTGGCCAAGCGGCGGGTCAATTGGTGCGCCAACGAGATCGTCAATGGCATAAATTCATCGGTTTCGTTACAAGCAAAACCGAAGACCATGCCTTGGTCGCCAGCGCCAACTTTTTCAATTTCAGCTTCGCGGCTGGCTTGATCGTCGCGCACTTCCAAAGCCACGTCAACGCCTTGGGCGATGTCTGGCGATTGGCCGTGCAAGGCCACGATAATGCCACAGGTTTCAGCATCGAAGCCGAATTTGCCACGGGTGTAGCCGATGTCGCTGACGACTTTGCGCACAATATCTTGAACTTCAACATAGCCCTTGGTGGTAACTTCACCGAGAACCACGATCAAGCCAGTGGTGGTAGCGGTTTCGCAGGCCACCCGTGACAGCGGGTCTTGAGCCAACAATTCATCCAAGATCGCATCGGAAACTTGGTCACAAATTTTATCGGGGTGTCCTTCAGTCACCGATTCTGAGGTGAAGAAGAACTGTGGAGCACGCATAAATGTTGTTGCGTCCATTGAGTTTTATCTCCTAGCAGCAATTAAGTATTGAGGAGCAATGCAGTAAAACCAGCTTGGATAAAGTGTTTATCCGAAGTAGCGGCCTCATACAAGCCTTGTTCTTGCATTACAACAAAAGAAATACAATCGGTTAAGCCCCATTGTTTATCATCGCGTTGATGATATAATGCAACACCTTTATGAAATAATTCGGTTGTTACTGATTGTACAACAATATTCGGTGTTGTATAACAAGAGTTTATAAATCGAACAGCACTATTTCTTAGTGAGCCACTTAATGCATTGGCAATTTCAGTTAATACTGCTTCTGTGATCCAAACTTGGTGGGACTGATGGATATACGGTAATAACTTGCGTGCTTGCTGATGATACGTATCATTTTTATTAAGTAACGCTTGGACAAATGCTGTATCGACAAAAACTCGCTGAAGTGCCATTAGCTCGATGTATCCTTATCACCATAGAGATAGTGTTGATGATTTTCCGACCAATCTTGAGGCATCGTTATTGTTCCAGTCAATTCCTGTAACACATCCCAGGCATTGGTTGGTTCGAATGACTCAGCAGTATGCACAGTAATGGTATAGGTCGTATTTGGCTTAAGATCAATGTGTTCTGTGGGCCGAAATACTTCTCCATCGAAAACGACGGTCAGCTGTGCATCCATAATGATCGCTCCATTGTGATGTAGCAGAATTGGGTTGATTGCTGAACCCAATTCTGCTACTGGATTGTATCGCAGTTGATACTTCAGGTTTATACCGCAACGGCGGAATCAGACTAGGTGCCTTCTTCCCATGAGTTGAGGTAGGTTACTTGAGCTTCGGTCAAGATATCGATGCTGATACCCATGGCGGCGAGCTTCAAGCGGGCAATTTCTTGGTCAACTTCAACTGGCAAAGCGTAGACTTTGTTTTCCAATTTGCCTTTGTTGGTCAAGAGGTATTCGCTGGCCAATGCTTGGTTGGCGAATGATTGATCCATCACGGCGCTTGGGTGACCTTCGGCTGATGCCAAGTTGATCAAGCGGCCTTCGCCCAGCAAGTTGATGCGGCGACCATCGGCCAAGACGTATTGATCGATGAATTCGCGAGGTTGTTTCTTTTCAACAGCCATTTTTTCCAAAGCTGGAATGTCGATTTCGACGTTGAAGTGGCCTGAGTTACAAACGATCGCGCCATCTTTCATGGCAGCAAAATCTTCGCCGTCGAGCACGTGAATATCGCCAGTAGCAGTGATAAAGATGTCGCCGATGCGAGCAGCTTCAACCATTGGCATCACGCGGAAGCCATCCATTGCAGCTTCGAGGGCCTTGATTGAATCGATTTCGGTGACGATGATGTTGGCACCGAGACCGTGGGCACGCATTGCGATACCTTTTGAACACCAGCCGTAGCCAGCAACAACCACGGTTTTACCAGCGATCAACACGTTGGTTGCGCGGATAATGCCGTCGAGGGTTGATTGGCCAGTGCCATAGCGGTTGTCGAACAAGTGCTTGGTTTGGCTGTCGTTGACCGCAATCACTGGGAATTCGAGCACGCCTTGGTTGGCCATAGCGCGCAAACGAATAACGCCGGTGGTGGTTTCTTCGGTTGAGCCAATCAAGTTTGGCAACAATTCGCGGCGATCTTTCAAGACAGCGCTCACGAGGTCGGCACCATCGTCCATGGTGATATGAGGAGCGTGGTCAAGGGCAGCTTTCAAGTGATTGTAGTAGGTTGCGTTATCTTCGCCCTTGATGGCATAGACGGGGATTTCGTCGTATTGCACCAATGCTGCGGCAACATCATCTTGGGTTGAAAGTGGGTTTGAGGCTGCCAACACAATATCAGCGCCACCAGCTTGCAAAGCGCGCATCAAGTTTGCGGTTTCAGCGGTAACGTGCAAACATGCCGACATTTTGATGCCTTCAAGTGGACGTTCTTTGCTGAAGCGTTCGCGCAATTGGCGCAAGACTGGCATTTCTTGCTCGGCCCAGGCAATGCGGCGCATACCTTCGTCGGCGAGCTTAATATCTTTAATATCGAAATCCTTAGCCACGAAAAACTCCTTAATAAAAGTATGAAGGCAGAGGGATGAAGGATGAACTGCACCCCTGAATACCTGAATCGTAAGCTACCAGCGTAGCATTACTGACATGACCATGGTTGATTTAGCCGAATAATTCAGCTAAGAGTGGTTCGGCACCAAAATTTTCTTCGTAGCGAGCCACGAAATCGGCTTTGGTGTAGCGATGTTCTTGCGTGCCGTGATGCTCGATGGCATAACATGCCGTCAAGCTGGCGATCCGACCGGCGACTGGCATCGGTAAACCTGCCAAGTAGCCTCGCACAAATCCGGCGCGGAAGGCATCGCCTGCTCCAGTTGGGTCGGCAACCACGGTTGCCTTGGCCACTGGAATCTCATAAACTTGGCCATTGTGGTAGATTGTAGCACCTTCGCCGCCTTTGGTAACAACCGTTAGGCCAACGACTTGATGCAATTCTTCCTCAGTGCAGCCAATTTTTTCTGCCATCATGGCAAATTCATAATCGTTGCCGATCAACGCAGCAGCGCTGCGGCAGCCTGCGAGCAATTCAGGGCCGTTCATGCGGGGAGCTTGCATGCTTGGGTCATACAAGTAGGGAATATTGTTGGCTTGGCATTCGATCACCAACTGCGCCATGGCAGCAGGATCGTTGGGCGCAATAATCACAAAATCTGGGCGATGGCCATCGAGTGGCAAGCGCTGGCGATGAGCTTGGGCCATTGCACCTGGATAGAAGGCGGTAATTTGGTTGTCGGAGAGGTCGGTGTTGATAAAGCACGAGGCAGTGAAATCGCCTTCGATGACTTTGATCAAGCCAGTATCAACCCCAGCGTTTTCGAGCCAGGTTCGATATTCGCTGAAATCTTCGCCGACGGTTCCCATGACGGTGGGGCGTTCGCCAAGCAAGGCCAAGTTATAGGCAATATTTGGCCCTGTGCCGCCACGCATGCGCTTCATCGACTCTACCAAGAAGCTCACGCTCAAAACGTGAACTTTATCGGCCAAAATATGATCTTTGAATTGCCCAGGAAATACCATAATGTAATCGTAGGCAATTGATCCAGCTACAACAATCCGCACGAACAAACTCCTAATATGAGTAACGATATCGCCGCTATGCTACGTGGATAGCAGCGCTCACTGCAATTTATAGTGCGTCCGAATGACGCGGCTAACCTCGGCCAACAGGCCAAGCGCTTGATCGGCGTGGCTTGGCTCGTGTTGAGCAAGGCCCTGCGCGATAGTTAATAACGAGCCATCAAGAATGCGACTGTTGAGAATATCGCGATCGAGTGCATCACGCAATAATTCAGTCCATTCGTTGACCACATCACTGACCGTCATTGTGGCCAGCTGCGCGGGATCGCTGGGCAAACATTCCCAGATAATTGCCCCGCCGTTTTCCAAATAATCATTGATACACTTGCCACAGGCCAGCAAATCTTGGCGTTGCTCTTTGGCACAAACCAACACCCGCATGCCGCTCTTGATCAACAGCTGCCAATCGACAGCAGCTCCAGTTGGAGCGATGCCACAGGCAATCGGGCTATGCTGAATGGTTTCGGCCAGCAAGCCATAGGCTTCTGCTTGGCTGATTGGGCTAAATGATTGAGCTTGGGCATTCCAAAATGGCTCAATCAAACAGACCCAGCCTTGGATGTCGTGAATGCGTAATTCACGCGCCAGCCAACCAATCCGTAAGTGTAAGTGCTGTGTCAAGACCTCGCGCAAGCGTTGATCGGCCAATAATGGCCGTTCCTGATCATCGACCAAGGTCAGGCCCAAACTTAACGGGCCATACAATCCAAAACCCAAGGCTTGGGGCCGCAATTGGCGATCATTGAGCCACGGTGTATGATCAAGCAATTGTTCAACGCTGTCAACTGCCACATGGCCAACCGCATTTTCGAGATAAGCCAATTGATGGGCTTCAAGCTGACGTTCGAGTTGAGCTAGATCAAAATGCGGATCACTGTTCAAGCCAGGAAAGCCATGGGTGCTCAAACTCCATAAGGGTTGAGCAACAAAGGTTGGCGCAATTGGATAGCCCTGTGTCCATCGCATTTGGGCTGCCCATGCACTCGCCTGATTGGTGTAGGGCAGATCAAATGGTGCAATCGCTTGGCAACGGAACTCACTGGCGAGCGTTGGCGGCATTGGCAGTCTCGACCATGGTTTGTAATTGTTCGGCAAATGGCGGGTAGGCAATGCCTTGTTCGGTAATAATTGCCGTAACCAAGTGCGCAGGCGTTACATCAAAGGCTGGATGGGCTACCTTAATGCCTTCAGCAGCAATTGCCTGTTGCCCGATATGCGTCACTTCTTGGGTTGAGCGTTGCTCGATTGGAATCGCCGCGCCATTGGCAGTCTGCAAATCAATGGTCGATGTTGGCGCTGCAACATACAGTGGAATGTTGTGCGCTTTGGCCAAAACCGCCAAGCCATAGGTGCCAATTTTGTTGGCAACATCGCCATTGGCCGCAATCCGATCCGAGCCAACAATAATACAATCGACATGGCCTTGCTGCATAAAATAGGCAGCCATGTTATCGGTAATGAGGGTCAGATCGATGCCTGCCTGTTGCAATTCCCACGCGGTAAGGCGTGCGCCTTGCAAAAATGGCCGGGTTTCATCAACCCAAACGTGAATTGGCTGGCCATCTTCATGTACGGCCCGAATTGGGGCCAGCGCTGTGCCATAGGCGGCAGTGGCCAAACCACCAGCATTGCAGTGGGTCAATACGTTGCGCGTTTGAGCCAAAAGCGTTTTGCCATGTTGGCCAATTGCGCGACACATGGCCTCGTCTTGGTCGCGAATGGTTTCGGCTTCGGCCAATAAGCGTTGACGCAATTGATCGGGTTCAAGCTGTGCATTGGCTTCAGCGAGATCGAGCATACGCTTGGTTGCCCAAGCCAAATTGATCGCCGTAGGCCGCGCTGCATCAAGCAAGCTTTTGGCCTTCGCAAGTTTTTCGATCAATTTGCTGCTGGTTTGAGCTGTGCTGCGTTTGGCTGCAAGCGCCATGCCATACGCCGCCGTAATGCCAATTGCTGGCGCGCCTCGCACTTGCATCGAGCGAATCGCTTCGATAACGCTGTTTAAATCCTCACAACGCACAATATCCAGGGTTGCTGGCAAGCGCAGTTGATCGATCAAACAGGGCACGTCGTCCCACCAAACGGTTTTTGGTACTTCATTCATGGGTTGCATTACACAAAAAAACCTCTCAAAAGAGAGGCCCGCATGCATCAACTCATCTATCAGGCCGAACCTGCAGGATTTTGCACCTTCCAAAAAATTGGGGTTGCCGGGCTTCGTCGGGCCAGTCCCTCCGCCCATCTCGATGAGAATCGCGTATTCACTGGTATTCCACAGTTCGGTTGGCGATTATAGCATAGTCAATTGCTTGTGACAAATGGCTTTTAGCGTAGTTTGGGCAATCTGCCCAACTTGGCTTCAATGGCGATCGAGCCGAAAAATCGCTGCATCCGGGTTTGGACGTTGACATAGCCGATCGCGCAGCAGTTCGGCAGCGACAATGCTATAGGTAATGCCATTGCCACCATAGCCCAGGGCGAGCAAAATGCGCGGTTGGTCGGGCAAATGGTCGATATAAGGCAAGCCATCGCTGGTTTCACCAAACGTGCCAGCCCAGCGATAATCAACATGCAGCGGAATATGCGGGAAAAAATCATTAAAGCGCTTGCTCAATTTGGCTGCTTTGCGTTCAAGTAAGGCATCGCGCTTGGCCGGAATATCAATGCGATCATCTTCGCCGCCGATAATCGCGCGACCTTCGCTGGTGGTGCGCAGGTAGACATAAGGTCGCGCACTTTCCCAAATTAAACATTGCTCGTGCCAGCCACTGAAATCGCTCAACGGCTCGCTGGCAATTGCATAGCTGCTGCGGAATTTGACCAATGCTTGTTTGATATAGTTTTGGGCTTCGTAGCCAGCAGCCAAAATCAGATATTTGGCATGAATCTGACAGCCTGTATCAGTCGTTACGGTTACGCCAGCGCTATTGGCCTGCCATTCCTTGGCACTCGTGCGATCGAAAATTTGTGCGCCATGTTGGGCCGCATGCTTGAATAAGCCGTGGGCCAGCTGAAAAGCATCAACTTCGGCTGCATTGTAGGAGTAGAGCGCTGCGGGAGCGCTAAAACTAAAGCGTTCGCCAATTGCGCCTTTTTCCAAAAAATCCAAATTAAAACCGTTAGCTTTGCGCAGTTCATATTCTTGGCGTAATTGTTTTACATGCCAACGACTACTAGCAAGATATAAACTTGTCTTATATGAAAAATGGTCTGCTACACCGACCTTCTGAGCAACTTCGGCGACTTTATCAATCGCGTCGCGACAAAGTTGATAGGCGCGAACGGCGTTTTGCTCGCCAACCAACTTAACTAATTCGGTCAGGGGCGTATCGATTTCATATTGCAACAAGGCGGTGCTGGCACTGGTGCTGCCGCCAGCAATCTCGCGTTTTTCGAGCACAACCGTCTCGATATTGGCCTCAGTCAGATAATGGGCGATCAGCGCGCCGCTAATGCCGCCACCAATCACCACTACTTCACAACTTAAATCGTTTTCTAAGCGAGGATACGTACTTAATAAACCATTTTTAACGGCCCAAAACGGATATCCACTATTCAAATCCATGGTTTGCGTGCTCCTGATATGTGCGCTTGAGCTGGCATTAAGCAAGCGCTATGCCGCTACAGGAGGCTGATCGCTACTCTTTACTCATTCTTCGCTAGCTCATACATTGCGACAATTCGGCCATTCGCATCACATGATTGCTCCTGAAAACCGAGGGATTGATACAAATAACGCGCGGCATGGTTGTGCTCGCGATAACTTAGCCACACGTGATCGATCGTGCCCAACGCTGCGGCCTTGGCCAAAATTGCCTGCATTGCGGCACGGCCATAGCCTTGGCCTTGAAAGGCCTGATCGATCATCAAGCGAGCAACCCGATATTGGCCAGTGTTTGGACTGATGCCATAGACCGCCAAGCCAACCAGCGTATCTGCCTGGGTCATAATTGCCCGAACATGCATCGTTGGATAAAACTGCGCCTCGGCAATTGAATAGAGGTTGGAGGCGACAAAATCTTGTTGCTCAGCAGGCAAGCTCAGTTCGCAGCATGCCTGCCAATTTTCGCTGGTTACTGGGGCTAAATGAACAATGGTCATAGCTGTTCCTTGCTTCGTGATTATTGCTTGAATGAAACAGGGTTTGAATGGAAATCAATGTTAATCTAAATACAATCATCTTCGCTGAATTGGAGAGAAACGTTGGTGGATGGTTTAGTTGGAGTAATGATTACAGTCATTTCAACAATCGGACACTCCATTGAGGCTAATTCTAGCGTGCGATCTGGCTCTCTGATGAAGACTGTATCCCAGCCGCCGATTTTTGTTTCATTATAGTTATCTAAATCATAGAACAACCAAATGGATGCAAAATGGATCTTGGATGGGTGCTTGCTGGATTTTGGGCTAGCCAAAACCCTGCTGCAATGCAACAGGGTTTCGATTAGGGGCTAGATTTGGGTTGACTCAACCAAGAACAATTTTGATAGATTCGTTAGCTCAAATTATCCACCAATTGCCCTTTAGGGGGGTGCAAGGGGATGAAAACCCCCTGCGGCGGAGGGACGGAAGGGTGGCGAACCAAAAGTCTATCAAGAAGCCATGAGAATCCATCAATCCTAAGGTAACCAAGCTGGCTAAACTTAGAAATGGCGGTCGAGCACATACTCTGAGATTTCGCGCAACAGCTCTTTTGCCGCCGATGGTGGAAACATATCAAGGGCTGCGAGGCCGCGTTGGGTAATACTGCGGGCTTCGGCGATTGCTTGATCAATGCCACCAAGCTGCTTAACCTGGCTAATTGCTTGTTCAACTTGCGTATCGCTGAGTTGCTCGTATTGATCAAGCAAATTGACCAAGGGATGTTCGTGATGATCCTTGACTGCCAAGATTAACGGCAAGGTAATGGTGCCTTCGCGCAAATCGTTGCCAGCAGGCTTGCCAAGCGCTTCCTCGGTGCTGACGAAATCGAGAATATCATCGACAATTTGGAAGGCTAAGCCAATATCGTAGCCATAGCGGCCAGCAGCCTCAATTTCTTCTGGGCTACCACCACCGCAAACCATGCCCGCCGCGGCAGCAGCTTCAAACAAGGCTGCGGTTTTGCCACCGATTTTGGCATAATATTGGTCAAGGGCTGTGGCTGTGGGCAGCGTTGCCATGACGGGGTGCAATTCAGAGGCTGAAATCGTCATAACCGATTCGGCGAAAATCTGAATCACCCGTGGGTCGGGAGCTAGCGCCATTTCGCCAGCAGCAACCGCAAACAGGTAATCTCCAACCATCAATGCTACGCCCTGATCCCATTTGGCATGGACGGTAACTTTGCCCCGTCGGCGATCAGCATCATCGACGAGATCGTCGTGAACCAGACTTGCTGCATGAATCAACTCAACAGCGGTTGCTGCATGCAAGCTATCGCTCAAGCGGTACTGGCCTAATTGCGAGGCAAGCAAGACCATCATGGCCCGCAAACGCTTGCCACCAGAGCTAACAAGGTGTTGACCAGCAGCCGTGATCAGAGCCGATTGTGATTCGACCCGATGCATAATGCGATCTTCGACGGCTTGCAGATCATGGCGTAACGTGCTTGGGATTTCCAATTGTTTTAATGTGTGCGTCATAGCACGCTTCCTACATAAATTCGGTGTTTGTGAAAGTTATCGCGTAGCCAAAGCATACCCGAAAACCATACCAGCGTCAACGGATTTGCCGCTGGCTTTAGGCTCGGTTACACTAGAGGCTAGGCTATCTGAGAGCTTTGTGAGAGGTTTTGAAAGCCGCTAGGAGTGTTGCGATGTTTAATATTGAGGATATTTTGGCCACCCTGCCCCACCGCCCGCCGTTTCTTTTGATTGACCGTATTTTAGAGCTTGAAGATGGCGTACGTGCGGTTGGATTAAAAAACGTCACCATGAACGAGCAGTTCTTTGTTGGCCACTTTCCCGGGCGGCCAGTAATGCCTGGTGTGTTGATTGTTGAGGCTTTGGCGCAGGTCGGGGCATTCATCATTTTGCGCCAGTCAGAGTATGCTGGCAAGATTGTGATGTTTGCTGGCATCGATGATTTTCGCTTTAAGCGCCCAGTTACACCTGGTGATACACTGAAATTAGAAGTAAGCCTCGATAAAATGCGCCGCCGCATTGGCAAGGGCCAAGCCAAAGCCACGGTTGATGGCACGCTGGTTGCCGAAGGTGGGCTGATGTTTGCAATTGTTGATTAAATATTGAAACATTCGCCTACAGAAGGAGTCTGTTGTGGATACATTCAATGTTGAGCTACGCGATAAGCTCATTCTGGTGGTTGATGACGAACCACGGCTCGTCACATTTATGCGCGTAAACCTCGAAGCCGAGGGCTGCCGCGTAATTAGCGCCGAAAATGGCCGTAAAGCGCTGGAAAAAGTGCGCGAAGATATGCCTGACGCTGTGTTGTTGGATATTATGATGCCTGGCTTGGATGGCTACGAAACTTTGCGCCGCCTACGGGAATTTTCAGCAATTCCGGTGATTTTCCTCACCGCCAAGGACGAAGAAGATGATCGGATTCGCGGCTTGGAGCTGGGCGCTGACGATTACATTGGCAAGCCATTCAGCCATCGCGAGTTGGTAAGCCGTTTGCGGGCTGTGTTGCGCCGCCATTATGTGACTCCAACCCAAGCAGTTTCAACCACCAAAATCGACGATCGCTTGACAGTCGATTTTGATCGGCGCGAAGTGTTGGTCAATGGCGAACGGATTAGCCTGCGCCCAACCGAATATCGCTTGCTCTATCATCTGGTGCAAAATGCTGGCTTTGTCATGCCCCACGAAACGTTGTTAGCCAAAGTTTGGGGGCCAGAATATCGTGATGAAAGCCATTATTTGCGCTTATATGTTACCTACTTGCGCCAAAAGATCGAAGAAGACCCCGCCAATCCGCATTATATTTTGACCGAGCGCGGGGTTGGCTATCGCTTCGTTGATTTCAAGAAAAAGACCGAGGAATAAGAATTTGGGCAAATGCTCAATGCTCTAATCAAGCATTGAGCATTTTTTATGCTTAAGCGAGGATATTTGGATGGATACCAAGTGGATACCATTGCTGCGACCTTCAACAATTGTCCCTACTGTCCAGTTACTTAATCAATTTGCAACAGCCCTAGCAAAACCAGGAGTTTATGGCTGGTGGTTTAAAACGATTCCGCCGCTGGTTCCAAGCGAAGGCTGTTTGTACGTTGATGGCTGGACATTGCTGCATATTGGGATTGCACCTTCTGGGCATAATCCGACAACTACCAGAAATTTAGCGCAGCGTTTGCAGGATCACCTATCGGGCCCATCGAATCGTTCGACGTTACGCAAAAGTTTAGGTTGTTTGTTGAAGGAACAACTGAATTTACAGCTTACTCCCAATGGGACTAGCAAGTATTTAACGTTTGGCGCTGGTGAGGAGCGTTTGTCACAATGGATCAAGGCGCATACTGGAGTTTCATGGATTATTGATCCTCAGCCTTGGTTAATTAAACCTGAGCTTCTCCAACAATATGCTTTGCCACTGAATATCCAAGGGAATGACCACCCATTTGTTACGACCCTCAAACGGATCCGCGCACAAGCAACGCTTGAAGCTGCATCAAATCATTGAAGCAAGCGCTGATAGCGTTCGATAGTTAAATCGATGGCTTCGACTAAGTTGTAGCTTTGCTGGGGAACAAGCACCGTCAACCCAATTGGTAAGGTGATAATATGCGTTTGAGCCATCTGCCATAGGCTTCCATTGGCAAACCTCGCGTGCAATTGCGGTTTTTGCCATAACAGTGCATAATCATTGAGTTTCGCGCCAAACCATTGTGCAAAGATGGTTGAATCCTGAGCGAAGAGGATTCGTTCGTAATGGCTCGAACCTTCGCGGGCTAAATACAAATACTCACGCATGAAATCAAGTCGCCAGCGATGCTCCCGATAGCGATCAAAACAACGAAATTCGCCAGTCGTGTTTGCATAATCCAGGCTAATTGCTTGGCCTGCACTAGGCAGCGCCGCATGATTATCCTTAATGCGAAGCGCCCACCCATAATACCCACCATCATAGAATAGCTCGGCTTCAATTTCATCAGTAAGGCTTGATTGAGCCGCCTGTTGCCACGCCATGGTGTATTGTTGCCGATCAAACGTAAACGGGCCAAGCCCATTGTATACCCATGGATAGGGTCTATAGTTATTATGGAGTTGATCAAAATTGTGCCAAATAACTAACTCGTGTGTGACAGTCATATGGGTAATAATCGATGGGTTGCCGCAAACACTACAACAACGAAGGAGTGGCAATTGATCATAACAGGCTAAATAGCCACGTTGAGAATTCAATTGCTCAAAATGGTAAGTCTGAATATTGATGTGATCGCCAGCTTTTTGATACGGGTCATGGGGATCAATCAAATATTGTTCGATGTTGGCAACATAGGTGAGTAGCGGGATTCCGTTGATAATGATTTCGATCTCGTCGGAAGGTTGGAGGTGGATGAATTCGATTGTATCCATGCATGTGCCCGTGGGGAAGAATCGGGCAGCCCCATAGTTGTATTGATCGCTAGTTTAGCATACCTAGCCTGATATTGGCAAAATAAAATGTGAATTAATATTCCAAGCAAGCTGTTAATGAATCGACGTATACATTTGGAGGGAAAAGGATGGAAATTAAACCGTTGCTGATTGGTTTGGGTACTGCACAGCGACTTGGCTTGCATTTCGTTGCGCTTGATCTGCGCGAGCAATGCGTATTGGTGCGCATTCGGATCAAGGATCGTTGGCTCCAGGTTGATCATTTTGATTGTTGGTTTAATCGCGCAACCCTGAAGCGTTTTGCTGAACAGCTTAGGCCGTGGCTAACGCTCCGCACCTATGATGCGGAATTGAACAGCGATTTTGCCTATATGGAAGTTAATAACTTTCGCTTGCAGCTCCAAGTACAGGGCAGAAGTGGCGATATTCAGGTGATCTATGCGTTAAATTCAGCTGATCATGATAGGATTGAAGCAGCTGGCAATTTTTGGTTTAATAATGATTTTTTGCTGCAATTAATTGATGACACACAACAAATTAATGCACTATTCGATCAGATCTGGAATGATCCAGCCATTTTAGCGGCCTATCCTGAGTCGTATCCTTTATTTGAGCCATTTGAATAAGCACGAATAATTAAGCGGCTTCCATAATTTTCATGGAAGCCGCTTAATCAATTAATGTTGCTCGGACTGAACAGGTTGTTGCTCAATGCGCAAAATACTGGGCGATAGAAACCCAAGCATACACACGAGCGCTGCTAGAAACCCACCTGCAATAAAGATCATACGAATGCCAATTAATTCGCTGAGCGGCCCGACAAAAATCAAGGCGATTGGCCCTGCAAGCCCAATCATGGTTGAATAGAGTGAGAGCACGCGGCCTTGCAGTTGGTTGGGCACAATTGTTTGAATGATGGCGATAATTGGCGCATTGCCGATGGTGTAGGTTACGCCGCTGATAAACCACAGCACAACCGCAATCCAAAAAAGTGCGCCTGGAACCATCCCAGTGAAGCCAACCATGGCCGACGAAAGCGCAAACATCACCAGCACCAACACAATTCGGCGCATTGGGAACTGAATGAGGCTAATCATCACGCCACCAATCAACATTCCCAGGCCACCAATCCCTTCCATCAAGGCAACTCGCTCAACGCCGCCGCCAAATTCTTGCTGAATTAAGAGCGGGGTGAGCACGAAGCCTGGAATTAAGACCGCAACCATCAACAAGGTAACGCCATACAACAGCACTAAGCCGCGATTGTTCATAACCATGGCGAGGCCGCTGCGAAAATCTTGCCACATGCTCACTTGCTCTGCGCTGGTTTGCATGGTTTGGGGAATTTTATAAAACAACAATGGCGTAATTGCGAGCAGCGCCGTGACCACATCGATCATCAATGCACCTTCGAGCGAAAAGACACTCATGGCCAAGGCCCCCAGTGGCGCGGCGGCTACGCTCATCAAGCCATAGATCATCTGATTCATGCCAGCGGCGCGGGTTAGCCAAGCGGGCGGCACAAGTTGGCTGGTGCTGGCGGTCGCAGCGGGGCTTTGAAAGGCCTGCATTGTGCTGCGCAGAAACATCAAGGTATAAATATGCCAAAGCTGAATCTGCTCGGTGGCGAACAATACAATCAAAATGACCATACTGAGTGCTGAGATGAGATCGCTGCTAATCATAATGAAGCGCCGATTCCAGCGGTCGGCGATAATGCCGCCGATTGGCCCAAAGACCGCTTGGGGCAAGAGCGCCATCATGCCTGCGATTGCGAGCGATTGGGCCGAGCCAACGGTTTGGGTGATCCACCAGATCAGCACAAATTGGGTTAGGGCGCTGCCAACCAAGGAGCTGGCTTGGCCCAGCCAAACTGCAAAAAAGCGCGGCTTCCAATTAATCTGCGACCAATCTTCGGTTGAATTGTTTGCTGTGAGCGTATCACTGCTCATAGGTTAACCTCAATAATTCGGCGTAAAGTGCCTGTTGGGTGGCTGATGGCATTGTTGGCAAGCCAATTAATTCGCTAAACCACAGTGCATCACATGCCAATTGAATCGTTAATGAGCGCCCTAAGGCTAGGCGATCGTCGGGGGGAATGGAAATTGGTTGGGCGTAGGCTTCGCGCCAAGCCTCAAATAAACTGGGATAGATTGAGACCACCCGCCGCATGGCATGCAAGATTTGAATATCTTGGGGCGTTTGGTTGAAGCTGGCATGGATATAGGCGCGATGCCAATAGCCAACCTGTGCGCTTGAATCTTTGCTTAATTCAGCAGCCAAGCAAGCCTCCCAAGCTTGTTTGGCAAATTCCAACAAGCCATGAAATAGGGCTTCTTTGGTTGGAAAATGATGCAGCAAGCCACCTTTGCTCACCTGTGCCGCTTTGGCAACTGCTTCAAGCGTCAGATTAGCAGCACCATCGGCCATAACCACCTCAACTGTGGCATGCAAGAGCTTGGCCTTGGTTGCTTGCGGATCTTTTTTGGTCATGCAATCCTCCAAACCGTCCAGTCAGACGGTAATAATACCGTCCAGTCAGACGGTTGTCAAGAGTCAATGTTGTGGCGTATTTTATCCACAAAGGCTTATTTTTTTTTTCGCCACGAATTACACGAATTGCACGAATGAGTATTTTTAGCCACAGATTGGCACAGATTGCCCAGATTATTCATTCCTGTAGCCCAGAGCCAACAGCCCATAGCCAGCGTTCCTCTGCGCCTCTGCGTTAAACATCTGAGCCACGAAGCATGAAACCACGAAGAGCGCGAAGGACGCGAAGATTAATTTTTTAGCCACAGATTCACACAGATTTTGCTGATTATGTTTCCGCTAGCCCAAAGCGCAGATCAAATAGCCTAATCGCTGACTCCTCGCCCCTGAACCCTAACCTCAACTCCTATGTTCTCTGCTCTCTGTTCTATGTTCTGTGTTCTATGCTCTTCATCCTTTACGTTTGCTGGTGCTGGCGCTACACTTAAAAAGACTGATTTTGGATGTGTTTGTGAGGCTGCAATGGAGCAACTGCTCACGCGGGTTGATCATCTTGGGTTGGCTGTGCACGATTTGGAGCAAGCAATTGCCAGCTATCGTGATCAATTGGCGCTTGATCAATGGGAAATTATCGAAATGCCCGAACGCCATATGCGGGTAGCGGTTGGTATGGTTGGCACGACGCTGCTCGAATTAATTGCGCCAACCAGCCCAGAAGCGGCGTTTGCCAAATTTTTGGCCGAGCGTGGCGAGGGTATTCATCATATTGCCTACACGGTTGAGAATATTGACCATGCCTTAGAACGCTTGCAATCCCAAGGTGTGCGCTTGATTGATCGAGAAGCCCGGCCTGGAATTCATGGAACTCGGATTGCCTTTCTGCACCCCAAAGCGCTGCATGGCGTGTTAACCGAGCTGGTCGAACATCCTAAGCCCATAATCTAACGCAGTGTGCCAACATGGTGCGTCATAATGGCCTATTTTAGCAACGAATGTTGGGCAGCTTATGTTACAATGACACACCAATCAGAATTTTTGAGGCAATGTCGCCTCAGCTTTGTTCTAAGCTTTTAGGAGGTCGCTGGTGACTAACAGCTTGACGATCACCGATAATCGTACTGGGAAAACTTACGAATTGCCCATCGTCGATGGCACCATCCGCGCCCTCGACTTACGTCAGATTAAAGCCGATGCTGAAGATTTTGGGCTGATGACTCACGATCCAGGCTTCAATAACACCTCATCATGCCGTAGCGCAATTACCTATATCGACGGCGACGCTGGGATTCTCCGCTACCGCGGCTACCCAATTGAGCAATTGGCCGATAGTAGCAGCTACCTCGAAACCGCCTACTTGATTCTCAACGGCGAATTGCCAACCAAACCACAACTTGATGGCTGGGTGCATGAAATTACCCACCGCACCATGGTCCACGAAAATATCAAAAAGTTGATGGATGGTTTCCACTTTGATGCCCACCCAATGGGGATGTTGATTAGCACGCTGAGCGCGATGTCAACCTTCTATCCTCAAGCAAAAAACATCAAAGACCCTGCTACCCGCCGCTTGCAAATTGCCCGTTTGATTGCCAAAGTAACCACGATCTCGGCGTATGCCTATCGCAAACGCATGGGCTTGCCCTATGTCTACCCCGATAACTCGCTGAGCTATACTGGCAATTTCTTGAAGATGATGTTCCAAAAGGCCGATCCATATCAACCTGATCCAATTATGGAAAAAGCCTTGGATGTCTTGTTCATTTTGCATGCCGACCACGAGCAAAACTGTGGCACGAATGCAATGCGCTCGGTTGGTAGCTCAAACGTCGATCCTTATTCGGCGATGGCTGCTGCTGCTGCTGCTTTGTATGGCCCGCTGCATGGTGGCGCAAATGAGCAAGTGCTGCGCATGTTGCAAGAAATCGGTTCCGCCAGCAATGTCTCCGATTACATCCGCCGCGTCAAGAATCGTGAAGTCTTGTTGATGGGCTTCGGCCACCGCGTCTACAAGAACTACGATCCCCGCGCTGCGATTGTGAAGAAGCTGGCCTACGATGTGTTTGAAGTCGTTGGGCGCAACCCCATGATCGACATTGCCTTGGAACTTGAAAAGATTGCGCTTGAAGATGAATATTTCGTTTCACGCAAACTTTATCCTAATGTCGATTTCTACACGGGCATTATCTACCAAGCAATGAAATTCCCTGTCGATATGTTCCCTGTATTGTTTGCCATTCCACGCACGGTGGGTTGGTTGGCCCAATGGGATGAAATGCACAACGACAAGGAAACCTCAATTGCGCGTCCCCGCCAGATCTACACTGGCTACGATGCTCGCGATTTCGTCCCAGTCGAAAAACGCGGCTAAACCTCGATTGCAACGGTGATCGTAACGCCCGCTGGAGTTTGCTCCGGCGGGCGTTTATTTAAACTTGTGAGCCTTTCGGCAAAAAATGCAGGTATCGCTGGCAGATAGAATACGTCTGATGTGAGTTATCACGAACGTATTCCTTGACAAAAAACGACGGAAGTCCCACGATGGAAGTGCTTACCCACCATCAGAAGGAGTTCCGTCGATGTCCAGTATACCATTGTCTGATGTGATGACCATCCTCTCTGTCCTCGTTGATGATTGGTATCAAGCGTCACCGCATGCCACCAGCGCAC
>NZ_PUBZ01000103.1 GCF_003205875.1 Herpetosiphon llansteffanensis
ACCTGACGATGAGCCACCACCACCGCCACCCGATGATGAACCGCCACCACCGCCACCACCTGACGATGAACCGCCGCCACCGCCGCCACCTGACGATGAACCGCCGCCACCAGCAGCAACCCCAGCACCAGCGCCAGCACCACTGCCACCGCCACTGCTGCTGCCGCCATCGGCGCTACCACCGCCGCCACCAGCGCTCGCAGTGCCATTACCGCCGCCACCTGAGGCTGAACCGTTACCTTCAAAGGTGACAATCTTCGAGGCTTCTTCTTCATGTTGGCGGAAGATTTGGTTGATTTGTTTGGAAACTTGGCTCCCAACACTCAAGACATTTTGCAAGCGCTTGAGGGTTGGAAACACATCATCTGCCATTTCAGCAAAAAATGCTTCAGCAGCAGCACCTTCCCAAGAATTTACAAGCTGGTCGTGCATGCGGCGAATCATCGATTCCATTTGCACTTGTTGATCGTGCAATTTTTGGAACCGAGTAGACACTTGCTCCACATCTTCAAACTTATTCTGTACAATATCTGCGGCCATGCAGCCTCCTAGCGAGCGCCGTCACAACTGCGACGGCAACAAAAAATACCACAAAACCTCCACAATTCTTGTTCTCTCACAAGACGGGCCATACCAAATGGGATTTCCAAGACTTTGGACAAGAAAAAGACGATGGGTACTAATCCCTCAACGGGATTAATACCTCATTAGGATACTAAATCAGGTCATTATTTGTCAACACGTTTTTCTGAAGCTTTCGAGGCAATTTTAAGCCTTGCATACGAATTTAACGCAAGGCTGCGAGGAAATGGGCAGTGGAGCGTTGGATAATCAGCTATTGCTGAATAATCGTCACAACTGGTTCATCGTTGACGAGGCTAATCTCAAATTGATAGTTGCCCGGCGGCAAATCATCTTGCCCAAAAATGGGATTTGGATCAGCAATGCCAAGATAGCGCTCGCCATCTTCCATCACAATATTGAGCTGATAATAATTTGGCAAGGCTACCTCAAAACCGATGTACGCGCTGGTTGCGCCAGCAGCCAGATTGCGGGCTGGCTCGGAATCGGTATAGCCACTTGACCCAAGCCACACTTCGCGGATGCCGCGATCGGTCGCGTTATGCACCCGAATTTGCACCGGTTTTGTGCTGCTGCTCCCTGAACCACATGCCATAAGCAACATTACTCCTAGTAGTACCATCATATTCAGCGAACAGATTCGTACCCATTTATTCAGCATAGACAACCTTGATCTCGGCTAAGGTTGTCATGGCGTGATCAAGCAGATTGATCACTTCAGCCTCACCAACACAGGAATAATCAATTATTCCATCGGCGTTGACAAAGCCAAGCCATGCTGTATGGGCTGCAATCACAATTCCAACAACCCGACTACCGATAATTTCCGTACCAGTAGAGCGTAAAAGCTCGATTGTGCCATACAGCTGAGCAGTTTGAAGTGCTTCAGCAAAACGCAGCGCAGCCACAGCACTCAGCCCAAACGCTGTTAAAAGACGTTGATCTGGGTTTTGTTTGGTAGCCGCTGCTTGTTCTTGCGTTAATTGAAAATTGATCGGCTCATTGATTCGTTGAGGAAATGCTGGTTCAAACCGGCGAACGAAACGCTGAAGGGCTTGAACACGGCTGGGTAGGGCTGTAAATTCATGCAAGCCAGCAATAATACTCATTTCAACAACCGTGTCACCATGATCATAATAGGCCACGCCATATTGTTCAGCAGTGGATTGTTGCCATGTGCTTAGCAGAACTACTTCAGCATTGACTGCCGTAAGAATCAACAAAAGTAATTCTTGATTAATTGCACTGGTATTAGTAGATTGATCATCAACGAGCCATCCATGCTGACGGAGTTCGTTGGAACCCTTTTCCCATAATGCTGTCGCTTGAGCTTGGTCAAGCGCCCGTGGCGATTCGACTTCAGCACCCAATAAGTTTGGGGCGGAAATCAGTGACAGCACGGCAAAAAGCTCAGCTGATGATAACCGAACTGGATAGGTTAATTCACGAATCGCTTGCATGAAACGCTCCATAGTTTATAACATTTGAGCTATTGGCATTACCCAACAGCCCAAATGTTAGCATTATAGGGTTGATCTACTCAAAAAGAGAATAAATCTCTGACTTTGTTTTTCGCGCTATTATAGGTATCACCGGCAGCATTTTTAACTGTCTCATAGGTATCACCGGCAACATTTTTAACTGTCTCATAGGTGCTTTTCATATCGACAACTGCACCCATGCCATTTCCCAAAGATTCAATAACGCCGTTTTGAATAATTGTTTGAACTGGTTTATTCAGGTTTAATCCATTGCCATCAATAAGTCCATAGGCGAGTTTTTGGTTCCAATAGCGAATCCCCGATTCTTGACCAGTTAATGGATCACGGGGGTCACGGTTTTCGCGCTTAAGATAATCGTAGCCAGGGCCTTCATTATGGTAATTTTTCAAATATCCGGCAGCATCGTGCATAATGCCATGATAGCCAACGGGGCTTTCGCCAGCGTCAACTGCATAATTACCATTACCCACTAACCCACCAGTTGGGTTAAGCATCGAGGCAAAGACGGGATCAATCCCTAAAGCATCGCCAACAACTTTACCATAGCGCAAACTTGAAGTACTACCTAAGAATTTTGGATGCAGGAAGTTGACATTTTCAGGCAATGGTTTGCCATTTTTACGCGCAATTTCTGCTGCTTGTTGCTGCAATTGTTTAAATTTCTCGTAATTGGCGGTCACTTGTTCGACTGATAAGCCGCGCGATTTGGCAATCTGGGCCAAAGCAGCTTGAATTTCTGCTTCCGATGCTTTGCCACTAGTGATTGTTTCCATGGCGGTATTTAATGCAGGATCGTCTGCACCTTTCAGTTTCGAGCCAACCATCCGATTCATATAATCGTCACTGAAGATTTGTTTGGTCGAAACTTGCCCAGGCAGTTGATTCGCTGGATTAGCGCTTGCTGCACCACCTGATGCTGCGCCACCTGATGCTGCACCACCTGATGTTGCGCCACCTGATGCTGCACCACCTGATGCTGCACCGCCCGATGCTGCGCTACCATCAAATATGATTTGCTTTGCAGCTTCATCTTCTGCTTGGCGGAAGATTTGGTTGATTTGCTTGGCCGTTTCACTGCCAACAATCAGCGTGTTTTGCAAACGCTTCAAGGCAGGAAAAACATTATCGGTCATTTCAGCAAAGAATGCTGTCGCAGCCTCGCCCTGCCAAGCACCACCACGTAATTGCTCATACATCTGGCGTACCATTGATTCCATTTGCACTTGTTGATCGTGCAGTTTCTGAAATCGAGCACCAGCTTGTTCGACTGCCTCATACCGATTGGCAATAATGTCTGCGGCCATGCAGCCTCCCTAGTAAGCACTGTCACAAATGCAACAGTAACAAAAAATACCACAAACCTTCCCCAAACGTTGTTCTCATTCAATGGGCATGATTAATTTAGGATGGATAAAAATGCTGGATCGATAAAAAAGCGTGGCATTAATTTTTTATTAATGCCACGCCATAATAATGAACCTAACGCTAATTGTCAATATACTATAAGGAAAACCTAATCGTATATTTGGTATAGATATGGTTGCTAATTGAGCGCTTCGAGGAATAGTACTGAGTAACATCAAGCCTAGCAGCAACCAACAATCGGCTACTGCTGAATAATCGTCACAATCGGTTCATCGTTGACGAGGCTAATCTCAAATTGATAGTTGCCCGGCGGCAAATCATCTTGCCCAAAAATGGGGTTTGGATCAGCAATGCCAAGATAGCGCTCGCCATCTTCCATCACGATTTGAAGTTGGCGATAATTTGGCAAGGCTGTTTCAAAGCCGATGTACGCGCTGGTTGCACCAGCAGCCAGATTGCGCGCTGGCTCGGAATCGGTATAGCCACTTGACCCAAGCCACACTTCGCGGATGCCGCGATCGGTCGCGTTATGCACCCGAATTTGCACCGGTTTTGTGCTGCTACTCTCTGAACCACATGCCATAAGCAATAGTACTCCTAGTAGTACCATCACATTCAGCGAACAGATTCGTACCCATTTATTCAGCATAGACAACCTTGATCTCGGCTAAGGTTGTCATGGCGTGATCAAGCAGATTGATCACTTCAGCCTCACCAACATAGGAATAATCAATTATTCCATCGGCGTTGACAAAGCCAAGCCATGCCGTATGGGCTGCAATCACAATTCCAACAACCCGACTACCGATAATTTCCGTACCAGTAGAGCGTAAAAGCTCGATTGTGCCATACAGCTGAGCAGTTTGAAGTGCTTCAGCAAAACGCAGCGCAGCCACAGCACTCAGCCCAAACGCTGTTAAAAGACGTTGATCTGGGTTTTGTTTGGTAGCCGCTGCTTGTTCTTGCGTTAATTGAAAATTGATCGGCTCATTGATTCGTTGAGGAAATGCTGGTTCAAACCGGCGAACGAAACGTTGGAGTGCTTGAACACGGCTAGGTAGGGCTGTAAATTCATGCAAGCCAGCAATAATACTCATTTCAACAACCGTGTCACCATGATCATAATAGGCCACGCCATATTGTTCAGCAGTGGATTGTTGCCATGTGCTTAGCAGAACTACTTCAGCATTGACTGCCGTAAGAATCAACAAAAGTAATTCTTGATTAATTGCACTGGTATTAGTAGATTGATCATCAACGAGCCATCCATGCTGACGGAGTTCGTTGGAACCCTTTTCCCATAATACTGTTGCTTGAGCTTGGTCAAGCGAGCGTGGCGATTCGACTTCAGCACCCAATAAGCCTGGGGCTGAAACTAGCGATAGCAAGGCAAAAAGTTCAGTTGCTGATAACCGAACTGGATAGGTCAATTCACGAATCGTTTGCATCACAGCCTCCAAAGTCGATTAAGAAGCATAATCTGCTGGAAAGGACCAGCAGATTATTACAAGATCATTCGCCAGTTTATTAACTAAAAGCTGAACAAATTCTTAGCCTTCCTTGAAGCCACATTCCATTGTTCGCTCGCTGCATCTTTGACATTATTAAATCCATCTTTGGTTGCATTCCAACCATCGTTGGCTGCATCTTTGGCAGCATTCCAGCCATCATTTGCAGCGTCTTTGACATCGCTGGCTGCATCTTTGGCAGCATTCCAGCCATCATTTGCAGCGTCTTTGGCAGCATTCCAGCCATCGCTAGCTGCGTCTTTAACCGCATTAACCCCATCATTGACAGTTTTCTTGAGATCGACAAATTCACCCATTCCTTCGCCTGCCAATTCAGAAAGCCGATTTATACGATTCTGATGCTCCAAATCACGAGGACTCATTCCTTCATTCAGCTTAGCAAATTTCTCATTCCAATAGCGAATCCCTGATTCTTGACCAGTTAATGGATCGCCACGATTTCGCCCTTCTGAGTTGAGGTAATCATAGCCTGGACCCATATTCTGATAGTTAAAGAGATAGCCACCAGCATCATGCATAATGCCATGATAGCCAACAGGACGTTCGCCAGCATCAATTGCATAATTACCCCAGCCTACTAAGCCACCAGTTGGATTGAGTAATGAGCCAAAAACCGGATCAACACCTAAAGCATCACTAATAACCTTACCATAGCGTAAACTTGAGGTGCTACCTAAAAAATTAGGGTGGCGCTTTAGGTCAAGAGCATCAACGGCAGATTTGCCATTAGCTGCGCCATTTGCCTCAGCTTTCTTCCTTAGATCAACAAATTTATCATAATCGGCTTGAATTTTTTCGAGTGGAATGCCGCGTGATTTGGCAATTTGGGCCAAAGCTGCATCTTTTTCGGCTTGCGAAATATTATCATTAAGCAGCGTTTCCATGGCTTTATTCAGTGCTGGGTCATCCATCCCTTGCATTTTTGTACCAACCAAACGATCCATATAATCATCATTAAAGATCGTTTTGCGTAAATCTGGCTTTGAAGAATCATCTGATAGCGCAGCACCAATGCTGACACTTGCCAATCCATGCTTTGCAGCAAGTCCAGCATCAGCCAGCATAGCCCCAATCGATCCACCGTCAAAGGTCATATATTTTGCAGCAGCTTCTTCTGCTTGGCGAAAGATTTGATTGATTTGCGTAGCCATTTCGCTGCCAACAATTAGCGTTTGTTGCAGGCGCTTCAGGGCCGGAAAAACATTGTCGGTCATTTCAGCAAAAAATGCTGTAGCAGCGGCACCTTGCCAAGCACCGCTACGCAATTGTTCGTAGGTACGACGCACCATCGCTTCCATTTGCGCTTGTTGATCATGCAGTTTCTGAAATCGAGCGCCAGCTTGTTCAACGACCTCATACTTATTCGCGATGATGTCTGCGGCCATACAGCCTCCTTGGTAAGACTGCCACAAATGTGGCGGTGATCAAAGAAAATAGATCAAAAACTTATATTATTTGTCAGGCAAAATAAAAATCCCAAGCATTTGGGTAAGTAGAATTTGGTAGCTATAGATTAATTGCAATTTAGAATATATTGCCCATCATCATAATAAACCTAACACTAATTGTCAACATGTTGCTAGGTTTTCTTAGCACTTATTTTTGGTATAGATACCATTGCTAGTTGAGCGCTTCAGGGAATGGGTATTGATAGGCATTCAATACAAGCCAGCGCCAACTCAATAATATCAAACCAGCTAACAACACACTGCATTCAAGTAAGCCAAAACGTTGCTCGTTGCTGGCGCTGGCGAATTGCCCACACCAACAACCCAGCAACCAACCACTGCATCACCAGCACCGTATCGGAATCATAAACCGGAATACCTTGCGCCGAACGATAATCGCTGCTGGGCAAAAGATAACAAAAGCCGATCAGCAACCCCAGGAGGCTATAACCAATCAGTTTGAACCCTCGTTTGAGTTGCTTCATTTCGCCTCGCTACACACAAAAAGAAGCCCAGACCACGCTTAATGGTCTGAGCCTAGATAGAGAATAACGCTTATTCTTCGCCAGCAAACAGTGTAGCTAGCTTGGCAACTTGATGTTTGGCCCGAATCGGATCGCCGGTTGAGCCATCGTTTGGTGCATAGGCAACGAACAAGATTGACCCATTGCTACCAAAACTGCTATACACTCCTTGGCTTGGCAGTTGCTGCTTCAGGGTTTGCTGCGCGGCCTGATGCTGATTTTGGTTTTCAAAGGCATACAACGCCACATGTATTTGCCAAGCCTCGTTATAAAAACCAAGTGCCTCTTGTGCACCAAGCGTTTGCGCTGGCACAAAGGCTGGTTCTTGGGTTAAGCTGAGGTCGCTGGTCGCCAGTACCCGCGCCGATCGTTCCAAATGGGGATTGGTAATTTGGGTCATGAGCGTATCCTTATCATTAGTTGGGCTTTGGGTCATGCTGCGTAGATCTGGCTGAGCGCTGCTGCAACTTCCCAGTAGATACAAACAGCTAAGCCACAGAAGCCAACGCATTAGGGTGTTCCTGGAGCAGGAATCGGCGCGGTCAATAGCTCCGCATCGGCCCATTCATTATTTTTAGTATGCTCAATCAGCGTATCCCATTGAGCTTCAGTGTAGCCTGCATTCACATAGGCATCCTTCAAGCCATCCATATTGCCATTGAAATAGGCATCGGCAACCACATCTTCGCCAACCAAGCTCGATAAAGAACTGACAAATTCGTAATTACCTTGGTAGTTCCCACGGCTGGGTAAGCCAAGATTATCGGTTGTGCTGCGGGTAAAGTATTCAGTCACGCCTTCGTTTAATGGCTGGCTGACATGAATCATGGCTTCATCGGAATATTTATGCACCCCTTCGTGAATCATCGTGCCAGGGTTGCCTTTATCTTGATGAATCCAAACCCGACCCTCGCTATCGACAAAGCCATTGATCGCATCGCGTTTGCCCGATTCCCAAACATCTTTGCCATAATGATTAATCCCGGCAATATCCCAATTGGTATCATCGACTACGCCAACGCGGCCTGTAATTTGGCGATTATCGGCGACTGCATCGCTAACATACGAGCCAAGATGATCACGAATTGCCGTGTCTGCATCAGGAGCGCTAGTATGGGCAACAGTGCCGCTATGGTTCATGCCAAGGCTA
Organism: Herpetosiphon llansteffanensis; assembly: GCF_003205875.1. Taxonomy (GTDB): domain Bacteria; phylum Chloroflexota; class Chloroflexia; order Chloroflexales; family Herpetosiphonaceae; genus Herpetosiphon; species Herpetosiphon llansteffanensis. The sequence goes on from NZ_PUBZ01000103.1 coordinate 8,101, forward strand.
ACCACGAGATTGAGATAGTTATCGGTGCCCAATTCTTTGTGCAATTCAGCCATCAAAGCCGAATCCGACCAAATTTCTTTAAGCTGCTCAGGCGTGGCATTGGCAATAATATCCTTGATTGCATTCGCATCGTAGCCCATTCCGCCCATGGCATCACGCATTTGATCTTTAACATTGTCGCTGCCACTGTTATTGGTGCCAAACGCAGCATCGAAAACATTTTGGACTTGGCCAAAGACGGCTCCCATGCCACCGATTTCGGGGGTTGGATTCGCACCGCTGCCCCCACCAGCACCGCCAGCATTTTCCTCTTGCGTACCACCGCGATCAAAGCTAACGAGCTTTGAAGCCTCTTCTTCTGCTTGACGGAAGGTTTGCGAAATTTGGCTGGTGAGGGTACTGGCGCTGGTCAAGGCCGTTTGCAACCGCTTGAGGGTTGGGAAAATCGCATCGTCCATTTCCGCGAAAAAGGCAACTGCCGCATCGCCTTGCCATGTGTTGCGCAAGTGTTGGTAGGTTTGGCGCACCATCGCTTCCATTTGGGTTTGCTGATCGTGCAGTTTTTGAAACTGCGTCGCCACTTGGCCAAGTCGTTCGTACTCACATTGCACGACATCTGCTGCCATACTGGCTCCTTGTGCTGCTCACAGGAACACCATGAGCGTAAAATAGCGGGCTTACCAGCATAATCAAACGAGTAAGCCAACCTACTCCTATGAATACAGATTGGTCGTAGCAAGCATGAAGAGCGATGAAAGCAAAATGACAGGCAATGATTATACTTGAATAGCTAAGTACTAATCAGCAACTAGGAGTAATGTCGCATGCAGCATAGTCAATGATCTTATGTTTTGTCAAGAGCTAATTATTGGAGTTGCTAGGTTAAAAGAGCAAGGCAACCGCAAGGAAGGCCCTTGGGTTGCCTTGGAATTGATGCTTGAAATTATCGCAGCACGTTCAGTGGAAATAACAACCGCTGCTTTTCAGTCAGGCTTCTCGTATCCCAGATAATCACGAATTGCTCTTTACCACCAGAGGCCAATTGGCTGCCATCAGCGTTCCAAGCGAGCGTGGTTACGCGCTCGACGTGGCCGTTGAAGGTGTGTGTCACTTCGTCGCTGGCAGGATCATACAATTCGATTAAGCCGCTGCTCGTGCCAATCGCCAAAGTATTGGCACTTGGATGAAACGCCAAGCCGGCAAACTGGTGCTCGTCACTCGTATGGGTAGCAACAATTGCCCACGAATTGGTATCCCAAACCAGCACACTGCCGCCATTTTTATCGCCGCTACTGGCTGCTAACCATCGTCCATCGTGGCTCCACGCCAATTTGCCTGGCTGATATTTGAGGCTGGATTCTTTGAAGGCCTGCACTTGTTGGCCGCTGACAACCTCCCAAACCTGCACAACGCCGCTAAAATCGTTGCTCGCCAGCAATTGGCCATCGGGGCTGAGCGCAATTTCAACAATCGAGCCAGTTTTGGCGGGCGCACCAAAGGTCGTCGTAGCCTCGCCGGTTGCCAAATTCCAGGCTTGCAACATACTGCCTTTGTTGTAGGCAGCAATCAGGGTTTGCTGATCAGGCGTGATTGCAAGAGCGCTGACTTCAAAAACGTTGGTTTGGGCATCCAAGTGGCGCGGTTTAGCATTCCACGTAGCCACCTGTTTGCCTGTGCTCGCATCCCACGTCGTAATCGTTTTACGATCGGTTGAAGCGACGAGTGGAACACCAGGCGCGAAGCCAAGGTAGATTGATTGGTCAGCGAAGGTTTGTTCGTTGGAGTTCGTTGCCAGATTCCAACGATACACACCATCGTAGCCAACGCCAGCCAAAAGCTTAGCATTCGCCTGAAACTGAAGGGCGACAATATCGCCGCGAAAGTTAACCCCTGGCCCAACATTAATTCCGATTGTTGGCACTGGATTGCCTCCCGATGAGCTACAAGCAGTTAAGAGTGCGCCAACGATAGTTACCAGTAGCAAAGAAATTTGCTTGCACCCAACGCGCGAAATTGTCTGCAAGGGGTTAACGTAGCGCATGAACCTAGTTTCCTTCTAATACAATCAGCGAACTGACTTCAAACCAAACCCAGCTCTCATCATCGCAGATGTGCAGATCGAGGTTTTGGTCTTGATCGTGAACAAGGGTTTGGCGTTGGCTGTTTTTACCCAAATAGCCCAACACATCGTACTCATCTTGGACTGAGAGCACATAGTAGGGCTGTTCGCGGCTGCCATCGCCAGTCATTAAAATGCCATCCATCACGGTTTTAGCAAAATGGGCCTCGCGCAAGGTATTATCCTTATCGCCAAGCTCGTTGTAGGCAATTGCCAAGAGATTATGCAAGCCAGGGCTTAGCAACGCCCCGGGCAACAAACTCCGCAACTGCTTGATGACAGTTGGGTAATCGCCTTTGCTAAAAGCAGCATTCGCTACTTCGTTGGGCGAAATTTGCGGTGAATAATTACCGCTGGCCATCACCGCCTCGCGCAAAGCCATAAAATGCTCGCGATTGGGCTGAGACCAATATTGATAGGCTGCATCGTTCAATGTCATACAGTGTCCTTGTGATTAATCAGTTACTTCGTTTTACCAACCGGCGTTGGGGTCGGAGTTGCGGTTGGTGGCACTGGTGTTGGGCCAGGAGTTGGCACTGGCACAGGTTGCGGCGTTGGCTTAGGAATATGGCTCTCGAACTCGGATAAGGTCAAATTATCGCGGTAGCTTTCACCATACTGGCGTGCATCGCTCTCAACTGGCTGGCTTTCGTACTTGGCAAAATCGCTTTCTGGGCTAATGTAGTTGGCGAAGTTTTCGTGCCATTCGTTGGCCATAGCTTCAGTCACATCGTTAACTGGCCATTTGGGGCTATCTTGCACGCCAATCGAGCGCAAGAATTTATCAAAGGTGCTGGGGTTGGCCAAAATACCCATTTGGCGTTGCACTTCATGGCGCACTTCATGGGCCACAGTGTTCAACACGCGATCTGCATCGCCCATGTTGTCAAGGTCGATAAATACCCCTTGATCATTGCGATAGCCAAAGAGATCCAAGCCTGGTGGATCAGCCAAGTCGGAAACGGTGACTGGCACATGTTCGATGCCATATTCATCACAAATTTTGTTGGAGATGCTTTGCAGCACTGCTGCTTGTTGGTCGGGAGTAAGGGTTGCCCATTTGGCATTGACTGCGGGATCAAGCCCACCGCTTCCGCCAGCACCAGCATCGAAGCTTGGGCCACCAGCCGAGAAACTGGCCCCATTTTCACCACCAACGCCAGCCGCTGCGCCACCACCAGCAGCACCGCCATTGCCATCGAATTTCATCAATTTTGAGGCTTCTTCTTCTGCTTGGCGAAAGGTTTGTGAAATTTGGGTGGTGAGGGTGCTGGCACTGGTCAAGGCAGTTTGCAAACGTTTGAGGGTTGGAAAAATCGCATCGTCCATTTCAGCAAAGAAGGCAACTGCCGCATCGCCTTGCCAGGTGCTGCGCAATTGTTGGTAGGTTTGGCGCACCATGGCTTCCATTTGGGTTTGTTGATCGTGCAGTTTTTGAAACTGCGTTGCCACCTGTCCGAGCCGTTCGTAATCACTTTGCACGAGATCTGCTGCCATTTTGGCTCCTTGTGGTCGCCATACCATAGTGGATGGCGTTAAAATAGCGGGTTTGCACTGCAAACCAAAAAAGAGGATTGAACACTCCTCCTAAACCAATATTAGTCACCGGAATCAATAAAATAGGAATATGGCGGCATGAGGTTAGCTAGCCCGCCGCCCAACAACAGGGGTACTAATAGCTGTTTAGGAGCGATGTCGTATGCAGCATAGCCAACTAGGATAGGTTTTGTCAAGAGGATTGACGAGCTAATTGTGAGGGATTTTTAATTTATTGCCTACCCCAAACCCTTCAAACAATCAATTATGTCAAACAAAATAGGCTGAATTGGAGCCTCAGGCTGTTTGGGCAACCATTAATTGGTACTGATTGAGAGAAATATATCGCCAGCAGGTGTAATAAAAAAGCTCCCGGGGCGGGTTGAGCCAAAGACCGGAATTGCATCGTATATTGGGACGGTCAACTGGAACGCATCGCCATCGAACTCAAATGCATCGCGGACTGATTGGGGATACCATGGTTTAAATGTAGATTCTTTCCATTGAGGCTGCCAACTCAATGGCTGGGCTTGACTGCGCAATTGTTCGAGATCAGTCGCAGCAAAGCTCAAAACGGCTTCAACTTGTATATCGGTGGGGCCTGGCACTGAACGATCCGTCTGAGGGTTGAGGGTTGTCGTTGTCCACTGCACGCTGGTTGGTTGAACTGGCAAGCTAACAAACGCTGCCAAGCCTTCAATATCCGTCCGCACAGCAGCTGCTGCGATAGGCGTTGGCGTGGCGGTTTGGCTGGCACAGCCCCATACCATGCAGCCCAAGATCAAACTAGCAATCAAACGCACGCAGCGCATCCTTTCTATCAACTCTGCAATTAATCATCCGCTACGCTACAATAGCCACGCGGGCAAGCATTTGTCAAACAGTATCTCAATAAAGACAGATGTGCTAAAATGGCAGTGTATTTTGGTTATAAGGAGTTTTCACGATGAGCGATACCGATCAAGAATGGGTTGAACGTTTAGAAGCAATTCAAGCGCAACTTGGCGAGCTCTATAGCAATATCGAGGAATTACGCGGCATCGTGCGTGAGGCGGGCCGCAAAAACGATGCCCAAGCCTTCAACGAGCCGCTTGAGCGTTTAGCCCGTTATGGTCGTTTATTCAGCGATATTCATGTCAGCTGGACAGCCGCCGATTAAGCAGTAAAAACGCCCCACCGCTGTTGCAGAGTGCGGCGGGGCGTTGCTCTCGCTTAGGGGTGAATATCAATTCGATAATTAGCTGGAATGCTACCGTTGCTCACATGAATAAAGTAATCGCCGCTGCCTTCAGGAGCGTGCAATACGCCATGTGCGCCTGGGGCAATCGCATAGACTTGGCCGACAGGATTGCGATCCTGATCATACAATTTAACATCAATAAAGCTATCATTCAGCATCCCTACGCTGATCGTATGCCCAAGACTCGCTGGAACGCGCAGATAATCATTGCGATCATCGCCACTAAGCAGCCCAGTCATTGTTCTTTTATCAAGGCTGGTCGCCAGATCAAGCTCGTCGCCAGCATCACCAGCGCTCTCAGCATCATTTTGCGCTTCAAAATCAGCGAAAACGACATAGCCTTCAGTGCCATCGACCCGCAGAAACAAAGGCCCAGCTTGGGTCTCATGCAAAATCCAGCTATAGGTAAGGATGGGATTGGTTGCACTGGCATTCATAGCCAAGGGTTTTTGGGCTGCATCAAAAAGTTGAATCTGCAAATCGTGGCTGCTTTGGGCCTTGAGCGTTAGGATACCTGCTGTTGGCGGCATATCAAGCCTAAAATAATCGGTAGTATCAATATCGCCAAGCGTGCCAGCAATCGAAATAGCATAATTAGTAAGCTCATGCATCCCTATTTGGCGCACATTAGGCGCAAATGTCAGCGTGGTTGCTTCAGCAAGCTCGGCTCCTGCATCACCAGTTACTGTCCCATCATATTGATCGGCGGCACTGGCACTTAAGCTAAACAGCGCATTGCCCTGAAACTCCCAAACAACCTGCCCACCTTCGGGCATGCCAAATGTATAAACAAATATTTCGCTGCGGCCAGGATACACCTTGATTGCTTTTAAGTAGTTGTGATCATGATCATATAAGGTAACAGTCAGATGCTTGGGCGATTGAGGCTCAACGGTAATCGTACTGGTAACTACGCCACCAATTGGTACATCAAGCCAATAGTAGCGATTTGATTCACTGGCACTGGCATTGATTTGACCAACAAGCGGGGCCGCAGTGTCAAAACTACTGTTAGCAGCCAGCGAAGCATCAGCAGGATTGGCGGCGGCAGGAGCCGCCGCTATGGTTGGCGAGTTTGGCTGGCTCGGTGGCATACGTGCGCCATCAGCACAAGCAACAAACATACTTAGGCACAGCAGTATGATACTCAACCATCGCATTGTTGTACTCCTTTACAACAGCGATGATTGAGGACATCGCCGTTCCTAGGCTTGGGATTCTTCGCTCATCCCAAGCACATTAAAGCCACCATCAACATAGACCACTTCACCAGTCACGCCGCTGGCGAGATCTGAGCACAACCACAAGGCCGTATTACCCACATCTTCAATCGTAATTGCGCGGCGCATCGGGTTGGCATTGGTAAAAGCCTTGTGCAAACGGCGAAAATTGCCAATGCCCGAAGCAGAAAGCGTGCGAATTGGGCCAGCACTAATTGCATTCACTCGCAAGCCATCGGGGCCAAGGTCGGCGGCTAGATAGCGTACACTTGCTTCAAGCGCAGCCTTCGCAACGCCCATCACGTTGTAGTTGGCCACAACCTTTTCAGCTCCGTAATAGCTCAGGGTCAAAATATTGGCGTTGGGGTTCAGCAATGGCAAGGCAGCTTTGGTGAGCGCAACCAACGAAAAAGCGCTAATATCCATCGCCAAGCGCCAGCCATCGCGGCTACTATCGATAAAGCGCCCAGAAAGATCTTCGCGCTTGGCATAGGCTACGCTATGCACCAAAATATCAAACGAGCCAAACTCAGCCCCAAGCTTCTCAAACAGGGTAGCAATTTGGGCATCGTCGCTCACATCGCATTGCTGCACAAAACTCACGCCAAGTTGCTCGGCCAATGGGCGCACGCGGCGCTCCAAACTTTCGCCAGCATACGAAAAAGCCAATTCAGCCCCAGCTTGTTTGAGGGCTTGAGCAATGCCCCAGGCAATTGAATGATCATTGGCAATACCAACAATTAAGGCTTTTTTCCCTTTGAGCAAATCCATTGTGTCTCCTGAACTAGCACATTGTTCAGCGGCACACCACCACTGTAACAAATCTCAACGGCAACAATATGACAAAACTTGTCAATCACCCAGCAGGGCTTCTTATGGTTCGGAGCGAGTTGGCTGATTGAGTTGTTGGCAAACCCAATTAAGACTCGCGGCTAAATTTTCATCGCAATAGCGCCATGTATGGCCGCCAGGCCGTTCGCGATAAATATGCGGAATATGCTGTTGGCGGAGCGCATGATGAAATGAGCGATTCTCCTCGACTAAAAAATCGTCAAGCCCACAATCAAAATGCATTGCAGGAATGGGCGCAACCAATTGGTTAAGCATCCGAAAAAGGCTATATTGCTGGCGAATTGGGCTATCGACCGGCCCGAAAATCACCATATTCGAGGGATCATCGATCCAGCGCGGCGCATCAACCGCGCCACTATGGCTAAACACGGTGCTCCAATGCTGCGAATAGCCCAAGCCTAAGCGCAACGCACCATAGCCACCCATCGAAACGCCACCGATTGCCCGCCCCTCACGTTGCTTGATTGTCGTATACTGAGCATCAATAAATTGAGGCAACTCGACAGCGAGGAACTCCTCAATCTGCTGGCCACCAAGGCCATTGGCATAAAACGAGCGTCCACAATGCGGCATTACCACAATTAAGCGCGTCGCAGCAATATATTGCCGGATATCCGTATAATCCAACCAGCACATATAACTATCTGACAACCCGTGGAGCAAGGTAACAACCGGACACGCTGGCCCGTTTGGCGAATGGTCGGGCGGCACAAGCACTGCGATCGGCACAACCAGATCGAGCATCGTACTGGTGCAAGCAATGACCTCTAATTGATGCATGGTGGTTGCTCGTCTCCATCCGAGATGCTGGAACTGAGCCAAGCATACCGCAGGCTTTAGCGGCTCGTCAACTGCGCAGCGCGTCATTAGCCGCGATTTAGTTATGGAGTTAAGTCAATGTATAAGGCAGGAGAATTGGTCAAAAAGTCGATTGTTCGGGTGGATACTGGTAATATTATTGGTTCGGTCGCTGATCTGTTGGTCGATCACGCTGCCGGGCGGATTGTTGGCTTGCTCACCAACACAGGCGGTTTGTTTCGCGAGGCCACGGTAGTTGAATGGGCGCAAGTGCTGGTTTGGGCTGGCGATGTGATTTTGGTCAAAGCTGGCTGCGAAGTACTCCGCGCCAACGCCATTCCCCATTTTCATAGCATTTTGGAGAAAAAAATTCACCTGACTGGCACGGCGGCAATTGGTCGCTCCGGCAACAAATTGGGTACAATTGGCGAATTGTTGCTCGATGAAACTGGCTTAATCGTCGGCTATGTGATTACGCGTGGAGTTTTGAAGGGCGAGCGCCAATATGTGCTCAGCGCTGGAGTGGCGGGCATTGGCAGCGATGCAGTGGTGATTTACGATGAAGCCTTGCGCGATACGCTCGAAGGGCTTGAGCCAAACATCCCCGACCCCAAATTAACCATGGTTATGCCGTTGACTGGCACGCGAGTGAGCGTTGAAGTTCCTGCCAGCACCCCAACGCCAAGCGAACCCAAACCAAGCCCAGCTGATGTGCAACGGTTGTCGTCGGATGAGATTGATGCTATTCTGCGCGGCGATCAACCTATTCCTGGAGCAAGTAGTGAACATTAAAGATTCGTGGGCTACGATCGAGCCGCTTGATCAGGCTGCAATCGAGCAAGCGCAACAACGCCAAAACCAATTAACCAAGCCCCAAGGAGCGCTTGGTCAGCTTGAAGCATTGTCCATTCAATTGGCCGGAATCCGCCAGCAATGCCCGCCAACGATTCAAAAACCAATCATTATTGTGGCAGCAGCGGATCATGGGGTGGCGGAATATGGCGTGAGTGCGTATCCCTCAAGCGTTACCGCCCAAATGGTGGGCAATTTTTTGGCTGGTGGTGCAGCAGTCAGCGTGTTGGCCCGCCATGTTGGGGCCGAATTATTGATTGTTGATGCTGGAGTGCAAACCGCCATCAGCAGCAGCGCGCCGAATTTCCGCAGCGAATGGCTGGGGCCTGGCACCAAGAACTTGGCAATTGAACCAGCAATGAGCCACGAACAAGCTCAATCTGCCCTTGCACGGGGCATTGCGCTGGCCCATGAGCTTGCCGATGCAGGCCACGATTTAATTGCGCTTGGTGAGATGGGCATTGGCAATACGACCGCCGCCGCATGTTTAACCGCAATCTATTGCCAGCAAGCAGCAGCAGTGGTGACCGGCCATGGCACTGGAGTGCAAGCGGCGCAATATCAACGCAAAATCGAGGTTGTGAGCCAAGCGGTGGCGCGGGTTGGCGAAAATCGTGGCAAGCTCGAACCATTGGCCGAGGTTGGCGGCTTTGAAATTGGCATCTTAGCTGGAATTATCGTGGGTGCTGCTCAACGCCGTGTGCCAATTTTGCTTGATGGTTTTATTACGACAGCTGCCGCTTTGGTAGCCCAAGTGATTGTTCCCCAAACAATTGACTATTGTATTGCCGCCCATTGCGGCGCAGAGCCAGGCCATCGCATTGCCCTGCAACAACTTGGCTTACGACCCTTACTGCAACTCGATTTACGGCTTGGCGAAGGCAGCGGCGCTGCTTTGGCGATTCCATTGGTGCAAGCAGCCTGCAATATTCTTGGCGAGATGGCAACCTTTGCCAGCGCCCAAGTTGATACTGCCAGCTAAAAAAACAACGGCCAGCAGGCAAATCCTACTGGCCGTGCTTCAACCCAAAAGGTTCTACCACGAAACCCCATCTTTTTTGGCATCGAAAGTATCCAAATCAAGCTCCATTGGTGGGCGCACCGCAAAATCGGTATATTCTTGTTGCTTGAGTGGAGCCAAAATCGAGGCAATAACCGTGACCACTAAGCCCAGCATAATTGCCAAGAATGCCAAAGCCCCTGCTGGCGAATCATCAGCAAACAACATCATTGGCACAACAATAAACGAGAGCACTGCTAAAACAAGCACAAACAGCGTGCCAATAACTGAATAGGTACGCTTGTTGGTCAAATGATTGTTTGACTCACTGGCCATTGATCGATCACTCCTTAACTGGTTGGTGGTTGCTACGCTCTATTTTAGCGTAACGACGGGCGCTTGTAAAACGCTACACCCGCCAACATTGCTGTTGACGGGTGCGACTGACGTTGTTCGATTGCAGACTAGGGAAGCACGATAAGCTTATTGCAGGCTAACATCATCAACAAAGAACGATGTCGTCAATGAGCTATCTGTTGTGGTTTCAAAGCGGATGCGCACCGTTTGACCTGCGTAGGCTGCTAAACTCAAGTTTTCAGCAACCCAAGCGTTTTCGGTATTAACATTTGAGCGGGTTGCCAAGGTTCCCAACAGGGTTCCGCTGGTGTTGTAGACCCGCACGCGCAGGTAGTCGTAGGCAGTTGTTGTGCCTTCGTTGCTGGTTTGATACCAGTAGAAGTTCAACGACGAACCTGCTGGGACAGTTACCGTTTGATACAGCCCTTCGTTGGCATTGTTGTAGCCACCCATATACACGCTGTAGCTACCAGTGCGTGGGCGCGTGGTATCGATCAAGCCATAGCCACCGCTTGATGCTTGGGTCCAGCCAGTCGTGCCACTTTCGAAGCCACCATTGACGATGCTACCACCGCCTGGAGGTGGGGTTGCGGTTGGTGGAACGACGGTTGGCGTGGTTGGTGGTGGCGTTGGGGTTGGCGTGGTTCCGCCGTTGTTGACTGCACGGTACACATTGATCCGACCACACGTCCAGTTGCTGCCCGTGCCAGAAATGGTATCTGAGGTCGAGCAGATACGATCGCGAATTTGGCTATTGCTCAAGCCTTGTGAGGCCAACAAGCCAGCCAAACCAGCAACGTGTGGGGTTGCCATTGAGGTACCGTTGATCGTGTTGTAGCCACTGTTGATCCAGGTTGAGTAGATGCTCGAACCTGGGGCAGCAACTTCAACCCACGAACCGTAGTTCGAGAACGATGAGCGCGCATCGCTTGAGGTGGTTGAGGCAACGGCGAAACAGTTGGTGTAGGCTGCTGGGTACGAGTTGGTGACGCTTGAGGTGTTGCTGTTACCAGCAGCACATGCCAAGAACACACCACGGCCCCAAGCGTAATCAACAGCATTTTGCAATGCGGTCGAACCGCCGCCACCAAGGCTCAAGTTGATAACTTTGGCACCATTGTCAGCAGCGTAGGTGATGCCATTGGCCACACCGGCCAAGGTTCCACTACCGCTGTTGTTCAACACGCGCACCGGCATCAACTTACAATTTGGACACGTACCAGCGCCACCAGTGCTGTTATTGGTTTCAGCAGCGCTTGTGCCTGCAACGTGCGTGCCGTGGCCATTGCCGTCGGCTGGGGTTGCGTCGTTGTCGATGTAGTCATAGCCAGCCACCATCTTGGCATCAAGATCAGGGTGGTTGCTTTGAATCCCAGTATCAACAACTGCAATTACGACGCTGCTGCTACCTTGCGTAATATCCCAGCCGGTATATGCTTGAATGACACCCCATGCCCATTGTGAGCTTAGGCTTGGGTCATTGGGCGTAAAATTCATGGAATAAATAAAGTTTGGTTCGGCATATTCGACATTAGGATTTTGCTTCAAGCTGGCTAAGACAGCTTCGCGACCAGCGAGGGTATCGTTGCTTTTGAGGCTCGCAACTTCAATAACTTCTGCATCAAGTGCTGCAATCCGATCAATTTGTACAGCACCAATCGCTTTGAGGGCTGATGATCGGTTGGCTTTTTCGGTCGTGGCTTTGAATTTGACCACAAACTGGCCTGCTACTGCTGGAGCAGCAACATCGACCCGATCAACAGGTTTGCCAGGGTTGCGAGTTTGACCAAATGAAGGGTTGGGAGCACTGAAGATAATAACCAGGCTGCAGATCAACACGAATGAAACAAACAGACGCTTCAAGGGTGCCTCCTCAATATGTGGGTTGCAAATTTACCATGGGCAATCCCAATACCAAACACTGGCTGGATTACCACACATACACATCATTGTTGCGAAGGAATCGGTGAGGTCGTTGGAAGCTTCCGAAGTCGCATGCCCCTTTCTGTGGATGAAAGATAAGTGGCCAGTCGAACAACGTCGGGTACTCATCTAGATGAGTATGCAGGATATATTAAATCATTTTAACGAAATTGTCAAAATTATTAATATTTATTTGGCATAAGTCCCAAATGTGCATAAAAAAACCGCCCATGATCTGAAGATCATAGGCGGTTTGGTAGTTGCTACGTACTGATTATTTTAGAAAATGATGATCATGGAAATCCTCCCCAGCTAGTGCATATGGCCTCAACACAACCAATATAGCTGTGAATTCACAATGTCTCGTCACTCCAGCGATGAATCGCAATCATCGGTAGTGTTCTACCCTATATTTGGGCAGAGCAACAGTTGGACTCCGAGACCTGCACACCCTCAATCTTAGAAGATTATCACACCCATAAACAAACCCTTCAAACATGTCCAGCTGCAAAAGCTCAATTAATCTAGAAGATAATGATCATGGTAGCCTCCCTCGCAATCTACAGGAAGATGATCCCGTACATTGGTCAGATTCTATGGAGTGTCATGGTGTTAGGCAATACGCTAGCTGTAGAGTGTCTGGATGGCTTGTAAACTTTCGCGCTTGATGCTGAGAACGCTCACAAGCAAACCATTAATACATGAACCAAACTGATTCCTAGGCCGAATAGCGATGATTCATCATACAAATGGCTTCTACAGGCTATCGTAGGTGGGTTGTTAGGTTTATTGTACGTCGAGATCGGTTTCTTGTCAAAAATTTTAATGGTTCTTTGGTACTAAAGGGGGATAGCTATCCCCCCTCAAAGCACCAAAAAGGTTTAACCACGGCCTGTAAAGCATGACCTTGGTCCTACACCATGGGCTAGCATAGTGGTTATTATAGTACTACACTAGCATCCATACGGTCAGCAAATACGCATTTCATCTATACCATTAATTTTTAGCGTCATTGCGAAATTGCTGACACACTATAGTCAAACATTGCTTATTTCAAGCAGGCTGCTGCAAAAATCTGTCAACGCTATCCTAGCCGTTGCGTTTTAAGCGCCCAGTCCGTTTGGCATACTCCTCGCCGCGCAAGAAGATCCACAAGCCCAAGGGTACAAGCAGTATGCCGCTGCCAAGCAATGGCAACAAATAGCTCCCCCACAGCGCAATTGGCCCTGCATTATGTTGCAACGCGCGACGCATGCCTTCCAACACATAGGTCGCTGGCGAAATCGATGCTAGCGGTTGCATCCAGGTTGGCAAAACGCTAATTGGATAATAAACGCCTGAAACCAACAAAATCGTGGCTTTGACAATGTTGGTCATCTGCGCCCCACGTTCGGGAAAGAGCAACGGCAATACCGCAGCCACAATCCCTAAACCAATAAAACTAATGCTGCCCGTCAGCAGAATCACCGTCGCCCCAAGAAAATTGGCATTATCAAGGCTAATTTGAAAGAATACTGCCACAAAGGCCAAGATAATTCCGGTGTGAAACAAGCCCCAAAAGACTGCAAAAATCGTCGTCCCCAGCATATGCGTCAGCCGTGAGATCGGTGCCATAAAGGTATATTCAATTGTGCCTTCCCAGCGCTCCCATTGCACCGATTCAGCAATACAATCGAACACCACCGCCAAATAGTGCCAAACCAATGTGCCAACAATCAAATAGAGAATCGTGGCATCAATCGTTGCTTGGTCGAATTCTTGGCCAGTAATTGCACCAACCGCCTTGCCAATGAAGGTAATCGATAAGGCATTGACAATTGAATAGATCAACCAAACAACTTCCCAGCCCCAATAGCGTTTAATCAAATTAATGTTGCGCTCAACGAATGCATACGACGCACGAGTTTCACGCCAGAATGAACGCCCAAATGCCATAACCAGCTCCTTTGTTGTGCGATAGTGGGTAGTTGCAGCATGCATTGTAGCGCGTTCTGGCCCAAGCCAAATCCGCCAAAAGGCAGAAGTATAAAATATGAAGGATGAAGGATGAGGGATGAAAAAGTCAAAAATCAAAATAAGAACAAAGAGCATAGAGCATAGAACATAAAAGTCAGAAGGATGAGAGATGAGGGATGAGGGATGAAAAGGTCAAAAGGAAGAAGGCAAAAAAGATCATACTTTTAGGTTTTAACGCAGAGGAGTATGGCTTTGGGCTATTGGCTATGGGCAATCGGAAGCATAATCAGAGAAATCTGTGCCAATCTGTGGCGAACAAACTTAACCTTCGTGTCCTTCGTGCTCTTCGCGGTTTCGTGCTGTTCGTCGATTGGGATTTTAACGCAGAGGCGCAGAGAAAAGGATGAAGGATGAGGGATGAAGGATACTATTGGCTATGGGCCTTGGGCTAGTGCAACAATAATCACAACAATCTGTGGAATCTGTGGCCAAAACAACCTTCGCGCTCTTCGCGTTCTTCGCGGTTGCTGGCTTTTGTGTCGCTTCGTGGAACTCAAAAAAGCCCACACCTGAAATGAATCAGCTGTGGGCTGCCAAGGCACAAATTCAAGGGCTAGGCGGTTACATTTTTGCCAATTGCTGCCAACATATCTTCGATGCTAGTAAATTTGACCCGTGGCCGACCAGTGGCAGCGCCGTTGGCAACCTCAATCTCATCGAGCCGTTGCCAATCGGCAAAGGTCACATAGTTGGGCTGGCGTACTTGCACCAATTTTTCAATGCTTTCGCGATCGGCGTGGCTTGGGCTGAGCAATTGACCAGCTGCCACATCTTCGAGCATACATTGCACGGTTTCCACCGCATCTGGTTTATTGGTGCCAATCACGCCGCTTGGCCCACGCTTGATCCAGCCAGCGGTATATTCGCCAGCTTTTGGCTGTTGGCTGGTTGGATCGATAAGCCGGCCTTTTTCATTGAGGAAGGTTCCCCAGCGTTCGTTGAATGGCACATCGACCAAGGGCGCACCCCGATAGCCGACCGACCGAAACACCAAGCCGACTGGCAAATCTTCGGTTTCGCCAGTTGGGCGCGAGGCAATGCTGCCAGCATCGCTGGCATAGAGTTCGTTTTTGGCCAAGCGCAAACCAGCCACCCGACCGTCACTATCGCCAAGCACTTCGGTTGGGCTAACCAAGAAGCGGAAGATCAAGCGGCGTTTTTTGCCTTCTGGCTGGCGTTGAGCATAGCCTTGCAGCAATTCGACTTTTTTCTGAGCAGCTTTATCGCCGCCAGCTTCCAAAGCGGCGCGGCTCACGTCGTCGAGCGCAACTTCACTGGGAATCGCCACCACATCAGCTTCTTCCAGCTCGCCCAATTCTTTAACTTCTGGGGTGGTAAACGCTGCCTGGGCGGGGCCACGCCGGCCTAATAAGTAGACTTCTTTGATACTGCTTTTGCTCAACGCTTCGAGCGCATGATCGGCAATATCGGTGCGGGCCAGTTCTTCGTGTGAAAGACACAAAATCCGCGCCACATCAATTGCCACGTTGCCAACCCCAACCACTGCTACCCGCTCTTGCGAAAGATCGAATTGCAAATGGCGATAATCGGGATGGCCGTTATACCAAGCAACAAAGGCGGTGGCCGGAAAACTGTTGGTCAGATCCTCGCCAGGAATGCCCATATGGCGATCGCTTTGAGCGCCAGTAGCATATAAAATTTGATGATAATGCTCGACCAAATCGGCGTGGCTCAGATCTTTGCCATATTCAACATAGCCAAAAAAGCGGAAGCGCGGGTTTTTGGCCACGAGGTTAAAGGCCTTGGTAACGGTTTTGATCTTTTGGTGATCGGGGGCAACGCCGCCGCGCACCAAACCAAACGGCGTTGGCAACCGATCAAACATATCCACTTCAATTACCAAGTCGCTTTGTTTGAGCAAATGATCGGCTGCATAAAACGCCGATGGTCCAGAACCAATGATCGCAACCCGTAATGGCTGCGCTTCAGTTCCCACAGTTGTCATGATCACAATCCTTTTGAGCGTCTAGCCCTCTTCGATAATTTGAGTTTCGAGGGTATCGAGCTTGCCTTCATATTCCCCAAGTTGCGCCTTGACGACATCACCAATTGAGACAATGCCAAGCAAAATGTCGCCATCGAGAATTGGCAAATGGCGAAAGCGGCGACTGGTCATGGTTTGGAGCACCGCTTTAAGATCATCACTGGGGCGACCGGTTATTACATTGGCCGTCATCACATGCTGCACTTGACGCTCAAAAATTGCTGGGTCTTGGGCGGCTGCCCGAATAATATCCCGCTCGGAGATAATTCCCGCAATCCGATCAGCTTCAATCACCACCAACGCGCCAATGTTGTGTTCGGATAAAATCGCAACGGCTTGGCTGAGTAGTGTTTGTGGATTGATCGTATGAATGATTGGACTTTTGGTTGCAAGCACATGCTTGATCTTCATAGCGTACCTCCAATTCTATCAGCGAATGGGGACGATGTAGGGCAACGATGCCATGCTGATAGTATCATACTTATGTCGCTTGCGATAGGCAAGATCAGTGCCTACCATGCTTAATTGATAATTAATTTTGGTCACAATCGCTGATTTGAAATTGCATATGAGGTTTTATGCTCGATCCTGAGGTTTTCTCGACGCAACGCTTGGTTGCCAGTGCTATCAGCCTTGAACACATCGATTTAATCGCCGCCATGCACCAGAATCCAACCATGATGGCAACCCTTGGCGGCCTGCAAGATCGCCAACGCACGCAGCAAGGTCTTGAAATGCAGACCAACGATTGGCAGCAAGCAGGCTATGGCTTATGTGTGTTTCACGATCGGGCTAGCGGGGCGTTTGTTGGGCGCGGCGGTTTGCGCTTGGTTCAGCTTGATCATCAGCCAGAGACCGAAATTGCCTATGCCTTGCTGCCCGAATGGTGGGGCCAAGGCCTCGCAACCGAGATTGCTCGTCAAGCACGGGTAGTGGCTTTTGAGCAGTTGCAACTCGATTCGCTAGTCTTGTTCACGATGACGACCAATTTTGCCTCGCAACGAGTAGCCGAAAAATTAGGCATGGTCTATGAACGTAATTTTGAGCGCGCCAACCTGCCGCATGTGCTGTTTCGCCAAACCAGGCAGGCTTAAATTCCCCTCACCCCCCAACCCCCTCTCCCACTAGACGCGGGCGAGGGGGAGCCGAACATTATTCACCAAACATTGTGCAAGAACTATGGAGTTAAAGCCCCTCGCCCGCGCCACGGGAGAGGGGTTGGGGTGAGGGAATCCAAAAACTAGTCCTCGTCGCGGGAAACCCACCATGCCAACCAAATTAGCAATGGTTGAAACGGCAAGCGCAGCCACAACAAGAATGGGCGTTGTTTGCCAAACAGCGGTGCGTTTTGCCTGAGCATCTGAATGTTGGCAGGAAAAACCGCCAGATACAAAGCCATCAAACCCAAGCCAGCTTTGCGGCGCACGCCGGGCAGCAATAAGCCGAGGCCACCTAAAATCTCAAACACGCCGCTCAGGTAAACCAAGCTCCGTGGACGTGGCAACGAAGGTGGTACAATTTCGACGAATGGCTTGGGATTGGTAAAGTGTAATACTCCAACACCCAGCATAAAACTTGCAAGCAACCCACGAACGAGACGTTTCATTGCACTACCCCATTGGATGGCGAATTGCTGACGAATATTGGCCAGTTACATAATGCTCTAACTGGCGTTCAATATCGCCCAGCAACGCGCTTGCACCATAGCGAAACAAATGTGGATGCAGCCAATGATCGCCGAGTTCTTCCTTGATCAAGGCCAGCCAATCCAGTGATTGCTTAGCAGTTCGGATGCCACCAGCGGGCTTGAAGCCAACTTTATAGCCAGTTTGCTCATAGTAATCGCGGATCGCGCGCACCATCACCAATGAAACTGGCAGGGTTGCATTAACAGGCTCTTTGCCAGTCGAGGTTTTGATAAAATCAGCACCAGCTAACATACAAACGAGGCTGGCTTGGGCAATATTGCGCAAGGTGCCTAGCTCGCCAGTTGCCAAAATCGTTTTCATATGGGCTTCGCCACAGGCTTCGCGAAAGCGGCGCACTTCGTCGTATAAGGCTTCCCAATCGCCGTTGAGCACCAGATGGCGCGAAATCACAATATCGATTTCACGTGCTCCAGCAGCTACTGAAGCTTCAATCTCGCGCAAGCGTAGCTCCATTGGGGCCAAGCCAGCGGGGAAGGCGGTTGAAACCGCGGCAACCGGAATAGCCGTACCTCTAAGTGCTTGCACCGCAGTTTCAACAAAAGTATGGTAGACACAAACCGCGCCTACCGTCAGGTTGAGGCTGCGAATCCCAAGCGCATCGACCAAATCGCCACGAATTGGTTGGCGGGCTTTTAAACATAAACGCTGGACAGTGCCAACGGTATCATCACCAGAGAGGGTGGTTAAATCCATGCAGCTAATGGCTTTCAAAAGCCAGGCTGCCTGCCAATCCTTTTTAACCGTGCGCCGATTTGGCAAGCTGCTCACGCGGCGCTCGACTGCAGAGCGATTGACGCGCAGGCTATTGACCCAGCCAAGGTCGAGCGGGCTGATGGGGTTACGTTGTTCGTGCGTCATTGCCGTGACACGCTCCACTTCGGTTTGCATAGTTCATCCTTGGGGTCGAGCCACAACCGCCCAACCCATATTGGTAGTATCAGAATTTCGGTATCCACAATGCGGATTGTTGCGCTGATAATACCACAAGCGCTTGTGCTTAGTGCAAGCAAGGAGTATCGAGATGACTACAATTCGCCATTCAGTCGAAGCCACAGTGAGCCGCATGGTGCTGCGAACGCTGCGTGAACGCGCCCAAGTTGCTGGCTTGCCACACGCCCGCAGCGATGCACCCCGCGCCTTAGCTGCGTTGCTTGATCAATTGATCAGCGATGTGCTGCCAACAGCTGAAATCCAACGCCAAGCGCAACAGGCCATTGCTGCCGGAATTGGCTGCTTGGTCGTGCCACTTGAGCAAGCGGAAGCTTGGGTTGATGCGACTGCTGGCAGTGGGCTGCGCATCGGCATTGCAAGCGTTAGCCGCGAACAAACCGAACATGCTCTGCGGCTCGGCGTAACCGAAATCGAATTGCCTGTGCCGCAGGCGATTATGAGCGAGGCTGAAGAATTTGAGGCTTGGCTCAGGGCCAATGTGCCATGTTCCTATGATCCGAAGCCGTTGATCAAACTCAATTTAACTGCCTGCCCACAGGCCCAAATTGTGTTACGAGCCTGTGCCCAAGCAGCGACCCACGATCTTGATGTGGTGACGGTAGCGGCTGAGCTGGTAGCTGATGTGCGACGCACAATCAATGCGGCGATAGGAATTAAGGTTAATGCTGTTACTGAGCTGGCCCAAGCCCGCGAACTCTTGAGCGCTGGCTGCACCCGCTTGGAGACAGCTGTGGGCTGGGATTTGTTGGCACAGAGCCAAATAAACCAAAAAGAGCCGTCGTTATGACAGCTCTTTTGCCCAAAAAGGCACTAACTTACTGAATTGCTGGTAAAAAGATTGTACGCCGAACAAAAATGTGGCCATCTGCTTGATTATCGCCCGCTGTATCAGTCGAGTCCATGCCGTTTATGGCAAGCGTAAATGCCTTTTGATCACCAATTGGAGAATTTGGTAAGCCCACATAAACCATAAAGGTCTGCTCACTACAATTCGTTGGAATCTCGTTAAATTGCCAAGTCACGGTATTAGCTTCGATTGTTGGGGTAATGCCACTGGTATCGCTGAGATACTCAATACCATTGGTCAAAGTGAGTGTCACATCAATGTTTTGATGCATAATTGTGCCATCATTGCCAAGGGTCACGGGAATTGCTGCAACTTGATCGTTGGTCGTAGCAACAACCGGATTACTATGAAGCCATGTATTGCCACTTTCACGATATAATCTAGGTTCCAGGCCTACATCAGGGGTATAGGCAGCAAAGATTACACCGCGAGGATTTGCCAGATAGATATAAGGATTCACTAAAGTATTCCACTCAGGGGGTCCAATCAGACTAGCCTGAGTCCCTGTGCAATCAAGTTTCCATGGATGCAATTGAGGATTGCTATTTGTAGGAACAGGCGTATAAGCGGAAAAATAGAGACGCTCACCCACTTTGGTTAGTTCTTGGGGGAAACTACCTTGTCCACCAGGATTAATATCTTGGACTAAGGTTGTTCCGGCACTTGTGCCATCACTCCGCCAAAGCTCACGCCCATAACTACTATGATCAGCTATAAAATAAATATAATCATCAAGCGTATTCAAGATAACAGCTGCATCAGGGCCACTGGGATTAACATCAAGTGGATAGGTTCCTTCAAGTGTGCCATCAGTTCGCCATATACGATCACTGAATGATATAAATCCTTGACCGTTAAGGCTCACAATCTGTGGTTTTACTCCACCACCCTCATTAGGGTCTATTAAAGGTTGTAAACCATTTGGAGTACCATCGCTAACCAAAAGGCCATCAGGTGATGAAATTAACAGCAGTTTTCCATTAACTACAATTGGGCCTTTAATCTCGGAAAATCGACGGTTATCCATCACATGAACGAGGGAGGTTCCCGTAGCAGTGCCATCAGTTTTCCATAAATCAATTTGATAGGTTATATTCGAATCATCAATTGAAGTTGCGACAAAATAGAGGCTCCCTTGAAAATCGATGAGTGGTTGAACTTGCACTTTAACTAGTGTTGATGGATAAATTTCCAAAGATGTGATCAGAATTGGCTGCAATGCTTGATCAAGTTTCCAAAGTTCTAATTTACCTTCGTTAGAAAAAAAGAAATAAAGAGTGTTGTTAATAACTGGAAGCAAACTTATGTGTGAGGCTTTTTCAAGAATGCCTTGATTAAAGCTCACTACTTTTACCAGCGTATTAGCAGAACCATCGCTGCGCCAAATCGAAAACCCATCTTGAGGTGTTGAAGTGGCGAAATAAACATTATCTCCAAAAGCAATCATGCGAGTTGGTAAAAATGATTCTTGTCCATCAGTAGTTAATTTAAAAGTTCCTGCTTCAGTTCCATCACTGCGCCATAAACTGTCTTTAAGTCCTCCATCATTTGCAATAAAATAACTTATCCCATTGAGCATAGTATGTCGATTAGAACCTATTGTACTGATTATACCGACCGAACTATTACTACCTGGGGCAATATCTTTGAGGAGTTCAATCGAGCTTTCCGCCGAAACGCTTACGAGCCAATTGCTACCAACAAAGACGATAGCGCAAAGGGCCACAAATCTCATCCAACTACGACGCATAGCATTTCCCTCATACTAAAACCGTATACCACCAAATCTTTCATAGCCTCAGTATATAAGCATAGGAGTTTAATCGAATAGCCGTACTTTGGTTGGATATTTGGCTACAGGTCAACAGCAGTTTGACATAGACGTAGGCAAGTGCTATACTGGGCGGTCGATGCCCCGTGGTGGGCATGCTTTTTTTGCTGCAATTTTTCGCTGGTAGCAATCACCCAACTGGCTGATTGCAAACCAATTGATTATGACTGTTCGCGGCATTGGGGCGGCAATGCCATAGCTCGTTAGGCTAGAACACGCTCACGGTATAGTAGACGTGAGAACCGTCCGAACTGGGTATTTCCAAGATTTTTGGAGGAATTGAATGCCAACGATCAACCAGTTGATCCGCAAGCCCCGTAAACCTGTGGTCAAAAAGACCAAGGCACCTGCGCTGCGTTTCATCTACAACTCGCTGAAGGGCAAGCTTACCCGCGGCAGCGGCGCACCCCAAAAGCGTGGTGTTTGTACGCAAGTTAAGACCATGACCCCTAAGAAGCCAAACTCGGCGTTGCGCAAAGTGGCACGGGTTCGCTTGTCGAATCAAATGGAAGTGACCGCCTACATCCCAGGCGAAGGTCACAACTTGCAAGAACACTCAGTGGTCTTGATTCGCGGTGGTCGGGTAAAAGACTTGCCAGGCGTACGCTACCACATTGTGCGCGGTACCTTGGACTCACAAGGTGTTAACAACCGCAAGCAAGGTCGCTCGAAGTACGGCACCAAGAAGAACGCCCAAGTTGCAACGGGCAAGAAGAAAAAATAAGGTAGGGTAAAATACAATGCCACGACGACGAAAAATTGCCAAGCGTATTGTGCCTGGTGATCCAATTCACAACAGCGTCCACGTGCAAATGTTGATCAACAAGGTCATGATGCACGGTAAAAAAAGTGTCGCTGAAAACATCGTTTATCGCGCTTTAGAGGTTGCTTCACAACGCTTGACCCGCGAAGCGGTTGATGTGTTCGAACAAGTGTTGCGCAACTCAAGCCCTACCATCGAAGTTCGCCCAAAGCGCGTCGGTGGTTCAACCTATCAAGTGCCAGTCGAAGTTAAAAGCGACCGCCGGATTGCCTTGGCAATTCGTTGGTTGTTGACTGCCGCCCGTGCTCGCAGCGGCAAACCAATGCACGAACGCTTGGCGCTCGAATTGGTCGATGCCTTCAACAACACTGGTGCAACCGTCAAGCGTCGTGAAGAAGTTCACCGTATGGCTGAAGCCAACCGCGCCTTCTCACACTACGCTCGCTTCTAAAGTTTATGGCCACCCCTCACGACCAGCGTCGTGAACAATTGGGTCGGTGACCAGAGCGGCTAGACGCGATGTTTAGCCGCTTTTTGCCTGCATACTTATGGTACAATACAACGTCACCGCCGTGCAGGCTGTCACCAACTAATACTAACCATGTAACGGAGTAAGGAATGCCTCGCTCGACACCACTCGACAGAGTACGCAATATTGGGATTATTGCCCACATTGACGCAGGGAAAACTACTACCACCGAACGGATTTTGTTCTATACCGGTCGTAACTATAAGATCGGTGAAGTCCATGAAGGCGCTGCCACCATGGACTGGATGGAACAAGAACGCGAACGTGGTATCACCATTACCGCTGCGGCTACCACCGCTCACTGGGAATATGCTGAGCAACGCTATCAAATCAATATTATTGATACCCCTGGCCACGTGGACTTTACCGCTGAAGTAGAGCGCTCATTGCGCGTGCTCGACGGTGGCGTAGTGGTGTTCGACGCAGTGGCCGGTGTGGAGCCACAATCAGAAACGGTGTGGCGACAAGCTGATAAATATAATGTGCCTCGGATTTGTTTTGTCAACAAAATGGACCGCATGGGCGCGAACTTCGACCGTACCGTCAGCATGATTGTCGATCGCCTTGGCGCTAAGCCTGTGCCGATCCAATTGCCAATCGGGGCCGAAGATCGCTTCCAAGGCATCATCGACTTGATGGAAAACAAGGCTATCTTCTACATGGACGATGTTGGTAAAGTCCAAGAAGAACGCGAAATTCCTGCTGAATTGGCTGAAAAAGCCAAAGAAGCCCGCGACTATATGCTCGAAGCAATCGCCGAAACCGATGATGAGTTGATGATGCTCTACCTCGAAGGCGAAGAATTGCAAGTGCCAGAATTGCGCCGCGCCCTGCGCGCTGCCACCATCGGCAACAAATTGGTGCCGGTCTTGTGTGGTTCAGCCTTGAAGAACAAAGGCGTACAACGCATGCTCGACGCTGTTGTGTTGCTCTTGCCTTCACCATTGGAAATTCCAGTGACCAAGGCTGTGCGCCCAGGCGTTGATTCAGAAGCTGAAGACGCAGAGTTCATCGAGCGCCCAGCCGACGAAAATGCCCCATTCACTGGCTTGGTCTTCAAAATTATGGCTGACCCATTCGTGGGTAAGTTGGCCTACTTCCGCGTTTACTCAGGTAAGCTCGAAACTGGCTCATACGTTTTGAACACCACCAAGAACAAGCGCGAACGCGTTGGCCGCTTGCTGCAAATGCACGCTAACCACCGCGAAGAAATCAAGGAAGTGTACGCAGGCGATATTGCTGCTGTGGTGGGTCCAAAAGATACCTTCACCGGCGATACCATCTGTTCACCAGATGATCCAGTGGTTTTGGAAAGCATCAAGTTCCCAGAACCAGTTATCTCGGTGGCGATTGAGCCAAAAACCAAGGCCGACCAAGACAAGATGTCGATTGCACTCTCACGCTTGGCCGAAGAAGATCCAACCTTCCGCTTGAACACCGATGTCGAAACTGGCCAAACGATCATCCGCGGGATGGGCGAATTGCACTTGGAAGTTATCGTCGACCGCATGATGCGCGAATTCAAGGTTGAAGCCAACGTTGGTAAGCCTCAAGTGGCCTACCGCGAAAGCATCACCAAGAGCGTCGATATCGATAGCAAGTTCGTGCGCCAATCGGGCGGTAAAGGTCAATACGGCCACGTCAAAGTCAAGTTCGAGCCATCAGGCGAAGGCGAAGGCTATATCTTCGTCAATGGTATCGTTGGTGGGGTTGTACCTCGCGAATACGTACCAGCAGTCGAAGCCGGTATCCGCGAAGCCATGGAAACTGGCGTTATCGCTGGCTACCCAGTGGTCGACGTGAAAGCAACCTTGTTCGACGGCTCATACCACGACGTTGACTCGTCGGAAATGGCCTTCAAGATTGCCGCTTCAATGGCCTTGAAGGACGGCGTTCGCCGCGGTGGACCTCAAATCTTGGAACCAATCATGAAGATCGAAGTGATTGTGCCCGAAGATTACATGGGTAGTGTCATCGGTGACGTAAACAGCCGCCGTGGTCGCATCGAAGGGATGGAAGCTCGCGGTAACGCTCAAGTCGTGCGTGGCTTCGTGCCATTGGCCAACATGTTTGGTTATGTCAACGATTTGCGCTCACAAACCCAAGGCCGCGCTACCTACTCGATGGAGTTCCATCACTACGAGCCAATTCCACGCAACTTGCAAGAAGAATTGGTCGAAAAATCACGCGGCTAAAGCTGCTACATTGCGCAACAGATGGGTCGATTGGGTATACCAATCGGCCCATTTTCTTTTAACTTTTTTGTGCGTATAATAAAGCACACAGATGCAATCCTGCTTCCAGCAATCCGGAGCCAATACCCATGATCCGAATTACCCAACGCCAAGCAACTCTTGCCCTCTTAGTGCTGTTAAATATCACCACTGCCGCAATCGATGTTGTGATCGGTCTGCGCAATGGCTGGCAAGAACCTCTCTTGATGGGTGGTATTTTGCTGGTACTAATTGGAATAAGTTTTGCCTATTGGCGAGGTATTGCATGGAGTCGCTGGTTAATGGTAGGCTTTGTGACCATTATCTGCGCAGGCTTTGTCGATAAAACGCAGCCAGTCAGCCTAATGACCCTGATCCCGCCTCTGATGGCATTGATTATGGGTTCTTCAACAGCGGTGATTATAAGTGCAGTCGTTGGGTATGGTGGCATTTTAGTCCGATCAAATTTCGATGGGGTTTATGCTGCGGTCGATAATCTGGTTGCCTATGGCCTAATCGTTGCCGCAATGGTGCTGATTCGCACCATCAATGAAACTAATCTGGTGGCCTTGCGCGAAACCATCAGTAAATCCGATGGCGAGCAGCGTCGGATTAAAGCCCAATCAACATTAATGCGCAACCAAGCAGATGCCTTGCTCAAGCAAAATCAGGAGCAACAACGCCTATTTACCTTGGTCGAAACCCTCGAAACTCCAGCAGTCACGATTGCTGCCAACGTGTTGCTGGCTCCCTTGGTCGGCGCACTCGATACCAAACGGATCGAGCAAATTCAAAAACGCTTGCTGGCAACCATCCATCGCCAACGCACCCGCCTGTTGATTCTGGATATGGCTGGTGTGCGTGAGCTGGCCAACGACGCTGCCGAAAAAGTTTTAGTGATGGTTCAGGCGATTCGCTTGCTTGGCTGCGATGTAACAATTACCAGCGCTTCAGCAGAAATTGCCATGCAATTCGGCGATCTTGGGGTCGATCGCGAGCTGTTCAAAACTGCCCAAACGCCCCAAATTGCCCTTGAACAGAGCGTTTATAGCTTGAGCAAGCACTAATTTGACAAGCAATCAAGGTTGTGCTATTATACATAGGTCAACGCGGGGTGGAGCAGTGGTAGCTCGTCGGGCTCATAACCCGAAGGTCAGAGGTTCGAATCCTCTCCCCGCAACCACAACTAAAGATTTGAGCGGCTTGCTTATACCAAGCCGCTCATTCTGTGCCGATGTAGCTCAGGGGTTAGAGCGAACGACTCATAATCGTTAGGTCACTGGTTCAATTCCAGTCATCGGCACCATTTTTTATTTTAGCCACAATTTTTCCTCAACTCACTCCTAATTATCTCAGCTAGTTCTCAGCTTCTCACAAGTTTGCTCTCACATCGCTTGCAGCCAAAATCAGCTTGCTTTTGCGTAGAATCATCGTGTTAGTCTTGATGTAGAAAGGACCAGCGATGAAGTGGTTATGGCGCATCGGTTTTTTAATGTTGAGCCTCAGCTTGGTGCTCAAGCCAGCATCCGCCCAGCAAAACCAACCAATTAGCCGCGATATTGTGAGCGAGCATACGATTACGCAGCTTAAACTTGATGGCAATTGGCTAGCATGGCGTACCTGGCGTACCGATTTCGTGAATTATACGAGCGAATTACTGGTAACCAATCTTGCGACTGGCACGAGTGTTAGCGTTGGCAGTATTCAAGGTCAAACCTACGATTTCTTTATTGCCAATGGGCGGGTAATCTGGCGCGACAATCAATCAATATATCGGTATGATCTGGCGACGCAAACCAGTACAACGTTGCAAACCCCACGCCATCCTGATCAGATGCGTTGGACTGTTGCTGGCGATTGGTTAGTTTGGCTAGAAGTTACTGGAACTATCCCAGAAATTACGAATAGTATCTGGAAATTGCACCTGAGTGGCAATCAGGCTCCAATCTTGGTTGGCAGCGAGCAAGCCACGATCTACGGCACAGATTCGCTGCAATCTGATGGAGAAATTATTAGTTGGTCGTATGGAACCCAAAATGCCGGCAAATACGGTTACTGCTCGGAAATTCATTACCTGGCGTTTGATGGCTCGCAAGCACCAAAAAAACTAGCTGAAGCCGAGTGTAATGCGACGATTAAACAAAATATTTTGCTGAATAAGCGCTTTTACTATTGCAAAAACAAAAATTTATACGCCAAAACTCTGGAAAATACCGAAAACTTAATCAATGAAAACAATTGTCATTTTGATATTGTTTCTGGTTTCGCTGCAAGCCAAAATTTCTTGGTAGCGGTCAATTACACCACTGAGAACAGACCTAATTTCGATTTGGTAGGCTTTGATGTTCGCCAAAAAAGCATGTTTCGGATTGATCATTTTGCTTATAGCGATAACAATCGGCCATCGATTTCTATTCATAATTCGGTGGTGGCATGGAGCGACCATCGTGGAGCAAAGCCAGTCATTCATGTGCGGCCAATTGCCGAGGTTGTGCCAACTGCCCCGCGCCAAGCCAACGATCCATTAGTCGCGAATCGTAGCTACTACCCTGAAAGCATGCACTCGCTTGGCGGTTTGTTTGAGCAATATTGGCAAAAAAATGGGGGCTTAGCGGTGTTTGGCTATCCGCTTAGCGAAGAATTTAGCCAAGTTAATGCAGATACTGGCAAAACCTACACGGTGCAGTTTCTCGAACGCCAGCGCTACGAGCACCACCCTGAGTTGGCAGGCACGCCCTACGAGGTTTCGCTTGGCCGCTTAGGAGCAGAACGTTTGGCAACACTCAATCGCAATTGGCAAAATGAGGGCGATAGCTCAGCAGGCTCAGAACAATTGCCCGGTCAATGCCAGCATTTTGCCACCACCGATCGCAAGGTTTGCGGTGCATTCCTGAGCTATTGGCAAAGCCATGGGTTGGATTTAGGCGAGCCTGGGGTTAGTTACGCTGAATCATTAGCCTTATTTGGTTTGCCGCTCACCGCCCCGCACATGGAAATTAATCCTGATGGCGATCGGGTGCTGACCCAATGGTTTGAGCGCGCTCGTTTTGAATGGCATCCCGATAATCCAGCACAGTTTCAAGTGCAGCTTGGCCGTTTGGCTGCCGAACAAATTCCCAGCTTAGGTTGGTAATCACGTTGATCAAACATCGCCCTTAATTCAAGGGCGATGTTTGCATTTTAGCTAAATTACTGCTGTTGAACGCTAACCAATTGGTGACTTTGGTGTCTTAATGGATAGAGGCGTAACTAACACGCTGATTGAAAGGATGACACCATGAGCTTTTGCGATATAAAAACCGGAACCTGTGCGCCCGAAGCGCCAGCCAATGAACCAAGCATTGACCATGATGTGACCCAGACTGAATCAGTAAACCACATATTTGCTGAAATTCTGTATGCCACCGACCCCATTTGCTCGCATTGTTGGGCGCTGGAGCCAGCGTGGCGCAAGTTGCTCTATCATTATGGCGCAAATGTGAAGTTTCGTCATGTGTATGGTGGCTTATTGCCAGGCTGGCAAGGCTTTCAGGATACAGGGGCGGGCATTCGCAAGCCTGCTGATGTTGCGCCCCACTGGGCCGAAGTTGCCCAACACTATGGCCAGCCGATTGATCCCAGCGTTTGGCTGACCGATCCGCTCGATTCTTCGTATCCACCATCGATTGCGGTGCATGCAGTGCGCATGCTGGCTCCCGAACACGAAGAAATCTTTTTGCGCCGAATTCGCGAAGCCCTGTTTCTAGAAGCGAAAAATATTGCTTGCTTTGAATTGCTGGCCGAATATGCCCAAGCATTAGGGATTGATGGGCAGCAATTTACAACCCTCTATCAAAGTGGCGTTGCCGAAGCCAGCTTTCGCCGCGATTTAGCCGAAATTCGCCAACTGGGCGTGCGTGGTTTTCCAACCCTGATTATTCAAGCCAATGCAGGCAAACGCGCAGTATTGCATGGCTCGCAGCCGTATGCCCGTTTGGAGCAAGCCTTGCTACAGGCAACTGGTTTGGAGCCAGCCACGCAAACGCCAACGCCTGAGCAAGCGCTCAAAGCCTATCAAAGCGGCACAACCAAGGAATTTGCCGAGTTGCTGAACCGTAGCCACGCAGCAACGGCTGAAGCGCTAACCGCAATTGGAGCCAAACGGACAGCAATTGCCGGCGATGCGTTTTGGAGTATTTAGGCGCTTGCTACGCTAGTTGAGGTACAATTGCAATGTGCCAATAATGGAGCAATTGAGCGATGGAAGCAAGCGAACTTAATGCCCACGATCGGCTGATTGCCATGATAACCCGCGAGCCACAGCGGCTGATGCGCCGAATTGGCCGCTTGATCAGTGACGATTTTGTGGCTGAAGATCTGGCGCAAGAATCACTGGTGCGGGCTTTGCGCAATATTACCAGCGTGCGCCAATCCGATGAGGGCGTGGTTTGCAAATGGCTTGATCGGATTGCCCACAATGTTGCGATTAATTATGCCCGCGATCAAGGTCGCCAACCGCTTGGCGTATCGCTTGATGCCCCAAATGCTGTTTATAGCGAAACGATTAGTACCAACGAGCCAGAACCAGCTGCAATGCTTGTGCAAGCTGAAGTGCAGCACGAATTGCTTGATCTGATTCGGGCCTTGCCAGCTGAATTTCGCGCAGTATTTCTCTTACGCGATGTCGAAGGCTTATCAACTGCCGCAACCGCCCAAGCTTTGGCGATTGATGAAGGTTTGGTCAAATGGCGCTTGCATAAAGCCCGCAAACGCTTACGAGCACAATTGCAGCTTGATCTTGCTGCGCGTTCTGACTAAACTCAAATGCCGCAACTAATCGCGTTTGATCAGTTGCGGCAGAATTAAATTATTCGGTTGCCACCCCGCCACAATTTGGATCGCTGCAACTGCATTGCGTAGCTGGTTGCTTGCGCCGCAGCAATAATAACGGAATCGCACAAGGAATCAGACAGGCGATCATCATGACGATTGGCGTTGCGCCTGCCAATAATCCGCCCAACGCGCTACGTTCAAAAAAGAATACCCCAAGCATACTGGCTGCAATGATCAATAACCCAACTTTGCTGCGTAGCAAGCCAAAACACTCTTGCAAAAGTTTCATCGAATCCTCCTTTATAACCTGATAGTTGTACGCTATCATGTGAAGTGCACTTTAAGTCAAGCAGGAGTTTTGGCCGATGCAAGGATTATCAATTGGCGAGGTCGCAGCCCAAACCGGCCTTCAGCCATCAGCAATTCGCTATTATGAGCAGATGGGGTTAATTCCCAAGCCGCAGCGCCATAATACCCGCCGCCGCTATGATCCAAGCGTGTTGCAATGGATTAGCTTGATCAATTTGGCCCGCAAAGCTGGTTTTTCGATTGCTGAAGTTCAAACATTAATCCATGGATTTGAAGCTGATACACCGCCCTCTGCCCGTTGGCAAACGATGGCGAGTAGCAAACTCGTTCAAGTTGCCCAGCAAATGCAGGTATTACAAAACATGCAGGCCTTGCTAACCCATGGCTTGGAATGCCAATGTTTGCGGCTCGAAGATTGTCGGATTAGCAACGAGCAGGGGTGTAATGAGGGTTGTTCTGGCGCAGATCAGACTTGATCGGCTTTTTTACTAAGGAGTGCTTGATGACTGATAGCGTTATCAACAACATGGATATCGATGATGATGCCATTCGTGAACGGCTCAAGGATCCATCAACCAATCTCACCTCTATGTTTCTGCGCTGCCCTGCCTGCGATACAATTATGCTGGTCGATTGGGAAGAACATCGGATGTATGTCGATCCGAACAATATCTTTGATCGCTTTACCATGGAACCGATGCTGAACGATATTGTATGCCCTGGATGTGGTGGCCCGATTGAACCCAACGAATTGCTCTTGGCGGATAAACCGGAAATCAGTCCATGGCATGTTCCTCGTAGCTTAATCCTTGCAAGCGACTGGGCATGGGCGATCTATCCCATTCGGAGTAATTCGGGAACTAGCCTTGCTGCGCCGCTATAACCAGGAACAATTGGTTTCGCCAAGCCGATACAGCAATGGTAACTTCATAGATAAAGCGATCATTAGGAATAAACTCAACGTTGATCCAGTCAACGGCAACGTTAATTTTTTTGTGCATTCTGATGAACTATTTTTGCCATCTACTCATAAATATCAGCCATGATAAGCACTTAATAGAGATCAATACTGGCTGATAAATCGAGTCATCAGCCAGAAAATCGCTTCGTTATGTTTATGTCACTTAGCCTTTATTGGGCCAAGGGTTTGAGCTTGGTTGCAGGTTTGGAGGGGCGGCTGAAGAAGCCCAAGCAGCCACCAAACGCCAAGCCAACCAGCAGCCAATAGAGGCTTAGCCCAGCCAACGACCAAGCCCGAAACTCGTTGACCAACTCCATGGGCAAGCGAATTGGGTCGGTAGCCGCAGGAAACGCCAGTTGGATGATTGCGCCGCTGAGCGCCAGTAACGCGCCGCTAACAACCCACTGTGGCAAACGCCAACGGGCCGCAACCCAACGCCCAAGCGCCAACGCGCCAACCACGCCGATAGCAGAGGCAAACTGAATGCCGATGTAGAGTTGCTGGCGCACATTGACCGTATCTGGCTCGCCAACGCCTGGTGGATTGGCGGGATACTTCAAGAATGGCATGAGCGCGCAGGCCCAGAATACCAAAAAGCCAAATAACAAGGCAGTGCGCCGCACACCAAGCTGGCAAAAAAAGCCTTGGCCAAGATGAAATACCACCGACAACAACAAGGCCCAGCTTAGTCCATACAAACCATAGCCCACAAATAAGCCAATTTTTTGGCCGTTGCGGCTGACGATTGGCTCATCACCGCCAGCATGTGGCGCTTCGTTGAGCGTATGATTCACATCTTCAAGGCCAATTGCTTGGTCAATCAACGGCTCGGTGAACACTAAATGGAAGGCTGCAACAACCGTGCCTGCCAGCAATACCGCCAACAGCAGCGCCTTGAGCACAACTCCAAAAGAAAATCGTTGCATCAGAATCTCGCTTAATGGCAGGGCATGCCGTTAACATGGCGGCTATCGTGAACCGATTCGTGAATCAGATTTTGGGTATAGGCAACTTGGCCTTGAATTAAGCTCAGCAGTTGGCCTTGATCCAACGCCATCAAGAAAAACAGCAATAATCCCAACCCCAGCGAAACCACATAGGCGCGCCATTGCGGTTTTGCTCCCGTCGAAACGTCTGCTAGCATGAAATTCCTCCTACACAACGCCAAACAGCACGCGGCCACCGCCGGTGCATCAGAAGCATTCATCAACTACGAATTGTGCTGAATGGCGTAAGTATAGAAGTCCAGATCATGTCAAACTTTTGTCCATTATTAGCAAGGTATATAGATGCCATCACACGGTTTGGGCTATAAAAAAGCGCTGCTCGATTAGCATCAAGCAGCGCTGCCAAACATTATTTTGCGTCGTCGATGGCGCTTTGCAAGGCGCTTTGGCTGAGGGTCGAAACTGCTTTGCCATTGACAAAGAAGCTGGGGGTGCCACGCACATTGAGTGCTTGAGCATCAGCATTATCACGTTCGATCTTTTGCATAATCGCTGGGTCGCTCAAATCTTTGGCAAATTTATCGCCATCAAGACCCAATTCTTGGGCATATTGCAACATCAACGCAGTTTGGGGCGCTTGCTTATTGCCCCATTCGCTTTGCTTGGCAAACAACAGCTCTTGCATTTCCCAATATTTGCCTTGGTTGCCAGCAGCTTCAGTTGCAGCCATCGCCAAAACTGAGTTGTTATGCAATGGGAGGTAGCGCACCACTAAGCGCACGTTATCGCCATTTTGGGCCAGCACATCCTTGATAATTGGATAGAACGCCTTACACGACGAGCATTCTGGGTCGAGAAACTCAACCACGGTTACTGGCGCATCAGTCTTGCCCAAAACGGGGCTATCAGTATGCACCAAGCGCGAAATATCGACCGTCTGGGTCGAACTGGCTTGGCTTTGGGTCAGCAGCACCACGGCCACAATTAGTAACACCGGAATACTCAACCAGAGCAACATTTTAACTTCGCTGGGCAAACCACCTTGGGGCTTGCGGGTGCGGCTTTGGCGTTTTTTATTGCTAGCAATCGATTTACTCATAATCAAGCTCCTTCGCTGGTTTAACAAATAACAAAGCAACGATGATGACACTGAAGGCGACCCAGGCTAAAAGGGGAATCGTAATAAAGCCATACCAGTTGATCCAACGGGCAAGGCACGAAACCCCAGCGCTACACGGCGCAAGTTCAGCTGAAATTACGCCATAGGTCAGCAAACAGTGATAGCTGGCGATTAACCAACCGCCAACGCTCAACGGCAAGGCATACCAACGCATTGCCGCATCGCGGCGAATGATCCCAACGGTGAGAATTGCCACCAAGGGATACATGAAAATCCGTTGATACCAGCACAAATTACACGGCGGAAAGCCCTTGACTTCGCTAAAGTAGAGGCTGCCAAGCGTGGCAACTACGGCCTGAAGCCACGCTAAATAGCCAAGATTTTGGCGGACACGTTGTCCAAATGAAATACTCGTTCGATCATCAGCATCGTTAAGATCCGATGATTCAATCGCTGAGGGTTGCATAACATCCTTCTTTGGTTATTTTTTCGAGCGCACAGATCGATCAGATCAGCCGATCAGCGATGCTGAGGCAGATTGATCATTAACCTTGGTATGAAGGATTAAATGGCTTTTGGAGGGGGGACGACGAGGGCCAAACTTGGCGAACGATAGTGCAACGCATCGGGCATCCAATGCAGTTGATCGGCCACGAGGATTAACTCAAATTGGTCGGAAGCCAGTAAAAATGGGGCGGCATGGCTGACGCAGGCATCACTTGGCGATTTTGCCGGCGTAGAAATCGGCTGTTCGGCATGATGCTCATCAGCAAAGCCTTGGCTGGCTTGGGTTGCACACGGATATTGATAACTCATCAACATCCGTGGTTGGCATGGCGCAAGCACCAACGGAATCAGCAGCAACACAATTGTGCTGAGCCACGTCATCGTGCGTAAAATGTGCAATTCATGAGCCATACAAACAACCTACAATCCTTTTCGTTAACTATACTATACCAAAATCAGCTTAAAAGACCAAATTTGGCGTTTGCCAATGAGTTTGCTATAGTACAGATTGTGGTTAAATGGACGGAATGAACATGGCATACGAACAATCATTTTTGGGCTATTGGTGGTTAAGCAGCGTGATCATGCTGCTGCTGCTGCCAATTGGCCAAGCCAATCAACCCCAGCCAACGATGCGCTGGTGGTTCTACCCATGTATGCCACAGCTGAACGATGCGCCGCAATCAAGCCCCGAAGCGCCGCTGTCGCTGCCACTCAACCCAAGCGCCGACCACATGTATAACCCATTGAGTTGGCATCTCCCAAGCGAGCTACCCAATTTAAGCCCACTCAAACAACGGTGGCGCTATTGGGAAACCCCACTTTTGCGCTACGCGATGTGGTTTCACCCGCAATACGTGCCACCCCCAAAAACTCTTTAATCATTTCAAGCGTCGAATTATTGGCCCGATGCCCACTGCTGTGGGGTATTTAGTATTTTTGAGGTTTTGCAATGTTTTTACGCTATGGGCAGTTAATCCTGCTGAGTTTGCTATTCGTGAGTTTAATCGGTTGTAGCCGCACCCCAAGCGACGACCCACGCTTGACGATGAGCCTTGAACAAACGCCAAGCACAATCGGCGTACAAACAATCGTCTTGGTGATCAACGATGGCACAACGCCGCTCGACAACGCCAAAGTTCAAATCGAAGCAACCATGACTCACGCCGGCATGCCATCGCAAATTGTGCAAATGCAGGCACTCGGCGCTGGCAACTATCAGGCGAGCATTGATTTTTCGATGCTTGGCGAATGGGTCTTGATTGTGAATGTGACTGAAGCCAATGGCGCAGTGATGCAACGAACCTTGCCTTCTTTCAACATTCAATAAACCAAGGGAGTTGAATCATGCAACAGATTCCGGCAATCGATTTGCTGAAACTACCGGGCTTGCGCTGGCTTGGCCGCTGGCGCTACGCTCGTTTTGCGCTGCAACTGCCGCTGTTTTGCTTGGCGCTGCTGATGGTGTGGGATGGCTTGACTGGCGCGCAGCTGGCTCCCAAAAATAGCGCCACGGTGATTGTGTGGGTGCATTATCGTGGCTTTTTGATGCTGGCCTTGTTGGTGGTGGGCAATCTGTTTTGCATGGCCTGCCCGTTTATGTTGCCGCGCAATCTAGCCCGCCGTATCATCAAGCCACGTTTCAAATGGCCAACCTGGCTGCGCAATAAATGGCTAGCGGTAGGCTTGTTGGTGCTGTTCTTCTTTGCCTACGAGCGCTTTGATTTGTGGGCCTCGCCGTGGTGGACAGCGATGCTGATTGTGAGCTATTTTGCTGCTGCCCTGCTGATCGATAGCAGTTTTCAGGGTGCGCCATTTTGTAAATATGTCTGTCCGCTGGGTCAATTCAATATGTTGAGTTCCACCCTCTCGCCAATTGAGGTTGCAGTGCGCCAGCCGCAACGCTGCCAAACCTGTGAAACCAAAGATTGCATTGTGGGGCGTGATGATCAACCTGGCTGTGAATTATGGTTGTTTCAGCCCAAAAAAGTTGGCAACCTCGATTGTACGATGTGTTTGGATTGTATTCATGCTTGCCCACACGATAATATTGGCTTGTTGGCGCGTGTGCCAGGCCAAGAATTGATTAGCCTGCAACCACGCTCAGGGATTGGCAAAATCGAAGAGCGCAGCGATTTTAGCGTGCTGATGTTGGTGTTTACTTGGGGCGCGTTGCTCAACGCCTTTGGTATGATCAGCCCAGTTTATACGTTTTACAACTGGTTGACCACCCAATTTGCGATCACCAGCGAAACCTTTTTGCTGAGTGTGGTCTTTATCTTGGCCTTGGTGATTGAGCCAGTGGTTTTGCTGGGCGGCGCGGCATGGCTCTTTCGCCGCATCAGCGGCCATAACGAACGCTTGATCGCGATCATCAATCGCTTTATGAAGGGCTTTTTGCCAATTGGCATTGCCATGTGGACAGCGCATTATGCCTTTCACTTTATCATTGGCTTTTGGACGATTTTGCCAGTGCTACGCTCGCTATTGGCCGAAGCAGGCATCAATTTTAGCTGGATGCCAGTCACCGGATTAAGCCCGCTCGTGCCGCAAGCGATGATTTACCCCTTTCAAATGGGCATGATTCTGCTGGGCAGCGTGCTTTCAGCAGTGATCACGTGGCAAACGACAACGACAATGAGCAAACAACGCCAACACTGGGCTTGGCTGCCATGGGCGCTGGTCATCGTGGCGATGGCTGGCAGTGCGATGTGGCTTTTGAGCCAACCCATGGATATGCGTGGCATTCTAGAAGGATAATTACATGCAAACCATCCAACGCTGGCTGATTCTCGTGCGGGGAATGTTTGTGGCCAGCCTGATTCTGGTGAGCCTTGTGCCAATACAACCAGCAGCGGCCCACTTTGGCGAGCCATACACCGTGCTCTACGACCAAAAACTAGGCGATTTTACGCTTTCGATGAAGGCCGACCCTGATGTTGGCACTGGCACATTTTTCAGCGATGTTGAACTGCCGAGCAGTATGGCAGATGGCGAAGTGACGATCGCAATTCAAGCAGTTGCTGATGTGAATAGCACGGGGCCAAGCACCTCAAGCGCCAGCGGCCAAAGCACCAGCCACAAAGCCAGCATCGAACAAAAAATCGAATTCGACCAAGAAGGCTATTGGACGCTCGATGTAACGGTGAGTGCGGGCAATCAGACGGGCCAGCATCAATTTAAAGTGCTGGTTACACCACCATTTCCGCCGTGGATCACGACGGTGATCTGTTTAGCGCCATTTTTGATGGTTGGCGCAATTTGGACGCTGACCATGCGCCGCAATGCAATGCTCAAGCAACAGCAAGCAGAAAACAACGAGCATGAGGGGTCAGGGGTCAGGAGCTAGGGTTCAGATAGTGTATTTAACCACGAAGGACACGAAGAGCACGAAGAGGCAATTTAACTCTTTTACTTCGTGTCCTTTGTAGATCATCATTTTGATTTTTGCCTTCATCCCTCATCCTTCTCTTTTGATTTCTGCCTTCAATTCTGATCTCTATGCTCTATGTTCTATGTGTACTGGTTCATTGGATTGACAATGATGAGCATGCCCTCACCCCCCAACCCCCTCGCCCACTGGACGCGGGCGAGGGGGAGCCGACCGTTTCTCACCAAGGAATTGGGGGAGAGCTACGGTGTTAAAGCCCCTCGCCCGCGCACGGGAGAGGGGTTGGGGTGAGGGGATCATGCGGTGGTTAACCTGATGAACCAGTACATCTATGCTCTATGTTCTTCATCATTTTGATTTTTGACTTCTGCCTTCATCCCTCATCCTTCATACTTATTAATACTCTGCTAGTTTTTTTCTGGCCCAATTTGTGCGATGATAGATACGTGCAATGGAGCACAAGCGGAATCGGGCAAGCAGCTTATGCGATGGAGAATCTGGCTTGATTCGACCTGTTCGATTAGTCGATAGTCTTGAGTTACGGCGAGCGCCGTACACCTATATGTTATTGGGCAGTGAGCAAGTATTGGCGGGCAGTCATCGCCCGATGAGCTTTGCGCTGCGCTGTTTGCTGCCGTTCGCCCAAGATCGCCATACCTTGGTGTATCACGAGCGTGGGCTACGCGGCTATGTGCAAGGTTGGTATCGATTAAATAGTGCTGATGCAGATTTGGTGTATCTGGCATCGCAACCATTTCGGCGTGGCATGCGCCAGCCAACCGACCCCGATGTTTGGTACCGTTTGCTCGAAGCGTTTGTGGTGCGCATGGGTTCGCGCAATATTGAGCGCGTTTTTGCGCCCTTGGCTTCGAATTCACCCTATTTGGAAGTTTTTCGCCAACTTGGCTTTCAAAGTTATGCTACACGGCAGGTTTGGCGCACGTTAACGCCCGAAGTTGCCGAAGGTAGCTCAATCATTGTTTTACGCCCACAACAGCGCCGCGACCCGCTTGCAATCCAACGATTGTATGAGGCAATAACCCCTGCAACTGTTGTACGATATGAAGGACGAACGTCGCGATCATGGCAACTGCCGGTCGTTGCACGTCACGGAGTTCGTCAGCGCTCTTGGGTGCTTGGGCGCGATGGCCGAGATGATATTTTACGAGCGGCGTTGCATGTGTGGCTTGGCCCACACGCCGCAGTCATGAGCCTTCTAATCGATCCTGCTGAGCAACGCTTAGCCTCGTCGGTTATTCGATTTGGAATGAGCCAATTGGCCAATGCTCATCAAGGTGTCGTCTATCTCCTGCTGCCAGAATATCATGGCGAGTTGCATCACAACTTAGAGGAGATCGGCTTTGAACATATTGGAGATCAACGCCTTACGGTCAAGGAACTGACAGTGCCATTGCGCAACCCGTTGTTGCGGCCTGTGCTGGAAGGAACGAGAGAAAGCGTCGTTAAGCCGTCGCTGTCATCTTCGGTTCGCTCCGAACCGTCTATCTAAACACACTCCGGCGTGTGTTTGAGAAGGATGCAACTAAACATGTTAGATCGTCGCGAAATTACCCATAATATCGATCTGTTGCTGTCAACCTTGCCGCCACGTTTGGCTGAGCCGTTGGCAACTCACGAACAGAAAGATCAAGTTATAGAAATTGTCATGGATTTGGGGCGCTTGCCAGAAGCGCGTTTTCGCCACGACCAATCAAGTTTCCTCAGCGAAACTGAGGTCGGACGCGAAGATCTCGATTATGTGACTGAGCGCATTGGCCAATTTGGCGAAGATAATCGCGCTGGGATTCAGCGCACGCTGCACCGTATTTCAGCGATTCGCAATCGCTCGGGAGTGGTGATTGGCCTGACCTGTCGGGTTGGCCGTGCTGTCTATGGCACGATCGAAATCGTGCGCGATTTGGTCGAGGCTGGCAAATCGATTCTGATTCTTGGCAAGCCTGGCACTGGTAAAACCACCATGCTGCGTGAAGTCGCCCGCGTTTTGGCCGACGACTTCCTCAAACGGGTGGTGATCGTCGATACATCGAATGAAATTGCTGGCGATGGCGATATTCCACACCCTGGAATTGGCCGCGCCCGCCGCATGCAAGTAGCTCGGCCAGCAGAACAACACAATGTGATGATCGAAGCGGTCGAAAATCACATGCCCCAAGTGATTGTGATCGATGAAATCGGGACAGAATTGGAAGCTCAAGCTGCGCGCACGATCGCCGAGCGCGGGGTGCAATTGGTTGGCACAGCCCACGGGAACACCTTGGAAAACCTGATGCTCAACCCAACGCTCTCCGATTTGATCGGTGGGATTCAAGCAGTAACCTTGGGCGATGAAGAAGCACGGCGACGTGGCACGCAAAAAACCGTGCTCGAACGCAAAGCTCCGCCAACCTTCGATGTGTTGGTCGAAATTCAAAGCTGGGACGATGTAACGGTCTATCAAGAAGTTGCCTCAGCTGTCGATTCGATTTTGCAAGGCAACGAGCCAAGCGCTGAGCAACGTACTAAAGACGAGCAAGGCCATGTCGAGGTGCACGAAGGTCGGCCAGAACGTGCTGATAGCGAAGCCAGCACAATGCTCACGCGGCGTGGCGGCTATCGCAACCGCGAGCGTGAGCGCGACCGTGACCATGGCGAGCGCGATTGGCGGCGCAAAAGCGATCGTCGCGAAGCCCAACGCGAAGAACGCGAACGCTATGCGATGACCATGGCTAGCCCGAGCGCAAGCCTAAACACCGAAGAACCAAGCGTCGTGGTCAAAAAACCAGGCAAAAACGCCCCAGCGCGAATCTTTGCCTTTGGGGTAAGCCGCAATCGCCTGGAAAAAGCCCTCGATCGTTTGGGCATTACCGCCAGTTTGGTGCGCGAAATGGATCAAGCAACGATGGTGATCACCTTGAAAAATTACTATCGCCAACATCCAACGCGCCTCCGCGATGCAGAGGAACGGGGTATTCCGGTGTATGTCTTGCGCTCGAACACCCAAACCCAAATGGAAGAATGCCTTGGCTCGGCCTTCGAAATTAGCGTCACGCCCAGCGACCCGTTGAGCGAGGCCATGGAAGAGGTCGAAGAGGCAATTAGCCAAGTTATGGATGGCTCAACCGAAAGTATCGAACTGAGCCCACAAAGCTCGTATGTACGC
This sequence comes from Herpetosiphon llansteffanensis, assembly GCF_003205875.1. Classification (GTDB taxonomy): domain Bacteria; phylum Chloroflexota; class Chloroflexia; order Chloroflexales; family Herpetosiphonaceae; genus Herpetosiphon; species Herpetosiphon llansteffanensis. Next base: position 48,069 of record NZ_PUBZ01000103.1, read on the forward strand.
AGGTTGCAACATCAGATTGTTGAGCGGTACAATCTACAATCAGAAAGTACTGGCAAAGAACCACGTCGCCGGATTCGCATCTTTCGCTAAATCGGCATCGTGGGCTCAACGCTGTTGGACTGTAGGGGAACCATGAGCTTGTTCATTACCTTTGAAGGCCCGGAAGGTAGCGGGAAAAGCACCCAAGCCCGCTACCTCAAGGATTATCTGCAACAGGCTGGCTATCCAGTCATCTTAACTCGTGAGCCAGGCGGAACGCCGATTAGCGATGCTGTGCGTCGGCTTGTGCTCGATGGTCAATGGACGGCGATGGAGCCGACAACCGAAACCCTTTTGTTTGCTGCCGCTCGTGCTCAGTTAGTTGGCGAGGTTATCTTGCCCTACCTGAAGCTGGGCGGTATCGTTTTGTGCGATCGCTATGCAGACTCGACCTTTGCCCACCAAGGCTATGGCCTAGGCCGCAATCTCACCGAGTTACGCGAAATCACCCGTTTTGCGACTGGCGGCTTACAGCCCGATGTGACCTTCTTCCTCGATTTGCCAGTTGAGCAAGGCTTACAGCGCAAACGCAAGCAGCGCGATGATTTTCGCGAATCGAGCCAATTGGCCTTGCCATTGCCGCATTTGCCGCAACCAACCCCCAGCCAAAGCGAGCATTGGAATCGGCTCGATGCGCGTGAAATCGCCTACCACGAACGCGTGCGCAACGGCTACCTTGAAATGATCGCCGCCGATCAACAACGCTGGCAAGTGTTTGATGCAGACATTGAACGTGAAACCCTCACCGCCCAATTGCTAGCGGCGGTTCAGCCCTATCTCAGCACGATTAAAACGCTGAGCTAAGCCCCAGATATAAGCTGCATCTCAGTCGGGTATCAGGCTGAGATGCGCTTGGGCTGTGGTTTGATATGGTACAATAGCCCAATCGTGGCAACGTGCCAGTATTCTAAACCCATGCAGTCGCCCCGCAATGCTGGGGCATTCTTCAGGAAAGCATAGGAACATGACAGAAATTATTGCAGAACTTAAAAGCATCTTGCCGATTGTTGGCATGATTGTTGGGGGCTATTTGGTGCTCCTCTGGGTTGCTTCGCTGGTATGGACATACCGCGATATTAGTAGCCGCTCCAACGATATTTTGGTGCAAGTGCTTTCAACCTCAATGGCCTTCTTTTTGCCATTCGCAGGGTTGCTGTTATATATGTTGGTGCGTCCGCGCGAAACCCTCACTCAAAAATACGAGCGCGAATTGGAAGAAACCTTTATGCGCCGCGATATTGAGGATGAGCATGTCTGCCCGAATTGCCAACGTAGCATTCAGGCCGATTTTGTGCTGTGCCCCCACTGCCAAACCCATTTGCGCCGCAATTGTGGCAACTGCGAACGGGTCATCGATTTGACCTGGCAGGTTTGCCCATACTGTGCCGCTCCCGCCAATACCCGCATCAACAGCCAACCATTGCGCCAACCAGAATATGAACAACAGTACGCCCGCTAATCAGCAGATTTGCCCTATTTGCCGCAATGCTGTCCAGCCAATGCCACGTTATCCGCGCTATGTTTGCGCCGATTGCGTGGCATTGGCGACTGATCAGCATGGCTGTGGAGTGCAATTTTTCAATACTGGCGTGCTTGGCACTGGCTGCGCTGGCAGTTATCGCGCTGATCAATCGCGCTATGCATCCAACCTGTGTTGGATCAACGGCCAGCGTTGCGCCGCCAGAGAAGCACGCTTCGGCGGAATTGTGATTGAGGTTGTTGACGATGAATGAGCAGGAACATTGGCAAGGGTTTATTACGGCATTTAACGAGGAACGCTTTGTTGATGGCGTGCTACAATTGGAAGAATTGTGGTTTCCCAGCCGCAACGACCTCTATCGTGGCCTAATTCGCTTGTCGGTAGCGCTCAATCAACTGCGCTTGGGCATTGTCGATAGCCCACGGCTCCTGCTTGCCAGCGCCCACGAAATGCTGGCTCCCTTTGAAACCAATCAACACAAGCTTGATATTGCGCGGATTCGCGCGTACATTCAGGCCTGCGCCAGCCTCATTCCTGCCGATTTACACACCGGTCAAGGTCGCATCGATTGGGATCTGGTTCCACGAATTCAGCTCTAAATAGTTTCAGGCTTGAACACACCGATCAAACCATAGCACTGTAGCAGCCAATTAATCATTCATTGGGCTGGTGAATTGGCATTACTTCGGCATGTATCCTGATGTAGCACAGGATTATATGTGTGTGAAGGAGTTGCCATGACCCAGATCATCGATAAACTGGCGTGGATTCAGATTGTTGATAAACGCATTCTTAGTACCCGTTCCAAAGGTAAAACGATCTATTATCTTCCTGGTGGCAAGCGCGAACAGGGCGAAACCGATTACGAATGCTTAGTGCGCGAGATCAAAGAGGAACTTGATGTCGATCTCATCCCTGAAACCCTCAACTTTGTGGGTACATTTGAAGCCCAAGCCCATGGTCATAGCGAAGGGATCATTGTCAAAATGACCTGCTACAGTGGTAATTATCAGGGAACCCTACACGCTTCAGCTGAAATTGAGGAACTCTTGTGGTTAGTGTATGCCGATAAAGCCAAAAGTTCTCAAGTAGACCAAATTATTTTTGATTGGCTCAAAGAACGTGATCTGATTCATTAATCGTATGGATTCAGGATAGGCTCAAGCTGCTGAGGGCCTAGGTTTAACAAACACGGGTATCTACTAGCAGATTGGCTCATATTAATTGACATAGCACATGTGTTCGTGTATACTCAAAAACACAAATTCTCCAAGCTGCTGCTTGTAATCCACGGTGCGCACCCTCGTTTGCGGGCTTGCAAAGCCCCATGCAAGGCTTTTTACGAGCCACGATGCTTGGAGCATTGTCACGAATTGAGTACAACACGAAGGGTAACCGAGATGCAGATTGAGCCAATTCAATTAACCCACAAACGCCATAATTATTTGCCGATGGCCTTTTTATGGCGTGGAATCAGCCATCAGGTCGCGAGAATTGAACGCGTGTGGAGCAGAGAGGCCCGTTGGGCACGCCCGCCGCGCCACTATTTTCGGGTGCGTTGCACCAACAATCAGGTTTACAACATTTTTCAAGATGTGCGCTTAAATGCGTGGTGCGTTGAACGCTAGAGGAGGCCGACCGTGTATTTAGCTTGGTTTGATGATCATCCGCGGAAAGAACTGCGGTTCAAAATTGCCGAAGCCATCTTTGCCTATGAAGATCGCTTTGGCGAACGTCCAAATGTCGTGCTGGTTAACGCTACTCAGATTTTTAACGAAGATGTTGAGGGCGTGCGCATCGTTTCACGATCGTATGTGCGCAAAGATAACTTTTGGGTTGGCATCGAAGGGATCGTTGCTAGCTCGTAAGTCGCCGGAAGCACATTGCCCAATTCCCCGTCTGTAAGATTTGTGTTAATTCTCCTCTAGCTTGCCCGTTTTAAAAATCGACTTGTGGCACAATATATTGGGATACGCACATATGCGTAATTCGATATATTGTGTCACGAGGATTTTATGTCATTGTTCGAGCCATACACCCTGCCTGTTAGTGGCGTTACCCTGCCCAATCGCCTCGTTCTTGCCCCAATGACCACCTATTCTGGCACGCCAGAAGGCCAGATTAGCCCCGGCGAAGTCGCCTTATTGCAACGCCGCGCTGCTGGTGGCTTTGGCACGGTTATTACCGCCGCTTGTTATGTTGATCGCGATGGCCAAGCATTTATCAACCAATGGGGCTGTGATAATGACGATAAAATCGAATCATTACGTAAAGCAGCCAGCGTAATCAAAGCCGAAGGCTCAATTGCGATTTTGCAAATTCATGATGGTGGGCGTATGGCCGACCCCAAGGTACTACGCGAACCAGCTCCACGTTCAGCCTCAGCCGTTGCCGCCGAACGCCAAGGCTACCTTGAGCCACGGGCCATGACTGCCGCCGAAGTCGAAAAGAGCATCGCTGATTTTGTTGCAGCAGCCAAACGAGCTGCCGTTGCAGGCTTTGATGGCGTGGAAATCCACGGCGCAAACACCTATCTGATTCAACAATTCTTCTCACCACATTCAAACCGCCGCGACGACGAATGGGGTGGCGATTTGGAACGCCGCTTGCGCTACCCAATCACCTTGGCCAAAGCTGTACGTGCAGCAGTCGGCGATACGTTTATTGTGGGCTATCGCTTCTCGCCTGAAGAAATTGAAAATCCAGGCATTACTTTTGACGATACCTTGGTGTTGGTTGATCGTTTGGCCGATTGCCGCTTGGATTATTTGCACATTTCGTTGGGCAATTATGCTGCTGGCTCAATGCGCGATCCGCAATCAACCCAACGCCTTAGCCCCTTGGTCATTGAAAAATTGGCTGGCCGCGTGCCCTTGATGGCAGTTGGTGGCATTGAAACCGTTGAGCAAGCAGAATTGCCATTGCAAGATGGTGCTGAATTGGTCGCGCTTGGTCGGGTAGCACTGTGGGAGCCAGATTGGCCAAATAAGGTCAAAGCAGGCCGCACCGATTTGCGCCAAGCCTTGCCCGCCAAAGATGGCGATATTATTTGTACCTTGCCACGCCAATTGTATGAAAGCATCGTCCAACGCGCTGGTTGGGTGAAAATCGCCGCCGAGTAGCTAGTTGCGAGGGCTATAGGCTATGGGCTTTTGGCTATCGGGAAGCTTTTGAAACAATTTGAGTAATTCAGATTTAGAAGCAGATCTCCCAATAGCCTAGAGCCTCTAGCCAAATTTTTCTATGTTCTCTGTCCACTGCTCTGATTCCTAATCATCGTCTTTGCCCTTGCCATTGATATAGATTTTAACGCAGAGGCGCAGAGTAGCCAAGTACTCCTTTGATCTGACTCATATATTTAATCAAAACAAACTAGGGCGAACCAACGAAGTTTTATACTAGCTTTCTCTGCGCCTCTGCGTTAAATAGCCTAATCTCCAAAACCCGCCCCCCATTTCTATGTTCTATGTTCTATGTTCTATGTTCTATGTTCTATGTTCTATGTTCTATGTTCTATGTTCTATGTTCTATGTTCTATGTTCTTTGTTCTTTGTTCTATGTTCTTTGTTCTTTGTTCTTTGTTCTATGTTCTATGTTCTATGTTCTATGTTCTATGTTCTTTGTTCTGATTCTTAATCATCGTCTTTGCCCTTGCCATTGCCTGGGCCTTTGGGCTTTTTGGCCTCTTTGACCCCAATCACCAAGTTGATTTGGCTGTTGGCAGCAATTGGGCTGCCGACTGCTGGCTCTTGGCTCAGAATACGATCTTTGGCTTGATCGTTTGGTTGCTCAATAAAATTAATGCTCAGCCCTAAGTTGCGGGCTTGTTGCTCGGCCTCGCCACGTTTGAGGCCCACAAAATTGGGCATGCTTGGGGCTTGCTCGCTGGCAGCGGTTGGCTCCGGCGCTTGGGTAGCTTCAATCTCAATCACAATGGTTGCGGTTGCTTCGGCCACTGGTTCAAGCGTCGCAGTTGCCTCGACCACAGGATTGCCAGTCGTGCTCGGTTGTTCGGCATTGCCGCTTAGTTTGGCAAAGCCAACTGCAACCACAACCACAAAGGCTAGTGCTGCAAGGGTCAGGCCAATTTGCTTTTTGGCTGCTGGTTTGGGCGGGGCAATCAAGGCTTTGGTTGGGGTTGGCTGGGCTTGAGCCTGCACCAAAGCAGCGGTTTTGGGTGGCACGCGCACAGCAGTCGTTTCCATATTATGAATCGACACGGTGGAGCGTTGGCGCACGGGCATGGCAATCGTGGCCGAATTTGCGCCCTGTTGGATGCTCTCAATCTCGCCTGCTAAGGCTTGGGCAGAGCCAAAACGCTTGCTTGGCTCGCGCTCAGTCGCCCGCTTGATCAGCTGTTCGATGGCGCTGGCGGTGCCAGGCAAGGCTTGGCGCAGTGCAGGCACACCTTCGTTCAGATGGCGCTGGACAATCGCCCATGCCGAATCGCCATCAAGCGGCACGCGGCCAGTTAACAGCTCATACAACATAATTCCCAAAGCATAAATATCGCTGGCGGCGGTCGTTGCGCCACCTTCTGCCCGTTCTGGCGCGATATATTGGGGCGTGCCATACACTTGATCGTGGTTGGTCGTGCCAATTGGCTGCACAATGCCAAAATCAAGCAAAATCGCATGGCCATCAGCATTAATTTTAATATTTTGCGGCTTGACATCGCAATGCACATAGCCCTGTTGATGAATTGCTGCCAAGGCTAAGGCAATTTCGCGTGTCCAAACCAAGGCTTGGGGCGCGGCCACGGGCAATACTTGATCAAGGCTCTGGCCATCGATCAGCTCTTGAACAAAAAACGGCCCAACACTTGGATCGTGGCCAACATCAAAAATACGCGCAATATGGGCGTGGCTCAATTGGGCCGCAGTTTGGGCTTCGGCGCTAAATTGCTGGCTCAAAGTTGGATTATTGGCGTACTCAGGCCGCAAAACCTTCAAGGCCACATCGCGCTTGAGCAGCAAATCATGGGCACGGTAGACCGTCGCCATGCCACCTTGCCCAAGCGTTGCCAACAATTGGTAGCGATTTGCCAAGGTTTGATTCATTGCAGCATCCTTCGTATATCAGCCAATCGTGCAGCGATTATAGCAGGCTTAAACAACAAAGAGGCGTAGGGTTACGCCTCTCATTGCCATGTATTTGGAGCAACTTAGATTGTTTCTGGCTCGCCCAAGATTTTATTGGTGATGTACAAGGCCAAACGAGTGGCCAACGTCCCCAATGCCAAACTCAGCAAACCATAGACAACCCGACGCTTCAAATCATCATCCATTGAATCATTCCTCCTAAATCAAAAGCGATACTAGGCGTTAGTATAGCAGTTTTAGTCGCGGCGACCGCCAAAAACGCGAAATGCGAAGTAGGCAAAGGTCAAAATTGAGCTTGCCGCAGCAGCGACATACGTCCACGCAGCAGCATTCAAAACCTTAGAAACCGCAGCTTGGTCTTGCGGGCTAACCAAGCCATTGGCGATCAACATTTTTTTGGCGCGGCTTGAGGCATTGAATTCGACCGGCAAGGTTACCAAGGTAAACAGCACCGCGCCAGCAAACAGCACCAAACCAATCAAGGCCATGGTGAAGCCAAAGCCGCCACTGCGTGATGCAGCGCCAAACATCAAGCCACCCATCACCAACCATGTGCCAATGCTACTGCCAATGTTGGCGATGCCCACAATTGAGCTGCGCAAACGCAACATCGTGTAGCCTTCGCGATCTTGCAAGGCGTGACCCAACTCGTGAGCCACAACCGCCATTGCAGCAACCGACGGCGTAACCGACGATTGCGAAAGATTAATCGATTTATCGGCGGGATTATAGAAATCGGTTAATTGTCCAGCAACTTGATTGACTCGCACATAGTTGAGACCTTCGGCGCTCATCAAACGTTGGGCCACATCAAAGCCATTCATGCGGTGCATATTACCAACATTTGCATATTTGCTAAATGTTGATTTTACATACCACTGCGCCCAGAAAGCAAACAGCATGCCAGGAATGGCGAAAATGAAATACATCGGGTCGAAGATCATCGGTATCCTCCAGAGGATGCTTGTCAATGTTCCTGTCCGCATGGACAGAAAATTCTAACCTTAAGTATAGCAAGCTCTGGGCCTAGGCGTGTTAGCATGACATTAATAATGCACACTCAAACACTATCGAAGGAGTTTCCATGAATGGTGGAGGCTGGCGAGGGTTTGTTCGCGCTAACGAAGACGAACAACCCACTATCAGCCGCATGTTGTTGCAGCGTGTATGGGGTTATGCCAAACCCTATCGCCGCGGCATCATTGTGGTCTTGTTTACAATTTTCATCGGCACGTTGTTGGATCGGATTACGCCGTTGTTGGTGCGCCATTTAATTGACGTGGCGATTCCGCAGCGCAATCTTGGGCGGCTCAATTTCGTTGCCGTCGGCTTGGTGGCAATTCCCTTAATCGGCGGTTTGCTGGATATTTGGCAACGCCGCAATTCAGCGCTGGTCGGCGAGGGCATTATTTTTGATTTGCGCCGCGCCTTGTATAACCATATGCAGCGCATGAGCTTGCGCTTTTTCACCAGCACCAAATCGGGCGAATTGGTTTCGCGGCTCAATAACGATGTGGTTGGCTCGCAACGGGCAGTTACTGGCACGTTGATTACGTTGATCACAAATATCATCACCGTCAGCATTACCCTATTTATTATGTTGACGATTGAGTGGCGCTTAACCTTATTGGCCTTGCTCGTCTTGCCATTATTTATGCTGCCAGCGCGGCGCGTCGGGCGCGTCGTACGCACATTAACCCGCTCGCAAATGCAAGCCAACAGCGATATGAACGCATTAATGGGCGAAACCTTGAATGTCAGCGGCGCGTTGCTGGTCAAGATTTTTGGGCGGCGCAACGATGAAGTAGCCAAATTTAGCCAGCATGCAGGCGAAGTGCGCGATCTTGGCATTCGCACCTCGTTGGTGATGCGCTCGTTTTTTGTGATGGTTGGTTTGGTTAGCGCAGTTGGCGTGACCTCAGTCTATTGGTTTGGCGGCTATCTGGCAATTACCTCAAATAGCTTTAGCACCGGCGATATTATTGCCTTGGCCTTGTATTTGCCTGGCTTGTATGGCGCAATTTCAACCTTAGTCAACACCAGAGTTGAATTAGCTTCGTCGCTGGTGTCGTTCGAGCGCGTGTTTGAAATTCTCGATTTGCCGCAGGAAATTCTTGATCCAGCTGAGCCAAAATTGCTGGAGTCAATTCGTGGCGAAGTGCAATTTGAGCATGTCTGGTTTCGCTATCAAGCTGATGATGATCCAATTCTTAGCAGCCGCAATGGCCAAGAAACGACCATTATTAGCCCAATTACTACCCGCGAATGGGCCTTAGAAGACATTGATTTTACCGCCAAGCCAGGTCAATTGGTGGCCTTGGTCGGGCCTTCAGGCGCAGGCAAAACCAGCCTCACCTACTTGCTGCCGCGCTTATATGATGCTAGTCGTGGTCGGGTGTTGATCGATGGTGTTGATGTGCGCGAATTGGATTTGGATAGCCTTGGCCAAGCGATTGGCATGGTTACCCAAGAAACCTTCTTGTTTCACGAGAGCTTGCGGGTTAATTTGCGCTATGCCAAGCCCGATGCAACTGATGCAGAATTAGAAGCTGCCTGCCGCGCTGCCAACATTCACGATTTGATCGTCAGCCTACCCAATGGCTACGATACTGTGGTTGGCGAACGAGGCTATCGCTTCTCTGGCGGCGAAAAACAACGGATTGCGATCGCGCGGGTTATCCTCAAAAACCCACGTATTTTGGTGCTCGACGAGGCGACCTCGGCGCTCGATTCGCGCTCAGAGGCATTAATTCAAGCAGCCTTGCAACCATTGCTCAAAGATCGCACCAGCATTGTGATTGCCCACCGACTTTCAACGATTCTGGCTGCCGATTTGATTTTGGTCGTCGATCAAGGCCGAGTGCTCGAACGTGGCACGCATAGCGAGTTGCTGGCGCAGGCAGGGCTGTACGCGCAGCTCTATCACACCCAATTCAAAGAGCGCGAGGAATTAGTAAGGGATGAAGGATGAGGCTTTGGGCTATCGGAACATTGGACAAGGGAGCAGGGGCTAGGAGCTGGGGATCAGGCTCTGGGCTATGGGTTATCGAAACATTATTCGTGAAATTCGTGAAATTCGTGGCTAAAAACTATAGCCCATCTTCGCGCTCTTCGCGGCCTTCGCGGTTTCAAGCCTTCGTGAGCTTCGTGAGCTTCGTGGATCAAAACGCGCCAACATCCTTTACACTATAGCCATTGTTTTGAGCAAGGAGGCTTGGACGGTATGATGAAGGCAGGATTTTTTCGCCAGCATGGTGGGCTTGATGTGCTCGAATATGGCGATTTGGCCGAGCCGGTAGCTGGCCCAGATGAAGTCTTGGTCCGTATCCGCGCTGCCGCGCTGAATCACCTTGATCTGTTTGTGCGCGAAGGCTTGCCCGGCTTAAACCTGAGTATGCCGCACATTGGCGGCTGCGATATTGCTGGCGAAATTGCGGCAGTAGGCGAGGGCATAACTGGCTGGAACGAAGGCCAGCGCGTGATTGTTAATCCCAATATCTGGTGCGGCCAGTGCGAATTTTGCATCGCTGGCGAAGAAACGTTGTGCGATCGCTATGGCGTACTTGGGGAGCATCAAACTGGTGGCTTCGCCCAATATATCGCGGTGCCAGCGCGCAATTTGTATGCGATTCCTGCTGATTATTCGTTTGAACAAGCAGCAGCGGTGCCTCTAGTATGGATGACGGCCTGGCGGGCCTTGATCGGTCAAGCCAAACTACGGGCTGGCCAAAGTGTCTTGATTTTGGGCGCTGGTGGCGGCGTGGCTAGTGCTGCAATTCAAATTGCCCGCTATGCTGGTGCAACCGTTTATGCAGCTTCGCGTTCGCCCGAAAAAATGGCACGGGCCAAAGAATTGGGAGCCGATTACGTGGTACGATCAGATGGCGATTGGGGTCGCGAAATTTGGCAACAAACCAAAAAGCGCGGCGTTGATGTCGTATTAGAGAATGTTGGCGCAGCGACGTGGGAAAGCTCATTGCGCAGCGTGGCCAAAGGTGGCACGGTTGTAACCTATGGCGCAACAACTGGCCCGATTGTCAGCATCGATATTCGCAAACTTTTCTGGCGACAATTTAACCTGATTGGCTCAACAATGGCCAATAATCGTGAATTTAACACGATTATGCGCTTAGTATTCTGGGAACGCCGTTTTGAGCCACTGGTTGATAAAGTGTTTCCGCTGAGCGAAATTCAAGCTGCCCAAGCCTACCTTAAATCAGCAGAGCAATTTGGCAAAGTCGTCATTGCAATTCCCTAAGAGACAGCCCGATGCAGCAGATGTGCTGCTACGGCTGGGAGCATTTAATTCATGTCAATCACAATCGACCATATTCGCGTTTTAGAAGGCCCAAATATCTACTATCCCCAAGCTGGGGTAGCTGCAACGTTGCAGGTCAGCCACGATCTCCGCGATGAACTCGGTCGCCAACTCAAAACCTGGGCCCAAGCAGTTGGCTTAATCATTGGCTATCTACGCATGAGAATCGAGCCACTTGACGAGCAAAGCTGGCAATTGAGTCTGAGTTTTACCTGCAATCATCCGCAACTTGGCGCAGCAAGTTTGCAGCATGCAGTTGACGATATTCTGGCTGCAGAACGCCAAGATGAAGATTGGAGCCACGATGATGCGCTCTTTGATCTGCGTCGCCAACGCATGCGCATCGACCCAGTGTTGCCATTGCTGCAATTACGCGCCGAAGCTCAAGGGCGGGTGATTCCAGTATTGCCGGTTGGCGATGGCATGTTGCAGCTTGGCACTGGCAGCGGTGGCTGGCGTTTTGATCCTGCCCAACTTAGCCTTGGCATCGCCGTCAACCCGCCATGGGAGCAAATTCGCAGCGTGCCCTTGATTGCAATTGGTGGGCTTGGAGCCGAATTGGCAGCGAGCCAGATTGCGCAAGGATTAACCGCTGCTGGTTGGCAAAACGTCGTGCAGATTCCCAAAGGCGATTATGCCAGCGTGCGCCAAGCACTGATTCAACCAGATGCCGATTTATTTGTGGTTGCCTTAGATCAAGCAGATGTGGTTGAGCGTGGTTTAGCCTTTAACCGCTGTACAATTGGGGTTGTGCTGGGCATTAGCGACTTGCCAGAAGAACAAGCCTTGGCAGCAGGCTTGCCCGCCCTAACCGCCGATGAGCTTGGCAACACCATTTTGTTGGCCGACGATCAGCGCACTGCTGGCTTAGCGCGGCGCACTGCGGCCCCCGTTGTGCAACTCCAGCGCACCCAAGAACCAGCCAGCATTCAACAACCATTGTTGGCGTTGGTGGTCAATCAATTGCAACAATTGCTCGATACTGGCGCACTTGATCAATAAATCATAGCCAGTTTGGGCAATTAATCGATCATTATTCTAGGAGGTGGAGCATGCCCCAGATCACTGTTGGTTCACAAGCGCCATTCGAGGTAGCACGTGGCAGCCGTTTGGTCAACGCCCTAGAAGATCATGGCATTGATATTTTGCACCGCTGTGGCGGCAACGCCCGTTGTACAACCTGTCGCGTCGAGTTTCAGGCTGGCGAGCCAAACACAATCACCAAGGCCGAATCGTTTAAATTGGCCGAGGCCAAATTAACTGGCGTGCGTTTGGCCTGCCAAATTACCTGTGAGGCTGATATGCAGCTTCACCCTTTGATGACATTAAGCGATTCGGGCTTGCCCGACCCTGGGCCACGCCCAGCAGATAGCATAACCCCAGAGCCAGAATGGCTCGAACGCCCGCTTTAAGTAAGCACCAAGCATCTCCACGCTGAGATGCTTGGTTGAATAGGAACAGCATGAATGGTGGATCGCTGCGCGAATTTGGCGCAACTGGCTTGCAGGTTTCGGCCCTAGGTTTTGGCGCTGGCCATATTGGTGGCAACGAATTAACTGAATCCGAGGTTGGCACACTCCTGAATGGCTTGCTCGATAGCGGCATTAATTTAATCGATACTGCGCGCGGCTATGGCCTTTCCGAGGAGCGCATCGGGCGACATTTGCATCAACGTCGCCATGAATTTGTGCTTTCGACCAAAATTGGCTATGGCATCGAGGGCTACGACGACTGGACGAGTCCAATTATCACCGCGGGGATTGATGCAGCGTTGCGCCAAATGCAGACCGATTATCTCGATATTGTGCATTTTCATTCCTGCCCACTCGAAACCTTACGCACAGGCGAGGTTATCGAAGCCTTGGATCGCGCAGTGCAAGCGGGCAAAGTGCGAGTCGCAGCCTACTCAGGCGATAACGCGCCCTTGGAATGGGCGGTACAAGCTGGCCATTTTGGGGCCATTGAATGCTCGGTAAACCTGGCCGATCAACGAGTGATTGGCCAGATTTTGCCCCAAGCACAGCAACATCAGCTTGGTGTGATTGCCAAACGCCCAGTTGCCAACGTTGCATGGCGTTTTGAACAACGGCCTGTTGGCGATTATGCAGAAGTTTATTGGGAGCGCCTGCAAGCCATGCAGCTTGATCTCGACCCTGAGCAACTTTTAGCCATTGCGCTCCGCTTCACTGCCTATACGCCAGGCGTACACAGTTGCATTGTTGGCTCGCGCAAGCTTGCGCATATGCAGCATAATTTAAACCTGTTGAACCAAGGCCCACTTGAGCCACAACTCTATCAATACCTCGCCAACCAATTTCAGGCCCATGATCGCGGCTGGGTTGGCCAGATTTAATCAGCCAAGCAAGCATCACGACGTTGTTGGTGCGTGCTGCACTAAAAAAGCACCAATTGGGACTTTTTGACTATAGGCAGGTGTTAGTCGGCCTGCCACAATAGCCTTGAGCGTAGATGTGTCATTTTTAGAGTTCGCAGCGTGGGGATTTGCCCTGATGTTGTTTGCAGTTGCAACTTTGGCCGCTTTCGGGTACAACAGCAACACGTCAATCAACAATCAAGGACAACATCATGGGCAAATTAATTACGATTGTAGGCAACGCGGGCATTGGCAAAACCACCCTCACTAAGCTGCTATGTAGCGATCAGCGCTTTTTTGCAGCCCTAGAGAGCCACGCCGAACGACCATTTCAACAACTATTTGCCCAAGACCTCCAACGCTATGCCCTTGCCAACCAATTCGATTACCTTTTATTGCGGGCTGAACAAGAGCGGGCAATCCGGGCGCAGCCGGGCATTGGCGTGCAAGACGGTGGCCTTGATGAAGATTTTTGGGTTTTTAGCAAGCATTTTCAGCAGCAAGGCTACTTAACCAGCGCTGAATTTGCGCTCTGCGAACGGCTCTATCACGAACTACGTGCCGGCCTAGGCCAGCCCGACCTGATTATCAGCCTTGAAGCACCGCTCGATGTCATTATTCAACGCTATCAGCAACGCAATCGCCCGCTAGAAATTGCCCAACGCGCCGATTTAGCGCAACTTGGGTCCTTGCTTGAACATTGGACTGCAACCATCAAAACACCGCTCTTGACCCTCGATTGGAGCAGCAATCACTTACCCAATGCACAACAACACCAACTATTGATTGAAACTATTCTGAGCCTATTGAGTATATAATGACGCGATAGGTTTTGTGAGTCTAGATGTGAATTTTGGGAGGTTGTATGCGTGTTCGTGTTGGTGTGATCATTGCGCTTTTGCTGATGATCACTGTGGGTAAAGTGATTCAAAGCCCTACGTATGTGGCTCAAGCACAACCCCAAACACCAGATCAAACGACGGTTCCTCAGGGCTTTGCCCGCATCCAAGAGCAAGAAATTAACGACGACCCATTCGATGCTAACGTATTGAGTGGCAGTAATACGGTTGTTCGTGGCTCGATTACCCAACATGATATTGATTATTTTAAAATCGATTTGACTGCTGGCCAACGGCTGGCTTTAGCAACCATTACGCGGGCCAGTATCGCTTCTGGCGATACAACGCTCAGTTTATTCGCCTCCACTGGCAACAATCTTGATCCGACATTAACGCTCATCGAAACCGATTTGAGCGATGGCGTGCATACCAATGGTTCATCGGTGATTAGCTCGCAAGTAATAACCACCACAGGCAGCTACTATATCCGTGTTCAAGGTGGTACTGTCACCACCGTCATCCAACCCTACGATCTGTATGTGCGGGTCTTGAGCACAAGCGTGAGCGAGCAAGAACCCAACGATCAAGTGCCACAAGCCATTACGACTCAAGCCAGCATCAGTGGTGTGCTTTCGACCAGCAACGATCTTGATCGCTATCAGTTTAATCTCAATGCTGGCGATACGATTTTCACCACGCTTGATTTTGACCCTGAGCGTGATGGCATAACCTGGAATGGGTTTCTGCAATTTAGCTGGGACGATGCCACATTCGAAGCCAATGATGCCAATGCTGTTTCACCAAATGCAGAAGCCAATGTTATGACCGTTAAGCATGCAGGTAGCTATGAAATTGTAATTGGATCGTACGTTGCTGTTGGCCCGCAAGCCAGCTATTTGGCCCAAGTGCTGATTATCCCAGCAATAACCCAAGCCAACTGCCAAACCGTTACCAGCCAACAATCCCAAGCCATTGGCCCCAATCGATCAGTCATGCAATCGAGCATAACGGTTGCACAAGCAGCCAATATTGCCGATATTGATGTGCTGCTTGATTTAAACCATAGCTTGATGTCGGAATTGGATGTAACCTTGACCGCACCTGATGGCAACGTGGTTGCGCTTTTTACCGATATTGGCAGCGCCCAGCGCCGCAATGTCGATCTCGTGATCGATCAGCAAGCAGCCTTGCCACTAGGCACCTATAACAATTTGAACGGCGTGCATTTTGCGCCAGAATACAATTTCAGCCTCGATTGGTTTGCAGGCCAACAAGCGCAAGGCCAATGGACGCTCACCATCTATGATACTGCTGACAGCAATGGTGGCACGCTCAATAGCTGGGGCCTGCGAATTTGTGGCATGCCCGCTCCTGCCGATTGCCCAACTGGTAAAGCGCGGAGCGTGATTTATAGCAGCCAATTTGAGGCCGATAACGGCGGATTCAGCGCAGGCGATGATGATTTCTCATGGGTTTGGGGCAATCGCAATGGCCCGCCAATTGGGGGCAACTATAGCGGCGCAAACAGCTGGAACACCAACTTAACTGGCAATTACCCCAATAGCTCGCGCATGGAATTGTACTCGCCCAATATCGATCTTACCAACGTCAGCGGGCCAATTTATGCAAGTTGGTATCAACGCTATCAACTTGACAATAGCCTGAATGATTTTTATGTCGTGAGCAAAATAGTACCTTTTTCAAATGTTACACCTTTGTTCGAACATCGCAGCGTCGAGATGCGGACTCAGGTTAACACCCCAACCCAAACGCTTGAGCAAAGCACTGGTTGGAGTTTGCAACGCCATGATATTAGTAGTGATGCAGGATCGTCACTGCGCTTGAAATGGGATTTTGGCAGTGATTCCGCCGCTAATTTTGCAGGCATCTCAGTTGATGATGTGGAAATTACTGGTTGTATTGATGCTGGCTTAATTACGCCAACGATCACGCCAACGGCAAGCGTCACGCCAACCCCAAGCGCAACGCCAATCGTAACCCCAAGCATCACACCAACCCCAAGCGCCAGCCCAACGATTGACCCAGCGCGCTTCTACATCCATCTGCCATTCGTCGTTGTCGTAAACTAAAAGTGCTTGACTGCTCCAGTTTGGGGGATACCAGACTGGAGCAGTTCCCCCAAATTCACCCTTGCATTTAGCTCAGCCGTAGCCTATGCTTACCCAATCCCCCAACACTCTTCCCTTAGCAACAGCCTTGGTTTAGGAGGTTTGCATGCGTCTCCGGATTGGGTTTATCGGCCTCATGATCGCTTTGATTGGGTTAACTGGTAGTTTTCGCAGTTTCAAGCAGGTGCAGGCAGCACCTAGTAACGCAAATGCCCCGCAGATTCAGCAAGCCAGCATCCCGCACGGTGCGGTAAGAATCAAAGAGCAGGAGAATAACAATACGCCAGCAACCGCTAATCCAATTCTGGCTAGTAGCGCCATTGTACGCGGGAATATCTGGAACGGTGAGGTTGATTTCTACAGCATCCAATTGCAGGCAGGCCAACGAGTAAGTGCCGCAACGATGACCTCAGCTTCTGCAGGCAGTACCGATAGCTTGTTAAGCCTTTATGCACCGAATGGCACAAGCTTGATCGAAACTGATGATGACGATGGGACTTTCGGTAGTCTTGGCTCAGTTATTAGTTCAGCTCCTGTAACAGCGACTGCTACCTATTATCTTCGCGTGAGTGGTTTCAACACCGCCCAAATTCGCTATTACGATTTATATGTGCGGATCTTGAGCGAGCCAGCAACTGCGGAAATCGAATCGAATAATACCATTGCGCTAGCCCAACTGCTCCCAACAAGTGGCTCAATTGCAGGGGTATTATCAAGCACAACTGATGTGGATATTTTCAAATTCAACTTAAATGCTGGAGATACCATCTATACCAGCCTAGACCTCAACCCTGAACGCGATAGCACAAACTGGGATGGTCGCGTTGGGATTGCCCTATTTAATAATTTTATTTTATATGCCAATGATACGAGTACCACCTCGCCACCAAATGCCGAAGCCCATTTTATGACCGTTAAGGAGAGTGGAACCTACTATATTTTTGTTTCAACCCTTGCGAGCAGCATTCCTGCAGCAGCTACCTATCTGCTTGATGTGAGCGTTTTTGCAGCAGAACAACAGGCAAATTGCCAAACCTATACCAGCAATGACGTTGCCAAAACCATCCCGACAACCACAAGTTTGATCACTTCAAGCTTGACTATTCCTGATAGCTTCTTTATTGCCGACCTTGATGTAAGCATTCAGCTAACCCATACCGCTATGATCGATTTGGATGTGCAGTTGCAAGGGCCAGATGGGAATGTTGTTGGCTTATTTAGCGATATTGGCGCAACTACCC
Organism: Herpetosiphon llansteffanensis; assembly: GCF_003205875.1. Classification (GTDB taxonomy): domain Bacteria; phylum Chloroflexota; class Chloroflexia; order Chloroflexales; family Herpetosiphonaceae; genus Herpetosiphon; species Herpetosiphon llansteffanensis. The sequence goes on from NZ_PUBZ01000103.1 coordinate 65,591, forward strand.
AAACTACAATGAATCTTGCTTTAGATGATGATGCAGCGATCCCAATTGGATCATTCACAGTCGTAGCTGGAATGCACTATAGTCCTGAGTCGACCTATCGCCTCGATTGGTTTGATGGCGGGCGAAGCGCAGGCACATGGACATTATTGATTCATGATGATTTTGCAGGCAACGGTGGAGTGCTGCAAAATTGGAGCATCCGTGCTTGCGCAGCACCACCAGCCAACTGCCCCGATGGCACAACCCTAACAACCATCACCAGCAACGATTTTGAGGCCAACGATGGTGGCTTTACCCACAGCGGTATCAACGATTCATGGGAATATGGCACCCCAAGCGCCGCGCCACTGATTGGCAGCTACAGCGGGGTTAATAGCTGGAAAACCAACCTTGATGGCCCATATTTGGCCAGTAGCGTAGCTAACCTGCTCTCGCCAGCCATTAATATTCCTAACCTTGCTGGTCCAGTCTATCTGCAATGGCACCAACGCTATCAATTGGAAAATGCTTCGTTTGACCATTACACAGCCGCTATTGGCACAGGAATTATTACCAAGACCTTATATGAATTTGATGCAGCAACCATGACCAACCAGGTTGGCAGTGCAAACACCACCTATCAAGCAAGCACGGTTTGGAGCCGACAATTGCATGATATTAGCGAGTTCAAAGGCCAGTCGGTGCGAACACTCTATCACCTTGATACCAATAGCACGATCCAGTTAGCTGGAGTTGCGATCGACGATTTCCAAATTCTGGGTTGTGTCGGATTGCCAACCGCGACCCCAACCGAGGTGCCAACCGCAACCAATACGCCGATTGTTAGCGAAACTCCAACCAATACCGTCATGCCAACCGAAACAGAAACGCCAAGCATCACGCCAACCGAAACCAACACCCCAACCAATAGCCCAACGCCAAGCATCACGCCAACGGGGAGTGTGAGTGTTACGCCAACACCAAGTAATACACCAACCAATACGCCAACAATTACCGTTTCGCCAACCAACACCAGTACGCCAACAATTACCGTTTCGCCAACCAATACGCCGAGCGTCACCCCAAGCGCAACCACCGGCCCAACTCTGATTCCGGTCTATCTGCCGTGGGTTAGTAAAGAAGCATAAGTAGCCTAGCGATTTCAGCGTCAGCAACCCGTGGTACAAGCCACGGGTTGCTTTTTTGGCCTAGCCGATCGATGTGAAGATTTGATGTAGGATTGGCTAAATGCTGAATGAGCAAAAGCCCAATTAACCGCCATTTTTCTAAACCACCATTTAGCCTACGTTAGCCTGCGTTTTAGCTAAATCTTGCTACAATACAAGCAGCAATATAAACACGCAGCTACGAGGAATCGTTATGAGTAATCCAAAACGGACCGTCGGTTTCGGCGGCTTGATCATTGCCGCCTTAGTGCTTTCAGGGGTTGGTGGTGGCATGGTTGGGGGCGTGGCAGGCTATCGCTTGGCCCAAGTTGATCAAACGGCAACGGCGGTTGTCGTTACCCCAACCACTGCCAACCCCCAAACCAACGCCAATCTGACGGCCCAACCAGTCGTCGCCAATAGCAATGATGCGGTGGTGCAAACCGTCGCCAATGCCTCGCCAGCAGTGGTCAAAATCATCAGCACCGTTGCTGGTGGTCAGGCTAGCGGTTCAGGCGCAATCATCAACGAAGATGGCTACATCATCACCAATAATCACGTCGTTGAAGGTCAAAACCGCTTGCAAGTTATCTACTCCGATGGCACAAGCCACAATGCAGAGCTGATCGGCACCGACGCTTTTTCGGATATTGCGGTTATTCGCGTGCTCGATGCGGTACCAGCCACAATTTCCTTGGGCAATTCGGATGAATTAAAGCCTGGCGAGACGGTCGTCGCCATCGGCAGCCCGCTTGGTAAATTTCAAAACAGCGTCACCGTCGGGGTTGTCAGTGCCCTTGATCGCACCATCGATCGCATGGAAGGCTTGATTCAAACTGATGCGGCGATTAACCATGGCAATAGCGGCGGCCCGTTGATCAGCCTCAAAGGCGAAATTGTTGGCATCAACACGTTGGTTGTGCGCGGCGATGTTGGCAGCATCGATGAAGCGCAAGGCTTAGGCTTCGCAGTGCCATCGAATATTGTGCGCGAAGTAAGCGATGCCTTGATTGCCAATGGCCAAGTGGTTCGGCCTTATATGGGCATTAGCTACGAGCTACTTTCGCCCGAAACCGCCGAGCTTGGAATTGCCAATGGTAAAGGGGCTTTTGTAACCAACGTCGATGAAGGCACACCCGCCCGCCGCGCAGGCATTAGCCGTGGCGATATTATTCTGGCGGTCAATGGCGAGGAAATTACCCAACGCCATTCGTTGCAACGCCTGTTGTTGCAATATAAGCCAGGCGATACCGTGACGGTAACGATTGAGCGCAACAGCCAACAACAAGAGGTGCAAATTACGCTCACCGAACGTCCATCCTAAAACCGCAAAACCACCACAACTCTGCTACAAAGCCTCTCGTTTGCAAACGAGGGGCTTTTTGCTGCTTACGATTCAAGCATTGCAGGTTCTTGCAGTTCCAAATGCAAATTGGTTGCATTAAGCGTCGCTTGGATGCCAATTGGCAGCGGCAGCATCGCTTGATTATGTCCAAAATCCACCTCTGCCAGAATTGGAAAATCGTAGTCGGCCAGCACTGCAAGGATCGCCTCGCGTGGCGTTGGATCAGTCGCACTCTCGCCAAAATATTGATTAATCCAAATCAATTTGCCAATAACCATCCCACTAATCTGATCAAGCACGCCTAAAAGTTTGAGCCGCGTGAGATCAATCGTCAAATCATACAGCGTCGTTCCTAGTTCTTCCCAAAAAAAGATTGCCCCCTCAAACCACGCTGGTTCAGGCCAATAACGCGTTCCTGCAAGCGCAACCAATCGTTTGAGATTGCCGCCAATCAAGCGACCAGTCGTCAGCCCTGGCCGCCAGCACTCCCACTCGCTCAAGTGCGGCAATGGTCCTAATGCAGCGCTACTCAACAGCAGTTGGCGATAGAGATTGGTCAAACGATCATGCTGTTCTGGTGCAAGTTTGGCCCAATAATGCCCAAAGCCATCCTTGAGATCGTTGGTATGCAAGCCACTCTGGGCGCATTGAGATAACATTGCCCATTGATAGAGGGTTGTATCGCTCATGCCGAGAAATGGTTTCGGATTGGCCGCAATTAGTTGATAATCGAGATAATCCAACACGCTGAGCGCCGAGAAGCCACCAGTAAGCGCAATAATTGCCCGCACCGCAGGGTTGGCAAACATGGCGTTAATATCGGCAGCCTGCTCTTGCGGTGTGCCAGCCGACCACCAACGACGGGTCTGAATGGTTGCGCCTTCGATCACCTCGAAGCCCAACATGCGCAACGTTGCGATTCCAGCAGCATAGTCTGCTTGCCAATCGGCAAAAAGTGGTAACGACGATGCAACGACCCCAATGGTATCGCCTAGTTTGAGCGACTGTGGTTTGATCAGAAACGGCATGCGCATCCCTTCATAGAATCAACTGCTCCAATGTAGCGATAATGGGTTGAACTAGCATTGGCCTAGCGATGGATTTATGGCATAGCACTTGCCCTTTACACACGGTTTAGAATGACAGACGAAACTTAACCCGAAGGAGTATAGAAAATGCGTCGTTGGTTTGTAAGTCTGAGCCTTTTGCTATTGCTCGCTGGCTGTTCAGGCAGTAGCATTGCCACCCAAGTTTCCGATACAGTTCAACAATTAAGCGAAACCTCAGTCCAAGATTTAGTTAATCGTTTATCGGGCATTGAAGAAGCGGTGCGCAACAACGATTGGGAACGCACTCGGGCCTTGTTTAGCACCGTCGAGCAAGGTTGGAATGCCCTGCGCGTGCCAGTCGAGGCCGCCTTCCCCGATATTGCCAGCAATATTCAAGCCCAAATTGATCGCTTGAGCCAAGCCTTGAGCGTCGAACTGCCAAGCTCAGAAGAAGTTCGCGCCGGTTTATCCGACCTGCGTGATCAATTGGTGGCCTTATTACAAGCACTATAGAGCTACTTTTTGGCCTAAATTGTGGTATGCTTTTTGAGGTTTCCAGCATAGAGGAATCGGTGTGAGTGAATTTCAGCAGGCCTTGGCGTATGCGCTTGAGCCGCGCAATTTGGCGCGATTAAGCGCAGCACTCAGTCGGCATGGGCAGCTTGTGGCCAGTGCGATGGCAATTGCACTGCTGCTTGGGTTGCCGTTTGGCTGGTGGAGCAGTCGTTCGCGGATCATTAGTGCGCTTGCGATCAATACGACGAATATCCTGCGGGTCATTCCAAGTCTTGCCATCCTCTTTCTTTTCGTTGCGATTCCTGGCTATGGCCTGAGCATTCGTTCGGCAATCGTGGCGCTGACAATTTTGGCCTTACCACCCATTTTGATCAATACCAATGCTGCTTTTCGCACGCTCAACCCAGCGGTGCGCGAAGCAGCCAAAGCCATGGGCATGCCAGCCTGGCTGCAATTATGGCGGGTCGAATTGCCTTTAGCTGCGCCAGTCATCCTCTCGGGCATTCGTATCGCCTTGGTTGAGGTGATTGCCAGCGCAACCTTGGCAGCCTTTATTGGGGCTGGCGGGCTAGGCAGTTTTATCACCTTAGGATTTAGTATGAGCCGCGTCGATATTTTGCTTGTTGGCGCTATTCCGGTGGCATTGCTGGCCATCGTGGCCGAAATCGTAATGGCGGGGCTGTTGCGATGGGTACGACCACCACAGTTTTAGTTTGTTTGGACAGGAGGATTCATGCGACGTTTCATCCAGCGAACGGTGTTGCTCACGCTTTTGATGACGATCATAGCAGCGTGTGGCGATAATGCAACCAGCACCAGCGTCCCAAGCGGCAATAGCACTCCCGCGCCGAGTGGCAGTGAAAATCAAGTGATTCGAATTGCCTCAAAGAATTTTACCGAGCAATTTATTGTTGGCGAAATGTACGCCCTGATCTTGGAGCAAGCAGGCTACAAAGTTGAGCGCAAAATTGGCCTAGGCGCAACCGATGTCGCTCAAGCAGCCATGGAAAAAGGCGAGATCGATATTTATCCCGAATATACGGGCACTGGTTTATTGACCGTGCTCAAATTGCCCACCCAAACCGATCCCAAAGCTGTCTACGAAACGGTCAAAAAAGGCTATGCTGAACAATTCAAAATTGCTTGGCTCGATCCAGCGCCAATGAACAATACCCAAGCGTTGGCCATGACCAAGGAAGGCGCTCAGAAATTTGGCATTATCACAATCTCCGATATGGCAGCCAAAGCTGGCGAATTGCGCATGATCGGCCCACCAGAATTCCAAGAGCGCGAAGATGGTTTGCCAGGCATTCAAGCCAAATATGGCAACTTCGAGCTCAAAGAATATGTGCCCGTTGATCCAGGCCTCAAGTACAAGGGCTTGGTCGAAGGCAATGCTGATGTGGTTGTGGCCTTCGGCACCGATGGCGAAATTGCTAACTATGGCTTGGTCGTCTTAAAAGATGATCGCGCCATGTTCCCACCCTACCAAATCGCGCCGTTGGTTCGCCAAAGTGTCTTAGATGCCAATCCTAAAGTGGCCGAGTTGCTCAACGCCTTGGCTCCTAAACTCGATGATGCCACCATGCAAAAACTCAACTTCGAAGTCAGTGGCAATAATCGCAAGTACGAAGATGTGGCCAAAGAGTTCTTAACCGCTCAAGGCTTGCTCAAATAAGCGAATTGGCGTGCCCGCAGCTTAACTTTCACCATTCATTGCCACAAAAGAGGGGTTAAGCTGCGAGCACGCCATCACGGCCAATCGTTCTAGGATCAGGGAGTAGCAGGTGTGAGCACAATCGAGTTTCAAAATGTTCGCAAAATCTATCCCAAGGCCACAACTGCCGCGCTCGCCGATATTTCGCTGACGATCAATCGTGGCGAATTTGTGATTTTGCTTGGGCCATCAGGCTGTGGCAAAACCACATTAATGAAGATGATCAATCGCCTGATCGAGCCAAGTAGCGGCACAATTTTGCTCGATGGAGTCGATATTCAGACGGTCAATGCCACTAAATTACGCCAACAGATTGGCTATGTCATTCAGCAAGTTGGCTTGTTTCCCCATATGACAGTGGCCGAAAATATTGCGGTCGTGCCCAAATTGCTCGGTTGGCCCAAAGCCAAAATCCAAAGCCGCATTGACGAATTGCTCAGCCTAATTCAGCTTGATCCAGCCCAATTTCGCCAACGCTACCCGGCCCAAATTTCCGGCGGCCAAGCCCAACGGGTCGGTTTAGCTCGCGCTTTGGCAGCCGATCCAGGCGTGATGCTGATGGATGAGCCGTTTGGCGCAATCGATGCCATTACCCGCACAATTTTGCAAGATGAAATGCTACGCATTCAACAGCAATTGCATAAAACAATCGTGTTTGTGACCCACGATGTTGAAGAAGCCTTGCGCTTGGCCGATAAAATTGCGATTCTCCACGAAGGCACAATCGTGCAATACGATACGCCCTTGAATTTATTGCGCAACCCCGCCAACCAATATGTGGCCGAATTACTAGGAGCCGATGATTTGGTGCGTCGTTTGAGCTTGATTCAGGTGCGCCATGTGCTTCAGCCATTGCCCAAAAGCTACGATGCAAACCTAACAACCATTGAAAGTAGCCACAACTTGCGCGACGGCTTAAATCAATTGCTGGCAAGCAGCAGCGACCAACTGCTCGTCGTCGAGCACAATCAACCAATTGGCATGCTCTCGTTGGCAGCAATTCACGCCTATCTGCACCCTGAGGTAATCCATGAACGACATCGTTGATGGCTTCAACTACCTCGTGACTGAGCGCACGGCGATTTGGCAATTGCTTGGCCAACACGTAACTATTAGCTTGCTAGGCTTGTTGATCGCCAGCATGATTGCCTTGCCTTTGGGCTTGCTGGTGGTGCGGGTGCGCTGGCTGGCGGGCATCATCATGGCGCTGCTCAGCATTCTCTACACCGTGCCAAGCTTGGCGATGTTGATTATGCTAATTGCTGTCTTTGGCCTGAGCAAAACCACGGTAATTGTGACCTTGGTGATCTATGCGCAAGTGATTTTGGTGCGCAACATTGTGGTTGGCATGCAAAGCATCGATCGGGCGGTGCTCGAAGCGGCGCGGGGCTTAGGCATGAATGCGTGGCAAATTTGGTGGCGGGTTGAATTACCTTTGGCGTTGCCAATTATGCTGGCTGGATTGCGAATTGCAGCGATCATGTGCATTGCAATTAGCTCAATTGCCGCGATGATTGGGGTTGGCGGTTTGGGCCAATTGCTATTTCAAGGCATCACCTTCGATCGCGCCGATATGATTTGGGCGGGCACAATCAGCATTGCAGCGTTGGCGTTGGTGTGTTATGGATTGTTAGCGCTTTTGGAGCAACGGCTCACACCAAAAATATAATTGGAGCCGCGCCTACATTGCAACAACGATTGCAAGCTAGCGCAAGCTCCAATTATAGCCAAACCATACGATAGTTACGAGCAGCGCCGTAGCGCCATAAACTGCTTAGAACCAGCTTTTTTGCACAACATACTTCTGATAGAACTCAGCATCTGAGGCCACCAGATACAACACCGTCTGCACCAAACAAATCAGCCCCGTTATGGCATAGCCGAAAAAGCCAATCACCACACAGGTTAATGGCAGGAAAATCAAATTCGACAATAAGAAAATCATGCCCATTTGATTATTGCCCAAATAAAAGCCGTGAATCCCAAATGGCCCCAAGAAGAACGCCAACAAGGCAGCCACAACCTTATTTTTTTCGCTCTGCGCATAGCCATGTGGCACTTGGTAGGCCTGTTGGTAGTTTACCATTGGCTGCTGATAATTGGCTTGATATGGCGGTGGTGGTTGCACTGGCTGGTCATATTGTTGATAGGCAACCGGGGTTGGAACAGGATTCTGTTGATATGCGACCGTTTGCGCGCCATGCACTGGGCTACCTTGCATCGAGCCACCACAATTGGTACAAAACATCACATCAGGATGAGTTTGGGTGCTACAGGTTGGGCAAATTTTATAAAATGCTTGGGTCATAACAAATTCCTTAGCGCCAACAAGCGCGCTATTAAAGTATCATTATTTTCATTGAAAGTGCGTCTGTGGTTAAGACGTTTTGAACAGATTTTTTGTTTCAAGCATAGCATACCAATAAATGCCTAGCCCACCATCAGTCGCAAGATGCAGCTTAAATCGGTCGCATGCAGATAGTCTTGAAGCTCCAGAAAAGCCAAAATAGCATATCAAATGTTTGCTTGGAGTACAATCATGACGATCTATTTTTATGCAGTTTCGGCAGAATTCGGCTGTTTCTCAAACTTTTCGGCCCATGGATTTAAGCTTGATGGCCAGTATTGGCCCACCAGCGAGCATTATTTTCAAGCCCAAAAGTTTGCTGGCACTGACTATGCTACGACTATTCGGCTAGCCAAATCGCCAGCGATTGCTGCGCGCTTGGGTCGCAGCCGCAAACAACCGCTGCGCCGCGATTGGGAAGCGATCAAAGACGATGTAATGCGTCAAGCCTTGTTGGCAAAATTTCGCAGCCACGCCGATATTCGGGCAATCTTGTTGGCAACCGACGATCAGCCAATCGTCGAAAACGCGCCAGGCGATTATTATTGGGGCTGTGGCGCTGATGGCTCAGGCAAAAATATGCTTGGGCAATTATTAGTCGAAATTCGTCAAAGCCTACGTGATGAGGAACGTGAATGAGCCATGTGCATTTTTCAATCGAGCAATTACACCATTTTCAATGTACTGCATGTAGCGGCTGGTGGAGCATTGGCGATGCTCCGCCCCGCGATCATTGGTTTTGCCCTTGGTGCGGCACGCAATTAATTAATGCAGGCCCGTTGCCGCCGCTGGCCTCAAATGGTGATGTTGCCGAAAGCCCAAGCAGCCCAGTTTTGAATGATGGCCTGGCAATCGATTGAGCATTTGGCGGCGCAGCAAGCGCTAGTTGGCAAGCAGCGCCGAATCATGTACGATGGCACAAGCAGTTTTTTGAAGGAGCCGTCCATGCTAAACCCCGCTGATCAACTGTTACTCAAAAGCCTCTGCAACGATCTTGTAGCCGTCGAAGAACAATTAAGCGAGCTTGAAGCCCATCGCGAGGCTATTCGGGCGCGACTCTCAGAATTGGTTGATCAATTGGGCGGCAAAATTCAATTGCGTGGCTTTGGCACGCTCCAAATTTCCAATCCTTCAGTCGTCGTCTCCTACGATCGCAAAGGAATTGAGCAATTGGTGCAAGAATTAGAGGAAGCTGGTAATTTTGCCTTGGTCGATGCAATTCAGACCTCGCGCAAAGAATCGATGCGCAGCGGTGGCCTACGCATCATGCGCGAAAAGCTCTAAGCCATGCGGTTATCAAGCAGTCAATTAATCAAAAGCCTGTTGGTTGTTGCAATGTTGAGCATCGCTGTGCTGCAATTGTATCGCCAACGCGTGCCACCAGCGTTCAATCTGCCCGCAGTTGCGAGCGTTCAAACGACGCACTCAATTGTTGGTATTCACACCCGTTTGATGGGGTTGGATGAGGCGACAATTCGGCGGACATTGCAGCAAGTGCGCGAGATGGGCGCAACCACAATCATCGATCTTTTTCCGTGGGCGGTTATTCAGCCCCGTTCAGGCAATAGCTACGAGTGGACAGGCAGCGATATGTTGATTGCCCACGCTCAACGCCAAGGTCTCACCGTGATTGCGCGGCTCGATTTTGTGCCAGCTTGGGCGCGGCCAGCCAACACCAACGATCGCTATATCGATCCTGATCATTATGCAGCCTATGCAGATTTTGTGGCGGCGTTTGCGCAGCGCTATGTGCCGCAAGGCGTGCGGGTGCTGCAAATCTGGAACGAGCCAAATTTACGCTTTGAATGGGGCGACCGTGCGCCAGATCCGGTGGCCTATGCCAACCTGTTGAAAGCAGTCTATCCACGAGTCAAAGCAGTTGCTCCGGAAGCGCTGATTACCTTGGCTGGGCTAGCCCCTGGTGGCCCGACTGGGCCGATCGATCCCCAAACCTTGAGTGTTAACGATCTGACCTTTTTAGCATTATGTTTAGCTGAAAAACCGCCGTTTGATGCAGTTTCGGTGCATGCCTATGGCTCGATCAATCCTGCTGAGCAAGCGCCTGAGCCAAGCATTACCAACTTTCGCCGCACAGAACTTATTCATGATTTAGTTACGGCGGCAGGCTACGACGTGCCATTTTATATCACCGAAGGCGGCTGGAACGATCATCCGCGCTGGCCGAACGCTGTACCGCCGCCAATCAGGGTGCAAAATACGCTTGCTGCCTATGAATGGGCAGAAGAGCATTGGCCATGGATGCAAACCGTTGGTTTTTGGCAATTCTCGTTGCCCAATTTAACCTATACCTATGCTGATAATTATACGTTTGTGGCTCCTGATGGCACGCCAAAGGCAATTTATTATGCGGTGCAGCAATTTACCCAGCAGGATTAGAATTATGAATTATGAGGGATGAAGAACGCAGTAGAATTATGAAGTATGAATTATGAGGGATGAAGAACGCAGTAGAATTATGAAGTATGAATTATGAGGGATGAAGAACAGAGAACATAGAGCATAAAAATCAAAAATCAAAAATCAAAAATCAAAAGTCAGAAATCAAAAACTTCTAGCCCCATCTTCGTGCCCTTCGTGTCCTTCGTGGATCGATCGTTTAACGCAGAGGCGCAGAGGAAGCATGGCACTAGGCTATCGGCTATCGGAAGATTATTCGTGGAATTCGGGCAATTCGTGGCTAAAAATAGAGGCTATAGGCTATAGGTTGGCACGAACCTAATCCTCAACATCTGTGCCAATCTGTGGCTAAACAATAAAGCTTCGCGTTCTTCACGTTCTTCGCGTCCTTCGTGGTTCCGTTCCTTCGTGGATCAATTCGCCTACGCATCTTGACAGAGATCACACAATTCTCTATACTCAACTGGTAAGTGGTCTGACCAGTTGGTGAGTATGAGCGAATTACAACGACCTGCATCGTATTGCGAAGCGCAATTGATCAACCGAATTATTGGTGGCAGCTATACTGCTGGAACGAGTTTGCCCAGCGAGCGTGAGCTAGCCGTACAGTTGGGCGTTACGCGGCCAACCTTACGCGAGGCAATTCAACGCTTGGCACGTGATGGCTGGCTCGTGGTGCAGCAAGGCAAGCCAACCATGGTTTGCAATATTTGGCATGATGGTGGTCTCGGCGTGCTACGGAGTTTGGTGCAGCATAGCGCCGAGCTACCAGCCCAAATTGTGCCCCAACTGCTGGCGGTGCGCCTCGATTTAGCCCCAACCTATACTGCATTGGCAATTGAACATCACGCCGAGCAGATTGAGGGCTTGTTGCAAGCGGCCCTCCCATTAGCTGATAACGCTGCGGCCTATGCAGCATTCGATTGGCAATTACAGCATCAACTGACGATTGCTTCAGCAAATCCAATTTATACCTTGATTTTAAATGGCTTTCGCGATTTCTATAGCATGATGGCCTTGCACTATTTTGGGCTAGCGCAGGCGCGGCAGCAATCAGCAGATTTTTATCAGACCCTGTTGCACGCCGCCAAGACGCACGATGTTGAACTCGCACGCCAAGCGAGCCAAGCAGCCATGCACCAAAGCATCGAGCTTTGGCAACAATTAAGCACAAACACCAATCAATAACTAAACAAAGGGGTTAATATGCGCCGTTGGAATGGTTGGGGCGATGAAACGAAAGATTATCCGGTTAAAGCTGGCATTTTAGGCTTGTTGAAGCAGTTCATTGGGCTTGGCACAGCGCCAAAAGATGTTGGCTTGGCTGATGTTTTGGACAAGGTGCCAGCATCACGCTTGCCCCAGCACGATCTGATTAGCACCGATCCTGAACTGCGAATTCGCCATACACGCGGCCAGAGCTTTGCCGATTTGGTGGCCACGCGTAGCGGCGATTTGGGCCAAATTCCTGATGGCGTGGCCTTGCCGCAAACTAGCCAAGAAGTGCGCCAGTTGCTGACGTGGGCTAGCACCAATAACGTAACCTTGATTCCCTATGGCGGCGGCACCAGCGTGGCTGGCCATATCAATCCAGTTGAAGGCGAGCGGCCAATTTTGACCGTCAGCCTTGCCAAACTCAATCGCTTGCTCGAGATTAATCCAACGGCGCGTTTAGCCCGCTTTGGCGCGGGCATCAAAGGCCCAGACCTCGAAGCGCAATTGCGAGCCTTGGGCTTTACGCTCGGCCATTTCCCCCAATCGTTTGAGCTTTCGACGCTTGGCGGCTGGATTGCGACACGCTCAAGTGGCCAACAATCACTTGGTTTTGGGCGAATCGAGCAATTATGGGCTGGCGGACGCGTTGAAACGCCGCAAGGCGCGCTCGAATTAGCGCCATTTCCGGCTTCGGCTGCTGGCCCAGACCTGCGCGAAATGCTGCTTGGCTCCGAAGGTCGCTATGGCATTATTACCGAGGCCACAGTGCGGATTCGGCCAATTCCTGAGCTTGATGTAGTGCATGCAGTGTTCTTTGCGAACTGGCAGCAAGCCCAAACTGCTGCCCGTGCAATCGCCCAAGCCCATGTACCGTTGGGAATGCTGCGCCTCAGCACGCCCACCGAAACCATGACCAACTTGGCTTTAGCTGGCCACGAACGGGCAATTGGCTTGCTCGAAAGTTTTTTGAAATTGCGTGGCGTTGGGGCCGAAAAATGTATGCTACTGGTTGGATTTATCGGCAGCAAAGCCCAAGTTGCGCTCAGTCGTCACGCTGTTTTGAGCCTGGCTCGGCAGCATGGCGGGGTTCACATCGGCCAAACGTTTGGCAAAGCGTGGCAAGCTGGCCGTTTTCGTGCGCCCTATCTGCGCAATCGGCTCTGGGAGCTTGGTTATGGCGTGGATACAGTCGAAACCGCCACGACATGGGAAAACGTCGACTCCTTATTGCAGCAACTGGAACATAGCCTGCGCAATGGCTTAGCCGCTGAGCAAGAACAGGTGCACGTCTTCACTCATCTTTCGCATTTCTACTCGACTGGCTCAAGTATTTACACCACCTATGTGTTTCGGCTGGGTGACGATGCTCAAGCAACCATGGCACGTTGGCAAAAACTCAAAACCGCTGCTAGCCAAGCAATTGTGGCAGCAGGCGGCACTATTAGCCATCAACATGGCGTGGGGCTTGATCATCGGCCTTATCTTGAGGCCGAAAAAGGTCGCTTAGGCATTGGCGCGTTGCAACAACTTGGCCAACATTTCGACCCAGCGGGCTTGCTGAATCCCGCCAAATTATACGAGGACGGCCAATGAACCCACGTTTGCAATGGAATGCTGCTTGGCGCGAACGAACGTGGCACGAGCTACAGCAGGAATGGGATGTGATCATCATTGGCGGTGGCATCACCGGAGCAGGTTTATTGCGCGAAGCAACCCGCGCTGGCCTCAACGCGCTCCTGCTCGAAGCCCGCGATTTTGCCTGGGGAACCTCAAGCCGCTCATCGAAATTAGTGCATGGTGGCTTACGCTATTTGGCGCAAGGCCAAGTGCGGGTAACCCACGATTCAGTAGTTGAGCGCGAACAGCTCTTGAATGAAGCACCTGGTTTAGTTGGGCCGTTGGGCTTTTTGATTGGCTTACCCCAAGGCAAGCCGCTGAAGCGCTGGGTTTATCAGGCGGGATTATTGGCCTACGATGCCTTGGCCCGTCGCAGCGAAGCCCATTATTTGAGCCTGCCCAATTTGCGTTTGCAAGCACCCTACCTCGATGAGACCAAGCTAACAGCTGGTTTGCGCTACAGCGATGCCCAAACCGATGATGCGCGTTTGGTTTTGCGGATTTTGCGCGAATCAGCAGCAGCAGGCGCAAGCTTATTAAATTATGCAGCAGTTACGCAGCTTGTCCGTGAAGCTGAGCAAGTCGTGGGCGTGGTGGTGCGCGATCAACTCAGCGAACGCGAGCAAACTCTCAAAGCCACAGCAGTCATCAATGCCACTGGCGTTTGGGTTGATCAGCTGCGGCAACAGATTCAAGCGCCAGCTAAAATGCGCCCATTGCGCGGCAGCCACTTGGTGTTTGCCCAAGCAGCATTACCGCTGGCCCAAGCGATCAACCTTGAGCATCCCCGCGATCGGCGGCCAGTCTTTTTTGTGCCGTGGGAAGGTGTGAGCATCGTCGGCACAACCGACCTTGATCACGAACCAGACTTATGGCAAGAGCCAAGCATCAGCCCTGCTGAAGTGGAATATTTGCTCGAAGCAGTGCAAACAGCTTTTCCAAGCTTGGGTTTAGATTCAACCCATGTCATTTCGACCTGGAGCGGCGTGCGACCTGTGGTCGATACTGGAGCCAGCGACCCATCTAAGGAATCGCGAGATTATGTTTTGTGGCAGGAGCAAGGGCTGCTGACGGTAACTGGGGGCAAATTAACTACATTCCGTTTAATTGCGCTGGAAGCATTAAATCTCTTACGCCAACGCTTGCCCCAGATTAAGCTTTGGCCGCATGCACCACGGCTCAATCCTGCGCCAGCTGATTTGGCTGGCAAGCTACCGCCACAGATCAAGCAACGCTTGTTGGGGCGCTATGCAGCCGAAGCGCCAGCAATGTTGCAAGCACTGCCAGCAGATGAGTTTGCGGCCATCGATGGATTGCCAAGTTTATGGGCCGAAATGCGCTGGGCTGCTCGCTACGAAGCAGTCACCAATTTGGGCGATTTACTGTTGCGGCGCAGTCGCTTGGGCATATTGCTGCCAAATGGCGCGGCGGCACATCAAACCCAAATTCAAGCGATCTGCACTGAGGAATTGGGCTGGGATGCAGAGCGTTGGGCCAGCGAGTGGCAGCAGTATCAACAATTAATTGCTCAGCATCATGGGTTGCCAACTGCGGCTCGTTAATGTTGCTCTAATTTGACATTGCAGTGAAGCAAGCTATAATGCAATCAAACCTTCTCCTCTCTCTTCTCTCCCACAAGCGGCTCCATTATGCGAGCCGTTTGTGGTTTTAGCTGCTTTTTACTTCCACAGTCAATTAATCATTCTATCTTAGACACATACGTTAGATTGTGATATTTATTACATAGTAATCAATCGAAACCTGTGCATTCATGGCCTAGACATGAGGTGTCGATGGATATTACTATTGTGAGTTACGGTTCGCGGGGAGATGTGCAGCCATTTTTGGCGCTTGGTCGAGCATTGCATCACGTTGGGCATACAGTTAAGCTGGTTGGCCCGGCCAATTTTGCCGACCTAAGCCAAGCAGCAGGCGTGCCATTTGCCTCGGTTGGAGTTGACATCCAAGCCTATTTGCGCGAGCGAATGACAAGCTTATCCAAATCGCAGAATTCGATCCGTTTGTTGAAAAATTTGCGCAATGAACTTAATGAGCTGATCGAGCAAGTTGCCCACGAAACCTTGCACGCATGCCAAGGCACTGATTGCATTATTGGCACCGGTCCCCAAACTGCGAGCTTCGCCGAAAAAATCGGAGTCCCATTTATCGAAGCCGTGCTGCAACCTGTAACCCCTACGAGCGCATTTCCATCGCCGATTGCCCCCAGCTGGCTGAAACTTGGTGGAGTTGCCAACTATCTGACGCATCTTGGGTTTGAGCAGATTTTTTGGCAAATTTTCCAACCAACTGTTAATCGAGTGCGAACGCAGGTGCTTGGCTTGCCATCGTATGGCTTCGGCAGCCCATTTGCCAAGATTCGTGGGCAGGTTGCGCTACGGCTGCATGCCTATAGCAACTATGTGATGCCTCGCCCAAACGATTGGCCCGATCAACATCAGGTTACAGGATTTTGGTTTCTGCCGCCGCCGAGCGACTGGTCGCCACCAACAGAACTGACTGATTTTCTCGCTGCTGGGCCTGCGCCGCTGTATATTGGCTTTGGCAGCATGATGGGTGGCGATCCGCAAAAATTAACCGAACTTGTGAGCGAAGCCCTAGCGCGCACTGGCCAGCGTGGCATTGTGGCTGGAGGTTGGGGAGCTTTAGGCGAAACGACGGATGCCAACGATCAGCTATTATTCGTCAAAGATGTGCCACATTATTGGCTTTTCCCCCAAATGGCGGCAATTGTGCATCATGGCGGCGCTGGCACAACTGGCGCTACATTACGCAGTGGCAAGCCCTCAATTGTCGTGCCATTTTCCTTTGATCAACCATTTTGGGGCGGCGGGTAGCTGAACTTGGCGTGGGTTCTGCGCCCATTCCGCGCAAGCAACTGACGCTTGATCGCTTGGTTACGGCAATCAATCAGGTAACAAAGCAAGCATCAATTCGCGAGCGCGCAGCCCAGCTTGGTGAGCACATTCAAGCTGAACATGGCACGGCCCAAGCAATCGATCATATTCATCGGATGCTGCGCCGTTAAGCGTTCAAGCAATTTCTTCTGGCTCAAGCACTGGCAAATTCCACAACTCTTCAGGGACTTGCATATGAATCTGCGTGCCACCGTGTTCAGGTGTGGAAATTGTTAGGCTGCCGCCGATCACCATCAACAAGCCGCGATGTAAACGCAGGCCGCTGCCGCTGCCAGCAGAGCTTGGCTGATTCGCGCCCATGCCCACGCCATCGTCGCAAATATTGACCACCAAACCATGTTGCCAATCGATCTGAACGTTGAGATTCAAGTGGCGGCGCGGGTCGTTGCCACGAGCATGGCGGGCTGCATTGCGCAATGTTTCCTGCAAGGCATAACTAATCACTTCGCCAATAAACTGCGGTGTATCGGCCAAACGTGCTTCGGCAGCAGGCGCAACGCAATAGGCTATGTTATCAAAGGCATTACCAAAATCGACCAAAACCATATCGTGCAGGGTTTGCGCCAAGCCACCTTGGGCCAAACGATGCGGCGTTGCAGGCGGCAACGAGCGAATCAGTGCCGAAAGTTTGGTATGGGCCTCGGATAAGGCCTGAATCGTTTGTTGGGCCAGTGGATCGTTGGCCGAAACTGCGCTCAAATGAATTAGCGCGGCATGAATTTGCGGCAACACATCATCATGCAAGGTGCGGCGACCTTGGCTGCCCAACACTTTGACTTCAGCAATTCGTTGGCGCAACACATCGCCCAACATCCGCGCCGCCCGTTCGCCAGCTAAGGCATCGGTCAAACGCGCACAGCAGGCCGCCGCAACTTCCATTAATTCCTCGCTATAGACTGCGCCACTTTGGGGCGAACCAAGCACCAAGGCCCCAGCCAAACCGCGACCATCCCACAATGGAATGGCCCATTCAGCGCCGCTTTGGGCTTTTAATTGAATCCCCGAAGTGCGGCGTTCAGATGAAATTGGCAATTGCTCAAGGATGGGCGTTGGCGTTTGGCCCCAATGATAGCTGATCACTTTGGGCAAGCCAGGCACTGCATCACGCAACAATAAGCAAGCACGTTCGGCACGCAGCACATCACGGCTGATCGCCTCGACCAAGCCCTCGACTGAAGCAGAAAGGCTGGCTCCGCCATCGAGCAAGCGATCTTGAAAGTGCAAACTGCCGACGAAAGGCCGCAAGCGCTCCATAAACGCCTCGTGCTCCACCCGATAGCGCCAACTCAACAAGCCATAAGCCAACGAAGCCAAGGTTGTAGCAAACAGCACAATATAAATTGAGGCAACTTGGAAGGCTGAACTAACGCCCACCATTAATGCAAAACCGCCAGCAATCGCCACCAACCAACGCCATTGATCGATGCGATTCCACTGTGGCAAGGGCCGATCGGTAAAGGCGGCATAGGCACCCATGGCTTGGCCAGCAGCACCCAAGGCGGCGGCAACCACGATCAACACCATCACATCTAATTGAAAAAACAGTTCTATTGCGCGATCGGCGAGCCAAGCCACCTCTGGCGTGCGCACCGAGGAGCCTTGCGAAAACACCACTACTGCGCCGATTAGGGCCACAATTCCCGCCAGCAAACCAAGCAATGACGTGCGAATCAGCCAAGAGCGCACCCGCAACCACGCCTGATGCGGCAGGTTATTGCGCCGCCCGGGGCCAGTCAACAAGGCATGAATTGGCAAGCTAAAACACATGATCAAGGCCAAGAGATAACCCGCCACGATAAACGGCAAGTTGGCAACGAGCCATGCTGGCACAAATTTCAAGGCCAAAATGCGGGCTTCTTGGGGCAATGGGTAAATTGCGGTCAGCACCAAGCCCAAAATCCCAATAAAAATGCCCATCGTAAACAGCAGCAATTTATGAATGCGCAAGCTCTTGCCGCTTACGCCCGTATACCAAATCATTGTGGCATACCAGGCATAGGGCGCGAGCAGCGAAACCACGCTGATAACCCGCCACCAAAAGGGCAAGCCAACATCAACCACCGGCGGGCCACGGCCAATAATCGCAGCGTGAATCAAAAAGAACACGCCAGCCATCAGCAAGCCAGCTGCCGCCAAGCGTGGGCCACGTTCACGCCCGCCATCAAGCGTCACGGTCATACCCAGCCATAAACAGATAATTGCATTAAAAATGGAAATTGCGAGGGCAATCGATTGCAGAATAAAAATCATTGAGTGCTACCTATCCGCTAGTTGTTTTATCATACCAGCCGCAAGCTAGCACCTAGGTGCAAAACGAATTCCCTCACCCCCCAGCCCCCTCTCCCACTCAATGCGGGCGAGCGGGAGCCGACCCTTGTTGCGCACCACATGGCGGTAAAAGCACACGATTAAAGCCCCTCGCCCGCGCACGGGAGAGGGGTTGGGGTGAGGGGATCTTAAAAACTAACGACGATCTCAGCAATGAGATCGTCGTTCTTGGGTTGAAATTCAGCTTATTGGCAGGTTACGCCATTGAGTTGGAAGGCGCTACTAGCCAAGCTTGGTGGGCTACCAACACCTTGGAAACCAAAGTTGACGCTGCCACCATTGCCTGCAAGGTTGCCGTTCCAGCCAGCGTTGCTGACCGTGACTGCGCTGCCTGTTTGGCTGACTGTGCCATTCCACAGGTTGCTGATGGTTTGGCCGTTGGGCAAGTTGAACTTGACGTTCCAGCCATTCAAGGCACTTGCTTGCAGATTGGTCACCGTTACATCGGCAATGAAGCCCGAACCCCATTGGCTTGGTACTTTGAACTCGACCTTGCAAGCGCCGCCAGTGCTGGTTGGGATGGCGGTTGGCACTTGGGTTGGCGTGCGGGTTGCGGTTGGCACGCTGGTTGAAGTCGCGGTTGGAACGCTCGTTGCCGTCGACGTTGGGCCTTGGGTTGGCGTACGGGTGGCGGTTGGAATGCTGGTTGATGTGGCCGTTGGCGCTTGGGTTGGCGTGCGCGTGGCCGTGGCAATTGGCCCTGTGGTTGGTGTTGGCTGGTTGCTATTAATCACGCCAACTGTCAGATAGTCGGCGAAAATCGTTGCTGTGCCAGTGTTGCCAGTCAAGGCATTGAATTCAACGCCCAACTCGCGCACTTGGTTAATATCAGGCACGCCAGCTAATTCAATCGTCAGCAAGCTTGTACCCGAATCAAGCAACACCGTGCCGCTATCTTTCCAATTCCAAGCACTACCAGTTTTGATGTAAAGCTTAGCATTGAGACCGTTCCCAACATTTTGGGCGCTTAAGCGAATTTGGATGCGTGATTGACCTGCCAAGTTCAGTTGAATTGGCAGCTGAATTGCTGCTGGCGTAGCGGCCAAATCAACTTGGGCTTTGATGCCCCGTTGGCCATTGGCGGCCCAATCGCTGGTTACAACTGGCCCAGAAACCAAATTCGAGCCAGTCCAGCCTTGCAGCGTGCCATCTTCAAAATCGCTCACCACAATGCCGGGCAATGGCGTTGGGGATGGCGTACCTGGGGTTGCTGTGGGAGCGATCCCAAGCGTTCCATTCCAAAGCTGGCCAACATTGGTACGATTCAAGGTTGCCCAGTGGGCATAGGTGCTTTGAATCCGGCTATCGCTGTTGCGATAGAACATATCGGTGTGCCAGATCACAAAGTAGGCAAAGGGGGCGCTGCTCAAAAGCGCTGGATCCATCATATAGTCGGTTTCGCTGAGGGCTTTAATCTTGGTTTGCGAAAAACGACCAAGATCTTCGTACCAGCTAACGTAATTACCCGAGGTTTCGTTGTATACGTCGCTGCCCAAAATATCTGCTTGGCCATCGGGATACCAAGCGGTACTGACCCCTTTGACCCCAGGTGTCCAAACCCAGATCAAGTTGTGCAGGCCACGCGTGGTCACCAAATAGCTAAACATATCATCCCAAAGGCGGCGATAGTTGATAGCGCCGTTATCTTTATCCCACCAGAACCAGCCACCGCCAGCCTCGTGGTAGGGTCGCCACAGCACTGGCACGTTGGCATCCTCGAGTTGCTGCAAATCATCAGCAATATTATCGAGCCAAATCAGATAATTATTGCGCTCAGTTGTGCCGTTGACAAACATATTGTCAATATCAACCACGGTGAACATATCTTGGTGGTTCGTGCCTTGGCTGGCAACGGGAGTCCAGTGTTGGCTGATGGTTGGAATAACCTTGGCGTTAGTCCAATCGCTGATGATCGCGTCGATCATCCATTGGCCATCGTTGGGCAATGCGCCGCCAATGGGAAAATCCCAGCCGCGCAGCGCGGGGTAACGTTGGGGATTGGTGCGGGCATAGACGGCATTCGACATTTCGTCTTTGCGGCCATTATCCCAGTGAACTTCTTGCTGACCGCCGAGCCAATACTGACCTTTGTATTGTTCGAAACGATCGAGCACATTTTGGGCATACGGGGCGAGATTCGGATCGGCGGCTTGATAGGCGGTAATTGCGGCCTTGGTAGTGTGCGTTGGTAACAAACTCAGTGAACCAAGCAAGACCCCAAGGAGCGCAATGGTCAACAACGACCGCGAACGGCTCAGGTTCGACCACATAGCGACAATCTCCTTTGATTGAGGACACTCAGCGTTGGGTATTGATCGTGGGTAGAACGAGGCTAGGATGCGATAGCTACACGTGCGAATGTCCAAGAGTCCAGAGTGAATGCAGGAACATTCCCATCAGCGATAATAGTATAAATTTGTAAAGAGTCAATTAAAATCTTAAGTATTTCTTTAGAATTTGAACGTAAAAGGCGCGCGATCAAGCTTGATCGCGCGCCTGTTGGATTGAAATCGCTATTTATTGCTGGGCAAATTTAAATTTTGCCTTTAGCTCCATCGTTGGGCATGGTTTTTTTGAAAAAGCTGTCGGCAGCAGTGTGATAGATAATCACACCTTCTGGCTGCATGAAACCAGGAACCATGCGGCTCCCATTGAGCCGTAAATCGTCCAAACATGCCTCGATTGCAGCAGTATCAAACAAACCATCGTAGAGCACGGGCACAACCTCGCAGCAAGCAGGGCGATTCTCGGCGTTCCAGCGCGAGGTATTGAACAAAGCAAAACGCCGTTCGTTCAGCCCATATTGGCGCTTGCCAACGCGGTGGCCAAACCACTCGCCATGGTGACGGCCAACGCCTAGTTCAAGCAGCGCAGTATGGTTGGCAGCAACCCATGCCGCAAAGCCATAGTTATCATCATCCACAGTTATCCAGCGGCTACGGCTGCCAGCTCGAATCTCGCCCTGTTCATTGATCAAAATACAGGCGTTGGTGCCATCAATTTTCTCGGTCACAATCACTTGGCGGGCCAAGCGGGCAATTTTGGGAAAAGCTACAAACTCATCACTCATCATTCACCTCATTTGCTAGAACGTAAAACTTAACCTTGCCAAGCATACGCAGCATTCGTTGGGGCGGAATCGGTCGCAAGTTGGGGATTCTAGTGGGTACAAAGTCCCCTCATCCCCAGCCCCCTCTCCCACAAAAACGCGGGCGAGGGGGAGCGGTCATTTTGCCAAAGCATTGGTGCAAAACCACGAAATGAATGCCTCTCGCCCACTAGAAACGGGCGAGGGGCGAGCCGACCGTTTTTCACCAAGAATTGCGACAGAACCACGGGGTTAAAGCCCCTCGCCCGCCGCGTGGGAGAGGGGTTGGGGTGAGGGGATCTTAAAAACCTACCCCCGTAAGCCAACCCTCTCTCCCACTGTACGCGGGCGAGGACGAGTCACCTCCATCCTGGAGAAAATACCATAAAAAAGCCCCTCTCCCGCTAGGTGGGAGAGGGGTTGGGGTGAGGGATTTTCAAACTTATTATTTACTTTTTGGTGGCGGCGGCGATCAAGGCATGCACGCCGCTGATCAACTCGCTGGGATTGGGGTGCAAGCCTTCGCCCAACAAGGCTGTGCCATACAGTTGCTCAACTGCAACCTTGAACAACTCGCCTTGATCTGGCTCGTCGAGCAGCGCTGCCAAGTTGTGGACAATCGCGTGGCGTGGGTTGAGCTCAAGAATTCTGCTTGGTACGCTATATTCTTGGCCCATCAAACGTCGGATGCGATCCATATCGCGGCCCATATCATCGCCAGGGGCGGCCAAACGCACAGGGTTGCTGCGCAGCAACTTCGAGCCACGCACTTCGCTAATTTGCTCGCCCAATAATTCTTTGATGCGATCGCCAAGTTGGCCGAGGGTAGCTGCTGAGAGCGAGCCTTCCAGCTCAACATCGTCGCCAGCAATATCTGCATCATCGACTGAACGCAGCTTTTTGCCTTGGAAATCGCGCAAGCTTGAGATCACAAAGCTATCGATTGTTTCATGCATCAACAGCACTTCGTAGCCGCGTTCGTTGAAATAATCGAGGTGCGGCGAACGACGAGCGGTTTCCACATTGTCGGCAGTCACATAATAAATATCTTCTTGGCCTTCCTTCATGCGTTCGACATACTCGCTGAGCTTGGTCAAGCCTTCGCTGTTGGTCGAGTGGAAGCGCAAGAGTGGTTCGATTTGGCTGCGTGTGCCGGGATCAGTGACCAAACCTTCTTTGAAATATGGCCCAAATTCACGCCAGAAATCAGCAAATTTTTCTACATCGTTATCGGCCAAGGTTTCAATTTCTTTGGTGATTTTGTTGGTGATAATTTTGGCAATTTGGCGCAACGTCCCGCTGCTTTGCACCGTTTCACGCGAGACATTCAACGGCAGATCTTCTGAATCGACCACGCCTTGGACAAAGCGCAAATGCTTGGGCAACAATTCTTCGTTGCGCTCTTGGATGAGCACCTTGCGCGAGTAGAGCTTCAAGCCTGGATCAGGGATTTGGCGCATCATGCCTTGCTCGCGTTTGGCGGGCAAGAACAAAATTGCATGCAAATCGACTGGCGCATCGGTGCTGATATGCACGGTGCTCAGTGGCTCGCTGAAATCCATCGTGGTTTGGCGATAGAAATCGTTATATTCTTCTTGGCTGACTTCGCGTGGTTGTTTGCGCCACAGAGCGGTGCGTTGGTTGAGCACCTTCTTTTCGTCGCCCTCAGCAGAATAGATTGGGAAGGCCACGAAATTTGAGTGTTGGCGCACAATTTGTTCAAGTTTCCAGCGTTCAGCGTATTCTTCAGCATCTTCTTTGAGCACGATTTCGATCGTCGTGCCGCGTTCGCTACGTTCTGCTGCTTCCAAGGTGTAGGTTGCTTCGCCACGCGAAGTCCAGCGCCATGCAGTTGCATCGGGCTGATGCGATAACGAGGTAACCCGCACTTCATCGGCGGCCATAAAGACCGAATAGAAGCCCACGCCAAATTGACCAATGATTTCGCTGCTATTGGTTGGGTTGGCTTCGCCAAGCTTTTGCAAAAAGGCTTTTGCGCCTGATTGTGCAACCGTACCCAAGTTTTTAATCATATCGTCGCGCGTCATGCCGATGCCGGTATCGCTAATGCGAATGATGCGCGCATCTTTATCTGCTTCCAAGGTGATCGCCAATTCCAGCTCAGGGTCGCGCACATCTTGGTTGGTCAGCATCTCGAATTGCACCCGATTCAAGGCATCGGAGGCGTTCGAAATTAATTCGCGCACAAAAATCTCGCGGTGCGTATACAGCGAGTGAATCAAAATATGTAAAACTTGTTGTATTTCAGCTTGAAATTGAAACTGTTCGCGCTCGTTGGCAACGTCGTGTTGCTCAGCCATAGGTCGCTACTCCTTATGCAAACTGCTAAATCGGAATTTAACCGCTAGGCCGATTGTAGCATAGCCAAGCCCACCACGAGAAGGCTTCTACGTTAGCATTGTGTTGGAGATACGGCATACGACTGAGTTCAAGCACGCTAAAATTTGGTATATCTCAGCTAGGATTTTTAATTGGAGGTTGATTCATGCAAACACTATTAAGCGCTGCTGGCTTTGTTCGGGTTGAGTATCAGCAATTGTAAAATTCCCTCACCCCCCAACCCCCTCTCCCACTGAACGAGGGCGAGGGGGAGCCGACTCTTTTGTACGAAGAAATTGGGGGAGAACCACGGCATTAAAGCCCCTCGCCCGTTGGACGGGAGAGGGGTTGGGGTGAGGGGATATGATAAATAAGCGCGCTGATACTTGCAATGCTGGGTTAATCGTTGTTCTAGCAGGAGTTGCATGTGCAACAGCAAGCGCGTTTGAGTTATCTGGTTTTATCATTCAGCACTCGGCTGATGTTGAGTTGTATTTTTACCGCCTCGATGCTCTATCGAATTCAAGTACTTGGGCTTGATCCATTGCAATTGGTGTTGGTAGGCACCGTTTTGGAAGCAGCCGCCTTCGGCTTGGAAATTCCTACGGGCGTGGTCGCCGATATCTATAGTCGGCGTTTGTCGGTGGTGCTTGGCGTAGCCTTTTTGGGCTTGGGAGCGCTCAGCGAGGTTTGGCTGGGCAGTTTTGTTGGCAGTTTGTTGGCACAAGTCGTTTGGTCCTTGGGCTATAGCCTGATGAGTGGCGCAACCGAGGCCTGGATTACCGATGAACTCGGCGTTGAGGCGGTCGAAGCGCTGTTTCTCAAGGCTGCGCAGCTCAATAGCATCGCCAGTTTAGTGGGCATTGGCGTAGGGATTGGCTTAGCCCGCTTTGGCTTGGCATGGCCGATGATCAGCGGTGGCGCTGCCTTGGTTGGCTTGGCGTTTTGGATGCGTTGGCTGATGCCAGAAACTGGCTTTGCCCCCGCTGCTGCTGCTGAACGCCAAAGTTGGGGCCGCTTTGGCGCAACCCTTAGTCATGGCTGGCAAGCGGTGCGAATCCAACCACTGCTGATCAGTTTAATGCTGATCAGTGCGATTGCTGGAGCTGCGTCCGAAGGCTACGATCGGCTGTGGGAAGCGCATTTGCTGACCAATATTGGCCTGCCAACATGGCTGAATTGGCAACCAGTCACATGGTTTGGCGCAATTGCAGCGCTTGGAACGCTGGCCAGTTTATTGGCGGTTAGCGTGATTAAACGCTTGGCCAGCAACACCAGCGAACGCAGCATGTTGCTGTTGCGCTGGCAGTATGGCTTGTTGGCGGCGGGCTTGCTTGGTTTGGCATTCGCCCAACAATTTGCTGTAGCATTATTTTGGATTATGTTAATTCGAATGTTACGCCAAAGCATTCAACCGTTGTATAGTGCTTGGCTCAATCGGCTGATTGAAAGCCGCAGTCGGGCGACAATTATCTCGATGGATAGCCAAGCTGATGCCTTCGGCCAGATTTTGGGTGGCCCAATCATCGGCTTAATCGCCAGTCGCATGGGCCTACCAGCAGCATTTGTGGCCGCGAGCTGCTGTTTATGGCCCATGCTGGTGTTATTACGGCGGAGGCAATTAACCAAGTAATAAATTAAAATAAAGCTGCTTAAATTGATCAGTCATGAGCGTAGTTCGCTACGCCATGGCTGATTTTTTTAATTTTTAAATTCCAGATAAAAACCCAACAATTAAATACATCTAAAATAATTGTCGCATGCGTGTCGCAGGCCTTTCACAGGGTTGTCGCACCGAGAAAACGAAGCTGTGTCCAGACCCAAATTGATACAGCTTAGGAGGCTCTCAGTGTACAACTCATCAGCAATTAGTCGCCGCATCCTACTCGCCTTCGCAACCTTCGGCCTGATTTTGGTCAGTTTTGTTTACACTGCCCTCACAAGCAGCCAAACACTTCAAGTTGATACACCAGCAGCCAATACCGCATGGCAATGGGGCGACATCGAAACCATCACTGCCACCCAACGCTTGCAAACTGCACCACTCAACACCGCCTGGCAATGGGGCGACATTGAAACCATTACCGCCACTCAGCACTTGCAAATCGCTCCGCTCAACACCGCCTGGCAATGGGGCGACATCGAAACCATCACCGTCACCCAGCACTTACAAACTGCACCATTGAATGTTGCATGGCAATGGGGCAATATTGAATCAGGCAGGCTTTAGCCGAGAAGGAGAACGCGGCATGGATACAGCAGCTTTTCCGGAACGTTGGCATTCCATTCCGCGTGAGATTGCAGCCTTGATGCCAAACCAACCCACCTTGCCCTACGCAGCACACTTAATTTTGAATTCGATCGCGCGGCATTCGTACCAACTTTATCAACATTCGCTGCGGGTTAGCCACATGGCATGGCATATGAGCCAGACGCTGGGCCTACCAACGTATGAACATCAACAGCTTTGGTTGGCAGCACTCTTGCACGATTGTGGCAAAACCCGCCTACCGCGCAGCGTGATAGTTCGTCCAGCGCTTGGCAGCCCGCATTGGGAAGTAGCGCTTTATCACCAGCATGTCAACGAAGGCATCGCGATTTTGCAGGCCTATCCCAGCTTGCACGGGCTAATTCCTTTGCTGGCTGAGCATCACGAACGACTCGATGGCACTGGCTTTCCACGCGGCAGCAAATATCCAACTCGCAGCGCGCAAATTATTGCCTTGGCCAATGCCCTCGACCATCTGCGGGCACAACCAAACAGCCTTAGCAATAATCTGCAAGGCTTGATCGATCAGGCAATCGGCCAGGATTGGGATTCAACAGTGGCGGCGACGGCGCTTAGTGCTTGGCGGCAAACCAATCTGGCTGAGGCTGGATAATCTGCTCATGCCATTCGGCGGCCTGCTGGCGCAAGCGAGTTCGCACCAACGCCAAGGCATCAGCCGATTGATCAGCAGCAATCCAGCGCCGACCTAAACGTTGCGCTACCGCCGCCGTCGTGCCAGAGCCACAACACAAATCGGCAACCAGATCGCCTGAATTGCTTGCAGCGAGGATAATGCGCTCCAACAAGCGTTCAGGCTTTTGGGTGGGGTAGCCCAAGCGCTCGGCAGCCATCGGGTTGAGCATAGGAATATCCCAGACATCATCAACTGGCGTGCCATCGGGATGCGGCAAATAGCGCTTGCCCGCCGCCGAACGAATGCCCGCCTTGGCAAAACCACTGCTTGCTTTATAGGGTTGGCGCATTGCCTGCAAATTAAATGTCCATTGTTGGGGATGCTTGCTATACCAGAGAATCGTATCGTGCTTATGCGAAAAGCTGCGGCGCGCACGACCTCCACCAGTGTAATGCCAAATAATTTCATTGCGAAAACAATCGAAGCCCCAAATCCGATCAAGCAGCACTTTAGCATAATGCACCGCCCGCCGATCAAGGTGCAAAAACAACGAGCCATGGGCAGCCACCAGCTCGCGCGCCGCCAGCAAGCGTTGTTCGAGCCAAGCCAAATATTCGTTCAAGCCACCTTGCCAACGATCATCAAATGCGCCAGCGCTATCGGCAAACACCCGACCAGCAGCAAACGGCGGGTCGAGATACAACAAATCGATCGATTGTGGCGCGATTGTGGCGATAACGTCGAGCATTTCGCCCTGAATAAGCTGATTTGAGTGCTGCGAATTCACGCCCAGTCCTTCTAAACTATGCTAACGATTGAAGCAACAAACTGGCCAAGCGTTCGCGGCTGGTTGTTTCCAATTGATAGAGATCTTGCTCGATATTGGTTTGGGTCATTAGCAAGGCCTGATCGCCAGCCTGCAACAGGGTATATTCGCGGCTCAACACTTGTTGGCCTTGATAAACCACCGCATTAAAAATTGTGGTGGTGTGATGTTGGCTCAACATAGCAATAAATAGATTTGCTGCGTCCGCCGAAACTCCAGAATCACGCAAGGCTTGCAACGCTGCCTGCTCCTCGCTGCCTTCGATCAGGCTCCGCGCCTCGGCCAAAACCGTGCTTTGAATATGAAAACGCAGCGGCGTTTGCGCAACACCAGCATAGCCACACCAATCAAGGCTCTGATTGGCTAATTCTTGCAACGAGCCAAGTGCCTGCAAGCGTTGTGCATCGGGATTGAGCACTTCATGAAAAACGACTGAATCGGCGTGTTTGTGGCCAAAGGCTTGCAACAACGAGCCATTGCTTGGCACATGATGCAAAATTAGGCTGCGTTGGGGATAGGCGCAGGTTGCGACGAGCGCCAAGGTATCGCGGGCGATCATCAGCATGCCATCGTGATCAGATTGGGCGAGATTGCGTTGGCGCAAACTGGCTTCGCCCTGCTGCATCAGCTGCGCATGCGCGCCCGAATTGGCGGCTGGCTCAACGCCCATAATCGTTGCGGCGCTGACCACTGCACAAATCGTCACCAGTTCGGCGCGATTTAACTCAACAACTGCACTCATTCCAACCTCCAACAATCAACAAAGCTAGCTCCATTGTAACGGTAAAATTGCTTGGGCCATGCTAAAATGCTAGCTGCACTCGCTTTCTTGAATGTGCTACGAAGGAGCTGGTTTGATGCAATTGACAATTTTGGGCTGTGGTGGCTCCATGGGCGTGCCAATGATGGCGTGTGATTGTGCTGTGTGCATGTCGAATGAGCCGCGCAACCAGCGTACCCGCACCGCTGCATTAATTCAAAGCCCAACGACCACAATTTTGATCGATCCTGGCCCTGATTTGCGGATGCAAGGCTTGCGTCAAAGGCTCTCACAACTTGATGCGGTATTGGTGACCCACCCACATCAAGACCATATTGGTGGCATCGACGATCTGCGGCCATTTACCTTAAACACGCAACGCAGTTTGCCGCTGTATGCCAACCAATTTACCCTCGATCGAATTCGCTACCAATACGATTATGCCTTTGCCAGCGGCGAATCGGCCTCAACGCGGCCAAGTTTGAGCCTCAACCAGCTTGATGGCACAGCCTTCAGCATCGGCGATGTGGCGATTATGCCCTTGCCAATTGAGCATGGCAACTGGCAAATTTTGGGCTTTCGGTTTGGCGATTTGGCCTATATGACTGATGTGAGCCAGATTCCAGAACCAACCTTTGAGCTATTGCATGGCGTAAAAACCTTGGTGATTGGGGCCTTGCGCCATGAGCCACACCCATTGCATTTTACGGTTGCGCAAGCGCTGGCAGCGGTGGAGCGAATTGGGCCGCAGCAAGCCTTTTTTGTGCATACCAGCCATAGTCTCGATTATAAAACTGAGAACGCCAACTTGCCCAGCCATGTGCAACTTGCCTACGATGGCTTGGTTTTGCCAATTCAAGTGTGAGACTTTTTGATCGTGAAATGAGACTTTTGCTCAGCGTCGCGCTGTTATGCTACACCCATCGAAATCAAAGAAGGAGTGTAGTAATGAAACGCAGAACCCATCACCTTTGGCGCTCGACGCTGAGCCTACTTGGAACGGTTGGCTTACTCGCTGGCAGTTTCTCAATGACCAGCAGCTCAGCATCGGCCCAAACCAACAGCGCCCAACCATGTTTGACTGGCGATCCATTTCAGTTGAATGCGCTCAAAACCAAATTGAGCCAAGCCAACCCACCAAGTGGTGTGCAACGAGTCAATCGCAACTTGACAGTCGAATTTATTACGACTGGCGTGCTGACCAGCGAAGCACCAATCATGCCGAGTGAGCCACTTGAAACTGGCGATGATGAGCCATACGAACGCGAGCCAGTGCCTGCTGCGACCGCCACGTTTCGGGTGTTCAACACCCTAACCTTGAAAGAGTTTCGGGTGGTGATGCAAGCCAATGCAGTGAGCAGCATCCGCGATTGCTACGAGCGCAACAATTTGCTCAGTGGCAACGCGCCAAGCGATTACGCAGGCAACATCGATGCCCCAGCGCCGCAACGCAGCAAGCAAAGCGAAGTTTTCACGCCCTTTGGCTGGAGCAATAGCGATGATAACCGCCAATTAAAAACCAATACCAGCCAATATCCATTACGCACAATCAGCCAATTTTCACGCGTCAGCGGCAACCAAGACTCCAACTGTACTGGGACGTTTGTTGGCCCACGCCACTTAATTACCGCAGCTCACTGTATCAATCGCGTAGGCACCAACGTGTGGTTTACCACCAAAGTAACGCCTGGGCGCAATGGCACAGGCAGCGGTTCAGCACCCTATGGCTCAAGCGTGATTGAACTTAATCCATCGCCACCAGTTGAATCATGGTATTGGACGTTTGAAGAATGGCGCGACCCTAACCAAAGCAATCGTCGTCGTTGGGACATTGGGATGATCGTTGTGCCAGATCGTTTGGGCGATACGACCTACTGGATGGGCGTTGCGCCCCGCACGGCCAGCTATTTGAAGAACACCGCCAGCTATAATCGGGGCTACCCAAATTGTAATGGCGTTGGTGCTGAACGTGGTAATGCACCAGCAGGCTGTCAAGTAGCTCGTATGTATGGCGATCCAAACGATTGTGGTGCACGCTGGTTCAAAAATTCGGATAGCGCTAATTGGTCAATGCGCTACGATATCAAATGTGATATTAGTGCAGGCCATAGTGGCAGCCCAGTTTATCATTATGAATATAGTGCCCATCACGGCCAAGAAATGCCAGTCGTCTCAGCCGTGGTTATCACCGAAGAATGTTTCACCTGTTCAAATCTTAACTCGTATGTGAATACGGTTCGTCGGGTAACGCCTTCAGTCATTGACAACTTCGTTGCCTTACGCGAAATCTTCAACTAACAACCATTAGTATCCACAACAAAGCCCGCTGCAACAAGTGCAGCGGGCTTTTGGCATTATTGGCGATCTACTTTTTTGCGTTGTCGGTGATATTTCGCCATTGCCCGACCCCATTCTTTGGCCTTTTGTTGGCGCGGATTGGGCGGTGGGCGATCGTCATTTTTGCGTTCTCGGCGCTCAGCTATTTCTTCGGCTTCTTGGTCTTCAATCCACTCTTCGTTCAAATAATTTCGGGTTTGGCCTTTCATGGCGACAGCTTACTCCTCAATAGAAATTGATTCCGCAACGCGAGCGCTACGGGGAGTCTGTCCCAGGGCCGATATTTAAGGTTATCGTGCCCTAGCTACTATAGCTCCCCGTTTGAGAAAACAATCACGGCAGCCATATATACCCTCCTTGGTTTCAAAATGTATCTGGTCGATAGTGTAAATAGCATACCAATTTTTTTGCTCCATCGCAAGACTGAATTTTAACCAGATTGGTGGGAGATTTTTTCACCCGATCAACAAAAAACCACCCCTATGCTGTGCATAGAGGTGGTTTGAGCGAAACAAGCGTGGTCTATTGTTCGACGGTAAATTCACCATCAACAACACCATCATCAGCTGGTTTGGCGTTAGCAGTTGCGCCAGCAGCAGCAGCTTGGTCGCTGCTATACTGGGCTTCGCCAATGCTCATCAAGGTTTGTTGCAATGTAGCCATTGCTGCTTGAATACCTGCATCGTCGTCTTCGGCAATTTTCGTGCGCAATTCGGCAATTTGAGCTTCTGCTTGGCTCTTGACGCTTGGGTCAACGTTATCGCCTACGTCGCTGAGCGTTTTTTCAGCTTGATAGGCAATGTTATCAGCTTGGTTTTTCAGCTCAATCTTGGCCCGACGGGCTTGGTCGGCTGAAGCATTCGATTCAGCGTCGCGCACCATCTTTTGCACATCGTCCTTGCTCAGGTTGGTGCTGGCCGTAATCGTGATCTTTTGCTCTTTGTTGGTGGCTTTATCCTTCGCCGAAACGTTGATAATGCCGTTTGCATCGATGTCAAAGGTCACTTCGATTTGTGGCACACCCCGTGGCGCAGCCGTAATGCCTTGCAATTGGAAGCGCGCCAAGGTCATGTTGTCGCCAGCCATCTCGCGCTCGCCCTGCAAGACGTGAATATCAACTGCGGTTTGGCCATCAGCCGCCGTGCTGAACACTTCCGACTTGCGAGTTGGGATGGTGGTGTTGCGATCAATCAACTTGGTCATAATGCCACCAAGGGTTTCAACACCCAATGACAATGGCGTAACGTCGAGCAAGAGCACGTCTTTGACTTCGCCGCCAAGCACACCAGCTTGAATTGCAGCGCCGATGGCAACCACTTCATCAGGGTTCACGCCCTTGTGTGGGTCTTTGCCGGTCAGCTTGCGTACCAATTCTTGGACAACTGGCATCCGGGTTGAACCACCGACCAACACGACTTCATCGATTTGGGTTGCTTTCAAGCCAGCATCTTTGAGTGCTTGGGTGAAAGGCCCTTTGAGCCGTTCAGTCAAATCGGCAGTCAATTGCTCGAACTTCGAGCGGGTCAGGTTGGTGACCAAGTGTTTTGGACCGCTAGCATCTGCCGTGATAAATGGCAAGTTGATTTCGGTTTCCATGGTCGTCGAAAGTTCCATCTTGGCTTTTTCTGCAGCTTCTTTCAAACGTTGCAACGCTTGTTTATCGCTGGTCAAATCAATGCCTTGATCTTTTTTGTACTCGTCGATCAACCATTTTACAATCCGATGGTCATAGTCATCGCCACCAAGGTGCGTATCGCCGTTGGTTGCCTTGACCTGAATCACGCCATCGCCCACTTCGAGCACTGAAACGTCGAAGGTACCACCACCAAGGTCGAATACGAGAATCGTTTCGTCGTTCTTTTTATCCAAGCCGTAGGCCAAAGCAGCAGCAGTTGGCTCGTTGATAATCCGCAGCACTTCCAAGCCAGCGATTTGGCCAGCATCTTTGGTTGCTTGGCGTTGCGCGTCGTTGAAATAGGCTGGAACCGTAATCACAGCTTGGCGAACTGGCTCGCCTAAATATTGTTCAGCATCGTTCTTGAGCTTTTGCAAGGTCATGGCCGAAATTTCTTGTGGTGTGTAATCCTTGCCAGTGCGAGGAACACGCACCCGAGCATCGCCACGAGGGCCATTGACAATTTCGTATGGAACGGTGCCGCGTTCTTGGTTTGCTTTATCAAACTCCAAGCCCATAAAGCGCTTGATTGAGAAAATTGTATTTTCGGGGTTGACGGTTGCTTGCCGCTTGGCAGTTTGCCCAACCAATCGTTCGCCGTTTTTCGAGAAGGCCACAACTGATGGTGTGGTGCGACCACCTTCAACGTTTGCAATAACCGCTGGATCGCCACCTTCCATAACAGCGACTACCGAGTTGGTTGTCCCCAAGTCGATCCCTACAATCTTTGCCATAGCGGTTAATCCTCCAAAAAAATGGTTTATTGATATGTCTTAATCTGTTGCGTATCTATTGGAACAGGGCTGCATCGCTGCCCGACCTGTGTATGGAGTATAGCCGATCATCCACTAGAACAATATAGATGGAATGTTAGTTTTGTGTAAGAGAAAGAACATAGAGCAGAGAACATAGAACATAGGGAAAGGCAGAAGGCAAAAGGCAGAAAGCAGAATTCAGAAGTCAAAAGGCAGAAATTTAACGCAGCGGCGCAGAGCAACGATGGCTATGGGCTAGAGGCTTTGGGCTAGTAAGAACAGAATCACAACAATCTGTGTAATCTGTGGCGAAAAAAATCGTTCTTCGTGGAATTCGGGCAATTCGTGGCTAAATCGTTAAACTTCTATGTTCTATGTGTAATGGTTCATTCGATTGGCAATCGCATTCCCTCACCCCCCAGCCCCCTCTCCCACTGAACGCGGGCGAGGGGGAGCCGACCGTTTTGGATCACGCATCGCGACATAACCGCACGATTAAGCCCCTCGCCCGCGCACGGGAGAGGGGTTGGGGTGAGGGGATCAAACCGTAGTTAACCTGATGAACCAGTACATCTATGTTCTATGCTCTTTGCTCTATGTTCTTCGTGGATCAAAATGGGGATCAGTTGCCTGATCCCATTAATTGTTCAAGATACGGCGTAACACCCCAAAATTGCTTCAGCGCTTCGTATTCGGCCACAGCTTTGGGGTCGGGCTTGGTGCTACGGGTGGCTCGAATCATTAAATTCTTGCCAGTATGCTCTGCATCAACAAACTCGATAATTTCGCTGCGATAGCCATTAATCCGCAGAATTTGCGCTCGCAAACTGTCGGTCACCAAATCGGCGGTGCGCTGGCGAATGCTGCCATGGCGCAACATTGGGTTGAGCACATTGGCCTGAATCTGATGAGTCAGATGTTTATGGCAACATGGCACGCTCAAAATTGCTTGCGCTTGGCTACGCAAGGCTAAGGCCAAAGCATCGTCGGTGGCGGTGTCGCAGGCGTGCAACGAAAAAACCACATCTGGCTGCTGCGCTGGTTGCCAATCGGCCAATGGCGTTGCAATAAACTCCATGCCCGTGTAGCCCAATTCTTCAGCTTGAGCACGACATTTATCAATTAAATACTCGTTGGAATCGACCCCAATGACCACCGCCGCCAAGCCCTTGATATTGACCAAATAATGATAAGCAGCAAAGGTCAAATAGGCCGAGCCACAGCCAGCATCAAGAATCCGCAATGGTTGATCAGCCTGCGGCTCCAGCTCCAGCTCATCAAACACGCGCAAAAATTCGTTGATTTGGGTGTATTTTTTGCTCATGCTGGCGCGAATGATCCCATCGTTGGTCATAATGCCCGTTTTTTGCAAATAGGCATCTGGGCGATCGCTGGGCAAGGGCAGAGCTTTTACGTGATTATGGCGCAAATCTGGCGCGGCAGCTTGATTGCGGGCGCGACTCAGAATGACTTTGCCTTTTTTGCTGCGCTGCACTTGAATCCGCTCGCTGGTGGTTTCTAGCGTAATGTTGCTCAGCGGAATGTCGATAATCTCGCCAAGCGCGGCGCTGGCTTGCTCAAGCACATAATTTTTGGTGATATTTTGGCGCTGATCAAAATAGGCTGCTTGCCATGCCCGCCCATTTTTTAGTTGCACAGGCCGCACCACCACGCGCTGCCAACGCATATCGGCTGCCCGCGCCGCGCCACTCATGGTCAGGCGCACAAAATCGTCAGTTAATGCCAACGCAATCAATTGATCGCGGTAATTTTCTGCTGTTAGTTGCATAGGTTAACCATTGTAATAGTTTAAAATCTGATCAATTTGGCGGCCATAATGCTCGCCAAACAGGGTTAAATGCACCAATAACCAATACAGTTGATAGAGCTGCTGGCGCTCGTGATAGTCGTTTGGTAGCGGCCACGTAGTCTGATAAGCTGGCAAAAATTCGCTGCCAAAGCCACCAAACAAGCTAGCAAAGGCAATGTCGGTTTCGCGGTCGCTATAACTAACCGCTGGATCGATTAAGCCTGGCTGGCCTGTATTGGTCGTAATTACGTTGCCAGCCCACAAATCGCCATGGACAAGGCTTGGCAACGGCTGATGCGCCAACAAGCGATCAAGCTGATCGGCCAAGCGCTGGCATTGCTGCTGGCGTTGTTTGGGCATGCGGCCTGCTTGAGCTGCTAATTCAACCTGTGGCCAAAAGCGCTGGTCGCGCCAAAATTCGGCCCAGTTGGCGCTTGGTTGATTGGGCTGGGCCAAGGCTCCAATAAAATTGGCCCGTGAGTAGCCAAAACTTTGGCCAAGCTTACGATGCAATTGGGCTAAGCCAGCGCCAAGATTACCAGCCTGATAACGACCTTGAGCTTCAAACCATTCAAGCACCAACCACGTTTGGCTCACGCCCAAAACCGCTGGCACAGCCAAGGTATGGGTCGCCGCCAAACTAGCCAATCCATCGGCCTCGGCCACAAAAAAATCCTTGGCTGGCTGCTCGCGCCATTTGAGCAAGGCCGTTTGCTGGCCAATTTGAATCTGCACAGCATGGTTAATATCGCCGCCAGAGATTGGCTTGATTGGCCGAATATTGGCGGCGAAATGTTGCTCAAGGCTGTGTTGGATGCTGGCGGGGAGCATTAGCTGGCAGCTTGACGTTTTTTGCGCCAAATTTTATAGCCAATAAAAACCACTGCCAAAGCAACCAAGGTTGCTGGCACGGCAATCACTGCGGCCTCGCCAATCGCCTTGAATACCGAATCAACTTGGACTTTGCTGGTAAACACCATCTCGCCTTCTGGCGCACCTAATATCAAGCGCAAGTTCCATTGATCGCTGATCGTAAAACGCAAGCGTTCGCTGGTGTAGCGGCCAGCGTTACGATCTTGATTTTCCGGCACCATGATAAACAATTCTTCGCGGCCAATGCTTTCGGGCGCTGCATACAGCTGCACCAAATTGAGCGGCGAAGGCTGGCCCGAAGTGGCATCGGTAATCACCACCCGCAAGAGGGCATCGCCAACAGCTGGTGGATTGGGGGCAAGCGTGGCAACAACGTGATACGCGCCGCGCACTTCGTCGATTAACACTTGCTCGGTTGGATTATCCGCGAAAGCGCGGTTGGGCAGGAGCACCAGCAACGCTAGTGCCACAATCATAAAACGTAGAATGCGCATACTTCCCTATGGTACAATGCTTCAGCCTGCGCCATTGGCGGCGCATTGCGTGTAGTATATCGCGATTTTAACCAAACCTGTCGTGGGGATGTCATGTTTTTAATTGTTGGGCTGGGCAATCCAGGCGAAAAATATCTGAATAATCGGCATAACGTGGGCTTTCAATGTGTGGCTGAATTTGCCCGCCGCCATGGCTTGAGCTTCGATGGCAAGCGCGCCGATGCCCGCATCGCCGAGGGCAATATTAATGGCCAGCGCGTTGCTTTGGCTCGCCCGCAAACCTTTATGAATGATAGCGGCAAATCGGTCGTAGGCTTGGTTAATTGGTACAAAATCGATCCAGCCAGCGAATTATTGATTATTTATGATGATTTGGATTTGCCGTTTGGCACAATTAAGCTGCGCAATCAAGGCAGCTCTGGTGGCCAGCGCGGCATGAATTCGATTATACAATTGCTCGGAACTCAAAAATTTGCCCGCTTGCGCTTTGGGATTGGCCGCCCGCCAGAAGGCTGGGAAGTGATCAATTTTGTGCTAGGCAATTGGAATGCTGCCGAACGCGAAACCTTGCCAAATTTATATGATCGCGCGGTTGAAGCCTGCGAAATATGTATTCGTGATGGCATCACCAAAGCTATGAATGCGGTCAACGGCGAAGCACCCAAGCAAAAGAAGGAAACGAAGGCGAAAGAATCGCAGGATAAGGAGCCAGCCAATGAGCAACCACGTTGATTATGAGCAAGCCCGCAGCTATTGCCAAAGCCTTGATGATGTGGTCGAAGATCATCCGTTTGGGCCTGAGCCATTGGTGTTTAAAATTGGCGATGAGCGCGGCAAAATCTTTGCCTTGTTGACGCAAGGCGAATCAGCCAACATTAGCCTAAAATGTGATCCTGATCGGGCTGAAATGTTGCGCGAGCAATATCCGGCGATTACTGCTGGCTACCATTTAAACAAGCGTCATTGGAACACGATTGTGCTTGATGGCAGCGTGCCCGACGAAGAATGTTTGGCCTTGATTAGCCATTCATATGATTTAGTGCGGCCAAAACGGCGTAAAGCCAAAGCCTAGGTTTTGAGGTTAATCAATGGTGCCGTTGCAGATTGTAGCCGTGCGCAATGCCAAACAGCGGCAGCAGTTTATTCGTTTTCCGTGGAAGGTCTATCGTGGCGCGAACCCCGACCCGTTGTGGGTTCCGCCGTTGTTGCTCGAACGCGAGCGCTTTTTCAACCCCAAGCATGGCGGCTTCTTTGCCCATGGCGATGTGCAATTGTTTCTCGCCCAACGCGGCGCTGAAATCGTGGGCACAATCTCGGCCCACATTAATTTTCTGCATAATCGCACCCACAACGAACAGATTGGCTTCTTTGGTTTTTTCGAGGTCTTGGACGACCATGAAGCTGCCACCACATTGCTACAAACTGCCTGCGATTGGGTGCGCGATCGAGGCTACAAGGCAATTCGTGGCCCCATGAATTTTTCAATTAATGATGAATGCGGCTTGCTAATCGAGGGCTTTGAGCTAGCGCCCGTGATGATGATGACCTACAATCCACCACGTTATGTTGCGTATGTTGAACAAGCGGGCTTTGGCAAGGCAATTGATTTGTATGCGTGGGTCGTTGATCAACGCAGCTACGCCGAAAAAGGCCGTGGCGTGAAAATCGAGCGGGTGGCAGCCTTGGCCCAAGCCCAAACTGGCTTGAGCTTTCGCAAGCTCAATATGCGGCGCTTTGCAGAAGAGGTTGAGGCTGGTTGGCATGTCTACAATCAAGCTTGGGCCAACAATTGGGGCGCAATTCATATGACGCTGGCCGAATTTCGCCATTTGGCCTATAGTTTCAAGCCCTTTCTCGACCCCGAAGTGATGATTGTGGCCGAAGATCAGGGGCGGATGGTTGGGTTACTCATCGCAGTGCCCGATATAAATATTCCCTTGCGCTACAGCGATGGGCGTTTATTGCCCTTTGGCTGGCTCACAATGCTGCGGCACAAGCGCGAAATCAATCAAATGCGGGTGTTGATTATGGGTGTGTTGCCCGAATATCGGCGGCGCGGGATTGATGCAGTATTCTATCGCGAGGTGCGCAATGCTGGCATCAAGCGTGGCTATCATACCGCCGAAATGTCGTGGATTCTCGAAAACAACGATGTGATGAACAACACGATTGCTGGGCTTGGCGGGCGGCGCTACAAAACCTACCGAATTTACGAGAAAAAGCTTGTTTAAATTGGTCGAGAGCAACCGTAATAGTTGCTCTCGTATTGCAAGGCAAGACTAGGAGTTAGGTCAAAGTCCCCTCACCCCAACCCCTCTCCCACATTGCGGGCGAGGGGCTTTTCGTTTGGTGGTTTTGGCGTAATTTGTAGTCAATCCATGGGTGCTACCCCTCTCCACATCCAGTAGGAACTGGGCTTGGTGGGCGACGCTACAAAACCTACCGCATTTACGAGAAAAAGCTTGCTTAAATTGGTCGAGAGCAACCGTAATAGTTGCTCTCGTATTGCAAGGCAAGACTATGATTTAGCCGTTGCTCTTAACGCCTAGAAGCGTCGCGTCCTACCAGGTTGCTGGCGGATCGCTGGCTGGAAAACTGGTATCAACTGCTTTATCTTCGTTCTCCAACGATTCTTCTTTATTGGTTTTGGCTTCGACCTTCAGTTGCTCGGTGTATTGTGGGTCGTTGCTGGCTGGCTTTTCGCCAACGACATTCGACTTCACCGCCGTGCGTTCTTCTTCGTCTTCAATGACCTTGCGGAAGCGTTCGAGATCTTCGGCAACCGCTTTTTGCGGATCGTTGCCAAATAATTTAGCAATTGCTTCGCCAACTGCCCCAGCTGGTGGTTGATAATCGAGCTTAACCCGAACTTCGGTTTGCTCATCGCCCAATGAGGTAAATTCTACGCGGCCTTGGTTGGGCAAGGTCGAATTGGGCAACGAACGCCAAGCGATATATTCGTTGAGCTTTGCATCGGCAATTTCAGCATCCCACGAAATGCTCAGGCCCAACGGCGCTTTGGCTTCCCAATGGCTGGTGCCATTTTGAAACATCTTAACGCTATTGAGATAGTGCATAAATTTGGGCAGGTTTTCGAAGTTGCCCCAGAAGCGGAAAACCTCGGAGACTGGCTGTTCAACCGTGACCGTATGTTCAACGCTAATCGCTTTGGCTTGATCAACGCCTGCTTGATCAGAATTGGTGTGAT
The DNA here is from genome assembly GCF_003205875.1 of Herpetosiphon llansteffanensis. Classification (GTDB taxonomy): domain Bacteria; phylum Chloroflexota; class Chloroflexia; order Chloroflexales; family Herpetosiphonaceae; genus Herpetosiphon; species Herpetosiphon llansteffanensis. The sequence goes on from NZ_PUBZ01000103.1 coordinate 105,293, forward strand.
TTGTCGGAATCGGAATCCGTGGGGTTGTTGGGGCAGCAGGCTTGCTCCACGTCGATTCGGCTGCTTGGCCAGCAGTATTAATATTGAGGGCGCTATAAGCTGGGCAATGGCCAGTCAAGCCGCGCCACAAGAGCGGTGCGCCGCCAGCAATTGCTGCCAAACTTACTGGCAGATGCCGCCGCATAATCCCAAACGCAACCAGTGCGCTGCCGCTTGCTACCGAAAGCAAGCGCTCAGTTTGATGCACATTTTTCTCAGTAGCCATACAGAACTCCTTCACTAGTAGGCTAATGCAAACTACTGAGCAGTATCGCAAGTTACGTACCACAAATTTGATCCACGAAGGACACGAAGAGCACGAAGCGGGGAGGTTTTAGGGGGCAGTCATCAGGGATTAGCCACTGAAACCGCGAAGGACACGAAGCAGCATTCAACCAAATAAGCGTTTAACGCAGCGACTCAGAGAAACGATGGCTTTAGGCTATGGGCTTGTGGCTCTAGGAGAAGAATCAAAACAATCTGTGCAATCTGTGGCTAAAATAATTATTCGTGGCGAAAAAAAGCATCATTTTAACGAAGAGGCACAAAGCATCGATGGCGAGGTAGACATGTGGTCGTCAATTCAATGAAGAATTACATCCCAGGCAATAGCATTGCGCTCATTATGATAGGATTGTTGTTTGAGGTTTAGCTACGCTCGGATCTTGGGGCATCGAGGATTTTTACTGATTAAAAGGAAGGATGGAATGCTATGCCACGTGATATTCGCCAATTTACGGTTAATGGCCATGCTTTCGATGAAGCGATTCGGCACGAGGAAAATGAGATTACGCGCCGATTGTTGATTGCGGTTCGCTTTTACCTGTTTCACCGTCTGTATCATGATCGCTATACGCCGCCCGACCATCCCGTTGATGTTGCGTTTTTCATGAATGTTATGCACGATTTCTTTGAAGGCCATGACGATATTCGTAACATTTTAGCAGGAAAAGAGATTAATTCCTTTGAGGCTGATTAACGTATTTCAGAAATTTGGATTTGCTGGTTGCGCATCATTTTGATATTGCCTATGCTGAAACCACGCTCGCTACTTTTTAAATTGAGGGAAATTGATGCCTAATTACAGCTTAAATATCCAGTTAACCCCGATCGCAACCACCTGTTACCAGCTTTTTGGCTGGACTCCGACGCGCCAGATTGATCCTTCTGCGCACTTGGCGGCAATTCAACACGCCACCTATCCCAGCTTTCCGCTGGCTGAAGCCTTTTTGACCAGCTTTGGAGGCCTAACAACGCGTATCGCTGCTCATCCAGCAGGTGAAACCCCGCTCTATTATCACGATACAATTCCCTATATTTTCGATCGTAACCGACTGTTTGAGGATTTTATTCCCGCCAATGCCCAGCATTGTGATGATGATGCAGCGCCTGGTTGGCTTGAACATCCGTTTATTAAGCGGCAGCAACGGCAGATTTGCCCCATTGGCTCCTATGATAACGATGCAACAATCTTATTGACCGCCGATGGGTTGGTGCTGCTTGGAAAATATTATGGTGTTCCCGGGGAAAATAGTCGGAAGCCAATGTTGCGGCTCGTCGGTCAAACGCTTAGTGATGGGCTTAATCGGCTTATTGAACAAGCAACCTATTATTATCCCTAGGAGGGAAATCTATGTTTCCATCTGTTCTTCAAATGGTTATGGCCGATGCCAACTGGAAACCTGCGATTGATCGCGATCCAACGCCATGGCTCGATGCCTTGGCGACGCACCACTATCCGCTGTTTCCAGCCGCAGAGGCCCTCTTGGCAACCTATGGAGGATGTGCCTTCACGACCACGTGTTGGCATGATACGGCATTTGAACTGACGGATACACTCGCTGGAATATTTGAATGGCCTGCATCAGAGATTGAAATTAGCATTGATCCCTATCGTGCAAAAGCCTTAACAGAAGCAAAAATTTGGCAAACCCATCCCTATATCCTGCACACTAACCTACAGCTGGCTCCAATTGGCCACGTCAGCTACCCAACCCAGAGTGCAGCATCGCTTTTTGTATTGTCGAATGGTTGTATTCTGCAGGGCCAATGGACATATAATCGGCTTGATTGGAAGCTGCCTAGTGTTCCAGTATTAAGTATGCTGGGAGCCAGTCTTGAGCAGGCCATAGAAAAAATTCTTTATGCTGGGTTATTAATTATGGAGCGTACGCCAGATGTGATCCACGAAGGGCACGAAACGCACGAAGCCTAGAAATGTGAATCAATCCAATAATCGCGCCGAGAAATAATGTATCCACCGTTATTTTAGGGAATCCGAATCGTGCGTACATAGAGTATGAAGGCAATTACAACAAAAAGCAGTGAAAGTCGATAGGAAATTGGCAACATGGTCGGTGTTCCACGCCGTTTGAAGAGCAACCAGCCATCACGACTTATTCCGATCAGTAAACATACAAGCGCTATAGAAAGTGGAAATACCGTCCAAAACTCTGGTGTAAACCGAACATAGCGCTGAAATGTTGATCCTAATGTTCTGTGTTCAACATACTCAGGCAATTGGAAGAGAATGACCATGATCACCGGAAAACAACCACCAATCACGGCAACCACCATTCTAATTATCATGCGCCAGCGATAGGGTGGCCGATTAGTGGGAACCTGATATTTCGGTTGCATCCGTTTATTCCTCACGATTAACCAGTAGCTGAAGGGTAGGTGTAGCGCATTGCTATCATCAAGCAACTACTTGACTGAAACAGGTTTAGCTAGGTACAAGAATTGGATGGGTTGAACAAGCAATATTCGTTAAATACAATTCGTGCAATGGTTATGAACGGAAGAGTTTAATGAACTCATACATAACTAACCAACTGAATGACCCACCAATCAATAGGAGCGCGCTCAGGTACAGTTTCCATGGAGGTTTGCGCCACAACCGTCTCGATCGCATGTCCATGAGTATGGCCACAAGGAGGATGAAGAGTCCGATCATAACTGGTACTACGACATACAATTCATGGAGATAGCTAGCTGTACTCAGAATGGTTGCTCCCAGTGCACGCTGTTTCAGAGCATAGGTGATGTGATAATGCAAGAATGCTGCGCTCCCCGCCCAACCCATGAGCGAAATCACTATTCTTAGCAGCATCCATCCATACGATTCTTTCTGAGTAGGAACATGATATTCTGGTTCCATATGCTTATTCCTCACGGTTAACCAGCATCTGCAGGGCTGTTACGTCAGGGCAGTGGGTTTGCATAACCAGATTCCACTCAAATCGTTGTCCATCCTTCGAAAAAATGCCATGCGATTGACCAGGCTGAGTATCTACATAGTCAATGCTAAATCCGGCGGCTAGCAGCTCCGACTCAAAAAAGGCTGCAATGGCATCCGGATCGCCCATCACCCCCGATGAAGGTAATTGGGCCAGTATCTTTTTCATAACGGCCTTTGATGCGCGCCATCGGTGGTAAGGGTATCGTCGCCAGTTCTGGTTGGGGTGGTAAGGCAGAAACCATGGTAAAACATTCGGGCAAGGCTGTTGTTGCTGGGGCAGAGGCAGGCTGGGTTGGCGCAACAGATGACGAGCCACAGCTGATTAATGAAACCACAATTAACCCATAGCCGAAAAAACCAACTCTCATGGCGGATCTCCTTATCTCTATAATGTTGTAGGCAGCGGTGCGGCTCGCTACCACGCCGCTGCTATACAGGTATCAATTATAAAACAGCTGCTCGCATACGGTTTGCGCAGATTAGGATTTATTCAATTTGGCTCAATTGATTATCTTGCCATTTGATATGCCCGCGCAGCAGCAACGAGGCCGAGCGTAGTTTGTAGATCATATCGTTGATGAAGTTGCGCATAATGCGATAGCCAATCGCGGTATTTGTATCGCAGAGCGCCGAAAGCTCAGGCCCTTTGATCACCAATAAGGTGGTTGGGTTCATGCTGGCAACCGCTGTGGCCGAACGACTGCCACCGCCAAGCATGGCAATTTCGCCAAACGCTTGGCCTTCGTAGGCGGTGTTGATCGTCGATAAGCGACTTTGGCCGTCGGAGCCACGGGTCTGAACTTGAATTTCCACCGCGCCATCGTGCACAACATATAAATCGTCGCCATCACTATCTTCGCGGAAAATAATTTGGCCTTTTTTGGCTTTGGCAACTTTGCAAAGCTGGGCAATTTGGCTTAGTTCCAGATCGCTTAGCCCAGCAAAAATATCGACGCGACGTAACACTGCAATGACACTACTGTTCATCGTTCCTCCGGCTTGGTTGGGGCGAGAATAAAAATGCATCGAGATCGAGGGTGGTTTGGGTGGTGTTGGTTTCGTGTTTTTCAGGAATATAGCGCGGGATGGCGATGCAGAAGCGTGCGCCGCCGCTCGGTGCGCTATCAACCCAAATCCGCCCATTGTGCAGTGTAATAATTTCGCGACATAAATACAAGCCTAAACCCAAGCCTTCAGTGCTTGATCCGGTGCGGCGAATCCCCGGCACTCTGTAGTAGCGTTCGAATAGGCGTTCGCGTTGGGCTTGCGGAATGCCAGGCCCTTGATCGTCAACTTGGACATAGCCAAAATGCTCATCGCTAAACACGCGTACCCAAATTTGGGTTTGTTGTGGGCTATAGCGAATGGCGTTGGTCAAAAAGTTGGTGGCAACTTGGCGCAATTTAAGCGAATCGCCATACACGACGCTATCGTTAACTTGCTCAAAGTGCAAGGTATGATTGTTGGCTGTTTGGCGGGCATGGGTCACAACTGAATCAAGCAAAATGCCCAAATCAACAGCATCAAGCTGAATCGTATAGCGCTCGGCATCAATCCGCGACACATCAAGCAAATTATCGACCAGTTGCACCATAATATTAACTTGCTGGCTAAGCGTGATAAAGCCCCGTAAATCGCGGCCTTCAGTGGCTTGTTTCAGCTCGCGGCGCAAGAGCAAATCGCTGTAGCCTTTGATCGCGGCCAATGGCGAGCGCAACTCGTGGGCTGCAACCGCCAAAAACTCATCTTTGGCTTCTTCCAAACGGCGCTGCTCGGTAATATCGCGAAACACAATCACCGCGCCATCAAACGAGGTATCGCCGCTATCAATTAATACTGAACGCCGCAAGGGCGCACCGCTAAAGCTCAGCACCACATCTTGATCTTGGCTGCCAGGCACAATTAAACGATAATCGCGAAAGACTTCGCCAGCCAAGGCGCGAGCAAACGGCAACATATCAGCCTCGACCGAACTGCCATCGAGGTAGCGCGCGCCTGCCTCGCTGCTAGTCGCCAAGGTTGGCAAAATCGAAATTTCCAACAAGCCTGCGGCAGTTTCGTTGGCCAGAATTAGCTCGCCAACTCCGTTACAAATTGCCACGCCATCGGCAATCGATTCGATCACCGTGCCAAGCCGTTGGCGCTCGCGCTGGCTTTCTTCGTATAAGCGGGTATTGGCAATTGCGATGCCAATTTGCGAACCCATCGAAACCAGCGAGGGCCAATCGATATTTGTGGCAAGGGTTTGGTAATTGCCATACAGCACCAAAACGCCGACGATCGTGCCGCCCGCCAAGAGAGGCATCGCGGCCCGCCCCATAATATCCTCGCCAAGATCGCTGGTGCTAATAACTGGGCGCAAGGTGGGCTGGCCATAATAAACCACATCTTCAAGCACGCTATTGGCTTGGCTCGAACCAAGCAGCAGCGCCTCACGCGGTGGGAGTTGATGTTGGGCTGCTAAAGTGATGCTGCGGCCACCAGGCGAGGCCAAACAAATTGCCCCACCATTGGCGCTAACGACCTCAATCACCACCAACAAAGCCACATTCAGCAAGTCGGGCAAATCGGATGAGGTGCTGATTGCAGTCACAACTGCATCAAGTGCAGCCAAACGGCGGCGTTGGCCGCGAGCATCGGCCTGTTGACGCACCAGCTGCAACAACGAACCAAGTTGATCAAGGGTTGGTTGCAACCAAGCAGCCGAATTGGCGTTCAGGCTGGGTTTGCTGCAAAAGAACTCAATTACGCCGCTGGGCCGCCCATTGCCACCCAAAGTAAAAGCAGTTACTTGAAACGAAATAGGCAATAAGGCGCGCCAACGGTTGAAAAGCGCCTCGCGGCGGCGACCCAAAGCCCCAAACATGGTCCGATATTCATCAATATTGTGGGCAGTAAGCGCATGGCCTTCGCTGATGACGCGGCCAGCCAATGCTTCGCCGCTCCGCACTTGCAAGGCACTTAATGCCTCGCGGTCGTCGACGCTAAAATCCTCGTGGCTCGCATTATTGAAGTGGCTTAGCAGGTAACGATGTGAAGTAGCACTATAAAACCACACTGCAATCGCATCGACAGCTAAAACGTGGCGCAATTGGGCACTAGCGGCGGTTATCAAGCGCGCCGGATCATCAACATTCATAATATCGTTCATGATCCGCGAAAGTGCTAAGAGCCGGGCTTGAATCCGTTTGCTGCCCATCGTTTGGAGCTGTCGATGGCCGCGTTGCCGTGATCGTTCTGTCATCGCCGCTGTTCCTCATCCCACGCAATGTTCCACGCGACAGCTCGCCGTAAGCCTTCGGCTAAAGCAACTTGGGGCGTGTAACCCAAGAGTTGGCGTGCTCGCCCGATGTTGGCCACGTAGTAGGTGACCTCACCGGCGAGTTTTGACGGTTGCACGTTAATCGTTGCTTCAATTTGCAACGCCTCGGCGATCAATTCGGCCATACGAACCAGGGTATTGCCTTCGCCATAGGCTAAATTAAAGGTCTGATTGGCAACTTGGCCACTGACAATCCGCTCGATTCCGCGCACAATCCCATCGACACAATCGTCGACGTAGGTGAAATCGAGGGTTTTTTCACGCCCAAAGACGGTCACAGGTTGGCCGTCGCGAATGCGGCGAATGAACAGGGGAATTACCCGTTCCATACGTTCGATGTCGTTATCGTAGCGCCCATAGACATTCGAAAAACGAAAAACCAAATAGGGCAGGTTGTAACATCGGGCATAGGAATAGATAAATGCTTCGCCGCTGATTTTTGAGGCTGAATACGGGCTTTCGGTATACACAAAGTCGGCTTGGGCTTCTTCGGTTAAGTAGCGATGAATATCACCATAGACTTCACGTGATGAGCTAAAAATGATTGGCACTTGTTGATGGCGACAGTATTCCAATACGTTATAGGTGGTCATCACATTTTCCAACGCTCGGTGCGGATAGGTCACCAATTCGTGAACTTTGGCGTTGGCCGCCAAATGCACCACGACATCGGGCTTGGGATAGGGCACGCCGCCGATGCCGCCTTCAAAATCGCGGTAGGGTGCGCCCAAATCCTGAATCACATACTCAAAGGCTTTTGTCCACGTGTTGACCCGTTGATCAACTCCAAACACTTCATGGCCATCTGCGAGAAGGCGTAGCGCCAAATTGGTGCCAATCTGCCCACTGGAACCGGTGATCAAAACCAACACGGGAGACTCCTTGCTTAGTATGGTGTGGCTGCGATTATAGCATGCGGATTTGGCCCTGTGGTAAGCTACAAGCCCACTGCATACCGCAAGTAGGCTTGCAGCAGCGTTTTAGGCTTGTTGGTCGAGATAGGCAGCGATCAAGGCCTCAACTTCGCCTGCCTCGGCGTGACGTTCGGTCTGAAGTTTGCTATAGAGCAATTGCCCATTAACTTCAACTTCAAAACAGCCACCCTGCGAGGGAATCAGGCTCAGTTGCTGAATCGCTTGGCGATGAATGTCCAACAGTTGGGCTGCCAAACTGACAGCACGCGGGGTGTAGTTTCAATACATGCAAAAGGTAATGGTGATCTGCATGAGTAGCCTCCTAAATGCAATAAGCCATTGGTTCATTATACTCAGAAGCGCGAGGGATCAGGGGCTGGGGATCGGGGATCAGAAGCTAGGATATTAGAAACAACAAACTGTGGCTAAAAAGCTTTGCACTTTTAAACAGAAATGTTTGATTCATTGCTCACGTCTTGAGCTTGAAAAAAACATCCATATCGGCCAATTAACCCAAATTGATGTAATTTATGACAAAAAAGACTTGCTTTTAACGCAGAGGCGCAGAGCAGTGAAGGATGAAGGATGAAGGATAAGGGATGAAGTACGAAAGCCAATAGCCAATAGCCAACTCTCCCTTTGTGCTCTTCGTGGATCAAAAAGCAAGCCTAATCCTTGCATTGAAGTTGGATTCACGTACACTCTCAATACAGCATTCAGTTAAATGGAGCAATGATATGCCAAATGAAATTTGGTGGATCTCAACAGCCTTCTTTATTGGCATTATGATTTGGATTTGGAGCAAACGCTCCGAGCGTCCAAGCAGCAGCATTAATCTCAATCAAACCCCAAGCAATCCAGGCCGCACGCCGACCTTTGAGCCAAATTCGCGCGCTCAATTTGGTACAAGTTTCGATTCCAAGCCAATCGATCAAGCAGATATTCAAGCCTTATTACTGCAAGGCAAGAAGATAGAGGCGATTAAACAAGTACGGCTCCAAACCAACCTTGGCCTCAAAGAAGCCAAAGATTATGTTGAGCAGATTGAGCGTGGCGAAAACCCAAGCCAGCTGATTAGCCCAAATCGCGCTGTGCCTCAAGCCCAAGCCTTGCCCGATGATCTGCTGCGTGAAGCCCAAACCATCGCCCGCCAAGGCAACAAAATTCAGGCGATCAAATTGGTGCGTCAAGCAACCAACTTGGGCTTGAAAGAAGCCAAAGATATGGTCGATCGTTGGGTATAACAAAACCACGCTGGGCCAGAATCCAGCGTGGTTTTGAAGCATGGTTGCGTCAAGGCGACGCGAAGAGGTTCGACAAGCGAGGCTTGTCCGCTAATCAGGCTTTGTTGGCACGCACAGCTAAGGCATGCTCAATTGCCCAAATCGATTGTGGCCGCATGTACATACTGGCGCGGAACGTTCGCTCAACGCCCCATGCTTCTGGGGTGCGGAACCACAAACCAAGTTCGTTATAGGTGGCGTTATAGGCTCCCCAAGCGGTTTGCCAGCCTTCAACATCAAGGCCTTCTTGCAGCATCATGGCAGCAATCGCATAGGTTGTGCCGCTCCAAACTTCGCTCGCTTGGTTTGAACTAGTATCAACCGTGCCATCTGGATGCATGCCATTGACTGCACCCAAGGTTCCATCGGCATATTGCATCACGTTGAAGCGATAGACCGTTTGCAAAGCTGAGCGAATCATGGCGTGCGGGGCAACCGCTGGCAAGCCAATTGCGCCTGCATACCATTGACCAACCAATTGATCAGCCATAATCACTTCGCGCAAATCGGTATCGGCGGTGTGATAGCGGAAGTAGGTGCCATTCCAAAGCTTGGTTTCGAAGCTCTGGCGCGCAGCAGCCAACCATTCGCTCCAGCTATCTGCTTGCGCTTGCTCGTCCATGCGTTGGGCCAAGCGAATCGCCGCTTCCAAGGCACAAATCAACAAGCTGGCCGAGTAGCTAGCAGCACCGCTCATCGCCCAGGTATCGTAGGTTTGGTCGGCTCCGCTATGGTCGAGCAAGCCATCGCCATCGCTATCAAATTGGTGCACATATTCCAAGGCAGTCGGAATCGTTGACCACGTTTCTTCAAGCATGGCCTGATCGTTCCACAAGGTTACGTCGCGATAGATGCGCAAAATATACTTGAGGTTGAGATCTTTCCAATTATTGATGTCTTGGAAGTCGTAGGCATTGGTTTTGATCAAGGGTTGCTCTTTGGGCGCACCAAGATCGTGGGGCAAGGCTCCAGCTGCTTTGCGAATCGCTTGCACTTGGGTTGCCACAATCGTCACGACGGTATCATCAGCATCATTGACGGTTTTGGAGAAGGCAATAATTTCGCCGCGTTCAAGCTCTGGCCACAAGGCCAAAATGCTCCACGAGCTATAAAACGACACATCGAGCGTGCCATAGAACGGATAATCGTAGCATTCAAGGTAGCTGAACAAGCCCACCGAATCCTCAGCAGGTTCAGGCTCGCCCACCGCGCGATCAACCCACAACGTACCACCATCAACTAAATAATAAAGTTCGTTAAAAAGAGCAGATTTATACCAAAGTGGCCGTTGATCGTCGTTGAGAATTGGGTTTTGCCACGCTTCAATCGCGTTGCGCCATGCATCGGCGTTGTTCAAACTAGCGGTTGCCAAGGCTTGAGCTTGATCGCCATTCGTGCCCCAGAAATGGGTATAGCGCTTGTACCAGCGGCTTTCATCAGCAAACTCGACGATTGGGAAATCCCAAGCAAGGCTGAATGGAATCACCGCGCTTGCACCTGGCGCAAGTTCGAGGGTAACGGCAATTGCGGTAGCGCTCCGTTGGTCGGCAGCAACCTGTTGGCTGGTTGGATACTCGGTCAATTGACCATCGCTGGCAAAATCTTGCCATAGCGCGGCTGCATCTTGAGCAACATCCCAACACGTCCATTGACTAACGCTGGCAGATTCGGGTGCTTGGACGGCCAACGCCCACGTACCATTGTGGCTGCTCAAAGCTTGGTCGCTGGTTTGGCTCAAGGTCACGCCAGCCGTGTTGCCATCGTGCCATGCGTTGTGTTGGCGTTGCAAGCTCAGGCCCGCTGCCTCAACTGCCCGTGTATGTTCCCAGGTCAGCATCAAGCCCAAGCGCACGGTTTCGCTGCCACGGTTGGTCACGCGCCATGTAAACACGCCAACAGGGAAGCTACTTTCCTTGAGATTGCCAGCCAAAACAGGTGAGAATTGCTCTTGCACCAATTCAAGCGGCCAATCTGGGTGTTGATAATCGAACCAAGCGCGAGGGAAAAGCGCATGATACTTGCCAGCGCCAACTGGATAATTCCAATTCCATGTGCTCAGTTCATCGCCATCTGGTTGGGTTGTGCACAACACTTGGGCTGCTTGTTGGCTGGCGGTTTGCCAGAAAACACTCCATTGGTTGGGCCAAACGCTGCGATTAACGTGTTTGCCAACTTCTAAATGCCAGCGCGACCAATCGCCGCGAAAGTTACGGCCAATCGCCCCGCTGCCCATGCCACCAATTGGCAAACCATGAAAGACACCATCGTCAATGATTGGCCCATGATCGTGGGCGGCAACCGCCGCATTCTGGTAATCGAGGCCAAGCGGGCGTTGCCACGCTGCGAGAGGAATTGAGGGGTGGTGGCGTTGTTCGGTCATGATCCTGTGCTCCTATGTTTGGTTGCGATTCCCAAACACTGCTCGATAAATAACAAAGCGACGTGCAGACCTCAGCAACGCCAAAGTCTGCACGCCTTTGTCCCGGTTGTTGAGAAAATAAATCTATTTGACAGCGCCAGCGGTAAGGCCAGCGATAAATCGCTTTTGTAAAAGGAAGAACATCGCGGCAACTGGCAGAATAATCACCACCGACGCTGCCGAAAGCAACTCGTAGCGATTTTGCGAGCCAGCAACACCCGTAAATTGGCGAATCCCGACCGGAATCGTCTGTACATTCAAGATCCATGCGAACAACAGTTCATCCCATGCGGTCAAGAACACAAAGATCGCAGTTGAAATTACGCCTGGGCCTGCCAACGGCATAATAATATACAAGAAGGCTTGGAAACGGGTTGCCCCATCGACCATGGCCTGTTCTTCCAAGTCGATTGGAATCGTCGCAAAGAAACTGCGCTGAATCCAGAGTGAGATTGGCAAAAAGAAACCAACATACAGCACAATCGCGCCAAAATTGGTGCCAATCAAGGGAATGCCAAGGTTATTTTTCAACCAAAGGAAGGTCATATACAACGGAATTAGGAACAAAGTGCCAGGCACCAATTGGGTTCCCAAAATCGCCATACTAAACCCACCCGAACCAGGAAAACGGAAGCGGGCCAAGGCATAGCCCGACATCGAAGCCAAAATGGTCACAACGAGGGTTGTAACTCCACAAATAATCAAGCTATTGCTGAAATAGGTGCCGAATTTAACCCGCGTCCACATTTCGCTATAGTTGCTAAATTTCCACTCACTAGGGAAGAAGCTACTAGCAGCTGCGAACTCATCGCGTGATTTGAACGAGCCAAGAATCAAGAAGAGAATTGGCAACAACATAAAGGCAATCAGAATCAGCAACAAAATATCGCCACCACGATCGAACAACCATGCTTTATAGTTGATTGTCGCGCGTGCTGGTCGGGCCGATTCGGCCTTTTTACTGAGCGAAACACCCATAAACGGCCTCCTTATTCAGCCCGCAAGCTATCGCGGAATGTACGATACCAAATGCCAACAAAGATCAACAGCATGCCCATCAAAATCACCGAGGCTGCCGAGCCAAATCCATAGAGGTGACGTTCCCACGTCTGGCGCGTAATTGCTGGTACGAGCAAGTCGGCATATTCGCCTGCGAAACCGGTACCACCGCCAAACATTTGGACAGCGATATTATAGCCGCCGTAGAAACCATTAATCAAGCCAAACAACACTTGGGTTGCAGCAATCGGCTTAATCAGTGGCAAAGTAATGTGGCGAAAGCGCTGCCAGCCATTTGCGCCGTCAAGTGAGGCCGCCTCATATAAGTCGGTTGGAATCACCTGAATTGCGGCGAGGAACATAATCGTGGTGAAGGGCAACCCTCGCCAAACGGTGGCAATCACCAAGGCATACAGCGAGTTAGGGCCAATCAACCAGGTTATTGGCGTATCAACAATATTCAAGCCGAGCAAAATTCGATTGGCCAAGCCACCTTGTTCGAGCCAAATAAAGTTAAAGATCGTGCCAGTGACGAAGGTGGGCACAACCCACGGCAACAAGACCAAGGTTCGGGCAATCCCGCGCCAGCGGAAATTACGATTCAGCAGCATGGCCAGAATCAAGCCCACGCCCAGCGTGCCAATATTCGTCCAAATGGTATAGACTAAAGTATTTGAGGCTGCATTAATTAGGCCAGTTACCCGCGAGCTTGCGCCATCTTCACCGATGCCAAAAATCGCGTTGAATACTTCGATGTAGTATTTAAGCCCAACAAATGGAGCTTTGAGGTAGAGGGTCAGGGTGGTAAGCCGAACGTCGAGGAGTGAAAGATACAAGCCTTGCACAATCGGAATCAAGTGGACAACCAGCATCGCTACAATAGTTGGAGCGATAAATTTATATGCTAGGCTGTTTTGCCGAATCCGTTGCCACAATGAGAGTTTATTTTTTTTTGGTGCCAGAGCCATAAACGTCGCTCCATTGCGTGGATGCAGTCGCTGATGGGATGCAGGCGTTTTTCAGCCTACATCCCATCACCAAGTCCGATTATTTACCCAACAATTCGTTGACGGTTTGAGCAGCTTGATCCAAGCGGGTCTTGACGACTTCAGCGCTGACTGGGCCGCCAGCGGTTGCTACATCGTCCCACAATGAACCAAGTTGTTCGTTGAGAACGCTCTCAACTTGACCCCATTCAGCGATAGGTGCTGAGGTCTTGCCTTTAGCAGCAGCTGAGATGAACACGCTGTACAACGGATCGCTGGCGATGCTAGCATCTGCTTGAGCGGTCTTGGTTGCTGGCAACATCCCGATAGCTTGGCTGTAGCGCAATTGTGATTCGTTACCGGCCAAGAATTGGACGAACTTGACAGCGGCTTCGACGTTTTCGCAGCTCTTCAAGATAGCCAAGTTGCTACCACCAACGAAGGTGTATGAGCCACCTGGGCCTGCTGGGAATTCGGCGTAGGCCAAGTTGTCGGCCACGGCGCGGTTAGTCCAGCCACCAGCATCAGCAGCAGTGCGAGCATTGCTGATCAACCATGGGCCAGTGATGGCGCTGAAGGTGCGGCCATCGCCGAAGCTGGCATCAACTTGGGCTGAGTTCAATTCCAAGGTGTTGGTGACGGTCAATTTGCTGCTGTAGAGGTTTGCAAATTCTGAAACACCGGCCACAGCTGCATCTGAGTTGAAGGTTGCTTCGCTGAGGTCGCTGCTCAACAAATCGCCACCGCTGTTCCAGATCCACATTGAGCTATTTTGCCAAACGTTCCAGTCGTTGCGGCCTGGGAAAGCGATCCCAGCAACGTCAGGATTTTGTTCTTGGATGGTAGCCAAGGTGGTTTTGAAGCTAGCCCAATCCTTGAAGGCATCTTCTGGCTTCAAGCCAGCTTTTTCCAACAAGTCTTTGCGATAGGCCAAGGCGCGCACATCAGCAAACCATGGAATCGAGAACGTGCCTTCCATACCTTGCAATTGTGAGGTTGCCCATGAAGCGGCTACGAAGCTGTCGCTGCCACCCATAGCGGTGATTTCTTCTGCGGTGAATGGGCGTAAGCCACCCATTGCAGCAAAGGTTGGGTTCCAGGTCGTACCCAATTGGGTCAAACATGGGCCTTCGCCACCTTGAACCGAGGTTTGGATGCGTTGGAATGCAGCACCCCAGTCGAGCATTTCTGGCTCAACGTTAATGCCTGGGTTTGCTTTTTCGAAAGCATCAATTTCTGCTTGGATAGCATCTGCTGGAGCAGCACCGTTTGGCATGTGCCACAGCTTCAAGGTCACTTCGCCAGCAGCTGGCTCGGCGGTTGCTGGTTCGGTGGTTGCTGCGGTTTCGGCAGTTGCAGCAGTGGTTGGCTCAACTTGGGCCGCAGTCGTTGCGGTTGCAGCTGGAGCAGTTGTCGCGGTGGGAGCGGTCTCAGCACCACCACAAGCAACTAAGATCATTGAGATCAGGGTTAAGAGGGTTAGCCAATTAATAAACGGACGGCGTGAGCGTTGCATACGAATCCTCCTTGATTCCGGCGTTGAGTGGGTTGAACATCAATGTCCAATGCGAACGCATTTGGGATCGCTCCCAAAAACTCCCGTGTTCGATCAGACCATGCGATCTAGTGAATCCGGCGGGTTTATGAAACCCGTGGTCCGCACGATTGGCGTAAGACTAACGAAGGTGAGAGACGGATGTGTTGCTGAAGCGGTGGTCGCCCTTCGAGATGGTCAAGCAACATCGTAGCGGCGGTACTTCCGAGTTTTTGAATCGGTTGGTGAATTGTCGTCAGGGCTGGGGTTGTGTAGGCCGCGCCTGGCACATCATCAAAGCCGATCAACGAAATATCATGCGGGGCATGTAAACCGGCCTCATAAATAGCCCGTAAGGCTCCTAACGCCATGGTGTCGCTGGCCACAAAGACAGCGCTTGGTCGATGTTCAAGGCTCAGCAATTGGCGCATTGCAGCATAGCCACCCTCTTGGGTAAATTCGCCCTCAATCATCAATTGATGCTCGATTGCGACTCCAGCTTGCAACAGCGATTGCTTGTAGCCATCACGTCGATCAATGGCGGTTTTCATCTGAAGTAGGCCTGTAATTGCCCCAATCCGTCGATGGCCAAGTTGCAATAAATGATTGACTGCCAGCACTGCGCCCGCCCGATTTGCCACATCAACGGTATACATTGGTTGCATATAGGGGTGTTCGCCGATTAAGACCAACGGCATTTGGTCGTTAATCAACAAGGGCAAAACTGGGTCATCAATATCGCTCGAAAGCATCAACAGACCGTCGGTCATCCGACTACGTAATACTCGCTGATAGAAATCCCGTTCTTGTAGCCCCGTCACCATCGAGAGCATCACCGAATAATCCCGTTCAGAACAGGTTTCGGTAATTCCTTGAATAATTAAGGGAAAGAATGGATCAGTGAAGATAATTGCCGAGCTGCGTGGGATCAACAGGGTCACCACATTGGTTCGGCGGCTTGCCAGACTGCGGGCGGCTGCCTGCGGAACATATTCTTGTTCGCGAATAACTTCCAACACCCGTTGTCGCACTTCAGGCCGCACGCTGGGATGATTATTAATTACCCGCGAAACGGTTGAGCGTGAAACATTCGCAAGTTGGGCTATTTGACGAATCGTGAGTTGTTCCACGGTGAAACCCCACAAACTGATTTAAATTACTTTGGAACCGGTCTCAGAAGTCTTGGGGAGAGAATAAAAGATCTTATGTATTTTGTCAAGCTGTACGTTGCTAAATGCTAATTTTAGATTTCTTTATAGCTCTGTAGTAGGTTTTTAGCCCTTTAGAACAGGCAAAATTCAAATCTAAAAACTTTTTAAAATTTACGCTTGACAAGTTGCAATGAATCATTTAGGATATTTTTACTTTCATAACAACCTGTGCTTGGGAGCGATCTCATTCTACTACTGCATCACACTCCTTCCTCCTATATCACGCAACAAACGCTTGATTTCGAGCCATT
Organism: Herpetosiphon llansteffanensis; assembly: GCF_003205875.1. GTDB lineage: Bacteria > Chloroflexota > Chloroflexia > Chloroflexales > Herpetosiphonaceae > Herpetosiphon > Herpetosiphon llansteffanensis. The sequence continues at coordinate 121,492 of NZ_PUBZ01000103.1, forward strand.
GGGAGCGGTCTCAATCGCCTGAGCAAGCAACGTTGAAGCCACAGCGACCATGATCGTCGTGCTGTGCCACGCAGCACATCAGTACATGCAATCAACATTAAAGCCTTCAATGTAGGAAGGAGTGTCCAATGATGAGTACACCGCTCGAACGTTCGAGCCAACGCTGGCGACTTTTCGCCGGAATCGTTGCTTGTTTGATGATTGCAGGGCTAGTTCTTAGCCCAACCACCCCTACCAAAGCAGCCGCGCCGCTATACGCTTATGGCGAAGCACTGCAAAAGTCCTTTTTCTTCTACGAAGCGCAACAGGCAGGCCCAAAACCAAGCTGGAATCGCGTTACATGGCGCGGCGATTCAGTGCTCAACGATGGCGCTGACGTTGGCCTCAACCTCAGCGGCGGCTGGTTCGACGCTGGCGACCACGTTAAGTTTGGCTTTCCAATGGCGGCTTCGGCCACAATGTTGGCTTGGGGCGCGGTTGAATATCGCGATGCCTATGCCCAAAGCGGCCAGCTTGATGAATTGCTGAACAATTTGCGCTTCGTCAACAATTATTTCATCAACGCCCATCCCTCAGCCAATGTGCTCTACGGCCAAGTTGGCAATGGTGGCAAAGACCATGCCTTCTGGGGTCCAGCAGAAATTATTCACCTCGACGACCAAGCAGGCCCACGCCCTTCGTACAAAATCGATGCAACTTGTGGCGGCTCAGATTTGGCTGGCGAAACCGCCGCTGCCATGGCCGCCTCGTCGATTGTGTTTCGGCCAACCGACCCAGCTTATGCCGACACGTTGCTGAGCCATGCTCGCCAACTGTATAGCTTTGCCGACACTGTGCGCGGCAAATATAGCGACTGTATCACCGATGCCACCTCGTTTTACAACTCGTGGAGCGGCTACAACGATGAGTTGGTTTGGGGTGCAATTTGGTTGTATCGCGCAACCAACGAAACCAGCTACCTCAATAAAGCTGAGCAATATTATGCCAACCTCAGCACCGAACCCCAAAGCACAATCAAATCGTATCGCTGGAGCATCGCATGGGATGATAAATCCTATGGTTGCTATTTGTTGCTAGCCAAATTGACTGGCAAACAACAATACAAAGACGATACCGAACGCTGGTTGGATTATTGGACGGTCGGTTATAACGGCCAACGCATCACTTATTCACCAGGTGGCTTGGCTCAGTTGGATACCTGGGGAGCCTTGCGCTACTCGGCCAATACATCATTCGCCGCCTTTGTCTACAGCGATTACATCAGCGATGCAACCAAAAAAGCGCGCTATCACGATTTTGCGGTCAGCCAAATCAACTATATGCTGGGCAGCAACCCACGCAATAGCAGCTATGTGGTTGGCTTCGGCAACAATCCGCCAGTCAATGTGCACCATCGCACCGCCCACGGCTCATGGACAGATTCATTGAGCAATCCAGTCAATCAACGCCATATTTTATACGGCGCGTTGGTTGGCGGCCCAGCCAAAGGTTCGGGCGATGCCTACACCGATAGCCGCAACGATTATGTGGCCAATGAAGTTGCCACCGACTACAATGCAGGCTTCACCAGCGCTTTGGCTCGCATGTATAGCGAATTTGGCGGCGCGCCACTCGCCAGCTTCCCACCGGTTGAAACCGCTGAAGATGAATTTTTCGTGGAAGCCAAAGTGAATGCTTCAGGCCCACGCTTCATCGAAATTAGCGGCGTAGTGCATAACCAAAGTGCTTGGCCGGCCCGCAACAGCACCAAACTCAGCTATCGCTACTTTGTCGATTTGAGCGAAGTGTTTGCTGCTGGCTATGGCTTGAGCGATATTACGGTGAGCAGCGCCTATACCCAAGGCTCAGGCGTTTCGGCGCTCAAGCAATGGGCTGGCACCATTTACTACGTCGAAATCGCCTTTGCTGGCATCAACGTCTATCCAGGCGGCCAATCGGAATCACGCAAAGAAGTGCAATTCCGGCTCTCGTTGCCAACCAACACCAACGCCCAACAATGGGACAATACCAATGACTGGTCGTTCAATGGCGTTGGCACGAGCACTGATCGGCTCAAAACTCGCCGCATCCCAGTCTACGACAATGGCGTAAAAGTCTTTGGCGATGAGCCTGGTGGCAGCAACGTAACGCCAACCGCAACCGCGTTGCCAACCAACACGGCTACGCCAACCGTGCGCCCAACCAATACCGCAACCCCAACCACGGGGCCAAGCCTTACGCCAACGACGCGCCCAACCAACACCGCAACCCCAACCGTTGGCCCAAGTGTGACCCCAACCATCCGCCCAACCAATACCGCAACGCCATTGCCAAGTGCAACCGCGTTGCCAACCAACACACCACTACCAACCAACACGCCAGTTGCTGGTGCATGCCAAGTCAAATATCGCGTTGCCAACGATTGGGGCAGCGGCTTCCTTGGCGATGTGACCATCACCAACGGCGGCGCTGCCATCAACAGCTGGACGCTGACTTGGAGCTTTGCTGGTAATCAACAAATTAGCAATCTCTGGAGCGGCGTGGTCAGCCAAACTGGTCAAAACGTCGCGGTCAGCAACGCTGGCTGGAACGGAAATCTTGCCAATGGCGGCTCGGTCAATGTTGGCTTCCAAGGAACCTACAGCGGAACCAATAGCATTCCCACAAGCTTCAGCCTGAACGGCGCTGCTTGTACGATTGTGCCATAACCAATTAGCAAAGCCTCGGCAATGGTTGCAGCGAACGATCCGCGCTGTTTGCTACAACCATTGCCCTAGGTTCGCAAGCTAGTTGTATGGAAATAGATAGCTCTGCCGTCGATTGGGCAGAGGTTCGCTTCGTATTGTCTCTGAACTTTTCATTTATCCAAGGAGCATGTATGTCTCGGCACTATTATGCCCGAGGGGCGATGTTGTTAGCGCTGCTAACAATGATTGGTGGTCTGCTGACCACCCAAAATGCCAAACCAACCGCCGCCGCTGCCAGTTGTGTTGTCACGTATCGCGTTCCCAATGATTGGGGCAGTGGCTTCCTCGGCGATGTTAATATTCAGAATAATGGCGCTGCGCTCAGTAGCTGGACGGTTGGCTGGACGTTTGCTGGCAACCAGCAAATTACCAACCTTTGGAGTGGCGTTGTAACCCAGACCGGCCAAAATGTCAGCGTCAGCAACGCTGGCTGGAATGGCTCAATCGGCAGCGGTGGCGCTGTAAACTTTGGGTTCCAAGGAACCTACAGCGGAGCTAATGCCCTGCCAACCGTGTTTACGTTAAATGGTGTGGTTTGTGGTGAAACCAATCCCAACCCAACCGCAACTGTGCCACCAACCAATACAACTGTGCCGCCAACCGCGACCACTCGGCCAACCAATACCGTCGTTGTGCCACCAACCAACACGGCTGTGCCACCAACCGCGACCACTCGGCCAACCAACACGGCTGTGCCACCAACCGCGACCAACGGCCCAACCAGCACGCCACGGCCAACCAATACGCCAACCGTGGTGCCACCAACCAGCACCCCAACTATCCCAGGCGACGATACCTACGATCAACGCTTCTTGGAGCTGTACGCCGAGTTGAAAAACCCAGTCAACGGCTACTTCAGCCCAGAAGGCGTGCCCTACCACTCAATCGAAACCTTGATTGTTGAAGCCCCCGATTATGGCCACGAAACCACATCCGAAGCCTATAGTTACTGGTTGTGGCTCGAAGCCATGTACGGCGAAGCAACTGGCAACTGGCAACCATTGGCCGATGCTTGGCGCAACATGGAAATGTACATCATTCCAACCAGCCAAGATCAACCAAGCAGTGGTTCATACAACGCCAACAGCCCAGCCACCTACGCTGGCGAATGGGAACAACCAAACCTGTATCCATCACAATTGCAAACCAACGTTTCAGTTGGCCAAGACCCAATTGCCGCTGAATTGCGCTCGGCCTACGGCACCAGCGATGTCTATGGCATGCACTGGTTGCTCGACGTTGATAACTGGTATGGCTATGGCCGCCGTGGCGATGGCACCAGCAAACCATCATATATCAACACCTTCCAACGTGGCGCGCAAGAATCAGTGTGGGAAACCGTGCCCCACCCATCGTGGGAAAGTTTCAATGATGGCGGCCCCTTCGGCTTCTTAAACTTGTTCACTGGCGATGCCAGCTACGCTCGCCAATGGCGCTACACCAACGCTCCCGATGCCGATGCCCGCGCTGTCCAAGCGATCTACTGGGCTAAAGTATGGGCCGACGAACAAGGCGGCTCGCCAATCGTCAATGGCTTGGTAAGCAAAGCAGCCAAAATGGGCGACTACCTGCGCTACGCCTTCTTCGACAAGTACTTCAAGCAAATTGGCTGTACCTCAACCTCGTGCCCAGCAGGCTCAGGCTACAACAGCGCGCACTATCTGTTGTCGTGGTACTACGCTTGGGGCGGTTCGATTGGCAATGGCGGCGGCTGGGCATGGCGCATCGGCAGCAGCCACAATCACTTCGGCTACCAAAACCCAATGGCAGCCTGGATCTTGGGCAGCCAACCAGCGTTCAAACCAGCTTCAACCAACGGCGCTCGCGACTGGAACACCAGCTTGACCCGCCAAATTGAGTTCTACACCTGGTTGCAATCAAGCGAAGGCGCAATCGCTGGCGGTGCTACCAACAGCTGGAATGGCCGCTACGAAGCAGCTCCAGCAGGCACCAGCACCTTCTACAACATGGCCTACGACGAAAAACCGGTCTACCACGATCCTGCGAGCAACACCTGGTTTGGTTTCCAAGCTTGGTCGATGGAACGGGTCGCTGAATACTACTACGCTTCAGGCGATGTCAAAGCCAAAAACGTGCTCGACAAGTGGGTAACCTGGGCTTTGGCCAACACCACCTTGACCAGCAATGGCAGCTACGAAATTCCATCAACCTTGGCATGGACTGGCCAACCAGCGACTTGGAACGCCAGCAACCCAGCCGCCAACAGCAACTTGCACGTTACGGTTGTCGATAAAACTCAAGACGTTGGTGTTGCTGCTGCATATGCCAAGACCTTGATGTACTACAGTGCCGCTACCAAGCGCTATGGCACGCAACACGTTGCCTCACAAACCGTCGCCAAAGCATTGATCGATCGCATGTGGACACAGTATCGCGATGATAAGGGCGTTGCGAACCCAGAAACCCGCCGCGACTACAACCGCTTCGATGATCCAGTGTCTGTGCCAAACGGCTGGACTGGCACTATGGCCAATGGCGATCCAATCAACAATTCATCGACGTTCTTGAGCATTCGCACCAAGTACGAAGATGATCCAGCCTTCCCAGCAGTGCAAGCCTACCTCAACGGTGGCCCAGCACCAACCTTCACCTACCACCGCTTCTGGGCACAAGCAGATATCGCAATGGCGTACGCCGAATACGATCGCTTGTTCCAATAAGCAGCACGACTGCGCGTTAGTGCCGGCTAACGCGCAGTTGTTAATAAACCTTAATTGCAGGACTTTTAGGCTATCCATTAAATATCTTAATAAAGAGTAAACTGAGGGCGGCAGTTAATTGTCTGCCCTCTTTGTTCTGAATTGTTCTTTTTGGAGGTTGTTTGATGTTAAAGCATCGCAAAATGCTGCTGCTGGTGGCGTTACTCGCGCTCATTAGCGTGCCATGGCTGCAATCCAAATCAGCGCAAGGCAATAACGTTAGCCCATTGTTGTTCCCATACAATCAAGCTTCAGGCATTAACTATAATGTGACCGATCTCACACAGGCTTGGAATGAGTGGAAAAGCAACATGATCACCGCCAATAATGCTGGCGGCGGCAATCGGCTGCGCGTGATGGGCGGGGTCGATAACTCATCGACGGTTTCTGAAGGCCAAGGCTATGGCATTCTCTTCGCCTCGATTTTCGATGACCAAAATACGCTTGATGGCTTGTGGTTGTTCACCCGCGATCACCTCGACCCCAACGGCTTGATGCACTGGCACATTGGCAATCCAGGCCAATTGCGCGGTAGCTACGCCGCCACCGATGGCGACGAAGATATTGCCTTGGGCCTTGTCAATGCCTGTGTCAAGGTGCGCAAGGGCGTTTGGCAACCAAGCAGCAATGGCTTAGATTATTGTGGCTTGGCAACAACGATGATCAACAATATTTATACCTACGAAGTTGATCATCCTGGCTCAAGCCCAATCGCTGGCTTGCCCAACAACCCAGGCAACGAATTATTGCCCGGCGATGGCTGGAACTTGACCCGCGACTATCCAGAAGGCATCGTCAATCTTTCCTATTTCTCGCCTGGCTATTTCACCGTTTTTGGTAAATTCACTGGCAAAACCAGCGAATGGGAAGCGGTCAACAGCCGGAATTATGAAATTACCAACTTAGCTCAATCACGCCCGGGCAACTGCTCCAAACTCGTGCCCAACTGGAACCAATATGATGGCGATGCCCAACTCGTTTCGTGGCAGCCAGAAGAATATGCCTGGTGGAGCTACGACGCAGCGCGCTTTGCATGGCGCGTCGCCGTCGATAAGGCTTGGTACAACACCGCCAGCTCACGCGAAACCATGAACGAAGTTGGTGGTTTCTTCAGCAGTGTCGGCATCGAAAACGTCCAAGCACGCTACCGCATGAACGGCACGTCAGTTGATAATTATCGCGGCGTGTTCTTTGTGGCCAATGCTGCTGCCGCAATTTGGGCCGCCCCAGCTCCGCAAGCTGTCAATTGTGGCGCTGCCACGGGCCAGCTCAAAACCAGCCCGCAACAAGCGTATAACATGGTTTTGGCCACCAAAGATGCGCCAAATTCATATTATGTCAATGCTTGGCGCTTGATGAGCATGTTGCTGCTGACCGGCAACTTCCCCAATATTTATGAATTAGCCAACAGCGTTACGCCAACCAGCACGCCATTGCCAACCAATACAACGGTTCCAGCAACCAGCACGCCAATCCCAGCAACCAGCACCCCACGCCCAACCAATACAACGGTTCCGGCAACCAGCACGCCAGTACCAACCAATGTATTGCCAACCAACACGCCAGTGCCAACCAATGTATTGCCAACCAATACAGCGGTTCCAACAATTCGCCCAACCAACACACCTGTGCCAACCAGCGTACCGCCAACCAACACACCAATTGCTGGCGCATGCCAAATCACTTACACCATCAGCAACGATTGGGGCAGTGGATTCACCGCCGATGTCAGCATTCGCAACAATGGTGCAGCGATTAATAGCTGGAATGTCGCTTGGAGCTTTGCAGGCAATCAACAAATTACCAATCTTTGGAATGGCGTTGTCAGCCAAACTGGTCAAAATGTCAGCGTCAATAGCGCCGGCTGGAATGGCTCGATCGCCAGTGGCGGCACTGCCAGCTTTGGCTTCCAAGGAACCTACAGCGGTAGCAACGCCAAACCAAGCAGCATTAGCTTGAATGGCACTGCTTGTAGCGTCGCGCCATAAGATTCTTGGTATACTAGCCGTCGGTTTATTGCAAGGATGCAGCCCACCACTGCATCCTTGTTTTTGTGTCTAGGAGCAAACTCGATGAAGCAAGCATTCCACTCGCGTTGGGTTATTTTGGCCATTTTGGTCGGCCTCGGTTTTACGTTGCCACACGAGCAACCAGCCAAAGCTAGCCCGCAAGGATTTACCTTTCCCTATAATCAAGCTTCTGGCATTAATTACAATGTGACCGATCTCACGCAAGCATGGAACGAATGGAAAAGTGCCCAAGTTACTAGCAACAACGCTGGCGGTGGCAATCGTTTACGCGTTCTTGGTGGAGTCAGCAATAGCAGCACGGTTTCAGAAGGTCAAGGCTATGGCATGCTGTTTGCCTCGTTATTTGACGATCAAACAACCTTCGATGGTCTGTGGCTTTTCACGCGCGATTATTTGACCAGTCGCGGCCTGATGCACTGGCACATCGGCAATCCAGGCCAAATTAATGGCAGTGGTGCGGCCACCGATGGCGATGAAGATATGGCCTTGGGTCTCGTCAACGCCTGTGTCAAAGTGCAACAAGGGGTTTGGCCCGCCAGCAGCAATGGGCTGAATTATTGCAGCCTAGCAACAACAATGATCAACAATATTTATACCTACGAAGTTGATCATCCTGGCAGCAACCCACCCGCTGGCCTGCCCAATAACGAAGGCAACGAGCTTCTACCAGGTGATTCTTGGTCAACAGCGACCGAATATACGCAAGGTATTGTTAATCTCTCCTATTTTTCACCTGGCTATAGCACGGTTTTTGGCAAATTTACCAATAAAAATAGCGAGTGGGCCGCCGTCAATACCCGCAACTACGCCATCACCAACTTGGTGCAAGCCAAGGCTGGCAATTGCTCCAAGCTGGTGCCCAATTGGAACCAATATGATGGCGATGTGCAGTATGTTTCGTGGCAGCCAGAAGAATCGGCGTGGTGGAGTTACGATGCAGCGCGCTTTGCATGGCGCGTCGCGATCGATAAGGCTTGGTACAACACCGCCAGCTCACGCGAAACCATGAACGAAATTGGCGGTTTTTTCAGCAGCGTCGGCATCGACAACCTGCAAGCGCGCTATCGGCTTGATGGCACGTCGGTTGATAATTATCGTGGTGTGTTTTTTGTGGCCAATGCTGCTGCCGCGATTTGGGCCGCCCCAGATCCGCAAGCTGTCAATTGTGGCGCTGCAACGGCGAGCCTGAAAACTACGCCGCAACAAGCCTACAACGCAGTGCTGACGACCAAAGATACGCCCAACAGCTATTATCCCAACGCTTGGCGCTTGCTGAATATGTTGTTGCTAACCGGCAATTTTCCTAATTTGTATGAGCTGGGATTAGCAGGCAATGGTGGTACGCCAACGCCAAGCAATACGCCAACGAGAACGGTAACGGCTACGCCAAGCAATACGCCAACGAGAACGGCGACAGGCACGCCTACAACTAGCACCAACACGCCTGCGACAATTACCATCACGCCAAGTCGTACGGCAACCGCAACCGCCAGCCGCACGCCAACGCTGGTACCAAATTTAAATTTCCGTATGTATTTACCGTTTGCTAAATCTAATCGCTAATTAAATGCAAAACGGCGGCAGTTGGGTGGAACTGCCGCCGTTCGCCAAACCATAATAAAGATTCTCATTGCTACATCTGATTTGAGATTGTGTCATATTAAATAGCTGACAGCTAATTTAGCGCCGTTTCAAACGCCCCAAAATGCGTTGTTGCCAGACTGCTGCTTCGGGCGCACCCAAGGCGCTTGAACAAGCAAAATAAATCGCAATCGCCAATAAGCCGTTAAATAGCAACGAACCAAGCAAGCTGGCCAAACTTTGGGCTTGCGGCGCAATTTGCACCCACGTTGCCAGATCGAATAATTTGGTCTGCCATGCCAAGCCCAAGCCACCGATTGCAGCAATCGCAAAGCCCAACCATTGGGGCAGCGGCGTGGCCTTCAAACGTCGCCAGGCATAATTTAAGCCCAGCAAGCCAACAATCAACACGCTAAATATCGGTGCTTGCACCACCAACGCCATCGCCAACGAGCTAAGCAGCGTAATTAATAAAGAACGCTGCAATTGACCAGCACCATCAAGGTTGCCATTGCGCCGTCGCCACATTACCAGTAGCAACAACAATTCAAGATTGTTGGTAACGCTAAATGCTCCGGCCAGCACGATATGGCTGGTGCTATAACGAGTCAGTATCCAACACAGACCAATATTCAACACCACGGTTACAATCCCAATCACCACCGGAATCGTGGTTTCTTGACGGGCATAAAAGCCGCGAATCAAAATTTCGGCAGCACCAAAGGCTGGCAATGCTGTGGCATACATCATCAACGCTTGCACCACCCATAAAGTCGATTGGCTATCGAAGTTGCCGCGTTGGAATAGCACTTGGACAATTGGCGTGGCCAGCAGCATTAAGCCAACAGCAGCGGGAATAATTGCCCATAACACCGTGCCCAAGGTGCTGCGCGTCGTTTGGTTAAAGCCCTCGTGATCACCTGCCGCATCCAAGCGGCTAAGTTGCGGAAACATCACGGTCGCCAAGCTGAGGGCAAAAATGCCATGCGGCAACAACATCAAGGTGAGGGCATTACTCAACGCCGTGGCGCGGCCATCGCCAAGCAATTTGGCAAAGCTAAAAATAGCAATTGTGTTGATTTGCATTGCTGCTTGGCCAAACACCCGCGGCCCCATCAAGAGGCCAATTCGGCGCAACGCAGCATCGCGCCAATTGAAGAGAACTTGATAGCGAAAGCCTGCGCGATAGAGCACTGGCAATTGACAAACCAAATAGAGTAACGCGCCCAGCACCACGCCCCAGGCTGCGCCTTCAATCGAAACTGCCTGACCATTATGCTCAACCACGCTAATTGGGTGTTGCACCAAGCCAAAGCGCACCAGCAACGGCCCAATCAGCACAATTCCCGCAATAATCGCCACGTTATAAATCACTGGAACCAAGGCTGGCATGGTGAAATGATCAAGTGCATTTAACGTTGCCATTGCCAAGCCACCCAACCCAAGCAGCAACGGCGAGAGCATAAACAAGCGCACCAAATAAATCGCCAAGCCTAGTTGTTCGGGTGTATAGGTGGGGTTAAGCCAACGCAGCAGCGGGTCGGCCAGCAGCAAAATCGCCAACGAAACCACGCTGAGCACTGCCAAGGCGGCATTAATCACCAAATTGGCAACTTGCCAAGCCCGTTCATGGGTTTCTTTGGTATAGGCTTCGATAAAAATCGGAATAAAGGCTGTGCCCAACGCGCCGCCAATAATCACCAAATATAATAAATCGGGAATTTGAAAGGCTGTGGTATAAATATCGCTGATACTATTGGTGCCAAAGTAGCTCGACAAGACCGTTTGGCGCACAATCCCAATCACACGGCTCAATAAATAGCCCAACATCACGATTGCGCTATTGAGCACTGCACTCATCGAACGTTTGCGTAAGGGGCTGGAAGTCGGCGTGGGAGTCGGCGATAATGACTCGTTGCTCATTTTGATTCTTTCTGGTATAATCCATCGTCGCGAAACCAAATTAGCCGCAGGCTGCGTGGCCTCGGCGTTTTCTTATGATACCAAACCTTCGAGGAGGTCACGTTGGCTAATACAGCTTCAGCCCGCAAACGCATTCGGACAACTGCTCGCCGCCATGCACGCAACGTCATGGTGCGCTCACAACTCAAAACCTTGGTCAAAAAATCAGCTCAAAGCGTCAATGCTAAAAACGAAGCTAGCAAAGAATCGTTGGCAGCAGCGTTGAAAGCCTTGGATCAAGCAGCCGCTAAAGGCATCATTCACAAAAACCAAGCAGCCCGCCGCAAATCACGGTTGGTTCGCCGTTTCAACATTGCTAACGGCATCGGTACCCGCACCACTGTGCAATAAACCCTGCCATTTTTAGCATAGATCTGCAATGAAAGCCCCATCTGTGGGCTTTTTTGCGTTAATTCGAGGATCGGTTGTTGGGGGCTGGGGATCGGGAAGTAAGAACAGAGAGCAGAGAGCATAGAACATAGGGGGAGCCGAGGTTAGCGTTTTTAACGCAGCGGCGCAGAGATAAGTATGGCTATGGGCTGTTGGCTATAGGCTATAGGAATTGTTCCCAGAGCCTATAGCCCCAATTTTCATCCCTCATCCCTCATCCCTCATCCCTCATCCCTCATCCCTCATCCCTCATCCTTCAGTCGCTATTCATCGTCGTCGTGGTGGTGTTTGGCATTGGCGATGATGGTTTGGGCAACGCTGTGTGGCACATCATCATAATGGTCAAGTCGCATCACAAAATCGCCACGGCCTTGGGTAATCGAACGCAGATCGGTCGAGTAGCGTTGACATTCGGCTAATGGCACATGGGCCGTAATCAAGGTGCGGCTATGGCCAATTTGCTCCATGCCTTGCACTCGCCCGCGCTTGTTGCCATTCAAATCGCTCAAAATATCGCCAACATATTCATCGGGAACATTGATGTTGAGCACATAAATTGGCTCAATAATCACTGGATTGGCTTTGCGCGTAGCCTCGCGGAAAGCAAATTTACCGGCAGTTTTGAAGGCAATTTCTTTGCTATCAACCGGATGTTCCTTGCCATCATAAATCACGGCCTTCACATCAATTACTGGGTGGCCGGAAAGCACGCCCAAAGCCATCGATTCGCGAATGCCCTTTTCAATCGCTGGCCAGAACGAGCGCGAAACCACGCCACCCACAATCTCGCTCGCAAATTCGAGTGGATCAGCGCGATCAGGATCGGCTGGCAATGGCTCAAGCCGTAGCGAAATTTCGGCAAATTGGCCAGCGCCGCCAGTTTGCTTTTTATGGCGATAGGTTGAGCTAGCAGTGCTGCTGATGCGTTCGCGATAGGGAACGCTAGGAATTGCCAAATCGAAATGCACATCGAATTTGCGCTTCACTCGTTCAGCAATAAAATTCAAGTGCGTTTCGCTCAAACCTGCAAGCAAGGTTTCGCCAGTTTGGATGTCGCGCCCAAGCTGCAAAATCGGGTCTTCTTCAATAATCCGATGTAGTGCATTGCCTAACTTGTCGAGGTCATTTTTGGAGTGCGGCGTGACTTTGGCGGTAAAAGCGGCTTCGGGGTAGCTAATGCCGCGCAAGCGCAGCGGATTGTCGGGGCTGTAGAGTGTGTCGCCGCTCAGCGTGTCGGCGAGCTTGGCCACAGCTCCCAAATCGCCTGCATGCACCACCGAGACAGGCATTTGCTCCTTGCCGCGCAGCTGGAAGAGCTGGCCGATGCGTTCGTCGCGACCTGTACGGGCATTCCGCACCACCGAGTTTGAGTGCAACTCGCCGCTAAATACGCGGAAGCAACTCAAACGCCCAACATATTGATCGACATGGGTTTTGAAAACCAGCGCACTCAGCGGCTCATCGGCATTGCCTTCGAGAAAATAATCATCATCGTTGCGCAAATCGTGGGCAGTGGTCAAACGTTTGGCAGCAGATGGAATCGCATCGAGAATGCCATCGAGCAACTGGGGAATGCCCGAAAGCGTGGTTGCCGAGCCGATAAACAGCGGCATAATCGTATGCGCATTAATTGCAGCCTGAAAGCCTTGGCGAAGCTCTTCATCGCTGAGTGCTTCTGCGCCGCCTTCCAAATATTCCTCGATCAAGTGGTCGTTGGTCATGGCGATTTTTTCAATCAAGCCATCGGCCATTTGCAGTGCTGCTGGGCGAATCTCAGCAGGAATTTCGGCAATTTCATAAGCTCCATCTTTGCCATTGTGATGCAACCAAGCTTTGCGTTTGCGCAACGAGACAATGCCCTTGAAGTTGGCTCCGCTGCCAATTGGCATATGCATCGGCGTGATTGCCTCGCTCAGCAGGCCCTTGGCTTGTTCGACAGTACGTTGAAAGTTGGCATTTTCGCGATCAAGCTTGTTAATAAAAACAACTCGTGGGATATTCGCCTCACGAGCCATTTGCCAAAGTAATTCTGCGCCAACTTCGACCCCGCCAGCGGCATCGAGCACCAGCACCATGCCATCGATAACCCTGAGCGCCGCAGCAGCTTCGCCGCGAAAATCAGCATAGCCAGGCACATCGATAAAATTGAACTTGTTACCGTTCCATTCGATTGGAATCACCGAGAGGTTGATTGAGGCGTGGCGTTTGACTTCATCGGGGTCGTAATCGCTCACGGTTGAGCCATCTTCGACGCGCCCCATGCGTGGGAGGGCTTTGCTGGCGAAAAGCAGGGCTTCAGCGAGGGTGGTTTTGCCAGCACCGCCATGGCCAAACAGGCCAATTGTGTGGATACGATCCGGACCGTACTCTTTCATAGAGACTCCTCCTTTGGAGTTACTTGAAACGACGACGGAATCAATGTGAGGGTTGATTGTCTGTCGATTATAGCGCCGTCGCGACCGAACGGCAAGCTTAATCCTTAAATTCCCTAAACCACCACGCTTCGGCGATCGCGGTTTAGGCTTTGAGCATAGCATGCGCCAAGTGACAGAAAGTTGTAGTTTCGCTACCGTTGGGTATAAATCAAAAATTTTTAAGCGGCAAAAGCAAAGTGTTTTGGATTGAGGAAAATAAAAAAGCTTTTTAAACCACAAACGGCTCGCATAATGGAGCCGCTTGTGGGAGAGAAGAGAGAGGAGAAGGTTTGAATATATAGTACACCACCAATCACTCTCTGTCAAGAGGGTCTTTGGTGTTTTAGTTGGGCAATTTTCGCAACCTTTGTAGTAGCTAGTTGCTTTGAGTTTCCATGCCCGCCCAAAAGGCTTGCAATTTCTCGCGCACTTTGGCATGCTCAGGCAATTCTAGCTCAGGGTCGATCTTCAAGATGCGTTCGGCCTCGATTCGTGCCGCATGCAGCAAACGCGTATCGGTTAGTTGCGCCACTTTGAGATCGGGCGTGCCACTCTGACGAATGCCAAAAAACTCGCCAGGCCCACGCAGTTCAAGGTCAACCTCGGCCAAGCGAAAGCCATCTTCGCTTTCTTCCATCGACGAAAGTCGCGCTACCGTCACATCGTTATCTTCTTTGTCGCTGACCAAAATGCAGAATGATTGATGGCTGCCGCGCCCAACCCGCCCGCGAAATTGATGCAATTGGGCCAAGCCAAAGCGCTCAGCACCTTCGATCATAATCGTGGTGGCGTTAGGAATGTCGATGCCAACTTCAACTACTGCTGTCGCCACCAAAATATCAAATTCACGGTCGCGAAACTGCGCCATAATCGTGTCTTTTTCGCTCGCCGTCATGCGGCCATGAATCAAACCCACTTTCAGCTCAGGGAAAATCTCGTGCTGCAAATGCTCTTGCTCAACAATCGCCGATTTCACATCTTCGAGTTTTTCGCTTTCCTCAACCAACGGGCAGATCACAAAGGCTTGGCGACCAGCAGCAATCTCTTTGCGCATATGTTTGTAGGCTTTGCTACGTTCGCCTGAGCTAATCCATTTGGTGCGAATTGGCTGGCGGCCTGGTGGGCGCTCATCAATCACCGAAACATCAAGATCGCCATAAATCGTCAAGGCCAACGAGCGTGGAATTGGCGTGGCCGTCATCACCAACAGATGCGGATTAAAGCCCTTACGTTTGAGCGCCTCACGTTGCTCAACCCCAAAGCGATGTTGTTCATCGACCACCGCCAAACCAAGCGCCTGATAATCGACATTGGCTTGAATCAGCGAATGCGTGCCAATGATGATGTCAACTTCGCCATCGGCAATCAGTTTCAGCGCTTCGCGGCGTTGACGAGCTTTGAGGCTGCCAGTCAAAAGTGCCACCCGAATGCCACCTGGCTCTGGCTCTGGCTCATCGGCGAGCATCAGCAATTGCTTAATTTGCGCCAGCCGATTGCGTTTTTCCTGATCAAGATCGCTGCGCCAATCGCCATTCGTCGGCGTTTCGCGGCCAGGAATTTTAACATTCGCTAGCAGTTTTTTCAGGCCGCGATAATGTTGCTCGGCCAAAATTTCGGTCGGAGCCATCATCGCGCCTTGAAAGCCAGCAGCAACTGCTTGCACCAAAGCTGCTGCTGCAACCGCCGTTTTACCCGAACCAACATCGCCCTGAACAAGGCGGGTCATCGGTACAGGTCGCTCCAGATCGCGACAAATTTCGGTAAAGGTGCGCGCTTGGGCATTGGTCAAAGCAAAGGGCAACGAAGCCAAATAAGCATCATGAATTGCTTGATTAAAGGCAATTGGCTGGCCTTGCACCCCTTGATAGAGCCGTTTGCGCTGCAACACACCCAACTGAATATACAAAAATTCATCAAAGCCCAAGCGTTGGCGCGCTCGTTGCACCATCGCCCAGCTATCGGGAAAGTGAATTTGGCTGACGGCAACGCCCAAAGGCAACAAGCTGGCGCGTTCGCGTAACTCAATTGGCAATGGGTCGGGCAAGGTTGGCGTAAGCACATCTACCACCCGTTTGATCACTTGGCGGGCATTGCGATCTTGCAAGCCCTTGGTTAATGGGTGGACTGGCACAAGTCGGCCAGTATGCACCAAATCGTCTTCGACAAACGGCTCCCATTGTGGGTTGCTCATCGATTTCATTTCGCGGAACATACTGACTTTGCCGCTGAGCACAATCCGCATGCCTTCGCGAAATTGCTTGGCCATCCACGTGCCGCGAAACCACGAAGCCTTGAGCACGCCAGTATCGTCGCCAACCGTGATTTCAACCCCTTGACGACCTTTGGCATTGAAGCTTTTAATTGCATCGACGGTCACAATCACCGTATCGGTTTCGCCTACCACCAAATCGCAAATCTGCTTGCGTTTGCTAAAATCGTCGTAGCGATGGGGCACGTGATAAAGCAAATCTTCGAGGGTATGCACCCCAAGCCGCGCAAACGAACGCGCGGTGCTTGGCCCAATTCCTTGAAGATTTTTGAGCAGGGTATCAGGTGGCGGTACGGCTCCAACTGGCTCGGCAGGAGCTTTGGGCTGTTTACGAAATAAATTGCGCAGCCGATCAAGCGCGACGCTCAAACGAGCCTCACGTTCTGCATGGCCCAAATCGGAATAGCCATCGAGCGCATCAAGCACACCCTGCACAACTGGTTCATGCAAGGCTTGAGGATGCTGCAATTGCCATTCGCGTAGAAAGACGCTGATTCCCTCGGTGGTTGCGGTATCGTCACAACCGACTTTTTCCTCGGCGGCCAAGGTTTTGCCAAGGTCAATAATGTGCTGATTTGCTTGCATAGCCATCAAAACAACGAACATAGAAACAGGCGCTATGTTCGAATCTAGTCGCTCAACTGTGCGTATATTGTACCAGAATAAGAACATAGAGCAGAGAGCATGGAACAAAGGATGAAGGATGAAGGATGAAGGATGAGGGATGAAGGATGAGGGATGAGGGATGAAGAGGCTAGGGTTCAGGCTCTAGGCTAGTGGCTCATGGAAATTCAATCTGAGCAAGCTGGGCCAATCTGTGGCGAAAAAACTTAACCTTCGCGCGCTTCGCGTTCTTCGCGGTTTCGTTCTTTCCTGAACGCAGAGGCGCAGAGGGAATGTGGCTATCGGCTCTGGGCTTTTGGCTAATCAATTGGTGAAATTCGTGCAATTCGTGGCCAAAAAATTCATCTCGATAATCTGGGCCAATCTGTGGCGAAAAAACTTAACCTTCGTGTCCTGTGTGTACTTCGCGGTTTCAGCCTGCATGGGTAATTTCAACTATTCTCCCGATAGCCCAAAGCCTCATGCCAATAGCCTCATACAATGATTAAATCTTTTTCAATTGCAAATACCACAATGCCCGTTCCCATGGCAACAGATGTAAATTTTCAACGATTTTGAGCGCATCGGCCAAAAGATAGAAGTTTTGCGAAAAGACTTGCTCACCAGTATGAATATGTTGAATCATCACCCAAAAATTCTTGCCTTCACTCGTTTGTTTTTTAACCTGATCATAGGTATTGGTTGGATACAAACAAATAATTGGTTTGTCGGCTAGCAATTGCTTGGAAGCAGTTACGAGTTCATGGCCTTTGGGGCAATAATAATCATCTGGCAATTCCCAATCATCATCGTGAAATTCTTGCCATGATACACAATAATCGCAATGAAAACTCCAAATTACTTTCATTCTTCACTCCTTGCTATATATTTCGATTATAACGCTACACGAAGAATGAATAGGCGAAGGGTTAGGGGTCAGGGTACAGGCTTTTGGCTCTAGGCTATGGGCTATTGGTTATTGGCTCGTGGAAATTCAATCTGAGCAATCCGTGCCAATCTGTGGCGAAAAAACTTAACCTTCGCGCGCTTCGCGTTCTTCGCGGTTTCGTTCTTTCCTGAACGCAGAGGCGCAGAGGGAATGTGGCTATCGGCTCTGGGCTTTTGGCTAATCAATTGGTGAAATTCGTGCAATTCGTGGCCAAAAAATTCATCTCGATAATCTGGGCCAATCTGTGGCGAAAAAACTTAACCTTCGTGTTCTTCGCGGTTTCAGCCTACATAGGTAATTGCAACCATGCCCCCGATAGCCAAAAGCCTATAGCCTTCTCTTGTGCTTCATGGATCAAAACTGAGGCTTGCAATTCAGCAATAGCTCAAATATGATTCAAATTAATTTGAATCATTTCAATTTGGAGTATTTTATTGTATGCAACCGCTTATGCTTGAACCACCAGCAATGCTTAAGTTACTAGCGCATGAGCTACGTTGGCGCTTGCTACAACTTTTAGTTCATAGCGATTATCGTGTCCATGAATGTGTGGCCGCACTGCAAGCACCAATGAATGTGGTTTCTTATCATTTGCGGCTATTACGTGAAGCAGCCTTAGTGATTGAACGCCGCAGCGAAGCTGATGGCCGTGATGTCTATTACCATCTCGATTTACCAGCCCTACAAACTGCTTACCAAAGCAGTGCCCAAGCACTCCACCCTGATCTTGCTCCATTCGCCAATCAAGCAACCAGTCAACCCTACCAACTTACTAAGCCAGTCCGCATTTTATATGTGTGTACTCACAATAGTGCACGTTCGCAATTGGCCGAGGCTATTACCCGCCATTTCGCTGGGCCACAGCTTGATGTAGTGAGCGCCGGCACCCAACCTGCCGAGGTGCATCATTTGGTCTTAGCAGCCTTGGCCGAAAAAAAGATCTCCAGTGCTGGCCTCTATGCCAAATCGCTCCAGCCATACCTTGATCAGCATTTTGATTATGTGATTACAGCCTGTGATCGGGCGCGCGAACAATGCCCAACCATACCAGGCCACCCAACGAGTTGGCACTGGAGTTTTGCCGACCCCTTGCTCAAAACCAGCGAACTAGCCCAAGCAGCCGCAATTGATACCACCATTCAACAACTGATAACCCGTATTCGCTTTTTACTGACCACGATTGAGCGCCAACAGCATGAAGGGAGCAAATAATGGCCTTACGGATTGGAATTAATCGGTTCGAGCGGATGTGTTAGGAGCTAGCGATGCAACCACAATTTAAAGAATATACAATTGTCACCGCAGCCTATTGGGCCTTTACCTTGACCGATGGTGCATTACGAATGCTGGTATTGTTCCATTTTCATCAACTTGGCTATGGCGCTTTGGCGGTTGCGTCACTCTTTATTTTCTATGAAGTGTTTGGGGTTATTACCAACTTGTTTGGTGGTTGGCTCGGGGCACGCTTCGGCCTTAATCGCACCTTACATGCGGGTTTGGTATTGCAGGTGCTGGCTTTAGGAATGATGGTTGTGCCGAGTGCTTGGCTCAGTGTGCCATATGTCATGCTTGCTCAAGCTGGCTCAGGCATCGCCAAAGATCTCACCAAGATGAGCGCCAAAAGCAGCATCAAAATGTTGGTAGCCCACGACGCACAATCAACCTTGTTTAAGTGGGTGGCAATCTTGACTGGCTCGAAAAATGCGCTCAAAGGTGTGGGCTTTTTCCTTGGCAGTCTATTATTAAGCACAATTGGCTTTCGCAGTGCTTTCGTTGCCCTTGCGAGCCTAATTGCCATAGCCACCCTTGGCACATGGCTTGGTTTGCAACACGATTTAGGCCGCAGTAAAGCCAAACCAAAATGGCAACAAATGTTTGCCAAAAGCCGTGCGATCAATCTCCTTTCGGCAGCACGCTGTTTTTTGTTTGCAGCCCGGGATGTATGGTTTGTAGTCGGCTTACCAGTTTTTCTGAGTGAAGTGCTTGGTTGGTCGTTTTGGCAGGTTGGAGGCTATCTGGCCTTGTGGGTGATTGGCTATGGCCTCATCCAAGCGCTTGCGCCGCAAATCACCCGCCGCTGGCAGGCAACCCCCAATGGCTCGGCAGCAACGATTTTCGCCGCTTTATTAATGCTGATTATGGCGAGTTTAGCGAGCGTTGTGCAAATCAACCAACAATCGGCAATGGTAGTGGTAGTGGGATTAATTGGCTTTGGCGTTATCTTTGCGTTAAATTCGGCAGTCCATTCCTACCTCATTTTAGCCTATACCGATCAGGCTGATGTGGCGTTGAATGTTGGTTTTTATTATATGGCCAATGCTTTGGGCCGCTTGCTTGGCACCATTCTTTCTGGCTTGCTCTATCAACGTTATGGGTTGGTGGGCTGTTTATGGGCGGCAGCATGCTTAAGCGCAATAACGGCGCTTATCTCATTGAGCTTGCCTCGCGTGCCAAACCAACTTACGTCGGGCGATCAACAGGCTAAAGCTGGCTCGCTATAAGCAGAATGGAACCAAATTGCTACTTGTAAGTTGGCATGAATCTACTACAATAGAGCTAAGCACCGGATCGTGGTAGCTACCACGTGGCATTTTGGAGGAAACCCCAATGACTGATAATGAACCAGGGTTTTTCGAAAATTTGGTTGATAAAGCCAAGGATGTTGCCGAGTCGGTTGGTGAATTTTTAGGCGATGCCGCTGAAAAAGCTGGCGACCTTGCAGAACAAGCAGCAGAAAAAATTAGCGATGCTGCTGAAGTCGTTGGCGATAAAGCTAGCGATGTTTATGAAGCCGCCAAAGATAAATTGGGTATCGACGGCGACGAAGCTCCTCCAGCTGCCTAAGTTGCACTAAACCACAAAAAAACCACCCTCAGCATGGTTAAGTGCTGGGGGTGGTTTTTTTATGGGGATTGGTTCTTGGTCGTTGGGGATCGGGATATGCAACATAGCTTATGCTTAGATTCCGACCCCCAACAACCGATCCCCGAACCCTATCTTTAGCTACTCAGCATCAAACAATGGCGTGCTGAGGTAGCGTTCGCCGTTGCTTGGCACAATAAAGACAATCGTTTTGCCAGCATTTTCTGGGCGAGCAGCTACTTGCAAGGCAGCCCAAGCGGCAGCCCCAGAGCTAATGCCCACCATCAAACCTTCTTCATGAGCCAATTTGCGCGCCCATTCAAAAGCGTGTTCATTGGTTACCTGAATAACTTCATCGATCAAGCTGGTATCAAGCACATCGGGAATAAAGCCAGCACCAATGCCTTGGATTTTATGCGGCCCCATTTTGCCACCAGAAAGCACTGGCGAGGCAGTTGGTTCAACCGCAATGGCCTTAAAGTTTGGATTGCGCGCTTTGAGCACCGAAGCAACCCCGGTGAGTGTGCCGCCAGTGCCAACGCCTGAAACTAAAATATCAACCGCGCCATCAGTATCATTCCAAATTTCTTCGGCGGTTGTGCGTTGGTGCACTGCTGGATTAGCCTTATTTTTGAATTGTTGCGGAATAAAGCTGCCAAGTCGTTCGGCAGCCAATTCTTCAGCCTTGCGAATCGCACCAGGCATACCTTCTGGCCCAGGAGTCAGCACTAATTCAGCGCCAAAGCCCTTGAGCAATTTGCGCCGCTCCAAGCTCATTGTTTCTGGCATAACCAGCACAATCCGATAGCCTTTGGCGGCGGCCACGAAGGCCAAGCCAATGCCAGTATTGCCACTGGTTGGCTCGATAATCGTGGTTTCGGTTGGATTGATCAGACCTTCGGCCTCCGCTGCCTCGATCATCGCCAAGCCAATGCGATCTTTGACGCTGCTCGCTGGGTTGAAAAACTCAAGCTTCGCTAATACCGTCGCCCCCGTGGTATTAACTTTGCCCAAGCGCACCAGCGGCGTGTTGCCGACAAGTTGGGTAATGTTTTCGTAAATCCGCGCCATCGTTTGGGTCCTTTTGTTAACTAAGTTAAACGACAAACCTAACAATAATAGTAGCATAGCTTAGGGTACTGTCAATATTTAATCTTTATTTAATTGAGTTTTGGATTATTGCTCTCCGTTTGCAGTTTTTTGATGGCTTGACATCTCCGGCGCAATCTACTACTGTCAGCAGCAACCATCCTGAGAGAGGCTGATTCATGAAACGCACCAGAGCTCCTAGTCGCAAAGCCCGTTGGAAACGCTTGGTCGCTGCCTCGTTGCGCGACGGCTGGATTGTGTTTCGCGATTCGTGGGTGTGGTTGGGCTTGTGGCTCTTGCTCTGGCTGGGCTTTACCATGGCAATTTGGGCTGGCACGCGCCCAGTGCTGGCGTTTCACGAAGCACTGTATCAAGCATTTAGCCAAATGACCCTCAATCCTGTGCCCTTGCCCGAGCCATGGTGGTTGCAGCTCTTGTTTTATCTTGCGCCAGCCTTGAATATTATTTTGCTAGCACGCGGCGCGCTCAACATGGGCATTTTGCTGTTCGATAAACGCAATCGACGGGAGGCATGGCAAATGGCGTTAGCATCAACCTATCGTGATCATATTATTGTGTGTGGTTTGGGCAAGATTGGCTATCGGGTTGTTGGTCAATTACTGGCCAGCGGCTGCGATATTGTGGTGATCGATGCCCATAGCGATGGGCCGTTTCATGAATTGGTGATGGGCCAGCATGTGCCAGTGATTATTGGCGATGCTCGTCAGCCAGAGCTTTTGCAGCAAGCGGGTCTGCATCACGCCACCTCGCTCACCGTCGTAACTGGCGACGATTTGACCAACCTTGATATTGCGCTGACCGCTCGCGAACAACACCCCGATATTCATATTGTGATGCGGGTGTTCAACGATTCGTTGGCGGGCAAACTTAGCTCGGCGTTTAACATTCAGACCGCATTTAGCACCTCGGCCTTGGCAGCACCAACCTTGGCAGCAGCAGCCTTGGGCCGTGGCATTACCAACGCCTTATATGTTGCAGGCAAATTGCTTTCGACGGTGGAAATTATCGTCGAACGTGACGGCATTTTTGATGGCCGCTTGATTCAGACGGTCGAAAATCAACACGATATTTCGGTGCTCTATCGACGTGGGCGTAATGGCGAGGATTTACGCCCACGTGGCGATGAACGCTTGACCAGCGGCGATCAACTGGTGATTATCGGGCCGCTGACAGCAATTAATCATATTCAAGCACTGAACAAACCAAATGCAGCGCCGCACTCACCCTACCGGCTTTAGGCTTGATCGTTGGGATCTTGCCACATGCCCAACGAACGGGTTGGCGTGCGCCCGCCATACTCGGCAGGAGTGGAGCCAAAACTCGTTGGTTGTTCATAGCTATCGCTTGGTTGATAACTGGCAGGCTTGGGCGTATATGGCACAACGCTATCGCTTGGTTGATACTCAGTAGGCTTGGGCATATATGGCGCAACGCTATCACTTGGTTGATATTCATCTGGCTTGGGCGCATAGCTTAGCGGCGCGAGCGGTGTGGTTTGGCTGGCTGCTGGATAGGCTGTGCGCGGGCCAGCAGTTGCTGGATCATAGGACTGATAGGTAGATGTTGGTTTGCGGCGGCTCAACACGAAGCCAACCCCAACCAAGATCAAACCAACCCCAACCAAACCGCCAACAACCCAAAGCGCCCATTGTGGCACAGTCGGGCTGAGTACCCCAACGATCTCAAGCTGATAATCACGGGTAAGCGGATAAGGAAAATCATAGGTCAAGGTCTTTTTATCTTCGCTGACTGAGGCAATTTCGCGTTCGCTCCACGAATCGATGCGTTCAGGAAAGCGAATTGTCCAGCTGGTAGTTGGGCTGGCCATCAAACCAGAGCCCAACAAATCACTGCTTTCTTGGCTATCGAACATGCTGTTTTCGCCATTTTTGACCGTCGCACGCAGGCGGACTTGACGGCCATCTTGGATAACTTCAACATCTTCAAAGCGTATCAAACTATACAATTCGTTCAAGTCACTATTGGTCAATTGATCGCGCAGCATCGCCGCATCGCGAAATTGCATGCGAATTAATGTACCGCGATATTTGCCATCATCACTTTTCCAATTTTCGCTGCTTGCTTGCCATTCAGTGGGCAAGCCATTGGCAATTGAGCCTAACTCAAGTAGCGCATCATCAAGCGCATCATCACTTACCCCAGAACTGCCCATCGTGGCAAAATCGAGCATTTGCTGCGAAAAGCCAATTCGAATTTCATACGTACCACTGCCATCGGGATTAAATTCAGTTTGTTGTTGCTGACTCACACACCCGCTCAACAACATCAGACCGAGAAGCAACAACCAAGCGCGCATACACAAGCCTCCATTAATCAAAAATCGCTCACTCTAATCGTACCGCAATTTTGCCAGCTAAAACGCCAACACTCCGCCATAAAGACGGAGTGTTGAGCAAAATGTTTCACGCTAGATTATGGTTTGCGGTTAGGGTCATTGGGATCTGAATAGTTTTGTTGGGCGTTAGGGTCGTAGGTTTGGCCACCATATTGTTGATAGCCAGCAGCCACAGGAGCTGCTTTGCGGCGGCTCATCACGAAGAAGGCCACGCCAGCCAAAACTACCAACAAGCCAATCCCACCGAGAATCAACGGCAAACTGCTGCTACCTTTTTCGGCAACAGCTTTCAAGCTGTAGGTTGCCGTTTTATCAACGGGAATCGTCCACGTGACGGTATCGCCATTGACCTTGGTAATTTCAGCTGGACTGGATTCGGTAATATCACCAGGTAAAGTTACTTGCCATACAATCACAGCTGTTTTTGGGTCTTCAACTTGACCAGCAAGTGATTCCATTTCAGCGCCACCTTGGTCTTTAAGGGTAGCAGCCAAATCGGTAGCAGTAGCATTACCAGTAACAGTGAAGGTATCACCATCATTCGTAACTTGCATGTTCGACAATGCTTGGCCAGTAGGGCTATCATCACCACCTGAATCGGTCATAAATTTACCAAGTTGCTCATTTAACATGGCAAGATTAGCAAATTTCATATCAACTTTAACGCCTTTGTATACCGTACCGTTAATCGTTTCTTGCCAATCAGTTGAGGTTGCACCCCATTCGGCAGGATAGGCAGCAATGTCTTCTTTTACATTAGCAAAGGGTTCTTCAGCTTCACTACCACCAAGACTTGTAAACATACCCAAAGCTTTTTCGCCCAAGCCAACTTTAAATGTGTTCGTGCCACTGCCATCGCTGGTAATCTTAGTTTCGGTTTGCGAGGCGATACAACCACTTAAGGAAATAGCTAAAACGCCTAGTAAAATACGGCTCATCCATTGTTTCATGGGTTTCGCTCCTTCAATAACTATTCTACCGGAGGATACTGCGATTATAGATGGCAAACCATGCCATGTCTACCAACGTTCTGTGCTATCCTGATAGCAAAATTGCGATAAGGATAATGGTATGCGTTGCTGGCGAATCTGCCTTTTGCTTTTGATGTTGGCCGGTTGTAGCCCAACCACAGTTGCAAAGCCCACCGAACCACCAACTACAAGCTCATTAACTCCAACTCAGTCACTCAATACGACGCAAGTTGTCGCCACAACACTTCCCATAATTGCTGATGAAGCAGCCGTGGAACAAGCCAACCAACAGGGGCTTGAGCGCGATTTAGCTCAATTGGCGGTTGATTGGCGCTTGATTGCGGCCAAACCGCCAGCCTTAATTCCCAAAATGCCACCCCCATACGAGCAGCGCAGCTTTTGGGTTACCGATTTAACAAGTAATCAACAGCGCAATATCAGTGCCACCCTTCAAGTCAGCACAACCCACTTGTTAATCTATGTGGCCGATAATCTCCCAGTTGACCAACGAGCGCTGAGCAATGCTGCCAAGCAATTTGAGCAAGTTGGCTGGCCATTACTCGCCAAATGGTATCCGCAAGCTGCTTGGCCCAAAGTGCCCGTAACTGTGTTGAATACGAATATCAGCGGCGCTGGCGGCTATTATGCGAGCGATAATGAATTGCCCCAAGCGATCAATCCCTTTTCTAATGAACGCGAGATGGTGGTGATTAACGCTGCGGCCACGCCACCAAACGATCCGAGCTATGTTGCCACTGTAATTCACGAGATGCAGCATTTATTGCAGCGCAATGTGCTGAGCCACCCAGCAACATGGATCAACGAAGGCGCTTCGATGCTCAGCGAACAGCGCTCGGGCTATGGCAACGATAGCTTGGCGCTCGATTTTCTGGCCTCGCCCGATACCCAACTGAATGCATGGGCCAGCAGCCCGGGCATTGCGCTCAAGCACTACGGTGCGGCCCAGCTTTTCCTGAGCTACCTTGATCAGCAGCTTGCTGGTTTGCCAATGGGAACCTTGGCCGCTGCCGATGCTGGCGATAATCTGACCAGCATTACCAGCCTGATGGCCACGCGCTACCCCGATTTGAGTAGCTTTGACCAAGTGTTTGCAGCGTGGTCGGTGGCCAATTTGGTTAATGATCAGGGCTTGGCTGATGGCCGTTATGGCTACGATCTGCCGCGTGCTGTGTTGCCAGAAACAGCCCAAAGTAGCGAACAAAACCTTAGCATTCAGCAATTTGGCAGCGATTATTTGGCCTTTGAGCCAGCAGCCTTCGAACGAACAGTTGAGTGGCAGGGCAACAACACTGTACCTATTTTCGCCGCCGCTGTGACAAATAGCGCCACATGGTGGAGTGGCCGTGGCGATGCCCGCGTCAGCACATTAACCACGGCAATTCAGGTGCCAAGCACTGGCAGTCGATTAAGCTATCAACGCTGGTTTGATTTAGAGCAAGATTACGATTATGCCTATCTCAGCGTCTCGCTTGACCAAGGCCAAACCTGGCAGGCCATCGCAACCCCAGCCAGCACTGGCGCTAATCCGGTTGGCTTAAATATTGGCGCTGGCTGGACTGGCCAACAAACCACTTGGCAAGCAGAAAGCATTGATCTCACGCCGTGGGCAGGCCAAAATATTCAATTGCGCTTTTGGGTGATCAACGATGAAGCCTATAACGCCTCAGGCTTGGCCTTGAGCGATCTCACAATCGCTGGCCTAACGCCGCAATGGCAGGGGGCTGGCTTTGTGCCAGTGCGCAATCAACTAGCCCAGCGCTGGATGCTCACGGCGGTGCTCTATGATCAAACTGGGGCAGTCAAAATTATGTCAATTCCAACTGATAATGGCAAGGCCCGTTGGGTGATTCCGGCCAATCAGCGAGCAGTTTTAGTGGTCAATGCAACCACCCAAGGCACGACCGAAGCAGCCGATTACAGCTATAACGTCACACCGTAGTATAATTGGGCAGCCCTAGCTTAGATGGATTGAGGATTGGCTCATGACTGAAAGCGTCGCAATTGCCGAGCAGCCTAGCCAAACGGCTGCCATAACCATCCCTCGTTCGCCCTTAAGTCGGTTGTTATTGCCAATTGCCTTGGTTGTATTGGCGCTTGGTGCAGGGCTAGCAGCGTGGAGTGGGCTTAATTTTGGTTCGCAACCCATGCTGATTGGCGCAATTGCTGGTGGGGTTGGCGCGCTCGCCGCCTTGGTTGGCTTAATTGCTGGTTTGCGCCGTCGCCTGCCCTTGAGCGGTTGGGCCTTGGTCGTTGGCACCCTGAGCATTGCCCTAGGCGCGACGATGGTTTTCCCCGACCAGCGCGAATTGGCAATTATCAGCGCGGCCCTGCCAGTGTTGTGTGCCGCTCTGACCTTGCGTCCCTTGCACACTGCTATTGTTACGGTTGTTAGTTTAGCTAGTTTGTGGGCAGCAGCCTATTTTGCCGCTGCCGAGCCAAGCACCAACCAATTAATTCAATGGGGCGTTCTGAGCGCCTTTGTGCTGGTGATTAGCATTTTTGGCTTGGTATGTAGCGCAGCCTTACGCGCCTTTGATCGCCAGCAAACCGTTGGCCACGAATCAACGACTCAACTCAACAAGCAGCTTGGCGAAGAACAAGAGCGGGTCGAACGCGCCGCCCAAATGTTGGTGCAAGAGCGCGATCGCCTTGCGGCGGTGCTTGGCGCAGCCAGCGATGGCGTGGTTTTGGCTGATAGCAATGGCGTAATCGTCCAGGCCAATGCTGCTGCTCGCCAATTGTTGAATGAAACCTTTGGCGGCACGCTTGAAGGCCAAGCGCTCAACCAATGGAGCCAAGAAAACACAGGCCGTCTGCGCGTCATCAGCAACGAGCGCGAAGGCGAACGCCAACGAGTGGTTTTTGAGCAACAACAAGGCACGCGCAAACCAGTCATTGGTCTCAATCAAGTGCCAATTCGCAGTAGCGCTGGCAGCGTTTTGGGCTATGTTGGGGTCTTTCACGATAAAACCACCGAATTGGAAGTTGAGGAAATGCGCTCGCAATTGCTCGATTTCTTGGTGCAAGATATGCATGATCCGCTCAATTCGGTGTTGGCAGCCCAAGATACCTTGTTGGCTGGCGATTTGGGCGATGGCAATGAGCGGGTTTTATCGACCGCGCGCCGTACGACCTCGCGCTTGGTTGAATTGACCAATACCTTGATGGAAATGAGCCGTTTGCATGGCGATGCCAACAGCTTGCACCGTTTGGCCAACCCATTGCGGCCATTGATCGAAGGCAGCATTGCCCAAGCCACGCCCCAAGCCCAACAACGCGCAATCAACCTTGTGTTGGAATATGGCGCTGATAGCGGTGGGCTGGCCTTTGATGCAGATAAGATGCGCCGCGTGATGAGCCATTTGCTGGATAATGCCTTGCGCCGTAGCCCAGCCTATAGCACGGTGCGGGTGCAAGTCAGCAATACTGGCGGCAATGCCCAAGTGCGGATCGCCGACCAAGGCCCAAGTATTCCGGTGGAGCTGGCTGGCCGCATTTTCGACCGCTTCAGCAAACAGGTTGGCGAGCAACGCATCGGCGGGGTTGGCTTAGCCTATTGCAAACAGGTCATCGAGGCCCACGGTGGCCGAATTTGGGTCGATAGCACGCCTGGCAAAGGCAGTACCTTTATCTTTAGCATGCCCTCAGCAGCATAATCGAGGAGTAGTTCCATGGCAAAAGTAGGCCGCAATGATCCATGCCCATGTGGCAGTGGCAAAAAATATAAACAATGTCATGAAGCAGCTGATCGAGCGCAAGAAGACCAGTTGCGCTTATTGCGTCGCGCACAAGATCGCTTGTTTCCCAAATTGATCGATGCCAGCCAAAACGACGAGTTAGCCCCCAAAACCCCAGCCTTGTTTGAGCAATATTGGGGTGGGCGCTACACTGCCGCCGATATGATCGACCTCGACGAGAAGGAAGATCGTGGCTCAGAGCGCTTTTTGACTTGGCTCGCCTTTGATGCGCAAAGTGGCGACGACGGCTCAACCTTGGTCGAACGGATTGCCGCCAATCCGCCAGCTGAGCTTGAGCTTGATGAGCATGAACTTAATCTGCTGCCAACATGGTCGGGCATTCGCTTGCGACCATACCTGATTGTGGAAATTATCAAGGGCAAAGGCGCGTTGATTGAAGAGGTTTTGACCAAAGAAACCTTTACCCTGCGTGATCATGCCGCCGCCAAACGCTTAGAAGAAAACGAGTTGATTTTTGCGCACCTCGTGCCAGTTGGCGATGAATACTACATTGCTGGCGCTGCGGCGCAAACCACCCCCGATACGGTGGAGAAACTACACGAGTTCTTGGCCGTTAGCTTGGAAGATTGGCAATTGCGCAATCCTGATGCCGATTTGAACCAGTTTGTGCGCGAAAACAGCCACTTGTTCAATCACTTTATCTCGGTATTACCACGCGAAGAAAAAGAGCCATCGAAATTTGACGATTTGATGTTGCGTGGCCGTGCAGCCTTGTTGATGACCAAACAAACGTTGGGCTTGGGCAAGGATGACGACGACGACAACGACGATGACGATGACGATTTTGACGATGATGAGCGCGAATTCGACGACGCTGCTGCAGATGACGACGACGTTGAAGCCACTGAGACTGACAACGCCCCAGCAGCAAGCGACGCTGCTGACGACGATCAGCCTGAAGCAGTAGTCGATTCGAGCGAACAGCCAGCCAAATAAACAGCGCAAACAGATCGATCAGGGGTGGGAATCAGCATTCGATTCCACCCCTGATTGTTGATTAACCCTTTGACTTTGCTCCTGCGTTCAGCTACCATGCAATAGATCGAGAATTGGCTCAGGAATTGAGGAATATGTCTGAACAATCACCACTTAGCGAGCGTGAAATTGAAGTCTTGCAGCAGCTAGCGCTGGGTGCAAGCAATAACGAAATCGCCAATACGCTCGTCATCAGCCCCAACACAGTTAAAGTGCATATTCGCAATATCTATACAAAGTTAGGGGTTTTATCGCGAACAGAGGCAACGCTCGAAGCCGTGCGTCGCGGCTTAATTGAGGTTGCAATTAACCCAACCCTTGTGCCAGAGCCAGAAATTGTGCCAACAGAGCCAGAACCGCTTGTTAGGCCCCCAAGCAGCGAGCCACCCCCAGCAGAACCAGTTCAAGCAACCACGATTGTGCAACCAACAATACCGTCCATACCTGATCCAATTACCCCAGTGCTGACCCAACCAACCAATCAAATTACGATTCCGCGCAGCTATGCCTTGGCCATTTTGGGCGTATTGGGTGGGCTAATTGTGGCGGTGATGGCGATTGGCTGGATTGTTGTGCGCAGCAACATCACGCCAACAACCCAACCAGTGCCAACCACAGTTGTGAGCAATGTGTGGCAACCACTGACTGCATTGCCCCAACCAACCTATCAACATACCGGGGTCTTTTTGGCCGATAGCTTGCTTGTAATTGGCGGCAATACCGAGACGGGAGTGGTCGAGCAAACATGGCAACTCAACCTCGCGACGGGAGCTTGGCGGGAGCTTGCGCCCAAGCCAACAGCGGTCGCAGCCAGTGGCGCAGTGCAGATTGCAGGCCAAATTTATGTGGCTGGAGGTCGCGATAAAAATGGCAATGCAAGCAAGAGTTTTGAGATTTTTGACCTGGCCCAAAATCGCTGGCAAAGCGGGCCAGCCATGCCTGAAGCGCGCGCCAATGCCATGGTTGCGGCAATCGATGGCAAAGTGTATGTGTTTGGCGGCGAAAACGAAAGCGTGATTGCCGCAACCAGCTTTATTTATAGCCCCGATAGCAAAAGCTGGAGCCAAGGTGCACCGATTCCATTGCCATTACGCGATGCAGCGATTGCCCAAAACGGCAGCGATGTCGTGTTGATTGGTGGCCAAACCACCACCGGCCCAAACCTCAAAACCTGGCGCTTGCAAACTGGCGCTTGGCAGGCCTTGGCCGATTTGCCAGCCCCACGGATTGACGCAGGCGCAGTGTTTATTACCAATCAAATCTATGTGGTTGGTGGCGCGGAAGGCGATCAGCCGGTGCTGGTGTTGCAAAACAACCTGTGGACAACAACCGATTTACGCACTGGCCATGCCCTCAGCGAACACCTCGTGCTATCAAATGCTCGGGATATTTATAGCATTGGTGGGTGGAATGGCACGAATGCGCTCGCTGAAACTCGCAGCTGGACACCAATTACCAACATCTTTTTGCCAGGTGTGGGCAGATAGCTACATCCCAAAGCTCAAACGGGCAGCCAAAATATTGGGCAAGCCATGTTCAAGCATCAAGGTTTGGGTGCGCCGAATATTGTAAGTTGTGCGATGGAAGGTGACCGTTTGTTGCTCATCGTCGTAAATCGCCCAGCCGGAGCGGGCATCGCCATCGCGGGGTTGACCAACACCGCCAGCATTGATGATATAGCGCTTATCGGGCTGCAACTTGAGCACCAAGTTATCAGTAGGAATCGTGGCGGTGCAATGGTCGCCAAGCATATCGGCAGTAAAAATAACTGGCTGATGCGTATGGCCAACAAAGCAAATAGGTGTGCTAAAATGATCAAACGAATAGGTTGCTCCCACCGTATCAAGTAAATATTCCCAAACTGGGTCGCGTGGACTCCCATGGGCCAACGTAACCGTATCATTCACCTGCTGCATGGGGCTAAGGCTGAGCAAAAACTCGCGATTTTCCTCGGTTAATTGCGAACCATTCCATTCGTTGGCAATCCGAGCATCACGATTAAAATTCGACAGCGAAATTGAGCCAAGGCAACCGAGGTCGTGATTGCCGACCAACATCGCTTGCTGGCGTTCACGCATGAGCGCAACACATTCATTTGGTTGAGGCCCATAACCAACCGTATCACCCAAACACCAAACCGAATCGACCTCGCCTGCTGCTCCAAGAACAGCTTCCAGTGCGGCTAAGTTAGCATGAATATCAGCAAGAACCAGAACCCGCATGTGTTACCTTTCTGCAATCAAGCGCTGTTTCTGTGGCAAGGGTTGGTAGAGTATAATGGCGGTCAGAAGCCTTTTGAGCTTGAACGAGGAACGTCGTGGAACCAGTGCATCATTGCCCATATGTGGGCCTTAAACAAAATCGTGCGATTCGTTTCGCGAGTCCTACGTCGGAGCACCGCTGCTACATAACTGGTGAGGCCCACGATATTCCAGTGCCCCAAGCCGCGTTTTGTTTAAGTAGCAACCATGTGCGTTGCCCATTATATACTGGTGAAGATCTGCCGATTGAGCAGGCGGCTAGCCCGCCTACGTCGGTTGGGGTTGGTGGTTGGCGCGGTTGGCTCGCTGGCTTATCCACCCGCGATCGCCGCATTTATGCCACCTTGGTTGGCTTGCTTTGCTTAATTATTGTGGCCTATGCCATTAGTGGGGTTGTCTTATTTAGCAACAACTCCAGCACTACGACACCGAGCACCACAGCGTTGGTCGTGCAACCAACCAACATTGGCCCAACAGTAACCGTTTCACCATCGCCAAATGCCTTTGCCACAGCAGCGGTTCGTCAAACTCAAACAGCCGAAGCTATCGCTCTAACCACTACCGCCACTCCTTCGGTCTCTGCTACACCATCGGCTTCTGCAACCACTCAGGTGATTCTTGCATCGCCTACATTTGTTATTGTACCGCCAACTGAAGATGTGATTGTTGCTAGTCCAACTCCTAGCATTCCGTTTGCCACCGATCTGCCAACCTTCGAGCCAACCTTATCGCCAATTGCGACGACGGTTGTGCCAACCGTTGAACCAACAATTGAGCCAACCCTCGAACCAACAATCGAGCCAACAATTGCACCAACCGTTGAACCAACAATCGAGCCAACCACAGAGCCGCTGCCAGAGCCAACTGCCCAGCCAACCGAGGAAACTGGTGGCCGTGAGGTCAATCAATTGACGCTGTTTTATGCAGATAGCACCGGCCAAGTGTTGGTGCCGGTTTCGCGCCAAATTGCAACAACGCGTCGGCCACGCACTGCTGCGATCCACGAGTTGATTGCTGGTGCGCGCAGCGATTTGCGCAGTTTGTTGCCCAGCGATACCCAATTGCTTGGGCTACGCTTAAACAATGGCATCGCTACGGCTAATTTTAACCGTATCCCGACGTTTGGCAATTCAGGCGTGGAAGATTTGGGCTTGCGTTCGATCGTTTTGGCCTTGACTGAACAACCAGACGTTAGCCAAGTGCAGCTTCAAGTCCAAGGCCAGAATCTTGGTGGCTTGCGTTACCGACCCAACGTCAACCCCGATAATCCACAGGGTTTAAATGGCCAGTTTAACACAACTTCGTTCTTACCGTTGTATTTTCAAGCCAGCACTGGCCGTTGGGTGCGCGTGATGCGCCTTGTGCCAAGCACCAAAACCGAGGCGCGAGCCACTATCGATGAGCTTATTCGTGGTGCGGGCCGCTATAGTAACGTAGTCAGCAGCGCGATTCCTAGCACGAGCCAAGTTCGGCGCTTGGTCATTGTCGATGGCGTGGCGCAGCTCGATCTCAGCGCTGAATTCAGCCAAACCAGCAATCCCCGCGCAGCCGTTGATGCCTTGGTCTTGGCATTAACTTCGTTCAGCAGCGTACAGCAGGTCTTTATCACAATCGAAGGCCAGTCGCTCAGCGCTATCTGGGGCGAATCATTCAGTAATCCGTTCACGCGCCCAGAGCTCAATCCTGAATAAGATTAGTAGGGGTTAGGGGCTAGGGGTCAGGGGCTAGGTGTGTAATGGTTAATTGGATGGGCAATAGTGTTCCCTCACCCCCAACCCCTCTCCCACTGAACGCTGGAGAGGGGAGCACGCGTTTTTACCGACGAATTGCGCAAGAACCACGAAGTTAAAGCCCCTCGCCCGCGACACGGGAGAGGGGTTGGGGTGAGGGGATCAGGATGTGGTTAACCCAATAAATCGAAACTTCGTGCTCTTCGTGTCCTTCGTGGTTAAAAAAACCTAATCAAAACAATCTGTGGCAATCTGTGGCTAACGAAAAGGATGAAGGATGAATTATGAGGGATGAATTTTGAATCCTACCAGCCCATAGCCAATAGCGACTTCCCCTTCGTGCTCTTCGTGTCCTTCGTGGTTTCAATACAATCTCCACTAGCCAAAAGCCCATAGCCCATAGCCAATTAACTCCCCTGCCTAGATCACACCTGCTATGTTAAAATGCAGCTATTGGTTTAGCTAGATTGGGAACGTGTATGGATTATGCTCATTTAATTGCCAAAAGCTTGACGGTGCGTGCCGACCAAGTTACCGCCGCAATTCAATTGTTTGATGCTGGCAATACCTTGCCGTTTGTCGCTCGCTACCGCAAGGAGCAAACTGGCGGCTTGGATGAAGAGCAACTGCGCAGCATCCAAAGCCAAATTGCCCGTTTACGCGAGCTTGATGAGCGCCGCGAGGCGATTTTGAATGCTCTGCGTGAACAAGGCAACTTGACTGATGCGCTCGCCCAAGCCTTGGCCGAAGCCAGCGATAAAACAACGCTCGAAGATTTGTATGCACCTTTCAAGCCCAAACGCCGCACCCGCGCCAGCATCGCCCGCGAACGTGGCCTCGAAGGCTTGGCCGAAATTATCCAAATGCAGCCCAACGATGCGCTTGAAGCAACTGCCCGTCAGTTTCTCAACGACCACGTTGCGAGTGTTGATGAGGTCTTGGCCGGAGCGCGCGATATTGTGGCCGAGCAACTGAGCGAGCATCCAGAAGTGCGCCGCCAAACCCGCGAACGAGCCTTGCGTTGGGGCGTTGCTCGCAGCGAGTTAATCACCGATGCAGACGATAGCAAAGGCCTATATCAGACCTACTATCAATTCGAAGCCATCGCCAATCGGCTCAAACCCTACCAAGTGCTGGCGCTCAATCGCGGCGAGGCCGAACATATTTTGCGCTTCAAAATTCAGGTCAGCGAACGCGATTGGGCCGATGTTGCCGCCAAATATTTTCCACTCGATCAACGCTCGCCTTGGGCCGAGCAACTGCGCTTGGCAGTGCACGATGGTGCTGAGCGCTTGCTGCTGCCAGCGATCGAGCGCGATGTGCGCCGTGCGCTAACTGAACAGGCAGAAAGCCATGCGATTACCGTTTTTGCCAAAAACGTGCATTCGTTGTTGTTGCAAGCGCCAATTGCCAATAACGTCGTTTTGGGGCTTGACCCAGGTTTTCGCACTGGCTGCAAAGTGGCGATTATCGGCCAAACTGGCAATGTGCTGACCACTGCCACAATTTATCCGCATAGTGGCGCGGCGGCGCGCGAACGAGCGTTTCAAGAATTGCTGGGTTTGATCAAACGCTACACTGTGAGTTTAATCGCCATCGGCAATGGCACAGCATCACGTGAAACCGAGCAATTGGTCGCCGATGTGATTCGCCAACAAGCTGGCCTCAAATATTTGATTGTTAGCGAAGCCGGAGCCAGCGTTTATAGCGCCAGCACACTTGCCCGCAACGAATTGCCCGATCTCGATGTGAGTTTGCGCGGCGCGGTTTCGATTGCGCGGCGGGTGCAAGATCCACTCGCCGAGTTGGTTAAAATTGAGCCAAAAGCGATTGGCGTGGGCATGTATCAACACGATGTTGATCAAGCGGCGCTCGGCAATGCGCTCGATGGCGTGGTTGAAAGTGCGGTTAATAATGTTGGTGTTGATGTCAACACAGCCTCGCCTGCACTCTTGCGCTACGTTGCGGGCATTGGTCCCAAACTTTCGGCCCAGATTGTCAGCCATCGCGAGGAGCATGGGCCATTTCGTTCGCGCGTCGCACTCAAAAAAGTCAAAGGCTTGGGGCCAAAAGCCTTTGAACAAGCAGCAGGCTTTTTGCGCATTCGCGATGGCGATGAGGCCTTAGATGCCAGCGCCATTCACCCAGAAAGCTATGCTGTAGCACGAAATTTGCTAGCCAAGCTCAATATCAACGCCAAAACAGGCCGCAACGAACGCATCAAACGCTTGGAAGATCTGAAAAATCAGCCATTGCATGGCCTCGCGGCAGAATTAGGCACTGGTGTGCCAACCCTGATCGATATTATCGATCAATTGCTGCGGCCAGGCCGCGACCCGCGCGACGATGTGCCAACGCCAATTTTGCGCAGCGATGTGCTGGCTTTTGAAGATTTGCAGCCAGGCATGCAGCTCAAAGGCACAGTGCGCAATGTCGTCGATTGGGGCGCATTCATCGATTTGGGGGTCAAGCACGATGGCTTGTTGCACCGTTCGCAAATTCCCCGTGGCCTGAGTTTGAGCGTTGGCGATATTGTGGATGTTAGCATTCAATCAATCGACCAAGAACGCAAACGGATTGCCCTCGTTTTAGCACAATAATTGGGGCAGCCTGCGGTACAATAGACGGCGGCGCTAGCGCAATCTAGCGCCTTAATCTTTGCATTATCAATAAAGAGGTAGCTTGTGAGCACAACTCCTATCAGCGATTTTTTGCGCCATAACTTTCGCCACTTCAATGCGGCAGCCTTAATCGATGCCAGCGATGGCTATGTGCAGCACCTGGCCAACAATGGCAAAATGATGATCACCCTTGCAGGCGCGATGAGTACCGCCGAATTGGGCCTCTCGTTGGCCGAAATGATTCGCCAAGACAAAGTGCAGATTATTTCGTGTACCGGCGCGAATCTCGAAGAAGATTTGTTTAACTTGGTGGCGCACGATTACTACGAACGCGTGCCGCATTATCGCGATTTAACGCCTGATGATGAAGCAGAACTCTTGGCTCGCCATATGAATCGCGTCACCGACACCTGTATTCCAGAAGAAGAAGCCATGCGCCGCTTGGAACGGGCCTTGGTCGATGAATGGACATCAGCCGATGCAGCAGGCGAGCGCTACTTTCCTCACGAGTTTTTATATCGGATCTTGCGCAAGGGCGTTTTAGAAGAATATTTCCAAATCGATATTAAAGATTCGTGGATGTACGCCGCGATGGAGAAAAACCTGCCAATCATCGTGCCAGGCTGGGAAGATTCGACGACTGGGAATATGTTTGCAGCTCACGTTATGCAAGGCGAAGTCAAGAATGTGCACACCGTGCGCACGGGCATCGAATACATGACCTACTTGGCCGAGTGGTATATCGAAACCAGCAAAACCCATTCAATTGGCTTCTACCAAATTGGCGGTGGCATCGCTGGCGACTTCCCAATTTGTGTTGTGCCAATGTTGCACCAAGACATGCAGATGGGCAATGTGCCAGTTTGGGGCTACTTCTGCCAAATCAGCGATTCGACCACCAGCTATGGATCGTACTCAGGCGCTGTGCCCAACGAAAAAATCACCTGGGGCAAGTTGGAGCCAACCACGCCTAAGTTTATCGTTGAATCCGATGCCTCAATCGTGGCTCCGTTGATGTTTGCCTTGATTTTGGGGCAATAAATAGAGCATAGAACATAAGCTATAGGCTATTGGCTTTGGGCTATTGGCGATTGGAATGATTGATTTTTGGTACTTCCAAGATATTTAGTTCCAAAGCCGATAGCCTTCATCTTTTATTTTAACCACGAATTGCCCGAATTCCACGAATGATATTCTCGCCAGCCCATAACTTCATCCCTCATAATTCTTCCTTCATCCTTTATTTTAGCCACAGATTAGCACAGATTTTTAGGATTAGGTTCGTGCCAACCCATAGCCAATAGCCATTATTGCTCTGCACCGCTGCGTTAAAAATGTGATCCACGAAGCGCACGAAGGGCCACGAAGGGGAATTGGCTCTGGGCTTTTGGCTAACGGAGATTGTTTGGAGTTTCATCAAATGTTCCGCTAGCCAATAGCTGTATTGGTTCATCACGTTAACCACAATCTGATCCCCTCACCCCAACCCCTCTCCCGTGGCGCGGGCGAGGGGCTTTAATCCCGTGGTTTTGACGCAATTTGTCGGTGAAACACCGGTGCTCCCCCTCGCCCGCGTCCAGTGGGAGAGGGGGGTGGGGGGATCAGGTTGCCAATCCAATGTACCAGTACACCTAGCCCATAGCCTTGCATCCCTTTTCTGACTTTTGATTTTCGCCTTCTGCCTTCATCCCTACATATATAGCCATGGATCGATACTTGCTTGAGACAGGCACTCAAGGAAGCGCCGATAAACATCTAGCTCAGTTTGTTAATCGCGCGCTTGCTGTTGGGTTGGATTGTGGCCCAACCGACCAAACATCGCTAAGCATTTAAACCCAATTGCTGCATCAACACAATTCAGATGATAGTGATCGCAGGCAACATAACCATTATGCTTGGGGCAAATCGTTCCAACTGATAGGCGGCAATCGATGCGCCCAAAGAAAATAGTTGGCAAATTGTGGCAGAGATTTATCCGGGTAATCGTCAACGTTAAGCCTAGCCCAACCAGTAACTACTGTTAGCGCAATGTTAAAAAGTAGCCAAAAAGAAATTTCCTAGGAACGTTCGCGATTATTCAACGTTCTACTTACAACGAAAGCAAATTGGGTAAATTAGTTGGTTAACTTGAAATTGTAGGCTGAAACCATAGTTTTCTTGATGGAGAAAACGTTTCCAACCATCAAGCGAGGCTATTGGTGAATAGTAGAAACGAAAGGGTA
Organism: Herpetosiphon llansteffanensis; assembly: GCF_003205875.1. Taxonomy (GTDB): domain Bacteria; phylum Chloroflexota; class Chloroflexia; order Chloroflexales; family Herpetosiphonaceae; genus Herpetosiphon; species Herpetosiphon llansteffanensis. Next base: position 160,023 of record NZ_PUBZ01000103.1, read on the forward strand.
GTAGCACACAAATGAGCATGGTACTTGAAACACAAACATATACAATCAAAATTTCGCCTAATGCAGATGAGCAGAGCATTTCGATTGTGCGCTCTGATGGCATCGAGGCTACATGTTACCAACTTAACGAAGTGATAACCGTTGTCGAAGTGCTCGGCGGGCGCGGCTGGTGGCAACAACACCAAACCCAAATTCGCAGCCTGCTCGAAGCCTGCTTTGGGGAAACCGTCTGTTAAACCCCAAGCCATAGATCAAACAGGGCGGATCTTGCATCCGCCCTGTTTTTATTTAACCCAGTTCGCCATTGGCATAGCGGGCACGCAAGACTTTTTTATCAAACTTGCCAACGCTGGTTTTGGGAATTTCGCTAAGGAAGACAACCCGCTCAGGCAGCCAGAATTTGGCCACCAACGGCTCAAGATAATCCAACAATTCGCTTGGCTCGACTTGGCCAGCGTCGTTGGTCAAAACCACGCAGGCCAGCGGGCGCTCGCTCCAACGCTCATCAGGAATTGCGATCACCGCCGCTTCAGTCACTTTGGCATGGCCCATCAAGGCGTTTTCAAGCTCGACCGATGAGATCCATTCACCGCCGCTCTTGACCAAATCTTTGGTGCGGTCAGTAATGCCCAAATAGCCTTCGTGATTGATCGTGGCCACGTCGCCAGTGCGAAACCAACCATCGGCGGTAAAATGCTCGGCGGTTGGCTCAACTTTGTAATAGCCAGCAGTCACCCACGGACCACGCGCCTGCAACTCGCCCACCGTCGTGCCATCCCACGGCAATTCCTCGCCTGCATCGTTGACGATGCGCAGCTCGACTCCGCCAATTGGGTAGCCTTGTTTGGCGCGCAAATCCCAGCGCTCGTGGTCGCTCAAATTGCGATGTTGCGGTTGCAGGCTCGAAATTGTGCCTAATGGCGAAAGCTCGGTCATGCCCCAGGCATGCAGCACTGGTACGCCAAAATCGCGCTCGTAGGCTTCGATCAAGCCACGTGGCATGGCCGCGCCGCCCACCGCCAAACAACGCACATGCGAAAAATCGCGTGGTCGAGCGCGCATTTCTTGATACATCGCAGTCCAAATCGTGGGCACGCCAGCAGGGAAGGTAATTTTCTCGTCGGCGATCAAATCGGCCAAAGCCACCGGATTAAGGTGCAAGCCAGGCATCACCAAATCTGCGCCTGCGAACATAGCCGAGTAGGGCAAGCCCCACGCCATCGCATGAAATTGGGGCACAACGGGCATCACAATATCATCGGGGGTAAAGGCCAAGGCAGTGGCCTGATTTTCGCCCATCGTGTGCAAATAGAGCGAGCGATGGCTATACAACACGCCTTTGGGATTGCCGGTCGTGCCACTGGTGTAGCAAAGCCCCATCGCTTGGCGCTCGTCGGTCACCGGCCAATCGAATTCAGCCTCAGCGGCAGCCATCAGATCTTCATAGTGCAAGACATTGGGGAAGGGGAGTTCGATGCCAGGTTGGCCATTGATCAAGACGATCGTTTCGACCGCAGGAATATCATCGGCCAGCTTGGAGAACAACGGCAGCAAGGTCGCATCAACAAAAATCACCTTATCTTCGGCGTGATTGATGATATAGGCCAATTGCTCGCTTGAAAGCCGAATGTTGAGCGTATGGCAAACAGCGCCAGCACAAGGAATTGCATAGTAGAGTTCAAGATGTTGGTAGTTGTTCCAGGCAAACGTCCCGACTCGATCCCCTTGGTTGATGCCAAGTTTGTGGAGCACATTACCTAAGCGTTTGACACGGTGGTATAAATCGGCGAACGAATAGCGGTGGAGTGAGCCATCTGGTTGCTTGGTCGTCACGCGTTTGTGGGGGTAGAGCTTATACGCGTGGTCGAGCAACCGATCAACGGTCAGCGGATAGTCCATCATCAGGCCACGTAGCATGCAAATGCCTCCTTGCACTCCGAAACGGGTCTGGCTCTCAGCTATACATTTGCGCCATCATACCATATTCGAGGGATCGGGGATCGGTTGTTGGGGATCGGGGAAAGTCAGAAGTCAAAAGGCAAAAATCAAAAATCAAAAGTCAGAAGTCAGAAGTCAGAAATCAATAGCCCGTAGCCAAGAATCAAAAGCCCAATCCTCAAAATCTGTGGAATCTGTGGCAAAAAATAATCATTTGTGAAATTCGTGTCCTGTGTGGGTCACGATTTTAACGCAGCGGCGCAGAGCACCAAAGGATGAGGGATGAAACACCAAAATCAAAAGGATGAAGAACATAGAACATAGGGCTATGGTCTAGCAGAAACAAGGAATTTCCAATCATGGTTCCGCTAGACCATAGCCCCAACTTCGTGCCCTTCGCGTCCTTCGTGGTTAAAAAAGCACTCTATGTTCTATGTTCTATGTTCTATGTTCTATGCTCTATGTTCTTCGTACGTGGCTCAGGCAGGCGGCGCGAGAGCAACCAGCCGCCAAAAGCACTGGCAGCGCTGATCCAAAACAAGGGCAAATAGCCAAATTGCGCTAGCAGCAAACCACCCAACACGGGAAAGAAGGTTGCCACGCCCATCAGCGTATTGCAAACGCCAACATACACAGGCCGCTGCTCAGCTGGTGCCAGCTCCATCACATAGGTCAAACTGGCAGTGTTCGAGCCATCAACGCTCAAGCCAATCAGCAAAAAGATTACGCCAAACATCCAGCCCAAGGCTTCTGGGCCTAAAACGCTGGCAAATGGCATAATCAGCAACGCCCACGTTGGCACGGTGATAATCAACGCGCCAGTTAATACAATCAACAAACGATTGCCACGCTGATCGCCAATGCGCGACCAAAACAGGTTCGATAAGGCTGCGGCAAACACCCGCACTGCCAAATATACCCCAATCATGCGTGGCGAGACGTGCAGCACTTCGCGGGCATACAAAATATAAAACGGATCGGCCAAGCCACCCAAACGCGTGACCATACGCGAAAGCACATATTGGCGAAAATTGCGGTCGTGCTTGAGCAACACCGGAATTTTGGCAAACATCTGTTTGGCCGAAATTGCCGCCGGCGGATTGGTCGTGGGCGGTTCGGCAAATAAGCTAAACGAAATAATGCCAAAGCCAATCAGCACAAACGAAATAAACAGCAAAATGCCGTAGTTATGCGGAAAAACCAAGGGACTGCTGCGGCTAAGCAGCCAGCCAACCAACGGGCTAACCATCACAAACGAAAGCAAACCGCCAATCAAATTGCGCGAGCCAAAAAATTTACCCCGCTGGCGAGCTGGAATCGTTTTGGCCACAACTTCTTGAAAAGCGACCGAGCCAGAGCCGCCAGTAAAATTGTACATGGCGTAGCCCAGTAAAAACAACGGCAGCAAAACCAACACCGGCAAACTGGTGGCATTCCAAACTACAAGCAGCATCGCCAGCCAAATAAAGAAGCGCACAATGCCAACTTGGCGATAGACTGGCAATTTGTAGGTCATGCCTTGCAAACGCCCAGCGCTCAACAATTGCGGCAACAACCAACCGCCAGATTTGAGCGATGGCAACAAACCAACCACCCACGGCGCAGCACCCAACTCACGCACAAACACCGTCAAAACCAAATTCGCATCGCTAAATGCATCGGCTAAAATAAATAAAACTCCATTGGCCACTCCTAAGCGCATGTTGCGGCGCAAAGTTTCTTCATTGCTCGCTCGGGGAGCAATTGGCCGATGAAGTGCTAATTTCCATTGCATAGCACGTTTGTCCTTCGCAACGGGCCGTTTCCCGCTACTTACAAAAAAACGCCCAAGAACCCAGTTGTTCCCGAACATTTGCTGCTGTACGGAGCTGCCGTACCAGATTCAATTAGCGCCCATTCTACTGCGATGTGCTGCGTTATGCAAGTATGCGAAAATGACCATATTGATCCACGAATCGCACAAAGAGCACAAAGTCTGAAACCGCGAAGGACGCGAAGAGCGCGAAGGGAAATAGCTATTAGCTTTTGGCTATTGGCTTTTGGCATTACCAACCCATGTTCGATAGCCTATCGCCTCAAGCCATCCCTCTTTTGATTTTTGATTTTTGATTTTTGATTTCTGACTTTTGACTTTTGCTTTGGCCTTTCATCCCTCATAATTCATCCTTCATCCTTTCCCCTATGTTCTATGTTCTATGCTCTATGTTCTTAATTTCATCCTTCGCAAGCCCGATCTTGGGGTGGGCGCAGCTGTGCTAAAGTGAGGTTATTGATTCTTTTATGGAGTTACACCAATGAAAATCACCAGTTTGATGATCCTGAATCGCCCTTCGGCCCAACATAGACTACACGGGAGATCATCGAACATATGTTATTGCAGATCAACAACCTCAATAAATCTTATGGCCCACATCAAATCCTCAGCGACATTGCGCTAATCATCAATCGCGGCGAACGGATTGGCTTAGTCGGAGCCAATGGCGTTGGCAAATCAACCTTATTGCGTTTAATTATTGGCCAAGAGCAAGCAGATACTGGCTCCATTCGCTGGGGCGAAGGCTGCGAATATGGCTATTTAACTCAGCAATTAACCACGTCCACTGCCATGAATGTTGAGCAATTACTGGCTGCCAGCCAACAACAGCTGAACGAGCTAAGCCAACAACTTGAGCAGTTAAGTGACCACATGGCAAGCGCCGACCCCGATCAACTTTCAGCCATTTTAGAACGCTATGGCGATGTGGCCCAACGATTCGAGTTGCGTGGTGGCTACGAGCTTGATCATCGCATCGATCAAGTGATGCAAGGCCTTGGATTGAACCATATTCCCCGTGAACGCTCGGTGCAAGAGCTATCTGGGGGCGAGAAAACGCGGCTCGGTTTAGCTGCCCTGCTGATTAGCAACCCCGATCTGTTGTTGTTGGATGAACCAACCAATCACCTTGATCATCAGGCCAGCGCATGGCTGGAAACATGGCTGCAAGCGCATACTGGTGCAATGCTGGTGGTTTCGCACGATCGCGCCTTTCTCGACCAAGTGGCAACCACCATTCTTGAGCTTGACGAACATACGCATCAACTCAAAACATACCCTGGCAATTACAGCGCTTATTTCGCTGCCAAACAAGCAGAACGCGAGCGTTGGGAAGCGGATTATGAGCGGCAGCAAGCCGAAATTCGCCAATTGCAACAGCGAGCCAAAGCCCAAAATCAACAAGTTGCGCATAATCGAGCGCCACGCGATAACGATGGCTTTATTTACCACACCAAGGGCGAAAATGTGGCAGCGGCGGTTTCGCGCAATGTGCGTTCAGCCCAACAAGCGCTCGATCGCATTTTGGCTGATCCAATTGCTGAGCCACCAAAACCACTCACCATCAACCCAACCTTCAACCCAAGCCCCGATGGCAGCCAACAAATGCTTTCGATCGAAGGCCTAAGTTACCAACGCGAGCAGCAAACCATCCTCGAGCAGATCGATTTAGAATTACGACCCCGCCAACGAATTCTAATTACCGGAGCTAATGGCAGCGGCAAAACCACCCTGCTTGATCTGATAGCAGGCGATTTGCAGCCAAGCAAGGGTCAAATTCGCTCTGGCCCAAATATGCAAATTGGCTATTTACGCCAAGAATATCAGCGCCCCAAGCCTGAGCAAACGCTCTTTGAAGCCTATCGCGAAGGCTTAATTGGCTTCAACAAAGACTTAATCAACGAGCTAGTGTGGTCGGGCTTATTTCGCTATGCTGAGGTTAATCGTCCGGTTGGTGGCATTAGCACAGGCCAGTTGCATAAGTTACAATTAGCCCGCTTGATCGCCTTGCGCGCCAATTTGCTCTTGCTCGATGAACCAACGAACCACCTAAGTTTTGATGTTTTAGAGCAATTTGAGGCGGCGATCAATCAATTTGCTGGGCCGATCATTGCCGTTTCGCACGATCGGCGCTTTATCCAGCAATTTGCTGGCGAGATTTGGCACTTACACGAGGGACGGTTAACGCGCCTATGCTGACATCTTTTGAACAAACAATTATCGAACCAGCCCGGTATCAACTAGAGACGTTGATTATTGGCCAAGAATTACTAGGCCTCGAACAAACTGCTTCGACCAACAGCCTGATTCGCGAACGGGCCTTTGCTGGAGTGGCCGAAGGCTTGGTGATTGTGGCCAACGAGCAAACCGCAGGTCGTGGGCGACGCGGGCGCAACTGGAGTGCTCCCGCTGGCAGTAGTTTGTTGTTGTCGCTGCTTTTGCGGCCAACCTGGCTGGTGCCAAGCGAAAGCTTCTTGCTCACAATGTTGGCGGCGGTGTCCATCAGCGAGGCAATCGAACGCGAAACCAGCTGTACGGTTGAACTCAAGTGGCCCAACGATCTGCTGATTAACGGGCGCAAACTGGCTGGCATTTTGGTCGAGCTAGAAACCGCTGGCCCCGAACGGTTGCGCTGGGCGGTGATTGGCAGCGGCATTAACGTCAATTGGCAGCCAAGCGATGATCCAACAATTAACCAAGCGGCAACCTCGTTGGCAAGTGAATGTGGCCATGAGGTTGATCGCGCTGGCTTGCTGCGGGCAATTTTGCATAGCTACGATCGCCATTATCTCAATTTGCGTAGCGGTCGCCGCGAAGCATTACGTCAAGCATGGTTAGACCGATTAACCACCTTGGGCAAAGCGGTCGAGGTTGAACTGAGCAGCCATAGCTTTACTGGTGTGGCCGAAGCAGTTGATCAGCATGGCGGCTTGCAGGTGCGCGACAGCACCGGCGAACTCCAAACCGTCTATGCAGGCGATGTTAAAGTGCGGCCATTAGCCTAAGCCTAACCAAGCTAAAACCCCACAATAGCCTAGCGTTGGCCAAGCCTTAAGGTTTGACAGCGTTTTAGGCTATTGTTATACTCGCCACGTTGTGACAGCTGTCACATGAATTAAAGGCCACGATGCATGCAGATCGAATCCCATCCTTCAACTCAGGCGAAGCAATCAGTTTGGCAGCACTATCAGCCATTCGTAGCCATGGCGAGCGCAGGTCTAGCCATCATCTTGGCATTGTTCAGCTTTGGCTTTGGGCGTAGCATCGATTGGTTTGCGCTTAATTTCACGCCGATGGTTGGAGTTGGCAGCTTTTTGCTCTTTGTGATGTTAATTCCTGGCTGGGCAGCCATTCGCTGGCTTAGCCCTGCCCAATTGCTCAGCAGGAGCGAACGTTGGGCCTTGAGTTGGTGTGTTGGCATTGCCCTGCCGCCAATTGGATTAAATCTGTTCCACATTCTGGGCTTAGCGATTAATCGCTGGGTAATTATTGCCTATGCTTTGCTTGGGCTGCTCGCTGCAATCTGGCCAGCGCCACGCTCAAGCTGGGCTATGCGAATGAGCCAGCTGAAAACCATCAGGATTAGCGGCCATGGCTGGCTGCTTTTCAGCATTACGCTGGTAAGCCTGCTGCAACGAATGCTGGCGGTGCGCAACTTAAGCGTCGCTCAATGGAACGATGCCTATCACCATACGCTCATCACACAGCTCTTCTTAAATAATGGTGGCATTTTCGAGACATGGCAACCCTATGCCGCTTTAAATACATTCAGCTACCACTATGGTTTTCATGCCAATAGCGCCTTTTTGGCGTGGTGGAGCCAGCTCGCCGCCACGACCAGCGTTTTGTATACTGGACAACTCCACGGCGTTGCTACCACAGTCATGGCCTACCTGCTTGGGCGACGGCTCAGCGGGCGGCTTAGCGTGGGCTTAATCGCCTTTGGCCTCACCAGCTTCTACAACCTGATGCCAGCCTTTTATGTTAACTGGAGTCGTTTTACCCAATTAACTGGCCAAATTATTTTGGTGGGCTTGGTCGTTGTGTGGTTTATGGCCTTAGAATATTCGCGCTTTTCGTGGCAGTTGGTTGGTTTAGCCACCATTCTGACCACTGGTTTATTATTGACCCATTATTTGGTAACGCTGTTTGCAGTGGTGATGGTTGCGCTGCTGATCCTAGCATTATTAGCCTTGCGACCAACATTTGCGCAGTTAAAGCAGCTGAGCCTACGAGCGAGCGCAATTACAATCGCCAGTGCGCTTATTGCCGCACCGTGGCTATATACAATTATTCAGAGCAAACTTACAGCGATTGCCCGCAACTATGTCACTGGCTATAGTTCGGGATATGCGGCAACCGTTGCTACGCTCGACCAAATTGTGCCAACCTATATTAAAGCGCCAATTATGCTTTTGGCCTTTGTCGGCATTTGGCTTGCTTTTGCCCAACGCGCTTGGCGCATGCTTTTGCTCGTGGTTTGGAGCCTTGGAATTCAGATTTTAGCGGTTCCCTATGTCTTTAATTTACCGATTAGCGGTATTATTAGTGGCTTCGCGGTTTCAATTATGTTGTACATTCCGATCATTCCCTTAGCCGCCTACCCGCTGGGGCTGTTGCTCGATCGCTTCAGCAGAAACTGGTATCTCAAAGGCGTGGCTTTGGTTGGCTTATATGGCTTGATCGTATGGTCGACACCATGGCAAACGGCGATTGTGAATGAACAAAATCGGCTATTAACCAGCGCCGATGAGCAAGCGATGGCTTGGATTCGCACAACAACCGAGCCAGATGCACGCTTTTTGATCAATGGGCTATCGAGCTATGGCGATGCATTAATTATTGCCGATGATGGTGGCATGTGGATTCCCTTCCTGACTGGTCGCCAAACCACAATTCCACCATTAACCTATGGCTCGGAAAAAGCGATTGACCCAAAACTTGATCGCGATGTATATATGCTGTATGACGCGTTGCGTTCGACCGCCTTAGAAAGCGCCGAAGGCATCGCCTTGCTTCAGAAAAATCAGGTTGATTATATTTATACTGGCCCGCATATGGGCCAGAATGCACAAAATACCCAGCTGAACATTCAAGCCCTTCGTTATCGGCCAGAGCAATTTCCAATTGTCTACGAGCGTGATGGAGTGGTGATCTTTGCAGTAAAGGCGCAACAATGAAACTGTGTGTGGTTGGACCAACCTATCCCTATCGTGGGGGGATTGCTCATTACACCACGCTTTTGGTCAAACACTTGCGCGAGGTGGGCCATCAGGTGCGATTTTATTCGTATACCCGCCAATATCCGCGCTGGCTTTTTCCAGGCAAAACCGATAAAGATCCAAGTGCAACGCCATTGCGGGTTGAATGCGAGTATGTGCTCGACCCAACCAACCCGATTACATGGTGGCGCTTATGCCGCAAAATTCGCGCCGATAATCCCGATTTGGTGGTGCTGCAATGGTGGGTTCCCTACTGGACACCATCGCTGAGCTATATTTCGCGCTGGCTGAAGAAACACACCAAAGCCAAAGTTGTGTATATTTGCCACAATGTGATGCCGCATGATGGCGGGGGCTTTTTGGATCGGCGCATGGCTTCGACGGTGCTCAAGCAGGGCGATGCCTTAATTGTGCATAGCGATCAAGATTTGCATCGTGCTCAAGCGCTATTGCCGCAAGCAGCCGTGCTTAAATCGCAGTTGCCAACCTTTGAAGAGGTTGCCAAACACACCGATGCCGCGGCAATTGAAGATTTGCGCAGCCAACTTAGCATCTCCAGCGAGCACGATATTTTGCTGTTTTTTGGCTTTGTACGGCCCTACAAAGGCCTCGAATATTTGATTCAAGCCTTGCCGTTGGTGGTCAAAGAGCGGCCTGTACACTTGCTGGTGGTTGGTGAGTTTTGGGCTTCGCCCGAATTTTATCAGCGCTACACCCGCGAGTATGGCGTTGAAGCCAATGTGACCTTTGTCAATCGCTATGTGCCCAACGAAGAGCTTGGCCCCTATTTCGATCTCGCCGATGTCGTGGTATTGCCCTATATCTCGGCCACTCAAAGCGCGGTGGTGCAATTGGCTTTTGGGCTGGGCAAGCCAGTCATCACCACCCGCGTTGGCGGTTTGCACGAAGTTGTGCGCGATGGCGTAAATGGCTTAGTCGTGCCGCCGCAAGATGAAGTAGCGCTAGCCAAAGCAATTGTGCGCTATTTTCAAGATGAGCTTAAAGCGCCAATGACTGCTGCGGTTCAGGCTGAACGCGGCCAACAACTGCATGGCTGGGAAAATCTGATCAGCTGCCTTGAACAAATTGGGGCCAAATAATGCGGCGGATCGTGTTTCTAATTACGATGGGCATTGAACGGCCATCGGGCCAGCGCTACTTTAATCTGGCCCGCGAGTTGGTGCGCAATGGCGACCAAGTGCGCATTTTAGCCTTGCACCCCGATTTGGCCCAATGCCAACAGCGCCGTTTTAAGCAAGATGGCGTTGAAATTTGGTATGTTGGCCAGATGCACTCGCGCAAACGCCATGGCGAGGTGCTGCCATTTTCGCCCTTGCAACTCCTCTGGGTCTTAATCACCGCAACCTTGGGCATGCTTTGGGGCATTCTCTGCTCGCCAGCAGCAATTTACCACCTTGGCAAGCCACAGCCCGTTAATGGGTTGGCGGCGGTTTTAGGTGTGCTGCTTGGGCGCGGCCAGCAGTTTTGGGTCGATTGCGATGATGATGAAGTTGGCAGTAATCGGCTCACCAATCAGGCCCAGCGCATGGTCTTTGCTTTTTGGCAATGGCTCTTGCCGCGCTTGGCCAAGGGCGTAACCGTCAATACCCAAGCCTTAGCCGCCCGTATGCTGCAAGCACGCGCTCCCAAAATTGTTTATGTGCCCAACGGTGTTGATTTAAGTCTGTTTCAAGCGCCAGAACCAACAGTTTTGGCTGGGTTACGTAGCAGTTTGGGCCTAGATGGCACCAAGGTGATTGCCTATGTAGGCACAATTGCCCTCCACAATCACCCAATCAATTTGCTGCTCGAAGCCTTTGACCTGCAATTAAAGCACGATCCACTAATTCGCGTGTTGCTGATTGGCGGCGGCGAGGATTTGGGTTATATCCAAAACTGGATTCGTGAGCATGGCTATCACGAGCAGATCATCTGCCTCGGCCATCAAGATCGGCGCACGATTCCCACTTGGATGGCGCTTGCCGATGTTACGGTTGATCCCGTGTATGATGATGCGGTGGCGCAAGCCCGTTCGCCATTGAAGCTCTTTGAAAGTTTGGCCTTGGGCATTCCAGCGGTCACTGGCGATGTCGGCGATCGGCGCTTGATTTTAAATTTTGTCGCCGATCGCTTGATTGCGCCTGCTGGCGATGCCTTGGGTTTAGCAAAAACCCTGCAAAGCGCGCTTACAAGCTGGAGCGATGCAGATCGCCACGCCTGTTTTGAGCGAGCGGCTGATTATGCTTGGTCTGCTTTAGCGCTACGTTGGCGCACAGGCTACGAGGAATAATATGCAAACTAGCCGCCTGATCTGGCCCCAACCAACGAGCGAGCATCGTCATGATTAAGGATTCTACCTCAACCCAAGCCACCGCGACCGAACCCCAAGCATCGGCCAAATTACCACGGGCGCGGCTTTTTCAGATTAGCTTTGGGGTTGGCGGCGTTATGCTGGCGCGGCTGTTGGGGATTTTCACCCAAATTATTTTGGCCCGCCGCTTAGGTGCCGAGCAATATGGCTTGTTCAACTCGCTGTATGCCTTGCTGAACCCATTAATTATTCTGGCCAATTTGGGCTTGGATAATTGGTTGCTACGCCAAAGCTCCGATCGGGTGCTGCTAAATAAATCGGTAAGTCGCGTCTTTGCTTTGCGTGGCTTTGTGCTGGCAGGGCTGTTATTAGTCGCCGCACCGTTTGTCAGTATGCGCAACCCTGCCTTTACCCCGCATTTGATCGCCTTAGCCTGCGCAGGCATTATTGGCGATTTATTGGTTGGCACTGCCGATACCGCTTTGCGGGCTTCGATTCAGGTGCTCAAAGCTTCTAGCCTGCAAATTGTCGTCGCGCTGAGTTTGTTTGTGCCAATTTGGTTTACGCCCCAATTGCCATTCTCAACCGTGGTGATCTATCGCTGTATTGCGGTAGCCTTGGGTTTTGGCCTCAGTGTGTACTATTTGCATGGCATTTTGCGCTGGGTTTGGCAGCCGCGCCAATGGATTAATACCATTCGCGAGGCGCGCTTCTACTTTATTTCCGAAGTTATGGCCTACCTAACCTTGCGCGTCGACCTCTTTTTGGTGGCCTTGCTATTACCAACGATTAATTCAGGGATTTATGCGCCGCCGCTGGCAATTATCAATAACACATTTTTAGTGCCCAGCATTACCGCCCAAATTTTGCTACCGATGATCGTCAAGCATTCGCCAAAATCACCACTCTATCGGCGGGTTATTCGCTTGGCAATTGGCTTGAGCGTGCTGTATGGCTTGGCATGGTTCGCGCTGCTCACATGGTATTCCGATTGGATTATCAACCTGATGTATGGCGCGCAATATGCCGATGCAATTCCATTGTTGCAAATTATGGCAATTATTCCCTTGCTCAAGAGCCTGAATTTTTGCTGGGCGACCTTTATGGTTTCCAACGATCAGCAGCCATTGCGGGTCAAATTGCAAACCATTGGCGCGACCATTAGCATTCTCGGCAATTTTGTGGTAATTCCGTTGTATGGCTTGCAAGGCGTGGCGATCATCAATATGATCACCGAAATTGCGCTGTTTATCTCGTATGGATATGGTGCTTGGCTAACCTATCAGAAAGTGATGCGATGAAGGTTTTGTTGTTAAACGCCCATTCGCCGCAAAATGCTGGCGATTTGGCCTTGCTTGAGCAATCGTTGGCCCATTTACAGGCAGCGTTTCCCCATGCCGATGTGAGTTATGTGATCAATCAGCCAGAGCCAGCAGCCTGGCTCCCAGCAGCTGTGCCCTATATTCGTTCGATTCACGAACATAAAACCAATTTGATCAAAGATGCACCCAAGCCACGGCGCAAATGGCTGATGCTTGGTTTGGCAATCTGGTTGGTCAGCATCAGCTTAATCTATCGCTGGACAGGCCTCAGATTCAAGCCCCGCGCAAGCAGTGCTTGGCGCGAATTACTTGATCATTATTTTGAGGCCAACGTAGCTGCGGCGATTGGCGGCGGCTACTTATATGCCACCAAAGCCTTTGACCTCAACTATATTTGGGTTTGGTTGGGCGTGGCCTTGCCTGTGATCATGGGCAAGCCGCTGGTGATGTTGCCGCAATCGTTTGGGCCAGTTACTGGCAAAATCAATCAATTGTTGTTGGCGTGGTTGGTCAATCGCTCGGTGCTGGCCTATGCCCGCGAGGAGCGCTCGCAGCAATATTTGTATAGCATTGGGGTTAATCAACCAGTGCATGTTGTGCCCGATGTGGCCTTCAATTGCCCAACTGTCGAGCCAGCCCAAGCAGAAGCCTATTTGGCAGAGTGGTGGCAACCAGCCAAACGCCCAGCCTTGTTAATTGGCATCACGGCCATGGATTTTGGCATTCAGCATCCAGGCTCTGGGTTTAGCCATGGCCAGCGCTACGAACAAGCCTTGCTTGATTTGATTCAGCATATCAGCCAGCACGACGATGTGCATATCTTGGTGTTTGCGCAATGTGTTGGCGCGAGCGAGGCCGAGGATGATCGGGTTGTGGCGCGGCGTTTGCTGGCCCAATTGCCTGCCGAAACCCCAATTACCTTTATTGATGATCGTTTGCAGCCAGCGATGCTCAAGCAATTGTATAGCAAGCTCGACTTGCTGGTAGCGACCCGCTTGCATTCGGCGATTTTTGCCTTGAGCAGCAACACGCCAAGTTTTGTGATTGGCTATTTGCACAAATCGGCGGGTGTCATGCAAATGCTCGGCTTAGCTGATTATCAAATTCCGATCGAATCGATTGATAGTGCCAACATTATTAGCGCATTCGACCAAACCGTGGCCGCGCGCAGCTTGATTAAAACCCTGATGCGTAGCACAATTCCCAGCCTCCAAAGCCAACTAGAGCGCTTGCCCAGCCAAATTCGGGCAGCGGTTGGCGATTGGTTACGAGGAGCAAAGTAGCAGATTATATGGATAAAATAACTGTCGCTCATGTGATTACCGGCTTTGCCAGCGCCGAAGGTGCTGGTGGCTCGGCGCTGTTTGGCATCGAAGTTGCCCGCGCCTTAGATAAAAGCCGATTTCGGCCAATTGTCTGTGGAATTCATCGCTACGATGCGCCATCCGAGCAGCGCTGGCTCGAAACTTTGGCTGCTGAAGGCATCGAAACCAGAATTATGGTGCCAGAACGCAGAAAATTGCGCTACGATATGGTGCGTTTTAGTGCCCTCTTCAATCAACTGATTCAAGAGCAAGCGGTTGATATTATTCATACCCATGTCGAACGGATCGAATTTTTCATTAGTGTGCAAAAACTGTTGCACCCAAGCTACTACCCCAAATTAGTGCGCACCCTGCATATTAACTCGATGTGGGTAACTAGGCCATTGGTGCGGCGCTTGATGAATATTGCCTATAGCCAATTGTTTAGCGAAGAAATTGCAATTTCGCAAGCCACCAAAACCATGCTTGATAACCGCATGGCAGCGCGGGTTTTTGGCCGTTCAGCGACGCTGATTCAAAATAGCTTACCCTTGGCGCGCTTGCAAAAATTCGATTTGCCAAAACAGCACACGCCGTTTAGCCCACCACGCTTCTTATTAATTGGTCGGCTAGAGATTCAAAAAGCCCAAGATATTTTTATTCAAGCGGCGGCGCTAGTACTGCAACACTCTCCAGATGCAGAATTTTGGCTCGCAGGCGAGGGCACGCAAGAAGCCAATTTCCGCCAACTTGCAGCCAATTTAGCTATCGAGCATGCCATAAAATTCCTTGGGCCACGCGATGATATTCCCGAAGTTTTGAGCCAAGTTGATGTGCTTGTTTCAACGTCGCGCTGGGAAGGCTTTGCAACCGTTATTTTGGAAGCAATGGCAGCGCGCACGCCAATTATTGCCAGCGATATTGGCGGCAACAACGAGCAAGTCGTCGATGGCGAAACAGGGCTATTGGTCGAGGCCGAAAATGCGAGCGCTGTGGCCGAAGCAATGATCTGGATGCTGGAACACCGCAGTGAAGCGGCGCTTATGGGCCAGCGCGGCTACGAGTGGGGGCAGCAGTTCACGATGGAACGCACTGCTGCCCAGTATGAGGCAATCTACGAACGGCTAATTAGGGAGCAAAAATATCGACCTTGATTGCGCCAAGATCAAGCTTTTTATCGCTTTGAGCATCAATTACCATCGTTACCTGATCGGGGCCAAGTAACACCTTATAATTCCCAAACACATCGCCGACTACGATGACATAGCGATGGGGTGGAATATTTTCAAAGACAAAATCGCCTTGATCATCGGCAACCGTGATTGGGCTATGAGCGGTATTCAGCACAAAATTGGTTTCGCCTTTTTCATTATCATAGGCTTCAGCCAATTGAACTGGGACTTGGCTATAGGGTTGATTATTGGTTGGGTTGCTGACATTGCCAATAACCGTTGCCCGGCCACTTTCAGGATCTTTAACTTGGCTCAAATCGCGATCTTCGGCGATCATGAGGGTTGGGGTTGGCAAGGTTCCGACCGTTGGTAAGGAACTGTTCGCGGTGGGCACTGGGTTGGTTGTAGCGGGCAAGCTACTATCGCTACAGCCAGCCAACGCGCCCAGGATCAACCCTGTCAAAAGAATTTTGCGCATAAACAATGTACCTCTTTCTTAGAACATGAAATTAGCGACGAGTAATATGCAAGCGACTTTTATGCTCAAAGCGAAATTCAGCTTGGCGATTACGGAAGAAATCATCGATAGCCTGGCGACACCCAGACCAACTCTCATAGTCGTCGATGACCAAGATGCCACCTTGCACCAGATGTGGCACAATGCGTTCAAGACAAACCATCACTGAATCGTACCAATCGCAATCAATGTGGGCTAAAGCGACAGGCTGATCGATCTGAAGGCTATCTTCGTATAAGCCCTTAACCAAACGTACATGGTGTTGCTCAATGGGATAGCCTGCTGCTGCAAAGGCGGCAATTACCTTTTGATCAAGCGCCTCCTCGTAGCCATAATAGCGGCGATTACCCAACCCTGGCGATTTACCAGTGCTAATCACTTCGTAGCGTTGATGCACATCATGACCATCACGTTCTGAAGGTGGCGGAATCATGCCAAAGACATCGTAAATGGCAAATGGACGTTGTTTGGCTTTGACACTGGTAATGACAATCGCCGAGCCACCAGCAGCACAGCCCAATTCGAGCATTTGGCCAGCGATGCCCTCTTGTTCAAGTTGACGCACTGCCAAGCCAAGATCGATCAAGGCTGCTTGATCAAGATAAGTTAAGTGCTGTTTTTGCACATGCCTGATCGCACTTACCAGCGCTGGATACTGCCGATTGAGCGTACTCAAGCGCCAAGAACTGATCAGTTTTGATGCGCTATTCTTTAATCGTGCTTTGATTCCCAAATCTGGCAACTCCTCGTTAATCGAGCGAAATTAACCCCTCTAAACAGCTCTAAACCAGCTAATTAACCCAAAAGGATTAGTCGTTTAACAAGGGATTAAAGGAAGAGCAAATCAACAATTTATCCGAAATTAAGCGTTTCTAGGGCGCTGGAATAAGCAGCAGCGACAACTAATCCTTGCCAAAAGCTAGCCAAGCATACCATGCTGAATACATCAGATCAAATCCAGCAAAGAAGCAGCAATACTCGAAATAATCCCTCTATTAGCCAAGATGGAGTATTGCACTGAACCTATGATCTTGTGATACTATAGCCAGCATCCAAGGGAATACCTAACGAAGTGTTTAGGTACATTAACGGTCTTATAAAGGAGTTCATCCATGACGTTTGCAAAGCTGCGTGTCCGGGCAATGATGGTTGCCTTGTTGCTTTCAATCTTTGCAGTAGGCGGTCGGGGCGTATCAGCTCAAACCAATGCCTATGCAACCGCCTTCACCACCTCAATCACCTACCAAAACATTGGTGCTGGTACTGCAAACATTAACTTGGTTGTGTACAGCTCAACTGGTACTCCATCAACAGTTCCATCATCAACCTTGGCTCAAAATGGCGCTGGCTCGTTCTTCGTTGGCTCAGTTAGCAGCTTTGGGACGAGCTTCAATGGTTCAGCAGTTATCTCAGCTGATCAACCAATCGCTGCAACGTTGGTTCAAATCCCAGCAGCAGCTTCAGTTGTCAAGAACCGCCCATTGTCAAATGGTTTCTCAAGCGGTTCAGCAACCGTTTTGATTCCAACCGTTTTGAAGTCATTTGCTAACTACACCAGCAAATTTGTGATTCAAAACACCGACACCGTTGCGAACGATTTCAAGATTGAATTCGTCACCCCAACTGGTGTTTCGTACACCGCCAACCCAACCAACGTTTTGCCAAACGCTTCAGTGTACTACGACGCTGGCACGATTGCAGAATTGGGCGCAAGCTTCAATGGTTCAGTTCGTGTAACCGCCACCAAGAATGGCACCAGCAACCCAGGTAGCGCTGTTGGTACCGCCCTTGAATTACAAACCAACGGTGCTGGCGCATATGCTTCACAAGCATTCCCATCAACCGCTGCTGCAAACAAAGTCTACATGGCAAGCGCCCTCTGCGACTTAGTAATTCCAAGTGGTAAAGCTACCACGTTCTATGCAGTGCAAAATGCTAGCACTTCACCAGCTACAGTTAGCGTTACCTATGTTAGTAGCGCAGGTGGTGCACCATTAACTTCACCACAAGTCACCATTGCCCCAGGTGCTAAAGCAAGCTTTAACCCTTGTGGTGTGACTCCAGTGAACTTCAATGGCTCAGCAACCATCAACTCAAACCAACCAATCTTGGCAATTGGTAAAGTTAACGGTGCTGGCTTGTACACCGCATTCGAAGGTGCAACCGCTGGTACTGCTAAGGTTGCATTGCCATACGTTCGCTGGTTGACCCCAGCTCAAGGTGGCCAACAAACCTTCATCGCCATCCAAAACGTTGGCACAGCTGCTGCAAGCAATGTCACCGTCAAGTACTACAACGCAAGCGGTACCTTGCTCGGTACCCACACCATCCCAAGCATTGCAGCTGGCGCTAAAGCTAGCTCAAACCCAACCAGCGCAACCCCAAGCGCTGCCGGTATGGGTGTTGGTGGCGGTTCAGCCGTGGTTGAAGGCGCAGGCGCTAGCTTGATCGTTGTTACCCGTGTCCAAACTCCTGTTGGCACTGGTACCACCGGCGAAGACTACAACGGTATTCCTTTCAACTAGGCTTAAACCTTTGAGGATTCCCTTGGGCCTGCTCCAGCAATGGAGCAGGCTTTTTTTGTGCATTCAAAAACGCCAGTTCACATGAACTGGCGTTTGCTCGTAGGTAACTGAGTTTATGCCAACACGGAGCTATAGACAGGGCTGCACCATTCGCGGCGCTTCGCATCTTGGCCATGGGTCGCTGCATAATACAGGCTACGCAGCTGCGTGAAGATTGGACCAATCTCGCCATTACCAACCGCACGATGATCAACCTCAACCACCGGCGTAACTTCAACGCCCGTGCCACAGAAGAAGATTTCATCGGCTGCATAGAGTTCGGTACGATCAATCGTACGCTCAACCACCTGCAAGCCAAGCTCCTCGGTTGCTAGTTGTTTGATGACATGGCGAGTAATGCCTTCCAGAATGTTATCGGTAATGCCTGGCGTATACAACACGCCATTGCGCACCACATAGATATTTTCGGCACTGCCTTCGCAAACATGGCCATCTTGGGTCAAAACAATGCCTTCATCAAAGCCATTTTGCATGGCTTCGCTCTTAACCAGCGCTGAATTAACATACGATCCGGTAGCTTTCAGGCGGGCTGGAATCGCATTATCATCAATTCGTCGCCATGAGCTAATGCCAACTTTCAAGCCAGCTTCTTTTTCAATGTATTTGCCAAATGGAATCGCCCAAATCGTAAAATCGTCGCTGATGTCGTGCAAGCGCACCCCAATGCCTTCAAATGATTTGTAGGCTAATGGGCGAATATAGACATCGCTGCGAAATTCTTCGCGCCGCAATAATTCGAGCGTGGTTTCGACCAGTTGCTCAACACTGTATGGCAAGCGAATTTGTAGCACTTTGCACGAGCGCAACAAGCGTTCGTAGTGGGCTTGCAGATGAAACACATACAATTGCTCGTCGGCTTCGTTCCAATAAGCCCGAATGCCTTCAAAACAGCCAGTGCCATAATTCAAGGCATGATTCATAACACTGACTTTGGCATCAGCAATCGGCACAATTTCCCCTTTGAAAAAGGCAAAACGATTGGTTGACATAGCTACTCCTTAATTGTAGGCAAGAATTAATTAGCTGCTGGAAGCGGCCACGCTCTGACGACGAAATGGCCATTTGCCATTAACGATGATCACGCCCAGCAAAATCAAACATAAACCAATCAGCATATCGCTGCGAATGGCTTCATTCAAAAACAGCCAGCCCCAAAAAATCGCGAAGATTGGCAAAATATAGGTCACTTGCGAGGTACGCGCTGCCCCAACTTGCTTCACCAACCAGAAATAGAGAATCTGGGCAATTGCAGTGCCTAAAATGGCCAAGCCAAACAGCGATCCAACCGAAACTAAACTCGGCGTTTGCCAGCTATTATGATCAACCACAATCGCGATTGGCAAAAGCATCAGCGCGCCACTCACCATCTGGCCAAACGCTGGAATCAGGGCTGGCAAGCCGCCAAAGGTGCGGCGCACATACAACGTGCCAATGCCATACATCGCCGAAGCAATGATACAAGCAATTTGGCCCCACGTATCCAAGCTATTAATGTTGCCAATTGAACGCGAAAAGAGATATACGACCCCAGCGAAGCCCAGCAAAATGCCAAACGTCCGCACCCCGGTCAAGCGTTCTGAACGCACAAAGCTAAACGCCAGAATCACTGTCCATAATGGTGTTGTAGCATTATAGATCGAAGCTAGCCCGCTGGCATTTGCGCCCATTTTGTGCTCGCCCCAGGCAAAGAGGCAGTAGGGCAAAGCCGCATTAATAAACCCAACAAAGCCCAACGAATACCAAAGTTTGCGCTCACGGGGCAAACTAATTTTTTGCCAGCGCAAGACTGCATAAATCAACATCGCAGCAATTGCCAGCCGCAGAAACACAAAGCTAATTGGCGGAATTGTTTCTACGCCCAGCCGAATAAATAAAAACGATGCTCCCCAAACTAACGCTAAAACCATCAATACGCCCATTTGCCGCAGTGTCATACCACAATTTCCTTCCTTGCAAGCCAGCAATCTATTCGATGTAACCAAGGCGTAGCAGTGCTGCTCCAGCGTTGTTTTGGCTCACCAAAATCACATTAACGGGGTCGTTTCGCGCCAAGCCCGCGCAGCAAGTTGGCCGCAACGCAAGACATGGCGGGTCAAAACATCGCCCAGTAGGCGAATTCCACGATCAATTGATTCTGGTGATTGGGTGGCAAAACAAAGCCGCAGGTGAGCATTGCGCGGCGGTTGGGGAAAGAAGACATTGCCAAGCGTTACGCCAACGCCTGCTTCAATCGCCTCGGTATAAATATCGGTGCCATTCAATCCAGCAGGCAAGGTTAGCCAATAGCATAACCCGCCGCGTGGATGCGTCCATTGAATATCACGGGGACAATAGCGGTTGAGCGCTCGTTCCATGGCATCGCGGCGCTCGCGATAGAGTTCGCGCACATAGCGCAGATGGGCTGCCAATTGGCCGCGCCCAAGGTAATCGGCCAAGGCGCGTTGCAACAATGGCGAGCAGTGCAAATCGTTGCCACGTTTGGCAGCAAGCAATGGGTGCAACAACTCATCGCGGGCAACCAAATAGCCTAAACGCAAACCAGGAGTCAAAATTTTGGAGAAACTGCCAAGATACACCACTCGCCCATTGGTATCGCGAGCTTTGATTGGGTGCGGTGGTTGGGTATCATAGCTCAACGGCCCATACACATCATCTTCTAAAATAATCAGATTATGCTCTTCGGCCAATTGCAACAGCGCTGCTTGGCGTTCTGGCGAAAGGCAAACTCCGGTTGGATTATGAAAGGTTGGCACGGTGTAGAGCAAGCGTGGTTTGTATTCGCACAACACCCGTTGCAAAATATCCAGCCGCAAGCCGTGGTCATCCAAGGGAATGCCAATTAAGCGCACGCCCAACGCTGTTGCTTGTTCGATAAAGCCTAAGTAGGTTGGTTCTTCGACCAACACCACATCGCCTTGACGCACAAAGGCCTTCAAGGCCAAAGCCACGCCTTGCTGCGCGCCAGTTGTCACCAGCACATGGTCGGGCGAGGTCACGACGTTGCGATCAAGCAGCCAAGTTGCAATCGCTTCGCGCAAACATAATTCGCCTTGAGTTGGGCCATAGCCTAGAGCGCTCGGGTCACGCAGCGCTTGCTGAATGGCTCGGCCAATTTCGCGCACTGGAAAGGTTTCTTCTGCAGGCGAGGCTTGGGCAAAGGAGATCAGGTTGGGCTGTTGGGCCAAGCGCAGCATATCAGCCAGCATGCCTTGGCTAATCCAGGGGGTTTGCAGCTCATCGACAGCGCGCTGACGTAGCTCGTATTCGGGAATAATTGGCTTCGAACGTTCGGCGACGAAGGTGCCGCGCCCAACGTAGGCCTCAACCCAACCACTAGCTTGCAATTCACTATAAGCATTGTGGACAGTCAATCGAGTAAGGCCAAGAGATTCGGCTAAATCGCGCACTGGTGGCAATTTGGTGCCAGCCGGCAAAGAGCCACTCCGAATCCGTTCTTGTAATTGTTCGGACAATTGAATGTAGAGTGGCTTGGCATGTTGGCGATCAAGCTGAAATTCCATGGTTGGCCTTTCTGTGGCAGGATTGGCAATTAAAGACAATGGCGTAGAGCTGTATTGTACCAGCCCTACGCCATTATTGTCATCTAGCCCATGACAAGTGAAAAGACAAGCAAGACAATTGGTAGGACAATAAAGACATTCAGCGGGTTTTTGATTGTCCAATGGGCTTCTGTATCAATTGGCATCCATGATTGTTGACTTGATGCGCTAAATATATTGGTTGATTCTTGCTTATACATACATTAGTTCCTTTTTGTTGTGACTATTGTCTGCAACTAATGTACCATTCAGTCAACATATTGTAGAGTGACAATGTAGCATTGTATACTAGGACATATTGTCAATATTTGTTAATAAAATAGTGGCTAATTAGAGGATTTCAGGCTTGCAGGGGCAAATAAATCGTAAAAACGCTACCTTGACCAATCTGGCTGCTTACGTCGATAGTGCCGCCGTGGAGATCGACGATTTCCTTGACGACGAAGAGTCCAATGCCTAGCCCAGCTACATGGCTACGGGCTGCATTGCTGGCGCGATAGAAGCGGGTAAATAAGTTTGGCAAGGCCTCCGGTGGAATGCCAATCCCATGGTCGCGAATCTCGACAATCGCTTGCTGCATATTGCGGTCAACTCGCACCAGCACTTCGGTTTGTTCGGGGCTATATTTGAGGGCATTGTTGATCAAATTGATAAAAACTTGCTCCAAGCGCATTGAGTCGCCCGTGACTTGAATTGGCTGGCTGGTCAGGCATTGGTAGCTAAGCTGATGATGATCAGTTGTCAGCGCTAAATCATTGACCAAATTGTGCATCAATTGGCCAAGATCGATCTGATCGTGCTGCATATCGAGCTGGCCCATTTCAATCCGTGAAACATCGAGCAAGGCTGTAACCATTTTGTTCATGCGATTGGCTTGGGCTTCGATTGCTTGGAGCGAACGCTGGAGCCGTTCATCCTCATAGTTTAGGCGTTCTAGGCGGCGCAAGCTTAATTGTGATTGGCCAAGCAAGGTGGTCAGTGGGTTTTTCAACTCGTGCGAGGCAATCGATAAAAAGACATCACGCAACCGCACTGCATCTTGGGCTTGACGATAGAGATGGGCCTGCTCAAGCGCCAAAACCATGCGTTGACCAAGCTCCTCGGCCAATTCAAAATCAGTTTGATCAAAATCGCGTTCAGCATGCAAAAAGACAATCGCCCCACTTAGTTGATGTTGATCTTTAAATGGGATGATAATTGCAGATTGATAGCCATGCGGCAAGCCTTGATCGATAATTTGAGCGTGACCACTGGCAATTGCTGGGGCAAAAGCCTGGTGTTCGTGCCAATCGATCAAGGCTTGATCGGCACTGCTATAGCTAGTCATTGGCTCATCATCGGGATCGAGCACAAGATACAAGCCGCAGGCCGTGCTAAAACTTGGAGTTGGCACCGCAGCGCTGGTTGCTAAAACCTGGCTCAAATCAATTGTAGAAGCTAATTTATTATGTAATGTACGCAGCAACCGTTGGCCAAATTCATCGCGATAGCGCTCGGTCACATCGCGAAACACCATCACCGCGCCAATCACCTGTTGTTCGCGATCGTAAATTGGCGCGGCACTATCCTCGATGGCGACATAATCATTGCCTTGGCGCATCACCACCGAATTGCTCAAGGTGACAATTTGTTCTTGCTCCAAGGCTGTATTCACCGGATGTGCCAAGGTTTGCTTGGTGATGGGATCGAAAATCTCTGCCACTTCGTTGATCGATTTGCCCAGCGCTTGATCTTCGGGCCACCCAGTAATTGTGCTGGCAATATGGTTCATAAAGCTAATTTTGCCATTGGTATCGGTAGTTAATACTGCATCGCCAATGCTAGCGAGGGTGACGGCAAACCATTCGCGTTGATTGCGCAGCTCATTGGCAGTTTGGTCGCGGCGGCGCACATCGCGCTTGGTCAAGATCATCGTGCCAATTACAAAGGCACTAGCAATTAACGTTGCAAATGCTAAGGCCACGCTCGAGCGTAACACGTTGAGCTTGGTTTGCGATGCTCGTTCAAGCGCGCGATTATTTTCACGGATCAACAAGCCATTGACAATCTGGCGAATTGTATCCATATGCTCTTTGCCTTGATTTTCCAGCACAATAACTTGAGCTGCTTCAAAGCCTTGCGTACGTCGCAACTCGATAGTGGTAATAAGTTCTTGTTGTTGTTGTTGAATTAGGTTTTTTAAATCTGGAAGCCGCGCATGAAAAATTGGACGCGTGCTACTATGCGCTTCAATCTCAGCAATTAATCCAGGTAGCTCAATTTGGGCAATGTTGTAGGGTTCTAAATATTGCTCGCTGCCAGTAATAATAAAGCCACGTTGGCCGGTTTCTGCATCGGTTAACAAGGCTAAAAGTCGATTTAAGCGATTGGTCATCGCTTCCGATTCAATCACGTTCGCATTATTCGCTTGAATGGTTAACAGATATTGCCATGACAGAAGGCCATTGACGATAATGATAAATGCTGCTAGCATGAACCAACGAGTTAATTTGTGTGATCCTACTATTTTCATTGTAGCCATCTCAACACATTCAGACCCCACATTCAACGAGCATGAGATGCAAGCAGTTCTGCCGAATCATCGCCTAGCGAGCTTTGACCGACGTTATAACTGTCGTCAGGAAGCGCTGTTGCAGCAATTGCAACCTATGGAGTACTCGGTGTGTTTGAATTGTAGCATATTCATGCCACAGCATTTACCCCCTAGCGGTTTCAACATCCACCCATAACTGATCTGTGTAGCCTCGGCTAGCGCAATCACAGGAAGGAGCATTGTATGTTCAATGCCCAACAACGAACCGTTTTAGAACAACAAGCAGTCAAGTTGTTTTGCCAACATGTTGCAAACCCTTGGCACGGTTTCGTGCCACCTCAACGTTATGGCATTATTGATGGCGACTCGTTGCAACCACCGCAATTTCCTGCAATTAAACGTAACTCATTGGCAATCGAAGCCCATCCCGCCGATACACACTCATTCTTTGTAGTGTGTCAACGCCGCGATAATAAAGATGGCAAATGGTATCGATTACAACGCTTGTTTAACTATCAAATTCTAGCAAATTTGGCGCTTAGTTAAGCAACAATTGGCAAAAAAGAGGTCTGGCATTGGCAGAGCTTGATCAAGCTGTGCAATTTGCTATGTTTGCTTGCCAATGGATTTTAACTGGAGTACAATTTTTCCTTGGATAGAGCTTCCGTTCAGCCATTTAAGGAGTTGTGTCGTTTTGAGTAAGAAAATTCGCGTCGCCATTATCGGCGTGGGCAACTGTGCCTCATCACTCGTTCAAGGGATTGAATTTTACAAAAATGCCAATGAGAACGATCGCGTTCCTGGCCTGATGCACGTCAATCTCGGTGGCTATCACGTGAGTGATATTGAATTTACCGCTGGGATCGATATTAATATTACCAAGGTAGGCAAGGATTTGTCTGAGGCGATTTTCGCCCAGCCAAATAATACCTATAAATTTGCCGATGTGCCGCACTTGAATGTGCCAGTCTATCGTGGCATGACCCACGATGGTTTGGGCAAATATCTGACCCAAGTGATTGAAAAAGCGCCTGGCTCGACCGCAGATATTGTTAAAATTCTGCGCGATACCAAAACCGATGTTGTAATCAGCTACCTGCCAGTTGGCTCAGAAATGGCCACTAAGTGGTATGTTGAGCAAATTCTCGAAGCTGGCTGTGCCTTCATCAACTGTGTGCCAGTCTTTATTGCTAGCCAAGAATACTGGCGCAAACGCTTCGAAGAAAAGAACTTGCCAATTATTGGCGACGACATCAAATCGCAAGTTGGCGCAACCATCGTGCACCGCGTGCTGACCAACTTGTTCGAGCAACGGGGCGTTCAATTGGATCGTACCTATCAATTGAACTTTGGTGGCAACACCGACTTCTACAACATGCTCGAACGCGAACGCTTGGAATCGAAAAAGATTTCCAAGACCAACGCCGTTACCAGCCAATTGCCCTATGGCTTGCCTGACGAAAACGTCCACGTTGGCCCAAGCGATTATGTGCCTTGGTTGACCGACCGCAAGTGGTGCTATATCCGCATGGAAGGCACAACCTTTGGCAATGTGCCATTGAACGCCGAAGTCAAGCTTGAAGTGTGGGATTCGCCAAACTCTGCTGGCGTGGTGATCGATGCAATTCGCTGTGCCAAATTGGCGCTTGATCGCGGCGTTGGTGGGGCTTTGTACGCGCCTTCATCATACTTTATGAAAACCCCACCAGAACAATACACCGATGACGAAGCTCATCGCCGCACCGAAGCCTTTATTGCTAGCGAATAGTTGAGGGAGAGCATAGGGATAGAGCGTAGAACACTGTGAGGTGCTAGGGATCAGGGACTAGGAGTCAGAGGTAACGTGGCTCAACGTTTGACGTTTTTTAGCCACAGATTAGCACAGATGAACAAGATTATTCATTGATGCTTCTTTGCCTAACTACTAGCCCCTGAACCCTAGTCCCTGGCTCTGTTCTATGTTCTATGTTCTGCGGAATTATGAATACACTAAAACTGTATCGTTTGGCAATGCGTTGGTTGCCGCGCTTTCCCAATTGGCTAGTGTATGCAGCCTGCGATGTTTGTGCTCTGTTAGCATTGTTTAGCCCCAAACTCCGCCGTAACACCCGCTCGAATCTGGCTCGAGTTGCCCCCAAAACCAAAGGCCTAGCCCGTTTGTACGTGCAATGGCGCGTGGTTGCCAATGTTTTGCGTCATTATGCCGACCTTGTGCGCTTGCCAGCTTGGAGCCTTGAGCACATGCGCCAACGCTTCGATTACTCTGGCTTAGAGCATTTGCAGGCGCTGGCCGAAACTGGCGGCTTATTGGTGGTTGCCCATACTGGCGCATTTAGCACAGGGCTTTCGGTGTTGGCGGCTCATGGTTTACCCGTGGTACTGGTTGTCGAGGCCATCGAGCCACCAGAATTTTTGCACTTGGTCAAAGAGTTGCGCGAGGCTCATGGCGGCGAGTTGATTGTGCTTGGGCCAAATGCAGGCCGCGAAGTGCTCAAAGCGCTACGAGCTAAGAAAATTGTGGTTTTGGCAGGCGATCGCGATTTGGCTTCGCAAGCGATCAAAATTCCCTTTTTTGGCGAGTTGGCCGATGTGCCAATTGGTCCAGCGCGCTTGGCGTTACGTGGCTGGCCAGTGGCGCTTGGCAGTTGCGCATGGTTTGGCGCAAATGAGCCATTCTTTCGCGTCGATCCCATTCGCCATTTTCAGGCCTTGCCCACTGAAACCGCCGACCAAGCAGCAGAACGGGTAGCGCGTGAAATGCTCAGCTATTTGGAAACATGGATTGTAAACTGGCCAGAAAGTTGGGGCGTGCTCCAACCAGTTTGGCCTGAACGCACCAACGATTGAATTTCGTGCTACTATTGGGCCGATACAGGCAATCTGCTGATTCGCTGAATAACTAGCATACAAAGGAAGGCCACGCCCATGGCCACGATGCCAATGAGTGAAACCTATATTCAACCAAGCGAACCGACACGCAGCCATCCATGGCGGGTAATTATTCAAATTCCATGTTTGAACGAAGAAGAAACCTTGCCAGCGGTGTTGAATGATATTCCCTTGGATTTACCCAATGTGCATTTTGAAACCCTCGTCATCGACGATGGCTCGACTGATCGCACGGTTGAGGTAGCGCGTGAGCTTGGGGTTAACTACATTGTGCGCCATCGTGGGCGCAAAGGTCTGCCAGCAGCGTTTCAATCGGGCATGGATGCAGCGCTCAAACTTGGCGCTGATATTATTGTCAACACCGATGGCGACCATCAATATCCAGGCTCGGCGATTCCCGAGTTGATCAAGCCGATTTTAGAGGGCAAGGCCGATATTGTGATTGGCGATCGCCAAACCCAAAATGTCGAGCATTTTTCAACCCAAAAGAAATTACTGCAACGGGTTGGCAGCTGGGTCGTGCGCGTTGCCTCCGATACCGATGTGCCCGACGCGCCCAGTGGTTTTCGCGCCTACTCTAAAGAAGCTGGCTTGCGCTTGTATGTCACGAGTGAATTTTCCTATACGATTGAAAATTTAATTCAAGCTGGCAAGCGCCGCCTGCATGTTGATCATGTGGCGATTACCACTAAGCCAACCAGACCATCGCGCTTGCATCGCGGCAATTTCAATTTTGTAAAACGCCAAGGCGCGACGATTATTCGTACCTATGCCCAATATGAACCGCTAAAAACCTTCACCTACTTTGCGCTGCCGTTTTTGCTGATTGGCGGTGGCCTGCTGCTGCGCTTTATGATCTACTACCTGCTTGATCCCAATCAGACCTATACCCGCTATTTGCAATCGGTTTTTATTGGCGGCGTATTTATGATTGTTGGGATTTTGACCTTCTTTATTGGCATTTTGGCCGACTTGAGCGGTAACAATCGCCGGATCAACGAAGAAATTCTCTATCGCTTGCGCAACCTTGAAGTCGAGGTTGCCCGCCGCTCGCCACCCAATGATGGCACGGAAATTCACGAGTAGCTACGCAAATCAGAAGCCAAAAGGCAAAAGGGATCGGACTCTAGGTGTACTGGTACATCAGGTTAGCCACGTTTTGCCCCCTCACCCCAACCCCTCGCCCGTGCGCGGGCGAGGGGCTTTAACACCGTAGCTCTCCCTCAATTCCTTGGTGAGAAACGGTCGGCTCCCCCTCGCCCGCGTCCAGTGGGAGAGGAGGTTGGGGGGTGAGGGCATGCTCATCATTGTCAATCCAATGAACCATTACAGCTAGGCTATCGGGGATTATTTCGAAATTCCAACAATTGTTTCGATAGCCCATAGACCACAGCCCTGAATCCTTATCCCCGACCCCTGATCCCTGAATCCTGACCCCTTGGATTATAATAGGCCTATCGTCCCGCATTTGTTTTGGGAGGCTTGTGATGAATCAGTTTGATGATGTACGTGCCGTGTTATGCGATATGGATGGCGTATTAGTCCACGGCGCGCAAATTATTCCTGGCGCACCGGAGTTTTTGGGTCGGCTCCGCGCTTCAGGTCGCAAATTTTTAGTTTTGACCAATAACTCAATTTATACGCCGCGCGATTTGCAAGCACGTTTGGCACGCATTGGCTTGCCCTTAGAAATTGAAGATATTTATACCTCGGCCTTGGCCACCGCCAAATTTCTCGATTCGCAACGACCCAATGGCACAGCTTTCGTGATTGGCGAGGCTGGGCTGACCAATGCGCTCTACGACGTTGGCTACACCATGACCGAGCATGATCCTGATTATGTGGTGATTGGCGAAACCACATCCTATAGCTTTGAACGTATCACCCAAGCTGTGCGTTTAGTGGCTGCTGGCTCACGCCTGATCGGCACCAATCCTGATGTTTCAGGGCCATCGGAGCGCGGAATTTTGCCAGCATGTGGCGCGGTTGTGGCCTTGATTCAAGCAGCAACGAATGCGGAAGCCTATTTTGTGGGCAAACCCAACCCCGTGATGATGCGCACCGCTTTACGCACAATCGATTCGCATGCTGCCGAAGCGATGATGATTGGCGACCGCATGGACACCGATATTATTGGCGGCACCGAGGCTGGCATGCGCACCGCCCTCGTGCTTTCGGGCATGATGACCCGCTTGGATGCAGAGCGCTACCCCTATCGCCCAACCGCAATTATTGAATCAGTCGCAGAATTGTTCAATTAAACAGCAAACGTCCGCTGGTATTGCACAGCGGACGTTTGTTTCAACTACTCATTTAGACGCTGACTTTGGCGTTTGCACCGAGGCTGACAGACTGCTCACCGAGCGCTTCGGTTAATGTTTTAGCATCGATCACACTGCTATTGGCAGCAGTTGGAAAACTCCGCTCGCGCACTTCGTGGGCATATTGATTCAGCGCTTGTTCAATTGTGCTGCCCAAATCGGCGTAGCGTTTGGTGTGGCGGGGAAGATGATCGCTATACAATCCCAAAATATCGTGCCAAACTTGTACCTCGCCATCGCAACCAACCCCTGCGCCAATCCCAATCGTCGGAATATGCAGCCGCTCGGTGATTGCTTTGGCCAACGCAGCGGGAATTAACTCCAACACAATTGCAAACGCGCCAGCAGCTTCCAAGGCCAACGCATCTTCGAGCAACTGACGAGCATGAGCCACGGTTTTGCCCTGCACACGCATACCAATTTGATTGACTGATTGCGGCGTAAAGCCCAAGTGGCCCATCACGGGAATGCCCAAATCGACCAGCCGGCGCACGGTTGGGGCCATGGTCACGCCGCCTTCCAACTTAACCGCGCCACAACCGCCAAGCTGCATCAATTTGCCAGCATTTTGGATGGCCTGCTCAGGGCTGGTGTAGCTCAAAAATGTTAAATCGCTGACCACAAGGGCTTTGCTGCTGCCGCGCATCACGGCCTTGGTGTGATAGACAATTTCATCGATGGTAACGGGCACGGTCGAGCTATTGCCCTGCACAACCATACCCAACGAATCGCCCACCAAAATCAAGGGAATATCGGTGCGATCGATCAATTGGGCGCTGGTGTAGTCATAAGCAGTCACCATCACCAAGCGTTCGCCTCGATCTTTCATCCGTTGAATGTCGCTTAATTGGGTACGCATTGCTTAGCTCCTTTGCTTGGTTGATAAAGAATTGTTTAACGTTCTGATCCACGAGGGGAACGAAGAATACGAAGGCTATGGGCTATAGGCTGTTGGCTATCGGAACAATCGTTGGCATTTCAAACTCAGTTCTATCAGCCAAGAATCGTATGTTTTCTGCACTGTTGAATTAAGTTTTTTTGCCACGAATTGCACAAATATGTATTTTTTCGCCACAGATTGCCACAGATTGCTCAGATTGATTTCCCACTAGCCAACAGCCTATAGCCAATTTTCCTCGCCCCTATTTTGACTTTTGACTTTTGACTTCATACGTTCTTATGTTCTATGCTCTTTGTTCTATGTTCTGATTTTCATCCTTCATCCCTCATCCTTCTTACTTTCGCTATGTTCTATGTTCTATGCTCTATGCGCTGACTTTCATCCTTCATCCCTCATCCTTCTTAATTTCGCTATGTTCTATGCGCTGACTTTCATCCTTCATCCCTCATCCTTCTTACTTTCGCTATGTTCTATGTTCTAACAATGGTTGCGTTGCTTCAATGCAAGCGCGATACAAGCGC
The DNA here is from genome assembly GCF_003205875.1 of Herpetosiphon llansteffanensis. Lineage (GTDB taxonomy): Bacteria > Chloroflexota > Chloroflexia > Chloroflexales > Herpetosiphonaceae > Herpetosiphon > Herpetosiphon llansteffanensis. The sequence continues at coordinate 190,932 of NZ_PUBZ01000103.1, forward strand.
GCAATCTCGGGAGCATTAACATCCAGCGCCTGAAGATGGCGTTCAACTGTGCCATAATCGCCGCGGGCCAATGGGCCGGTTAATGCTTGCGGCAAACCAAGCCGTGCCAAATTCTCAACGTTATCGCGCAGCAACGGCACAAGTGCTTGCAAAGATTCAGGCCCCGACCAACCGCAAAGTTGCAGCAAATCGACCGCCCGTGCAGCGAGGGTAATGGCATAATTAGCTGAAAGCACGGCGGCACTGTGATAAAGCACTTTGTGCTCGGCCTGAATTGGGCGTGGAATTCCGCCAATGGCCTGCACAAGCTCGGCCAGCACCGCATAGAGCGCTGGCTCGGCCTCGATTGCCCAGGTAATTGCTTGGGGTAAGGGCGTTGTGCGGCTAGCAAACGGAGCCAACGGATGGCAACTAGCAACTTGCCATCCGCGCACTTGCAACGGTTGCAACACGCTACTGGTCAAGGCTCCAGAACAATGCGCCACAATGCCATTACCTTGCGGCAATATTGCGGCGAGTTCTTGGGCTAACGGGGCCAATTTATCATCGGGGATAGTCAGAAAAATAAGTTGGGCTTGGGCGAATAAAGCAGCAGGTGTTAGCACCGAGCATTCAAGCTGCTGGGCCAACATCTGGGTCGACGTTGGTGAACGTGAGGAAACGCCAGCAATCGGATAGCCAGCCTGCTTTAAGGCCAAAGCCAAAGCAGTGCCAACCTTGCCTGCGCCAAGCATGCCGACCGTCGGTCGAGCGGAAAAAGCCATAAAAAAACCTCCGCAACGCCGAATCGCGTCAGCCGAGGAGAACGAAGCACATCACTGTGTACTTACCATCTCGGTCGGGTGCGATCCAAGTGGTGTTTGAAACCAGAAAACGAACCAGTGCTTCCCGCCAACAATGGTCGAGAGCATGATCATTGTAGCACGTTCTGTTAAATGTCAATCCAGTCAAAATTTGTGCGCTTCGTGGATCATGAGTTCAACGCAGAGGCGCAAAGGAACCGAAGGATGAAGGATGAAGGATGAGGGATGAAAAGAGCATAGAACATATGAATAAGGTTATAGGCTGTGGGCTATTTCGGAGGTTGCTTGAAATGGCAACAATTGTTCCGCTAGCCTCATGCCAATAGCCTATAGCCTATCACTCTTCGCGGTTCCAATCCCCAACCCCCAACCTCAATTATAACAACCACGCCATGCTATACACAATCAAGGCTTGGGCTGGGCCATAGGTAAACCAAACTACGTCGCCAATCCCGCGCCAGTGAGCATTATTAAACAGCTGGGTTGCCAAGACTAAATCGCTCAGCAAAAAGAGCGCAGCCCCAACCGCAAAAGTCGCCATTGGCAATTGCTCCAAGGCCACGCCGGTGGCAACTCCAGTTGTGCTAGCAAGCAATAAAGCATAGGGCAAGGCAACTTGATGCAAACGGCTGCGTGAGCTATCGTGCCAAACGATCATATACCAGCCAATCGCCCCAACGATCATCCAGATGAGCCAACTCAGCCAATCAAAACGTTCGATGCGCAAGCCAGCGCTAATATAGGCAACGTGGCCCAAGCCAAACGCGCTCATCCCACCAAGCACATAATTGTTAATCGGAAAAACTTTGGCCATAAACAAATCGCCTAAAAAGCCCAAACTCATGCCAACTGCGAGCAATAAGGCCGTCAGATTGTGGGTTTGGCGCAATTGCCACCACCAACTCCAAGCTGCCACAACTAAGATCGCCGATGATCCTAAACGCCCCCAAAGCGTCATGCGCCGTGTACCCTCTGGATTGGGCCGCCCAAGCACAAACCCACCAACGAGCACAAGCGCCCAAGCGATCAATAATCCAGTCAACCAAAGCTGCATCGGAGCGGAGAGTGCGTCCATACTGACTCCTATAGTGGCTACAAAATAGTAATTTTGCACCCTTGTCTGGTCTTTTGTGGCCTATTATACTAATTGCTGCGCTTTCTGCGCATCTTTCACGACCAAAGGAGATCATCGTGAACAATTTAATTGTGCTTGGTTCTGGCACGGCACTTCCCGATGCTGAGCGTGAAAATAGTGGCTATGTTTGGCAAAGCGAGGCTGGTTTGGTCTTGCTCGATTGCGGCGGCAGCCCGTATCGCCGTATGCTCAAATATGGGCTTGATCCACGCCAACTGCGGGCGATCTTCATCTCGCACAATCACCCCGACCATCTGATGGGCCTGCCAAGTTTGTTGTTACACCTGTGGCTGGCGCAACACAATGGCGAATTGCTGGTTTTTGGCAATCAACGCACAATCGCTACTGCTGAGGCAGTCATTCAAGCAGCCGATTTGGGCATTCATGCAATTGTGCCAAGCTTTCAAACAGTAGCCGATGCTGGCGGCACAATCGAGCTACCATTCGATTTAGGCGCAAGCTTTACCAGCGCACCAACCTATCATAGCCGCCCAACCTTGGCCTTGCGCATCGATCAGCCAGGCAAACGGAGTTTGGTTTATGGAGCCGATAGTGGGCCATGCGAGGCATTGGTTGGGCTAAGCCAAGGCGCACATACCTTAATTCATGAATGCACCGTGTCAACACCGTTCGAAACCCATTCAACACCTGAACAGGCCGCGACCGCTGCCCAAAACGCTGGCGTGCAACGGCTGATTCTGACCCACTATAGCCCAATCAACACAGCGCCAGAGGCCGAAGTATTGGCCCGTGTCGCCAAGATTTTCCAAGGCGAGGTTTTGATCGCCCATGATGGCGCTGTTTTTGCATTGAGCGAGGCATAAGCATGCTAAGATAGCGTTGTGGTTACGGCCACCTCTTTTTGTGTCACTTCCCAATAAGGAGCTACGCCAATGGTTGTGCGCTTAGTTCGGTTAAAATTTGCACCCGAACATGTAGCAGAATTTCTTGCATTTTATGCTGAATGCGAGCCAACAATTCGCCATCAAGAAGGCTGTTTAGCCTTATCGCTTTTACGTGAAACTGGCGACCCAACCGCCTTTGCAACCTGGAGCACCTGGGAATCAGGCCGTGACTTGCAACGCTATCGCCGCTCGGAGTTTTTCCGTGGTTTTTGGCCACGAGTCAAATCGCTGTTGCGCGAGCCTGCCGATGCAGTTTCTTACGATGCATTAACTGGCGATGCTATTCCCGATTTTCATCCGCAGCCAACACATGGTGCTCCGTTAACGCCGCTTGCAACTGAGTAATCAAGCGCTCACGCACTGCCGGAGCCATGCTATAGCGGGCCTTAACTTTTAATGTAATCGTCGTCGTTACTGCACCAATCTCACCATCTTCGCTGATGATTTCAGGGGTTTCGATCACATCATCGCCGGGATCGCTGATCACTTGGTGCAGAACGACCATCGTTTCATCAAGTTTGGTCGTCGGCACGGTTAATTTAATGCTGGCTGGCGACCATTTGCCACGCGTAAAATTGCGAATCGTGCGAATATCGCCATTTGGCACCAGCCAAAGCTCGCCCGACTCGCCGCGAATATAGGTCATGCGCAAACTGATCCGTTCAACACACCCCACCACTTGGCGATCGCCAATCTCCACTTTATCGCCTAAAGCAAATTGATCCTCGAAAAGTAGGGTAATGCCACCCAGAAAATCGCTCACATATGGGCGGGCGCTAAAGCCCAAGCCAGCGCTAAACAAGCCCAAAAAGGTAAATAAGGCGCTTGGCTGCACAAACATGCCCAAAATCAAAAACAACGAAATTAATATCGCCAAGCCATTGGTTAACGATGAAACCAAGGCCCGCAAGGTGGTGCGCCGGCGCTCGCTCAGATTATGCCGCAACAGTTGAGCATTCGAGAGAAAAGCGCGCCGAATGATGACGCTAATTGTTCGAGCGGCTACAGCAACCACTAAAAAGGTAATTGTGCCCCGAAGAAGGTAGTATGCAATGCTATTTGCTGGTGGTAAATAGGGTTGAAGCCAATCGAACATAGGGTTCCTCTGCTAAATGTTTTGCCGAAGTATGCGGCAATTCGCATGCCACAGAGTAGCATAGGAAAGGATGAAGGATGAGGGATGAGGGAGGAAAGCAAAAGGCAAAAATCAGAAGTCAAAATCAAAAAGGGCGTAGAGGTCAGGGTCAAGGATTAACGCAGCGGCGCAGAGCGACGATGGCTAGAGGCTATTGGCTTTGGACTATCGTAACATTCTTCGGGTAATTCGGGCAATTCGTGGCTAAGAAGAACTCTCTTCGTGTAGCTTCGTGTCCTTCGTGGATCAAAACGTAACTTCATAATTCATCCCTCATATTTCATCCTTAAAAAAACGCTTCCCTGCCCTCAATCAATGAGAACAGGGAAGCGTTATGGTTGCCCAATAGTTAGAGGCTCTTGTTGAGCGTCAGCAAGAACTCATCGTTGGTACGGGTTTTGGACATGCGCGTCAGCACTAATTCGGTGCCTTCGTTTTCGCCCAACATACTCACCATCCGCCGCAAGGTCCAAACTTGGCGCAATTGCTCGGGCAAGAGCAACAATTCATCGCGCCGCGTTGAGGAGCGGGCAATATCGACTGCAGGATAGGTGCGGCGTTCAGCTAAGCGCCGTTCCAAGTGCAATTCCATGTTGCCAGTACCCTTGAATTCTTCGTAAATCACGTCGTCCATACGGCTACCAGTATCAACCAAACAGGTAGCGATGATCGTCAAGGAGCCGCCGCCTTCGATGTTACGGGCAGCACCAAAGAAGCGCTTTGGGGGGTAAAGCGCAACCGGGTCGATACCACCAGTCAAGGTTCGGCCTGATGGCGGCATATCCAAGTTGTAGGCGCGCGCCAAACGGGTGATTGAGTCCATCAAAATCACCACATCTTGGCCACCTTCGACCAAGCGTTTTGCTCGTTCGAGGGTCATTTCTGAAACTTTGGTGTGGTCTTCGACTGGCTCATCGAAGGTCGAAGCAATGACTTCGCCGCGCACTGAGCGCCGCATATCAGTTACTTCTTCTGGGCGCTCGCCAATCAACAAGACCATCAAGTGGGCATCTTGATAATTCGAGGTGATGCCATTGGCAATCGCCTTCATCAACATCGTTTTACCAGCTTTGGGGGGCGAAACCAACAAACCACGCTGGCCACGACCGATTGGCGCAATCAAATCAACCAAGCGGGTTGAGAGAATTTGTGGCTCGGTTTCCAAAATAAAGCGTTCATTGGGAAAAATCGGGGTCAATTTTTCAAAATGGGGGCGCTTGCGAGCTTGCTCAGGGTCCATGCCATTAACTAATTCAACCCGCAGCAAACTATAGTAGCGTTCACTTTCCTTGGGTGGGCGAATTTGGCCGGAGATGCGGTCGCCAGTGCGGAGGCCAAAGCGACGAATTTGGGTTTGCGAGACATACACATCATCGGGGCCAGGCAGCATCCGATCACTCCGCAGAAACCCGAAACCATCAGAAACGATGTCGAGAATCCCCGTGTTGAAAATATTGCCTGCTTGTTCAGTTTGAGCCTGAATTAATTTGTAAATGAGGTCTTGTTTCTTGAGGCGACTATAGCCAGAGATATCTAACTCCCGAGCCATTTCTTGGAGGTCGCTCAACGTTTTGTTTTCTAAATCAGCAAGGTTGACCACCGTGCTATCCTCCTACGATGAATTCTTACAGCGGGCGTGCATCATCCGACCTCTTCAAAAAATCAATGGCGTTGCGTGGCGAACTAAATAGCATAGTTCAACCAATATGCCGCACTACCATGCGTTCACGGACGTGCCCACAATGGGAAGCGATCTTGTGAGGGGATGTAACAATGAGTTGTGTTTTAAAATAGTTGGCTGCTGTTTGGAGATGTGTGAATGTGACGCTGGAAGGGGATTCCCAAATGCGTCGCACGCAGTATACCACGACTGACAAAAGCAAGCAACGCCATTTTTCGCATGACGTTGCTCAATTTTAAGCAATTTCTAACTTATGCAGCAATGATATTTTTAGTGCTCAGCAAACGGCAAATCTGAGATCCGCATCAATTTATCCCAACGGTGACGAGACTCGATGTAGCGCACTGTGCCAGAGGCCGAACGCATAACCAACGAGTGAGTGGTAGCACCCCACCCAAAAAATTGTACGCCTTTGAGAAAATCTCCGGTCGTAATTCCCGTCGCCGCCCAAAAAATATTGTCTCCTTGTACCAAATCGTTGGTCGTGTACACTTTTTCGAGATCCAAGCCATTCTGACGGGCTAGGTCGCGCTCACCATCATTGCGAGGCCAGAGCTTACATTGAATCTCGCCACCAGTACACTTCATGGCACAGGCCGAAATCACCGACTCTGGTGCTCCGCCAATGCCCATCAGAATATCTGCGGGGGCCTCAAGCATACTCGGCATGAGGCTCGCTGCAACGTCACCATGCAAAATCAGCTTAATCCGCGCTCCTAGTTCACGAATCCGCGCAATAACATCGTGATGACGGGGCCGATCAAGCACAATCACGGTTACGTCTTCGACCCGTTTTTTAAGTGCTTTGGCAACGCTTCGGATATTGTCCTCGACCGAAGCATTGATATCAATACTACCCTTGGCCGATTCGCCAACGGCAATTTTATCCATGTAGACGATTCCAGGCGGGTTGAAAAGACTGCCGCGTTCCGCCGCTGCGACGACCGCAATTGCCCCCGGCATGCCTTGCGCTAGCAAGGTCGTGCCTTCAACTGGATCGACCGCAATATCAACCTTTGGTTCGTTGCCGTTGCCGATCTGCTCGCCAATATAGAGCATTGGTGCTTCGTCTTTTTCGCCTTCGCCAATCACCACAATCCCATCCATATCGGTGGCATTGAGTGCAAAACGCATGGCATCGACCGCCGCACCATCGGCTTCGTTCTTATCGCCCCGACCCATCCAGCGGGCTGACCGTAACGCAGCCGCTTCCGTTGCCCGTTGGAGATCAAACCCCAAATTTCGCTCCAGCTTCATGCCAACCTCCTTGTTGCGCAATATCATCGCTTGCGAGCTTTACGATTATTCTAAAAATGCGATTGTACCATATTTCGCAAAGTCGGCAGCAATTGATGATTGCTAACGAGCACAATCAAATTTGTAGGATGTTGAATTAAGCGTGTGAGCCGTTGGTTCGCCTAACTGCGGCTGATAATACCATAGTTTTTTACCACAACGTAGTAGGTTCTTAGTCCTAGTGTCAATCAGCATGTGTGGGAGTTATTTGGGGGCAAAACGGCCCACCAAGGGCAACCAGCGCGTTGAGCGGACATAAATATGGCTCAGCGCACCATTACCTCGCCAGCGCACCATCGCATGTGCCAGCCCAACCCACATGCCCAAAACCGCCAGACCAACCACAAGGCCCAACCATGAGCCAACCAAATAGCCAAGCAACACCGCCAACGAAAATAAAATCAGCATAATCAAAAATTCGCTCGGGTCGTCGGCTTTGTAGGTTCTCGGGCGTTGCGGTTCGTCGGCTTTGGCTCGTGGTTTGCTCGGCTGAGCAGGATGTTGCTTAACCTTGGTTGGCAGGGCTTCGCTTTCAATCGTTGTGCTATAGCCACCCAATCCATTGCTGGAATGGGTTGCTTGCTGTTGCTGCTCACAAAACACTTGCTGCCAATCGAAGCCGGTCGTGGCCTGCGACTGTGCCCACGTTTCCAAGGCCAATTTGATCGCTGCTGGATAGCCACCAGCCAGATTGATGACTTGGTTAATGGTGGCTGGATCAGGATCAAGCTTGGCACTTTGGGTCAGGGTATCGATTAAACTGCGAACTTCGCGCTCAGGCATTGGTGGCAGCGTGATTTGGCTGAGCGTGCTTTGCAAATCAGGCGCAACTTGATCAAGCGCTTGGCTGCTGGCCGCTACGATTTGCAAAAAGCCTTGGTTAACCCAGCCACGCAGCGCACTGCGTACAACCCCAATCCAGCCCAAGCCTGCCGCTTCCAAATCGTCGAGCAACAGCAACATCGGCGGGGTATTGGTTTCGTTGAAAGCTTGGGTAAGGCTTAACTCATCATCGCCGTTGGCGCGCAAGGCCCGCAACATTGGCGAATACAGATCACGGGCATCGTTAACCCGCGTTAGGCTGAGAAAAACAACTTGGGGAGGCTCGTCAAGCACCATGGCCACTGCTTGGCCAATATGGTGCAGCAACGAGGTTTTGCCGCTGCCTTGGGGGCCGATCACTGCACATGAGCGACCAGCCGCCAAGGCTTCGTTAATTTGAACAATTTCACGCTCACGCCCAACAAAGTCGCGCGGATCGTGGATGGGTGCTGTGGAAAAATAGCTTTGTTTCATAAATTAGAGCATAGAACAAAGAGCATAGAACATAATAAAGCATTAGCTGAGCATACGTCTATGATACTCGAAACTTAGCAAGTTCCAAAGAGCTATGTTCTATGTTCTATGCTCTTTGTTCAAATTAGACAATCATCACTTCTTGATACACGCCAAAGACTTCGCGCAAGACATCGCACATTTCGCCCAAGGTGGCATAGGCATTGACCGCCGCCAAAATTGGCTCCATCAAATTGTGCTCGCCTTGCGCTGCTTGGCGCAAATCGTTCATGGCTGCCGACCAACGAGCTTGATCACGTTCGTTGCGCACTTTGTTCAAACGCGCCATGTGTTTGCTCTCGCCGTTGGGGTCCATTTGCAAAATCGGAATTTCAATTGGGTCGTCAACGGTATATTTGTTGACCCCAACAAAGCCGCGCTGGCCGCTATCGACCTCTTGCTGGAAGCGATATGACGAATCGGCGATTTGTTGTTGAATCCAGCCTTTTTCCAAAGCAGCTTCCATGCCACCTTGCTCCTCGATGCGGCGGAAGTAATCGAGACATTCTGCTTCCATGCGGTTGGTCAGGGCTTCGACAAAGTACGAGCCAGCCAACGGATCGACGGTGTTGATTACGCCGCTTTCTTCAGCAATAATTTGCTGGGTGCGCAGCGCAATTGTCACAGCTTTTTCCGATGGCAAGGCCAACGCTTCGTCCATCGCATCGGTGTGCAACGATTGCGTGCCGCCGATGACCGCTGCCAGCGCTTGAATCGCAACCCGCACAATGTTGTTTTCTGGTTGCTGGGCGGTGAGCGAAACCCCAGCTGTTTGGGTGTGAAAACGCATCCACCACGAGCGGGGATTTTTCGCACCATAGACATCGCGCATTTGGCGTGCCCAAACCCGCCGCGCCGCCCGATATTTGGCAATTTCTTCGAAGAAATCGTTGTGAGCATTGAAGAAATAGGAAATTCGTGGCGCAAAATCATCAATATTCATGCCTCGTTTGATGCAGGCTTTGACATAGGCCAAGCCATCACCAAGCGTAAAGGCCAATTCTTGGGCCGCAGTTGAGCCAGCTTCGCGAATGTGATAGCCGCTGACCGAAACCGGATTCCACTTGGGCATGTGTTGCGCAGCAAATTCAATCGTATCGACGACCAAACGCATCGATGGCGCAATTGGAAAAATATATTCGTTTTGGGCTGCATATTCTTTGAGGATGTCGTTTTGGAGTGTGCCGCCCAATTTGGCGCGCGAAATGCCGCGTTTTTCCGCCGCCGCGATATACATCGCCCAAACAATCGCTGCTGGCGAGTTAATTGTCATCGATGTGGTTACTTGATCCAATGGAATGCCATCGAACAAAATTTCCATATCAGCCAATGAGGTGACAGCCACGCCACACTTGCCAAATTCACCCTCGACCAAGGGATGATCGGTGTCGCGGCCATAGAGGGTTGGCATATCGAAGGCGGTCGAAAGCCCAGTTTGGCCTTGGCTTAGCAAATATTTGAAACGCGCATTGGTTTCTTCAGCAGTGCCAAAACCAGCAAACATGCGCATCGTCCAGAGCTTGCCGCGATAGCCAGTTGGGTGAATCCCACGGGTATAGGGAAACTCGCCAGGAAAGCTAATATCCTTGGCATAATCGGTATCGGCAATATCGAGCGGCGTATACAACCGCTGAATCGGCTCGCTTGAGACGGTGCTAAATAACGCCGGACGTTCAGGAGTTTTCTGGAGCGTCGGAGCCAGCGTTTCATCGTTCCAGCGCTCCTGCGCCGCCCGCATTTGAGCTAACTGATCGGGACTAAACATCGTCGTTTCCCCCTTGGGTTATGAAAAATCTCAACGTTCATGCGATATGCATCCATTGTAGCAAAGAAAGTCAAAGGGCAGAAATCAAAAGGCAGCAGAACAGAGAACATAGAGCATAGCTGTAATGGTACAATGGTTTGACAATCCTATTCATGTCGATCGTAGAGGTCGTATGGGAATCCATCGCAATGCCGCACTGACGGTCCGCCAACGCCAAGAACTGCAACGTCTGCGCCGCGAGGAGGGCTGGACCATTGCCCGCTTAGCCACCCATTTTCGCGTCAATCGCAGCACCGTCTTTCGCTGAATTCACCGTGACCAGCCCGACGACCGCTCGTCCGACCCCAAACGCCATGGCCGGATTGTCGTCACCGAGGCCTATCGCGATGCCAATCCGCATCACGGCATCAGCGCATCGCCCATGAACTCCAGGCCCAATTTCCAACCGCCAATAAAGCCACCATCTGGCGCATGCTGCATGCCGCTGGCCAGATTGGACCGCGCCCCAAAAAAAACGCCTAGTGTGGCACATTCCGGTTGGGCGGCATCGTGTCCAGCTCGATATTCAGGAATTACCGGCGATTCAGGGGCAGCGGGGACGCGAATACAAAATCAGTGCGATTCATCTGCGGACACGGATCAACTATTCCGAAATCCATCCGACCCAAACCAGTGCCGTGATTGCGGGGGTCCTCGCACAGGCGGTGACGCGCTTGTCGCCATTTCATCTGGTGGTCACAGATAATGCGATGATGTTCACGATGGCCTATACGGCCCATCCGCAGCGGGTCACGGCCTTTGAACGGATGATGGAGCACTTGGGATTACGGCATTGGCGGATACCCCGCCGCGCGCCGTGGCGCAATGGGTTTATTGAACGGAGTAATCGGACGGATAACGAGGAATGTTTCCATTGACAGCAGTTCGTGTCGTCGGAAGAACGGCGGTATATCCATCGCTTGTGGGAAATGCGCGACAACACGCGGCGACTGCATCAAGGGCTTGGGGCGAAACCCCCGATGCAGTGTACCGTCGCGCGTATGCCAAGGATTCCAATATCCAGTTGCTAATGCTATGAACCATTCCACATAGAACATAGAGCATAAAGCGAAAGGATGACTATGGGGCTTTTGGCTATGGGCTATCGAAACATTGCTCAGAAAGCACAGGATCATCCATCCTCCAACCAAAAGCCAATAGCCTATAGCCCATAGCCTCACTTCGTGCGCTTCGCGATCTTCGTGGTTTCATTCTTCGTGTCCTTCGTGGATCACATTTGAGGAGTTAAACAATGGCAGGATACACCGTTAACATCGAATGGGAACGCCAAGCGGCAACATTTAGCGATGGCAAATATAGCCGCGCCCATCGTTGGATTTTCGATGGCGGGCAGGTTGTGCCAGGCTCTTCGTCGCCGCATGTTGTGCCGCTACCCTACTCCGACGAACAGGCGGTTGACCCAGAGGAAGCGTTTGTGGCAGCCTTATCCAGCTGTCATATGCTCTGGTTTTTATCAATCGTGGCCGAAGCAGGCTTTGTCGTTGAGCGCTATTCCGATCAGGCGCTGGGCAAAATGGGCAAAAATAGCGCTGGCAAAATCGTCATGAGCAAAGTAAGCTTGCGCCCAAGCATAACCTGGGTCGAGCCAGCGCCTAGCGCCGAGCAAATCAAGCACTTTCACCATCAAGCCCACGATAAATGCTTTCTCGCCAACTCAGTCCATACTGAAATTAGCGTCGAGCCACAAGCCTAACGCAATAGTTGATCGAACTCCTGAGCGGCTTCATGCATTTTGCCTTGCGGCTCGCTCAGGCTCCATTCGCGCCATTGCTGGCCAAACGGCTGATCAACAAACCAACATAAAGCCTGCACCTGCGGGTTGCCACTCACTTCGCGCAAGGCATTGCTCAGCCACCCATTAGGATAGTTTTCCAGTGGCGTTTGGCCTTGCTCAGGGTGAAACGTGTTGGTAGCGGTGATATAGACCGGACGATTGGCCATACTTGGATAGCGATTGATAATCGCCAGCCAATCGCGATAGAGCCGAAACCCACGCTGCGCCTTGCCCGATTGCGCCAGATAAACATCGCGTAATGGCTCTTGGGCAGGGTCGGCGCTCTGTTCTGGCCAGCCAAAGGTGCTTACTGCAAAGCCATCGGGCGCAACATTAATTTGCTGCGCGTGCTTCAAACGAATCGTTTGATCAAGCAACACCAAGACACTATTAAAATAATTGAGCCATGGTTGATTCAGCGGGTCGGTCCAGTCACCATCTGCATCGTTGCTCCAAGGCCGCACCGGCCCGACCAGCAGCTTGAGCTGCGGATTCAAGCCGCGCATGGTTTCAATCACATTATCGTGGCGTTCAACTGCAACGCCATAACCAACCAACATGCGGGCAACCCAAGCAGGAGTTAATGGCTCTTGGGTAAGCGTGTTTTCGCCGATGCTATTGTAGCCATTGCCAATGCTATAGCCATAAACCACCTGCAAGCGTTGATCGTGGGCTAAACGCTGGCAAAAACGCAAAAAAATCGCCAAAGCAGTTTCATCATCATTCGGCGGCAAACTTTGGCCTTGGTCGTAGGCAACCCGAATAATGACCCGCAAGCCAGCTTTATGCGCTGCCGCGACTCGCGAGGCCAAGGCATCGATGCTCCACTGGCTCTCATCGGCACGCAACGCATAAGCTAATTCAATCGTCCACGCCGCGCGGCCATACCAATCGCGCTCAGGATTGGCGAACACAGCGCCAAGCAAGGTGCTTTGGCGTGGCATCGGCGTTGGCGCAGGCTGGCCAAGCATCAAACTGCCACGCTCTTGGCAGCCACGGTCGCAATCGTGATAAAAACGAATATCAGCTTGGGTCAAATTCCCTGTTGTGTTCCAACGCCATGTCCATGGGTCGCTGCCAGTGGCAAATTGCTGATCGCGGCTCAACGTCGTGCCATCAAGTGTCAAGGCCACATACACCCAAGGCTGGTTATCGCGCACATAGACCCATTGCTGATTTTGGGCATCACGCTCGAACCAAATTTGCGGCCAGCCAGCCTGTTGGTTGGTCTGAAGGACTAAATTACCGTCGATTGGCAGCAGCCAGTAGATGATTGAACCAAGAACGAGTAGGCTAAACCAACGCAATTTAGTCATAGGGCAAAATCCACCATACATGCGTGCCAGTCGGCGAGCTGGTGCTACTTTCAACCTGCAAGCTGCTATGATGGCGCGCCAAAATCTGTTTGACCAAGCTCAAGCCCAAGCCGCTGCCTTGATTATCCAGCACGCCACGATACAATGGCTCGGTTACATGCGGCAAATCAGCGGCGGCGATGCCCGGACCACTATCTTCAACACTACAACGCAACCCTTGCTCGTTGGCCTCTACGCGCACCAACACCCAATCGCCAGCCCGACAATAGCGCAAACAATTGATCAACAAATTTAACCAAACTTGTTTTAAGCGATCAGGATGGGCTAAAACTCGTTTATGCGTTGGGTCGGCCTCAAATTGCAATTCAATTTGCGCTTCGTCGGCCATCACCCAAATACTGGCAATCGCTTCTTCAGCCAGCAGCGCCACATTAACCGGCACTAACGGCAATTCTTCGCTTAATTCTAACCGATGCAATTCCAACAGATCGCGCACTAAGCGCGCCATGCGTTGGGCTTCGCGCTCCAATGTCAGCAACGAATGATCGCGCACTGTTTGCTCGCTTTGTTGGTTGCGCACAATAGCGGTATGCGCTAAAAGAGCGGTCAACGGCGTGCGCAATTCATGCGAAAGCGTGCCAATAAAGGCCCGATGTTGGGCAATTTGCTGGCGCAAAATCGGATCAGCAGTGTGCTGAATAATTGGGCGCTTGCCGCGCTGACCCAGCCACCAGCCAACGCTAGCAACCAGCCAAAGTAGCAGCAATAGCGCAAAAATCATAGCTTTGAGCGGCAGAACAATCATGGCTCACACTTCAAGCGATAGCCAAACCCACGTACCGTCTGAATTGGGTCGGCACTAGGATCAAGTTGGTTGATTTTAGCACGTAAGCGTTGCACACACACATCAACAATCCGCGAATCGCCCAAAAAGGTAGTGCCCCAAACGGTTTGCAACAAGGCCAAACGGCCCCAAACATGGCTCGGCTGACGCATTAATTGCAATAAAACGCCACTTTCTTTGGGAGTTAATTCGAGCAATTGTTCATCCCACCAAGCGCGCTGCAATTCGCAATCGAAGCGCAATTTGCCGCATTCCAATGCGCCAAGCGTTTCGCGTTGATGTTGGGCCAAGCGCAAAATTGCCCGTACCCGCGCCAATAATTCAGCTGGCGCAAACGGCTTGGTCAGATAATCATCAGCGCCAACCGTCAGGCCTTCAACCCGATCATTCAATTCATCACGCGCCGAAAGCATTAAAATTGGCAAATATTGGCTGCTTTGGCGAATTTGGCGACACAACTCAAAGCCATCGCCATCTGGCAACATTAAATCGAGAATCACCAAGCTTGGCGGATTAAATGCCTGCAATTGCGCCCGCGCCTGAGCCACACTTGCAGCCTGAGCAATCTCATAGCCTGCTTGCTCCAACAAGGTGCTCACCCCACTTAAAATTGCTGGATCATCATCGACAATCAGGATGCGACCACTCATAGCCCAAAACCTCCAAACTGTTGCATAGGGCTATTTTAGCCATAAAACCCTCTTCTCAGCAGCACATCAGCGCATTATCAGCCAATTGTTACCTAATTGTTACACATGGGTGCTAGGCAGCTGCGTAGGAAGTTGCTACAATACGCAGTGAGGGGTGCGAATTAGTTAGTGTGTGGAAGTGATATGTGGTGGTTGATCGGGTAGCATTGCTACCCTTTTTAATTTAATCCACGAAGGTCACGAAGCTGAGAAACCGCGAAGATCGCGAAGGCCATATTAGCGAGAGGCTAGAGGATTGCAGCCATGGTCTGGTCCCTCACCCCCAGCCCCCTCACCTCACAAGGGTAGGTTCTCAGCAATTGGTCGGATGTAGAGCGTTCCCTCACCCCCCAACCCCCTCTCCCACTGAAACGCGGGCGAGGGGGAGCCGACCATTTTTCACCAAGGAATTGCGACAGAACCATGGTGTTAAAGCCCCGCGCACGGGAGAGGGGTTGGGGTGAGGGAATCTTCACACCGACCCTTGTAAGCCAGCTCACTCGCCCAGTGGATGGACGCTCTAGCCAAAAGCCTACAGCCCACAGCCCGACCCCTGATCCTGT
>NZ_PUBZ01000104.1 GCF_003205875.1 Herpetosiphon llansteffanensis
AAGGATTGGCGACCCGCATTGCGAGCAAGGTGACGCATCTCGTCGTCAAAGCCGTATTGCGGGCGCGATTTGGGATCGATGTCCTCACCTTTACGGTTATCAACGATGCCTAACTCACATCAGGCGTAGAATGGATTTATTGATTGTTGGATAGCTGGTGGAGTGTAGGATCAACCAGCACAAAGCTACTGACATCAAGCCCGTGTTGGCGGGTAATTTCATCGAACACAAAATAATCGCAAGTCAATTCTTCGCCTGCTTGAATATCGCGTACGGTGCGGGTATAGGCTCCAGCATCATCGCAATTGGGTGTTGCTGAATGATTGAAATAGCGGGCATTATCACCACACAGCACATAATAGCCTTCATCATCGACATAAATATAGGCGGTGAAGGCGCTGCGGTAGGGTTCGGGGAAGGCTGCAACCTCAGCGGCAGTCATGCGCCAATCGACCGCTGAATTAAACTCCCAAATAATCGTGTTGGCGGGAATAAAATTGGCTGCAAACACGCCGATGCCGTGAATGGTGCTTTGGGCAAGATAGCTAGCAACGAGCAGCATACAAAATCCTTGTGAACTGGCTGAATTGGCCTGATCATAGCAGATTTACGAGGTTTGAACGAGGCTATACACGACGCTTTGCAAATCTTTTTCGCTGCGAATTGAGCGCAAATCAAGCCCAATGCTCACCAGCATTTCGGCCACATCGGGCCGCACACCGATGAGGGTTGTGCTTGCTCCCAACAAGCGGGCTGCATTGCTCACTTTGAGCAAGGTTCGGCCTGCATCACGATCCAAGGTTGGCACGCCAGTAATATCAAGAATCAAATTGCGGGTGCGTTGGGTTTTGAGGTTGGTTAAAATTTGCTCAACCAAGGTGCTCAAGCGCTCTGCATCTAAGGCTCCAACCAAGGGCACGACTAAACTATGTTGGGTGATTGGCAAAATTGGCACGCTAAGGTTGCGAATGGTGGTTTGTTGTTCGGCCAGCTGTTGGGCCAACACCGCTTGGCTATCTGCTTGGGCTTGCACATCGCGCAAGGCTCGTTGCAAGGCTGAGGTTCGTTGCTCAATTTGCTGTTCAAGCGATTGTTGGCTGGCGCGCAAGGCTTGGTTGGCGCTGTTGCTTGCTTGCAAGCTGGTGGTTAGTTGGCGGTGAATTTGCCAAAGCAAGCCCATAATGATCAAAATCGAGAGCGAGTTGAGGATGACGCGCACTGGCATCTCAGACCCAGCAACTTGATCGATTCGCAGGCGATTAGTGATGCTTACGATGCTGACAACCCAAGCTAAACCACAAATTCCTAGCAAGCGCTTGCTATCAACAAACGGCAACACCAGCACGATTGAAATAATCGTCACGGTGGCGATTGAGAGCAAGGTGAAAAAGCGAAACGAGCCGACAATCACCAAGCTCAAGGCTGCCATGTTCATTAATACAACTGCTGGTTGATTGTATTGGCGTTGAATCAGCCAAAATGCCGTGGCTAACAACCCGCTAGTAACGCTAAAGCTGGCAACCGCAATCAAATCGCCCATAAACAGATACAGAAATAAGGAGATGAGTGAGCCGCCGAGCAACCAATAGACCGTAGTTTTGAGTCGTTTGGTAACGAGTTCTTGCTCTGTGGGTTGCGACATTGCGCACCTACCTTTGCCGTTGGAAGGGGAGAATCGCTCTAAGCATACAGAGTTTTGCTGCTGTATGCAAGAGCGATTAAGTGGGTAGTGCGCTAGTACCGTTGCTATCAAATTGTAGTGGTTCATCAGGTTAACCACCGCCTGATCCCCTCACCCCAGCCCCTCGCCCGCCACACGGGCGAGGGGCTTTAATTCCATGGTTTTTTGCGGAATTCGTGGTAAAAATGGCGGCTCCCCCTCGCCCGCGTCCAGTGGGAGAGGGGGCTGGCTTACACGGGTAGGTTGTGAAGACCCCCTCACCCCCAACCCCTCTCCCGTGCGCGGGCGCGGGGCTTTAATTCCATGGTTTTTTGCGGAATTCGTGGTAAAAATGGCGGCTCCCTCTCGCCCGCGTCCAGTGGGAGAGGGGGCTGGGGGGTGAGGGAACACGCTAGTACCGTTTCTGCCGAATGCTTAGATTGTGCTGCTATTTACTAGTTGTTGCTTAGAACTGGTTTTCGCTGCATTCGAGCTGGGTTTGAAGCCTTTGGTAATCAACCAAATCGCCAAACTCATTTCGGTAAGTGCAACCGGAATCGCCAACAGTGCGCCCCAAGTCGAAAGTTGCTCGATAATCCCAAACATTTCCAACAGTGCTGCAATAAAAATCAGGCTTGAGCCAACGAGGCCCAGCGTGGCAATTGGCCGTGGAATTTGGCGGGTTTGAAAGAAAATATAGCTATACATAATCGTGTTGAGTCCGAGCATGAAATTTGGCCCAAGCATAAATGTCCAATCGTGGATGGCGATTAATGCTGTGCCAACGACGCGGTAGCTTTGCTCATCGGCTGCGGTTGCGTTGCTAAATTCGTTGCTGATTGAGAGCAACGCCAACATGCCCACAATCCCGATCATAATCACCACTGCTTCGAGAAAGCGAAAACACAGGTGCGCTAGGGCAATGCGTTCGCTATATTGACGTAAGATTGGAAACATGGTGACGGCTGTGCCAACGGCGGTCGTAACAAGAACCAGTTCCATTAGCGCAGCAAAAACAATTTGGTTGGCATTGGCTGCGCCTGCACGTAAATAATCGCTTTCGGTTAGCAATGGCGCATACCAGAGCAGGCCAAGAATCGAACTGACTGCTGCCAAGATAAAAAAGATCCCAATGAGAATGGCGTGGCGGCGTTGGTTAACCATGGTGGTTGCTCCTTGTGAAATGCTGATTGGCTGGGTAAGCGGCACGACTGCAATCAAGCTCAGGCCTGAATCACGAATTTTGCGCAAAACCCGATATAAGGCCGCTTGATCGACGATTGGGCCTGTGAGCAGCGTATCGCCTTGGGGCGTGTGGCTGATGGCTAAATCATCGAACCATTCGGCCCAACCTCGATCAAGCTGGCCTTTGATTTGAATCTGGTAGCGCGTCAATTGATTTGACATAACTTCCTGCTTTGAACTATGCGTCGTGTGCGATCTGCGAGCAGGATACAATTTGGGCAGCAGCCTGTCATACCTCAAACGAGTTATTCGGCGAGGTATGCTGCATATTCATTGTGGCTGTGGGTTTTAGGTTTGCGGCAAGATACCAAGGTTGCGGGCACGGGCCACGGCTTGGGTGCGATTCGTGACCTCAAGTTTGGCATAAATATTCCGCGCATGCACTTTGACCGTATAGATCGAAAGATACAGCAATTCGCCAATTTCGCGGTCGGTGTGGCCTGCTGCAATTTGTTGCAGCACCTCGATTTCGCGCTCGCTCAGCCGCTCAACTTGGTTGGCTTGGGGTCTAATCTGGGATTGGTTGGTAAACAGCGGCAGTACGTGATCGATTAAGGTTGCGTGTAGGCCATGAGCTTGGGCCAGCTGCAAAAGTTGCTGCATTGGTTGGCCATAATCAAGCAAGCTGCGGATTAATTGATTGGCTTCTGCTAATGGTAGTGCTTGCTTGAGCCATTCGATTGCCTGTTCGTTTTGGCTTTGTGCTGCATAGGCTAGCGCCAACAAGCAGCATGCTTGTAACCACTGGTCGGGCCAATTGTTGGCGTGTGCTTGCTGCTGAAGCGGCTCAAGGAGAGCGATTGCTGCTGCTGGCTGGGCTTGGGCCAAGGCAATTTGCGCTTGGCAAAACGTAAGTTGCTGGCTGTTGGCAAGTTGGTTGGCGTTGCTCAATTTGGCTTCGCGCACCAGCAATTGAATCCGCACATGGGCAATTTCAGCAAAGCGTTGAGTAAAATTGTGCTGCCGCGCCAATTGTTCAGTTTGATCAAGCAGCCGTTTTGCTCCCGCCAGATCGTTGTGGGCCAGCTTAATCTGGGCCAACATCAATTCGCACAAAATAAAGCGATCGATGCCTTGCTCGTATTGCAGCGCAAGTTGCAGGCTTTGCTGGGCATGCTGCTCAGCGGTGGCCAAATCGTTCCATTGATAGGAGATTCGTGCCAAACCAAGTTGGGCCTCGTAGATGATTTGCTGTGGCTGTTCGCCCGCCAATTGCAACACATGGCGATAGGTTGCGGCGGCCCGATATAGCTCTAGGTTGCTTTCTTGCAGTTGGCCCATGCCGATTGAAGCCAAAATCAGGGTAAACGTATCATTGGCTTGTTGGCTCAATTCGATTGCTTGGGTCAGTGCAATGTTCGTGTTCTGGCGTTCGCCGCGCACTTGATGGGCATAGGCCAAGGCCCAATTGGTTGTCGCTCGAAAAGGCAAATTCTGCGGATGCAAATAGCCAAAAGCGCGTTGAGCTTGGGCAATAATCGTCTCAATTTGATATTGCGTTAAGGCGATGGTTGTGCGGGCGGCGGCAATTTGGCCGAGTAAATCACGATTGCGCTCATTAGCGGGCTGTTGCTGCAAGCCACGTTCGGCAGCTTGTAATTTTGGCTCAACGCCGCTGGTTTGACCCATCACCAGCAAAATTGCTGCATAGCGCACCCACAACGAAGGCTGCTGATCAAGCACTGTATTGGGTAAACTCGCCAGCCAATTCAGCATTGCCGAGACAAAGCCATTGGCATGCAGCGGCATTTGGATCATCAATTCTTCGGCGCGCTGGTAATCGTGGGCAAGCGTGGCATGTTGAAAGGCTTCGAGCACTAAATCGTGGTGTTGATACCAGTGGCTGGCCCGTTGATGCAGGGTTGCAAGCTCTTGCTGCGTGAGCTGTTGGGCCAACCGCTGGCGCAGTAAATCGCTAAATAGCTGATGATAGCGATACCAAGCGCGTTGCTGATCGAGCGCCACAATAAATAAATGAGCCTGATCGATTTGGGCAAGGATGGCTTGGCTGTTAGTTTGGTTCAAAACTGCATCGCACAACGGCCCAGTCATGCGCTCAAGAATCGATGTTTGCAGCAAAAATGCTTGAATTGCAGGCGTTTGCTGGTGCAGCACTTCGCTGAGCAAATAATCTAAAATAAATTGATGCTGGCCACTAAATGTTTCGATAAAGCTATTTGGATCATGCTGGCCTTGCAGTGAGAGCGCCGCGAGTTGTAGCCCAGCAACCCAGCCTTCGGTACGGGTTTCGAGCTTGGCAATTGCCTGATCTGGCAAGTGCAAACCCATGACTGTATTCAGAAATTCGCTACTTTCAGCCAAATTGAAGCGTAAATCGGCGACCCGCAATTCGTTGAGTTGGCCGCGAGCACGTAAACGAGCCAAGGGTATTTGGGGATCTTCGCGGGTTGCCAACACAAGATGGATGGTGGTTGGCATATGCTCCAGCAAAAAATTGAGCATATCGTCAACTGCTTGATTTTCGATCACATGATAATCATCGAGCACCACGATAATTGGTTGCTTGATTTGATTAATCTCATTGATCAAACTCACGATTAGTTGCTCGCTTGGGGCTGGCTGAGCTGCTTGCAGTGCTTGCTGCACGCTTTGGCCGAGCGTTGGCTCGATGGTTTGCAAGGCTGCAACCAGATAGCTCAGCCAACGCAAGGGATCATTATCGCGCTGATCGAGGGTTAGCCATGCTTTGGCATGGCTGGTTTGTTGCAGCCATGTGCTCAACAAGGTTGTTTTGCCAAAGCCTGCTGGCGCAGCAACCACCGTTACGCGCCGATCGAGACCACGTTGAAGCCGCGCCAAGAGCAGGCTGCGATTAACGACGCTTGTGCGCAGGCTTGGAATCATCAGTTTGGTTGCCAAGATTGCAATTGCCATAGTGGCATTATAGCCCAAACTAGCAAGGCTCAAGGCGTGGGCCGAATCGTGCATTTGCGCTCAAGCCTGAATTTGGTAGCATGCTGCTAGTGCCTTGACCTTGGATAGATGGAGCCGTTATGCCAATTAAGCTTTATACCGATCTTGCGTTGGCCAAACAAGGGCCGTTAGCGCGAGTGGCCTTCGATACGGTCGAAATTCCTGAGCGTTTGCAACAAAGCCTCGATAGTATGTTTGGTGCTGGCACAACCCCAGCCGCCGCCGTTGACCAGATTTTGGCCAGTGTGCGCCGCGATGGCGATGCAGCCTTGCAACACTGGAGCCGCACGATCGAAGGCGTTGCGATCAATGAGTTTGAGGTTGATCGCTTGGCAATCGAAGCCGCCTATGCCTTGGTTGACCCATTATTGATTGAGGCATTGCGGGTTTCTGCTGCCGAAATTGAGCGTTTTCACCGCAAGCAAACCCGCCAAAGTTGGGTCGATTGGAGCGATGAAGGCGCACTTGGCCAGATTGTTTTGCCGCTTGATCGGATTGGGGCCTATGCGCCTGGTGGCACTGCACCGTTGCCTTCATCACTGTTGATGGGTGTGATTCCGGCCAAGGTTGCTGGGGTGCGCGAGATTATTGTTTGTTCGCCGCCACAACGCGCGACTGGCGAGATTTCGCCGCTCGTGCTGGTTGCTGCCGATATTGCTGGGGTAGATCGGATTTTTCGCTTGGGTGGGGCGCAGGCGATTGCGGCGATGGCCTATGGCACCGACAGCGTGCCGCATGTTGATAAAATTATTGGGCCTGGCAATTTATTTGTGGTGCTGGCCAAAAAAGCGGTCTATGGCACGGTTGATATTGAGGCCTTGCCCGGCCCGACCGAAACCATGGTCATTGCCGATGCTGATGCCAACCCAGAATTAGTTGCTGCCGATTTGTTGGCCCAAGCAGAGCACGATCTTTTGGCCTCGGCGATTTTGCTCACGCCATCGTTGCCATTGGCTGAAAAAGTGCAAGCTGCGGTTGCCCGCCAACTAGAGGAGCTAGAACGAGCAGAGATCACCGCCCAAGCCTTAGCTAATCGTTCGGGGATTGTGGTTGTGCCATCGTTGGATGTGGCGTTTGAAATCAGTAATGCTTATGGCCCTGAACATCTTTGTTTATTGCTGAATGATCCTTGGCAATATGTTGGCAAGGTGCGCAATGCTGGCGGCATTTTCATTGGCGAACGTTCATTTGAAGTCTTGGGCGATTATGTGGCTGGCCCATCGCACATTATGCCAACTGGCGGAACTGCCCGCTACGCCTCGCCCGTCAATGTTGATCATTTTCGCAAAGTGATTTCGTTGGTTGGCTTGAACGAAAAAGCCTTACAACGCCTAGGCCCAATTGCCCAACGTTTGGCCGAGGCCGAGGGCTTGACCGCGCATGCTGCTGCGGTGCGCCGCCGTTTGGAGCAATAACATAGAGCATAGAACATAGAACATAGAGCATTATGATTGATATCCCCTCACCCCAACCCCTCTCCCGTACGCGGGCGAGGGGCTTTAATCTTGGGGTTTTGTCGCAATGCGTGATCCAAAACGGGTGCTCCCCCTCGCCCGCGTGCAGTGGGAGCGCGGGTTCTTTCACGGGTCGGTGTGAAGATTCCCTCACCCCAACCCCGCTCCCGTGCGCGGGGCTTTAACGCCGTGGTTCACCCCCAATTCCTTGGTGAAAACCGATGCTCCCCCTCGCCCGCGTCCAGTGGGAGAGGGGGCTGGGGGGTGAGGGAACATAATTGCCAACCAATTCTTAAAAACCTACCCTTGGAAGGAGGGGGCTGGGGTGAGGGAATCTTGAAATTTAGTCAGTCCATTGGTTGACATTGACCGTCGTATCGATCAGGTCTTCGAGGGCCTTTAATTCTGCTTCGCCAGCAAAGCCTTCACAGCCATAATAATGTCGGACTGATTTGGTTGTGCCGTTCATGGTAATCGATGTATCTACGTTAGGCATATCGCTCATCATGCCATTGCATTCAGGTCCAGCAAATTCATACGAAGCTTTATAATTCCAATAGTTGCTCGCAACAAACGCATTGATCAGCGTCAGCAGTTGTTCGTTGTTGATGTTTGCCTCGGCCCGACCAACGGTTTTTACAAAATCTTTGCCTTGGTACGTAACCTTGCCTGTAGCATCAATTGTCACCTGATAGATTGGACATTCGCCAAAACACATGGTGCGTTCAAGCGATATTCTCAGATCAGCGGGCACTTGCTGAATTTTGGTTGGTACAGCGGTTGGCTGGGTAAATAGGCTGCCGCTACAGCCGATTAATCCCAATAAAAGCCAACCTACTACGAAACTGCGACGTATGGTCATGAAACCAACTCCTTTACTCGTTGAAGATAAAACGAACTATCGCTTGATCATCGCCTCAGGATCATCACGTTTATGCCGAATCGACAAGCAACAATATTGCCTGTTTGCTGATTGAGCATGAGCATTAAATTTACTTAAAATAGCTGGTTGGGATGATCCTTGGCATAACAACTCTCTTGCTATGACCTGATCGTGCCAATTATAGCATAGGGGCACAATTGGGCTAGTTTGCGCTTGAGAACAGGTTAAAACGCACGTAAGATTGCCACATTGAATCAAATGCCATGCGTTACTCGTAGCATCCACACGTTCATAGCTTTGGTTCGTTGGATTGATTGCAAGAAGGGAGGATTGGTTTCTGCTATCTACACGCAAATCCATGCTGTTTAAGCACCGAGCTCGAGGACGTGAAGAACTAATGGTTATTGAAGTTGGCGTACAAGGCTAATGAGATTAGCGGGTACGCCGTATGAGGGGGTCGTTATATGCGATTTTTTCGTTGGATTGGCATTGCAAGTTTGGGGTTGGCAATTAGTTGGCAAGCGGCATCCGCGACCATCAATCAACCGCAAGCCGTGCACACGACGATTACGGTTAATACCTTGGTTGATGATTTTACCGCCAATAATGGCACTTGTTCGTTGCGCGAGGCGATTCAAGCGGCCAACACGGATTTGGCAGTTGATGCCTGTCCTGCTGGTTCGGCCAGCGATACGATTCAACTGGCGGCAGGCAGCTATCAATTAAGTTTGACTGGTGCGGAAAGCCCGCAAACAGGCGATCTTGATTTAAATGGCACAATTCAGGTTACCGGCGTAACTTCAGCAACCAGCATTATCAATGCCAATGACATTGATCGGGCCTTGGAAATTACTGGTGGCAACGTGAGCTTACGCAATCTGCAAGTGCGCAATGGGTTTCATACTGGGCCAGCTAATGAGTTCGATACCTATGGCCATGGAATTTTGCATCAGGCAGGCTCCTTGACCATCGATAGCAGCATGATTACGACCAATGGCTATATTACCAGCTCAACGGGTGTTGCGACCAGTTTTTTTGGTGGCGGCATTGCTTCGCTCACTGGTTATTTAACAATTACCAATAGCTTGGTCGAAAACAATTATGTTAGCGCTGAGGCTATGGGCAATAGTGGCATTGGGGGTGGACTCTATATTGATGCAAGTACTGTTCAGATCAGCAATTCAAGCTTCCGTCACTCATCAGCGGGAACTGGTGCTGCAATCTATAATGATGCTGGCCAATTAACGATCGTCAATTCAACCATTGGGCGACATTTTAATAATGGAGAATTTTCCGGATCGATCTCCACTAATACTGGTCAGACGCTTGTAAATGATACGCAATTTGTCAACAACCAGCCTCGAGCAATGTGGATTTCCAGCGGATCGGCGACTGTGACTGACAGTGTATTCAATGGGAATGGCGGCAATGGCTCGTTCTATTGTTCACAAGGCGGGGCAATTAGTAGCTCTGGTAGATTGAGCGTCAGCAATTCGCGCTTTCTTAATAATTGGGCCAACGAAGGCGGCGCAATTGCGGTTGTGACGGGAACTGCAAGCATCGATCATAGTGAATTTAGCGGCAATGATGCCCGTGAATTCACGGCAGGCCGCGAAATATGTATTGGCGATGGTGGCACGATTAGCACTGGCCAACATGGTCAAGTATTACTTGATTCCAGCACGCTGGCTTATAATCACGCCGATGGCTTCGCCGCAGGAATTTTTCACAGTACCAACCCCAATCCGTTGATCATTAGCAACTCAACAATTGTTTCGAATACCAATAGTTTATTAAACCCCGAAGACGGCAGCATTGTCGAATTCGATGGGCCGGGCATTAGTGCCCTTAATAACTCGACCGTGCAACTGAGCAACACCATTTTGGCGGGCAACCGTAACGATGCCAGCAATGTAGCCCGCGATTGTTCAGGCTTGTTCAGCAGCCAAGGCCATGTGCTAATCGAGCATGCCGATGCAGTTTGTAATCTGACCCAAGCCACCGGCGATTTAATTGGGGTGCAGCCTGAGCTGGGGAGCTTTGATTTCCATGCTGGCGTGACCCGCAGCTTTAGCCTGAACCCCACCAGCCCAACCATTGATGCAGGCCCCAGCGCTTGTGGCGCAACCGATCAACGCTATTTCCCACGGCCTGTCGATGGCGATAACGACGACCAAGCGCGGTGTGATATTGGAGCCTTCGAGTTTGGCTCGGCAGCAATTCAGTATCCGATCTATATTCCGATGACGATTAGATAAAAATAAAAATTTGTGCTTTGCCCACGTGCCAGTTGGATGCCCAATCCAGCTGGCATTTTTTGTTGCCCGCCAGTTCCATAGACAGATAGATAGTGCGCACAAGTTTCGTGTGCAATGCTAGCATAGGAGTTGGGCGCGCGTTCTATAGTTACATATAGGCCAAATTAGCCTAAAAGAACTATGGGTTGGGCTTAGATTGCGCACTAAGATACATAGACCTATAGATTGGCTCATTGAATCGATTCAATTCAACCAAGCAGCAAATTCTGGTTAAAGGTCTACAACGGTTTGGCCCTAATTGTGACATGAGACCGGTCTCATAGCATAATTAATCGCTGTTGAATTTGGCGTGCCATGGAGTTGAGGTTTTGTGGTACGCCGTGTGGTGAGGTAGTGGTATGCATTTTCTACGCTGGATAGGCATTGGGAGTTTGGGGTTGGCAATTAGTTGGCAAGCAGCAGCTGCGAGCATCAATCAACCGCAGGCGTTGCACACGACGATTACAGTTAATACATTCGTTGATGATCTTACACCCAATAATGGTACATGTTCGTTGCGTGAGGCGATTCAGGCCGCCAATACGAATTTGGCGGTTGATGCCTGTCCTGCTGGTTCGGCCAGCGATACGATTCAACTGGCGGCAGGTAGCTATACATTAAGCCTGACTGGTGCGGAAAGCCCACAAACTGGCGATCTTGATCTGAATGGGACGATTCAGCTTACTGGTGTGACCTCAGCAACCAGTATTATCAATGCGAATGGCATTGATCGGGCCTTGGAAATTACTGGTGGCAATGTGAGCTTACGCAATTTGCAAGTGCGCGAAGGTTTTCTTGGTGGAAGCGTCGAAGAATCGATGGTCTATGGCCAAGGCATTTTGCATCGAGCAGGCTCGTTAACCATCGACAATAGCACGCTGACCACCAATGGGATGAGCCCTAACCGAAACAGCCTTGCTTCCGATATGTCTGGTGGTGGCATTGCTTCGCTTAGCGGCTATTTGACGATTACCAATAGCTTGATCGAAAAAAATTATGGCCCGTATGTCTATATGGAGAGTGGTGGGATTGGGGCAGGGCTGTATATCGATGAGAGTACGGTCAGCATCACGAATTCACGCTTTAGCCAATCAACTGGTGGAGCTGGCTCGGCTATCTACAATGATGCAGGCCATTTAACGCTTAATAATTCAACCATTGATCGCCATACGGGCATCAATGATTATGCGGCAGCGCTGGTTACAAACTCTGGTCAGACTGTGGTCAATGCCAGTATTTTTAGTTTGAATAAACCAGGTGCGATGTGGGTGGGTCGCGGCTCCGCAACGGTCAAAAACAGTCTTTTTAATGGCAATGGTGGCAATGGCTCGTTCTATTGTTCAAATGGCGGGGCAATTAGCAGTTCTGGCACATTGACGGTCAGTAATTCACGTTTTATTAATAATTGGGCTAACAATGCTGGGGCGATTGGAGTTGTGACTGGCACCGCAACTATCGATCATAGCGAATTTAGTGGCAACTCTACTTACCGAACCACAACAGGCCGTGCTGAGTGCCTTGGCGATGGCGGGGCGATGAGCACAGGCAATGGTGGCAAAGTACGGCTTGATTCAAGCACCATTGCCTATAATCGCGCCGATGGTTTCGCCGCAGGGATTGTTCACAGCAACAACCCCAATCCGTTGATCATCACCAACTCAACGATTGTTTCGAATACCAACACATTATTGACACCTGACTCTGGCTCCATTGTCGAGAATGATGGGCCGGGGATTACCGCGCTCTATAGTTCGACCGTGCAGCTGAGCAACACGATTGTGGCAGGTAACCGCAACAGTGCTAGCAATGTAGCCCGCGATTGCTCAGGCTTGTTCAGCAGCCAAGGCCATGTGCTAATCGAGCATGCCGATGCAGTTTGTAATCTGACCCAAGCCACGGGCGATTTAATTGGGGTGCAGCCTCTGTTGGGGAGCTTTGATTTTCATGGTGGCGCAACCCGCAGTTTTAGCCTTGATCCCGCTAGCCCAGCTGTTGATGCAGGCCCCAGCACTTGTGGCGCAACCGATCAACGCTATTTCCCACGGCCTGTCGATGGCGATGACGACGACCAAGCGCGGTGTGATATTGGGGCCTTCGAGTTTGGTTCGGCAGCAATCCAATATACGTTCTATATTCCGATGACAATTAAATAGAAAAATTGTGCTTTGCACGCGTGCCAGCTGGATTGGGCATCCAGCTGGCATTTTTTATTGCTTGCATGCTCATTCTCAACCAATCACCCTTGCCCTGAATGCTATAACGGTGGTAGGCTCGCGCATGGCCAAGCGATGCAAAGGCCTGCCTGAGAGCAACGAGGGGTTTGGTTGCCAGTTATTTATATAGGAGCAGCAATCATGATTCGTAAACGCTATCTCATGCTGATCGGCTTGGTTTTCGCCAGCACATGGCTTCTGCCTGTTGCCGCTCAGGATCAAACCAACCAGCAACCAGCGGCAGTTTTAGCCCCTTCCGGCGAAACAATTACGTACCAAGGCATGTTAAGAGAAAGTGGCAGCGTCGCAAATGGAGTCTTTGATTTTCAATTTGGCTTGTATGCGACAGCAACAGGTGGCACGGCTCTGGCAAGCATAACCCAAGCCGATCTGAATGTGAATAATGGTTTATTTACAACCCAGCTTAGCTTTGGCGAAGATTTCTTTAATGGTGAAAGCCGTTGGATTGAGCTAGCGGTTAAGGCCGATGCCAGCACGAGTTATACGATTCTTACGCCACGTCAGCAGGTGACAGCTGCGCCCTTGGCCTTGGCCTTGCCTGGCTTCTGGACACGCCAAAACATATTTAGCCCCAACCTGATTGGCGGTTACGAAGGGAATACGGTCACAAGCAATAGCATTGGCAGCACGATTAACGGCGGTGGCAACGTTGATAGTGTGAATAGTGCCTATGATAGCTATAGCGCAATTGGCGGCGGCGCTGGTAACCGTGCTGGTAGCGATGATGGCGCACCGAGCAATGATGGCTATTCCACGATTGGCGGTGGCATCAACAATATCGCTAGCCAAGAATATGTGGTGATTGGCGGTGGGCAAACCAACAATGTGAGCGGTGCTTGGTCAACGGTTGGCGGCGGGATTAATAATATGATCAGCAGTCGTTATAGTGTGATTGCTGGTGGCGGCGGCACAACCGGCAATACAATTTACGACGATTATGGCACGATTGCTGGTGGCAGCGAAAATAGTGCTGGTCTCACAGGCGATGCAGTCAGCCAAATGTATGCAACTGTTGGTGGCGGTCGCGCCAATGTTGCCAGCGATAATTATACGCTTGTTGGTGGTGGCCGAAGCAACAGCGTGAGCGACGACTATTCGACCATTGCTGGTGGCTACAACAATAGTATTGTGGCTCAATTTGCCACGATCAGCGGTGGTGGTAGCGCTACAAGCAGCCAAGCCAACCGAGTTTACGACAATTATGGCACAATCGGCGGTGGTAGCAATAATGTCGCTGGGGTAACTGGCGATACGACAAGTCAGCAATATGCCACGGTTGGCGGTGGTGTCAGCAACACTGCGAGCGAAGATGCTGCAACCGTTGGCGGCGGTAGCGGCAATATTGCCAGTGCTAATTACAGCACGGTTGCTGGTGGCACAAGCAATAACGCCAGTGCCGATACCAGCAGCATCGGCGGCGGTCAACTCAATGCAGCTAGTGGTAATTACGCGGTGATTGCTGGCGGTCGTGGCAATACTGCTTCTTCGCTGATTACGACGATTGGTGGTGGTCAATCGAATCAGGCTACCAACACTGGGGCTTCTATCGGTGGCGGCCAGACCAACACAGCTACGGGCCAATATTCGGTTGTGGCTGGTGGCGTTAATAACGACGCAACCAATACCTATGCTTCAGTCGTTGGTGGCCTCAACAACCAAGCTGCTGGCGCTGGTACCTTTGTCGGTGGCGGCCAGAACAACAACGCCAATAGCACGCTCTCGGCAATTCTTGGCGGTAGCGGCAATACAACCTTGGCCGATTATACCGTTGCTGCTGGCGAGAATGCAGTTGCGGCTCATGCTGGTAGTTTTGTGTGGGCTGGCCAACAAAACAATAAAAAAGATACAGTTTCGACGACTGCACCAGGCCAGTTTATTGTGCGTGCTCCTGGTGGCGCTTGGTTTGGTAGCAGCACCAAGGTTGTTATCCCCGATGGCGCGATTTTGGCGACCGAAAGTGGCGCTTTTCTGAGTAAAGGTGGCACATGGTCCAATTCATCAGATAAAAATCTCAAATCGAATTTTGCAGCGATTGATCCCCAGTTGCTGCTTGATCAGCTGGCTGCGATTCCCGTTCAAGCGTGGAACTATACCAGTGAAGGCTCAACAGTGCGCCATATTGGCCCAACGGCCCAAGATTTTTACGCAGCTTTTGGTTTAGGCAGCGACGATCGCCATATTGCTACGGTTGATGCTGATGGTGTGGCGCTGGCAGCAATTCAAGGTTTGCATACTTTAGCTACTCAACAAGCCAAAACTATCGATCAACAGGCTGATCAATTGGCGGCCTTTGATGCTCGGCTTGCTGCTTTGGAGCGTGGTCAACCAGCATCCAACGGATTTTCATGGGTTTGGCTGCTACCCATGTGCGGGTTGGCACTTGGCTTGGGTTGGATGCTTGGGCGGCGGAACGCGAAGGGCCGACATGTATGAAACAGCGCTTAATGTGGTCGATCCTTCCATTGGTAATGATCATGCTTGCGATTCAGTTGGCCCAAGCTCAAACTAGCGGAATCTTTAGTCTTGAGTGGACGACAATCGATAGCGGCGGCGGCAATAGCAGCGGCGGTGATTTTGACATCCACGGCTCAATTGGTCAGTCTGATGCAAATGCTGCCAGCACTGGAGGCGATTTTAGCCTTGAAGGCGGCTTTTGGTATGGCGTGCCAACATTGACCCCAACACCAACCAATACGCCAACCGCAACGGCGACTGAAACGCCAACGAATACACCAACGAATACACCAACGAATACACCAACCAACACACCAACCGCAACTGCGACTCAAACACCAACGAATACACCAACGAATACACCAACGAATACACCAACGAATACACCAACGAATACACCAACGAATACACCAACAGTCACGGTGAGTATCACGCCGACCAATACGCCAACAGCCACAGCGACCAATACGCCGACGGTGACGGCGACGGCAACGAATCCTACTGCGGCATATCGCGTGTATTTACCTCAAACAATGCGGGCTGAAACGGCGCTACGCCACAGCAAGCGCTAGCATGCAAAGAGCTTGATCAAACAGAATAAATATGTTTGATCAAGCTTCAATCCTCATCAAGCGCTGCCAACTGGTTTTAACACGAATGACTTGACACATTATTAAATTGTGTTAATATTTATCGTATCGGTATCGTTTCCGGAAACGATACCAGAATGTTCGCGCTTTTCAAGTTTCTCAACCGATGCTATTCGACAGACAGTCCATCGTTCAAGGAGGAACAGGATGCACAAGCTGCCTAGGCTGATGGTTTTACTGGCTCTTATTAGCACAATTGTTGCCCAATACTCAGCAGCACCTGCTGCCCAAGCTGCATTTGGCGCTGGCGATTTTCTTAAAGCCAACGGCCCAACTGTGCGCAATAATTCCGGCAATGGTGCAATCGTAACCCTCAAAGGCACCAATCTTGGCGGTTGGTTGCTGCAAGAAGGCTGGATGTCGCCCTTGGGCTATCCCGCCCTGCCGCGTAGCAACTGGACTGCTAGCGGATCGGCTGCTGGAGCCAGTGCCGCTATCGATGGCAATCCTGCTACTCGCTGGACAAGCAATGCTCCCCAAGCTAATGGTCAGTGGTTCCAAGTTGATCTTGGGGCCAATCAAGCAGTTGAACGAGTCACGATCGACGCTGGGACCTCTACTGGCGATTATCCCCGCCAATACCAGGTTCAAGCCTTTGTTAATAATGCTTGGTTAACCGTTGGTAGCGGCAGTGGCACGAGCCAAGTTGTGACGGTGCAATTTAATAGCACTCAAGTAACTCGTTTAATTCGGGTCTTGCAAACTGGCTCAAGCGGCAGTTGGTGGTCAATTCACGAATTTAATGCCCAGATTGCTGATGAATTTAATTTGCGCCAAGCCTTGACCAGCCGTTTTGGTAGCAGCACCGCCGATAGTTTGATCGCAGGCTATCAAGATACGTGGATTCAAGCCAGCGACCTCGATACCATCAAGGCGATGGGCCTGAATATGGTGCGCGTGCCGATTCACTGGCTGGTGCTGATGAATCCTAACGGCACGATGAAATCGGATGCTGAGGCCTTTCGCAAGCTTGATTGGCTGATTAGCGAAAGCAGCAAGCGCAATTTATATGTGATGCTCGATTTGCATGGCGCGCCTGGCGCTGCTTGCCCATGGCACTCGTGCGGCCAAACCGGCACAAATCAACTCTGGACAAACGCTACCTATCAAAATTGGACAGTGCAAATTTGGGAGCGGTTGGCGACGCGCTATCGCGGCAACCCAACCGTAGCCGCCTACGACTTGCTCAACGAGCCATTATTGAGCAATGGCGAAGCCGAAACTGCCCAACAAATTCGCCAAAAATTTGATTTCTTTGATCGTTTATATGATGCAGTACGAGCTAAAGACCCTGACCATATGATTGTTATGGCTGCCTTCTACGATTGGTATCAAGCGTTATCGCCAGCAACCTATGGCTGGACAAATGTGATGTATCAATTGCATCACTATAACTTTGATACGGTCAATGATTGGAATGTGACCAACAATTTCATCCAAAGTGCCTTAGATAAATACGCGACCTTCATCAATGATTGGAACGTCCCCGGTTTCGCTGGTGAATATTGGTTCTCGACCCACTACGATTTGTATGAAAAATTTATGTCTGGCCTCAACGCCCTGAACGTTTCATGGACGAACTGGACGTACAAGGTGAATGGTGCTGGCAACTGGGGCTTTTATCAAAACAACACCCAAGCTATACCCGACCTTTTGAATGATAGTGCGCCGACAATTGCCGATAAATGGAGCCGTTTCAGCACCAATTACTTCCAGCCAAACACCCAATTTCAAAATACGGTGCGAGCTTATGCGCCTGAAGGTTCATGGGTTGCGTTGCAAGCTGGTGCCAACAGCAATTATGTAAGTGCCGATAATTATGGCAATAATCCACTCGTTGCCAATCGACCCACCATCCAAGGCTGGGAAAAATTCCGCATGATCACCAATCCTGATGGCTCGGTTTCGTTCATGGCAATGGCCAACAACAAATATGTAGTTGCCGATTTGAACCAAGGCGGGCGGCTGGTTGCTCAATCACGCGGGGTTTTGGGCTGGGAGAAATTCCGCCGTGTTGAGCTTGGCAATGGTACGTTTGGCTTACAAGCAATGGCCAATAACAAATATGTGACCACGGATTTGAATAGTGGCTCGCCAGTGCTGATTGCCAATCGTGATGTAATCGGCGGCGCATGGGAAGCCTTCACCTTCGTTGCGACTGCTCCCTAAGCCTTATTCGTTTACCCCAACCCCTCTTCTGGGCAACAGAAGAGGGGCTTTTCATTGCTATGCCCCGTGATCCGCTGATGGCCATAACGACGACCAAGCGCTGTGTGATATTGAGCGTAACTCCCGATTTAACCTGTTGGAACAAACCCCTGCGCCTATTCGTTAGCACCAAAAGCTAACCCTAGCGCAAGGAGCAAGTGATGCATCGATTTGGCTGGATGATTGTATTGTTGATGATGGTTGGATGCAGTGTGAACTCAGAAAATAGCCAGCAGCCAATAATTACCGAATCGGGTGAGAGCGTAACCGTATTTTCCAATTACATCGCGATTGTTGTGCCTGGTTATGAATTAACCTGCTTTACTGATCCGATCTTGTCGATTCAGAATGATACCGGTTGGCAGCCGCTTGAAGATTTTGTTATGCAGCCGCATTATCTTGATGATAAATTCAATTTTTTTATAGGAATGTGCGATTTAGTTGGTTGCGACAAGATCGATCACGCACATCCATTGGCGGTTAATTTACCGCTCTACGAGTATGTTGGCGAGCGCAAACATTTGTCCGATCTGACGGGTGGTATCGAAATGCTGCCAGCCTATCGCACGGTCTATCCGAATCAGTTGGTCAAAATTGACGTAACCTATTTCCTCGACGCTGATTGTACCCAACAACAAACCTATACCGCAATCATTGACCTCGCGAAGTAAAGCATAAATTGCTATTCAGCTTTGTGATGCTTCGTGTTCTTGGTGGTTAAATGGCATCCCCTGCTGTAATCTAGTTATTTTTAATCATATTTATACTAATTTAAACCTTTTATTAAGGAAAAGGCTTGACATTGCGCAGTTGGAATGTTAAGTTATTTATAATTCCACTGGAATAATAAAGGTGGAAGACTAGATTCGTTCAATTGGCATGGCTCATTTTTGGTGCATGCTGGCGGTTTGGCTGGTTGCCAAGGTTGGCAGCGTGCTCAGCCGCCCCGTTATCAACGACGATGGGCAATTGAAGCATCGATTTAGGAGGTTGTATGAACATTCCTCAACTAACTCCCTCGAAACTGAGCAAGTTGTTGCTTACGCCACTCTTGATCAGCGCATTTTGGGGCAGTCTGCTCAATCCACAGGCTGGGATGGCTCGTGAATCATTTGCTCCTTCCGAAGCGAGCCTCGCGCAAAGTTGCAATTTTACCGATTGGGTCGCAGGTCGCCAATATTACACCGGCAATATTGTGCGCTACAACGGCAGTTTCTACGTGGCCGAGCACGATAACCCAGGCTACGATCCAACGATTAGCACTTGGTTCTGGGAGCCAACCAGCTGTGGCGGCGGTGGCGGTGGCGGCGGCAGCTGTAGCTACACCGATTGGGTCGCAGGCCGTCAATATTACACAGGCAACATCGTGCGCTACAACGGCAGTTTCTACGTGGCCGAGCACGATAACCCAGGCTACGATCCAACGATCAGCACTTGGTTCTGGGAACCAACCACCTGTGGCGGCACCAATCCACCACCAACCTCGGGCTTTGGTTCAATCGTCAGCAAGGCGCAATTCGAGCAAATGTTCCCCAATCGCAATTCCTTCTACAGTTATGAGGGCTTAGTTCAGGCAGCAGCCTTCTATCCAGCGTTCGCTGGCACAGGCTCGACCGAAGTTCGCAAGCGCGAAGCTGCTGCTGCTTTGGCCAACTTTGCCCACGAAACTGGCAATTTTGTGCATATTACCGAAATTGCCCAAGGCGAATATTGCCAAAATAGCGCCCAATGGCCGTGCGCCCCGGGCAAACGCTACTTTGGTCGTGGCCCAATTCAGCTGAGCTGGAACTACAATTATGGCTTGGCGGGCCAAGCATTGGGCTTGAATCTGCTCAACGACCCAGATTTGGTAGCGCGTGATTCTGCTGTGGCTTGGAAAACCGCGCTCTGGTATTGGATGACTCAACGCGGCCCTGGCTCGATGACTCCTCACGAAGCGATGGTCAATGGCAATGGCTTCGGCGAAACGATTCGCAGCATCAACGGCTCGGTAGAGTGCAATGGTGGCAATCCCGGCCAAGTTCAAAGTCGGGTCAGCTCATACCAATCGATCACGAATCGGCTTGGTGTAAGCCCAGGCAATAATTTGTACTGCTAGATTTTGCCTAATTCCCTCACCCTAACCCCTCTCCCGTGCGCGGGCGAGGGGCTTTAATTCTCTGGTTCATGCGCAATTTTTCATTGAACCACAGTTGCTCGCCCGCGTGCAGGAAAGGCACTTTTTGGCTTTGCATAGGGCAGATCCCCTCACCCCAACCCCTCTCCCGTGCGCGGGCGAGGGGCTTTAATTGTGCGGTTCTGTCGCAATGCGTGATACAAAACGGTCGGCTCCCCCTCGCCCGCGTCCAGTGGGAGAGGAGGTTGGGGGGTTAGGGATCACCATCGTTAATCTTCAGGGTTAAGGTAGTGATTGGGATAATTCAGGCAATGATTGATTTTTTCGATCAATGCGCTGGTTGAGGTAGTTTCATAGCGATAGATCACATGCTCCCAGCCGCCGCGCAATAGAACCAAACGATAATAGCCATTGCTGGCATCTTTTTTCCCTTCGCCATTGTAATGCCAGCCAACGTCAAGGCTCAAGGTTTCTGCAATTGTTTGTTGTTTGGCCCAATCCTCGGCAAATGTGGTTAATGCAGCTGCTTGTGCTGGGCGATTGGCGATTGCTAGCTGCGTGATGTAATCGATAAAGCGCCCAAAATTGAACTGCTCAATCCAAATCAAGTCCTCAGATGTATTAAACTCGCGATTGATCGAGCCATCGGGCAATACTGGCTCAACTTCAAACAGCGTATTCGAATGCACAATCCAGCCGCTAGGAATGTTCAGCGCAACTGGCAATGGATAGTTTTTCATCGTTTGCTCCTGCGAAATAGTGCTGCTTAACATAGCAAATCCTGCTCACAATGCGAGCAGGGTATGCTATACTCTGGATATGAATTGAAACATTTGTTCTATTTTCTGAGTGATAGTGAAAGAGGTTTAATGTGCAAATGGATGCACGAGCTGTTGAATTATGGCACCGCATGTTGGATTGGCTCAGCCTAAACTATCCTGAATGCTTGCAATATCGCCACGAACCAGTTGATCAGGCCCAAATTGCTGCTGCTGAAGCAATGATAGGGCTGGAGCTTCCTGCAGCGTTTGCAACAACCTATCTGCTAAATAGTCATCACGGTGGCATTCCGATCTGCTGCTATCCTGAGTATCAATGGTTATCGTTGGCAGAGTGTGTTGAATCGTGGCAATGGAGCCGCGACAATGCGACCCCGCGCGAAAATGATTTGAGCGAGAATGGCCCAGTGTGGCATAAATTGGTTGCAGAAGAACGGGTGTGGATTGAAGGGCCAATCAAATTAGGCATTAATTCAGAACTACGCATTCCGTTCATGTCGAGCGATGGTGGTGGGTATCTCTATTTAGATTTTGATCCAGCGCCTGGCGGGGTTAAAGGCCAAGTTATCTCGATCGATCCCGAAGGATGTACGTGGCTTGTTTTAGCGCCATCATTTGAGCAATGGCTCGAAACGTTCGTCACGCACCTCGAACAAGGCCACATTCAAATAGGCGAATATGGGCTTGAGCACATTGAACAAGCGCCAGCGAACAAGCAACCAATGCTAATGCCCGAATATTTACGCAACATTCGGATTGAGTCCTATCAAGCAGCCCCAATTGATCCCGCCGCACTGCAAGCACTAGCCTTCGACCAAGAGATTGCGGTAACTGGGCGCATGCGCAGCATTATGGGGAATGGCTCCGATATTGTGATCTTTGATTTTGACATTGATGGCATGAGTGAGCGCCAGAAAATTGGCGCATATGCTGCCCAAACCTATGGTTTTGGCACAATTCAATGTGGCAACTATGCTCACCTGTGGCTAGTTCGCTACAACCAGCAGATTCCTAATATTGAGTATTACACCAAAGATTCAGTCGTGCAATGGTTTGTTGTGAGTTATACATTAACGCAATAGATGAGGAGCCTGTGATGGGAATAGCTTATTATTTCACGCGCATAACCGCCGAAGATCTTGCTGAGTTAGAAAAAATTGAAGAAAGAGTCGACATTTCCCGAGCAGTGATTGACAATATACCAGAGGATGAAACCCTTGAACATGCGTATTGGTGCAGTGTTGATCCGATTTATCGAGTTACACATCGACGTAGCCATCTGCAAACCTATACCATGGTGCCAATGGATGAGTTTAGCCCAGAAAAAGCCTGCTATTCATTTACCGTGGAGCATAGCTATTGGTCGTTATTAGAACGATTAATCAAGCAACTGGTGCGCGATCAAGTGATTCCGTATTGGCCTCTTACCGAAGATTTTTCATTGTATATTGGCGATTTTTCGATGGGACATAGCCGACTTCATATTCTGCTGCATGATGAACTTATACCGCTATTGACAATGTTGCAAGATTTCCCTTACGAGCAGCTTAAACAACGGTTTGATGACGAATTTGTTGAATATACCGATATAACCGAGCGCGAGAAACAAGGCGTTTATAATGCAGTAGTTGGTTGTTTGGAGAGTCTTCAGCTCATGGCGCAACAAGCCTATGCTGCCAACGAGTCAATTGTTTGGTATATTGGCTAAAATCAATTTTATGAGAGGAACTTGCTATGAGCGAAGCCAAAAATGTCTACTATTTCAGCGAAGGCCAAGTTTGGCGCTATCAAACCCGTGCTCACGAGCTGGAATCGGCAGTGTTAATCAACAAGATTGAGTATCATTCAGCCTTGGGTGCAATTTTTCACATCAGCATAGCTGGGGTCGATGTTAAAAATCCGCATTCGCCTGAGCCAATCAACCAACTGAACCACTTTCCGGTGGTTGCTAGCACGCTTGAACAAAGCCTGACCGAGTTGGTCGATACCAACGTCAGCAATCCGGGCTTCATGGAAGGCTACGATTCGTGGCGCGAAGCCTTTGTCGAAGGTAAAGCTGGAGTTTTCAATATTTCAGTCAGCGAAATTATCAACATTGTCGAAGAAATGATTAATAAAGCTGATTCGCCAGCAACTGACGATTAATCGGCAATAGACCACGGCGATTTAACCATTGAAGCACTGCCAAATCGGTTAAATCGTCCGTTTGCCATTGATACAACAGGGCGATGAGCAGCGGCGCAAAGGCGGTTGCAATAGATTGGCCAAAACAAACGCCCCAGCACGGTGATATTTGCGCGAAATCTGCGCCAAGCTTGTAATAAACGGTTGTTTGGCCTGGGCAAGTTGGCTGATGCTATGTTGAATTTCGGCGGTTAATGCTTTGGCCTGCGGATACCATTCGAGCGCTGCCCGTTCACGCTCGGCTAAAATTGCTTGCAGTTGATTTTGATAGGCAACTG
Organism: Herpetosiphon llansteffanensis; assembly: GCF_003205875.1. Classification (GTDB taxonomy): domain Bacteria; phylum Chloroflexota; class Chloroflexia; order Chloroflexales; family Herpetosiphonaceae; genus Herpetosiphon; species Herpetosiphon llansteffanensis. Next base: position 23,377 of record NZ_PUBZ01000104.1, read on the forward strand.
TATCGGGCGTAAGGCCTCTCGCCACTGCTGCTAAGAAATATTGTGGCGGCTGATAGTGATGAATCTGGATCAAGTGCGCGAGATTATTCGGCACTGCATAGCTGTGTTGATCAGCGCCGATAATTCGTAATTCAGCTGTGCCTAAGCCACTTGCTGCCTGATCAGGCTGGCCTGCATGGTTTTTTGGCTCGCTTCCACATAATGGGCAATAGCTGGGCTGCACTGTGCGATACTGATAGATTGAATAGGGCGTATAAGCCGGTAACTTGGCAAGCAGCTGCGGTTCAATCTGGCCCATGGCATAGGGTTGAGCGGGATCGAGCCAGCCAATACAGCGGCTCGTCGGTTCAAGCATGGGAATGGTTGAAACATAGGGCCAGCCATCGGGCATCCACGGAAAATATCTGCTCATCTTCAACTCGATCTGCTAGCAATAGGTTGGTGAGGTAGGACCTATAAAATTAGGCTTACCTAGCGTGTGATTCATTACCAATGCTAACTTGAGTTATCCGTCCAAACAACAAATTTTGCTTGGACGGATAATTGATCACTATTAGCGCCGAACAAACGGCATATATAGCGGCTTAAAACAGCTATCTTTACAAATACGCAAGGTATATGGGCCATACCAGTAAAGTGATTCATTACTAGCGACAGCTACAAAATAGGTACCAGCTGTTGCAAACGTAAATGTAATGCGTGCATCAATGCCACCTGTATAATTTGTGCCATATGGGTCACTAGAAATTAATGTACCACTGCTATTATAGAGCCATAATCCTGTTGCACGCCCAGAACTACTTTGGGCATTTAGGGTTTCAATAACTACTTTTTGATTAGCTGTTACAGTAAATCGATAAAAATCCTCATCTCCATAGCGTGAAACATAATTTGTTACATCAAATAGATTTCGATTAACTGCATTCTTTGCTTCGAAATCAATACTATTGGCTATTGGTATAACATCATTAGGTTCATAATCGTTCGTTGCATCCCAGGCAGCGCCAGTTTGATCATATTTTGGCAATACACGTAGTGAATAGGTCCCAGCCCAGTTGATAAAATAGTCTGATTCTACATGGATAAAATAGGTGCCTGCGGTGGCAAAGGTAAAAACAATTCGTGCATTGACATTGCCTGTTCCATTATTGCCGCCTTGATCGTTGGCGATGAGCGTTCCACTGCTGTTATACAACCATAATCCGGTTGCATCACTGGTATTGCCGGTAATATCAAAGGTTTCAATCACAAATGTTTGGTTAGCTGCTACCGTAAAGCGATAAATATCTTGATCGCCACCAGCTGAGACATAATTGCTATTATCAAAAATTTGACGAGTAACCGCATTTGTATAGCCTGGAGTAATTGCATTTGCAATCGCAAAAACATCGTTAGGTTCATAATCATTCGTTGCATTCCATGCAGCACCAGCTTGATCATATTTTGGTAATACACGCAGCGAATAGGTACCAACCCAGTCAGTAAAATAATCTGATTCTACTTTAATAAAGTAAGTACCTGCGGTTACAAAGGTAAAAACAATTCGTGCATTGACATTGCCAGTTCCATTATTGCCGCCTTGATCATTGGCGATGAGCGTTCCACTGCTGTTATACAGCCATAATCCGGTTGCATCACTGGTATCGCCGGTAATATCAAAGGTTTCAATCACAAATGTTTGGTTAGCTGCTACCGTAAAGCGATAAATATCTTGATCGCCACCAGCTGAGACATAATTGCTATTATCAAAAATTTGACGGGTAACCGCATTTGTATAGCCTGGAGTAATTGCATTTGCAATCGCAAAAACATCATTAGGCTCATAATCATTCGTTGCATTCCATGCAGCACCAGCTTGATCATATTTTGGCAATACACGCAGCGAATAGGTACCAACCCAGTCAGTAAAATAATCTGATTCTACTTTAATAAAGTAAGTACCTGCGGTGGCAAAGGTAAAAACAATCCGTGCATTGACATTGCCAGTTCCATTATTGCCGCCTTGATCATTGGCGATGAGCGTCCCACTGCTGTTGTACAGCCATAATCCAGTTGCATCATTACTTGTGCCAACAACGTTATAGGTTTCGATCACAAACGTTTGATTAGCAGTAACGACAAATTTAAAGTAATCTATATCGCTTGGATTAGCAATCGTCGCATTTGCATGGCCAGCGGCGTGCCCTAGCGTGATGCTGTTAGCAGTTGCGAGGGTATTATTTGGCTCTACTTCAGCCAATGGTGTCTGCGGTGAATCCTCGTTCTCAATTGTTGCAGGACCTAATGTTACTTCGGTGGATTGATTAATATTTTTTTGACTATTAATACTTGTTGGGATAAGAAGGCTGCCAATAATGAAATTTAATAAGACTATCCTACGAAGATATGCCATACAATAGCTCCTAACGCTTAACTATATTTGCTGCGGTGTTATATATATATCACACACCTAACTTCAAAACAAGCTATTCTAGTGATCTAGTGGATATATCATGTTAGGAAATCTAAACCTAGATTTGCTAACCATAAAGAGGATTTGTCGATATTTTGATAAGCAATATTTTCGATGAGTGTACCAAATTTAAATTAATGTACCAATGCAGTTTCTTTAGGGCTCAATACAATTGAATAGCTTAATTGGTTTGCATTCTATTTGCATAATGTGAAATGATAGGCAATCACATAACAAAAAAGCTCCTCGCCCACTCAACGTAGGCAAGGAGCTAGGAAATGAACCCTACTTGAAGCGTACAATCCGAATAAAGTCGGCGGCTTTGAGCGAGGCTCCGCCAACCAACGCGCCATCAATATCTGGCTGAGCCATCAATTCATCGACGTTATCGGGCTTGACCGAGCCACCGTACTGAATAATGATTGCGTCAGCGGTTGCTTGATCGCTCAGGGCTGCTAGTTCGGCCCGAATGCGGGCGTGTATCGCTTGCGCATCGGCGGGAGTTGCCGTATCGCCAGTGCCAATTGCCCAAACTGGTTCGTAGGCAATCACGACGCTGCGTAATTGCTCGGCGCTTAATCCAGCCAAACTGCCGCGCAATTGCCCAACAACCACGCTCTCTGCTTGACCACTATCGCGTTCGGCCTTAACTTCGCCAACACAAACGATCGGCTTGAGGCCATTGGCCAAAGCGGCATGGGCTTTGCGATTAATCAACTCATCGGTTTCGCCGAAATATTGCCGCCGTTCGCTATGGCCCAAAATCACATAGCTACAGCCCAATTCTTTGAGCATGTTGGGGGCGATTTCGCCAGTGAACGCGCCTTTGGTTTCGTAGTGCATATTTTGCGCACCCAAAGCGACGGCAGTGCCATCGAGCAAGGGCGCTAGGCTGCCCAATAAGGTGAATGGTGGGCAAACCAACACATCACGGTCGGTCAAATCGGTCAAATCAGCGCTGAGTGCTTCAACCAAGGCCACACCCTCACTGACCCCGTAGTGCATCTTCCAATTACCAGCCAACAATGGTCGGCGCATATATCCTCCAAAAAAGCTTTAGAAGCCAAAGACAATTAAGTTTTTGGCGATCGGCAGGTATTGTACAACATACAACAGCCCACCAACGGAGGCCATGGCAATAAATGCCCGCATGTCCCAGTCCATAATTTTAGCGCCATCCAAGGGGCCATAAGGGATCATATTAAAAATCCCCAGTAGCGAATTGACCACATAGCTATAGAAGGCAATGACAAACAGAAACTCAATGTTCAGGATCTTGGCAATTTGGATGATAATTAACGAAAGCAGCGCGAGAACCATATTGCTGGCTGGCCCAGCCGCCGCGACCAAACCAACTTGTTTTTTGGTCAGATAGCCACGATGATGCACCGCCCCAGGGGCTGCAAAGATAAAGCCGGTTAATGCCAGCAACACCGAAATCACCAACATAGCATCGTTGGCAAAAAAATGGGCTTGGCTGCCAAAGCGCCGCGCTACCACCCGATGAGCTAATTCGTGGATGACAATGCCGAGGCCAGCGGCGATGCCCATAATGATCACTGCATTCAGCAGCCCTAAACCGCGATAAACCAACGCAAAGGCAAGGGTCGTTCCAAGCCATGCCTTGGCAAATTCAAACAGCTCATTGCGCGGTTTGTTATCTGAGCGAAATGGGTAGCCAGCCTGTGGATTAAACATTGAGCCTACTCTCCTTCCGCTGTGGTTTCTGGTGCTTGCTCCCAGCCACCAGCGCCAATCAGCGGCACAAAGCGAACGTTGCTAATACTAGTTTTTTGCCAATCTTGGCCTTGGCGTTGCAGCCGAATTAAGCGTTGATCGTGAGCCTCACCAACGGGAGCAACCAAGCGCCCGCCATCGTGCAACTGGCTGAGCAAGGTTTGGGCAAGTTGCGGCGTGGCCGCCGGAATGCTAATCGCATGATAGGGTGCTGCTGCCGGATAGCCCAACGAGCCATCACCCCAGATGAGTTCGATATTGCGATAGCCTAAGTCGTGGAGCAGCGCATATGTCTGCTTGGCGAGGGCTTGATGGCGCTCGATCGTCACAACCTTGGTCACAAGTTCGGCAAATACTGCGGCAGCATAGCCTGAACCAGCGCCAATTTCAAGTAGCTGTTCATGAGGATTCAGCAACAATTCCTGGGCCATCAAGGCCACAATATAGGGCTGCGAGATGGTCTGGCCTAGCGTCAAGGGCAAGGCTTGGTCGCTATAGGCTTGGGCTTGAGCGGCTTCTGGCACGAACAAATGGCGTGGCACATGCGCCATCGCTGCCAAAACCCGTTGATCATGAATGCCGCGCGTGATTAATTGTTCGTCGACCATGCGCTGTCGTTGTTGTTGCCAAACATCACTCATACACCTACGCCACTTAACGCCTGCAACAAATCAATTGTTGCAGCAGCGCCCCGTTGAAAATAGCCTAAAAATTCAACATTACCTTCTGCTCCGGTAATTGGCGAGCGGGTTAATCCAGCCAAGCCTAAGCCTAAATCAGCTGCCTGCTGCACCACCCGTTCAATCACTTGGCGATGCACTGCTGAATCGCGCACGATGCCGCCTTTGCCAACATGCTCAGGGCCTGCCTCGAATTGCGGCTTGATCAAACACACAATCCAGGCATCGGCAGTTAGCAAGCGCAGCATTGCAGGCAGCACCAAGCCCAGCGAGATAAACGAAACATCGACGACACCACAGGTTGCCAGCGCTGCTATCTGCCCTTCGCTCGCAGGCAAGTGCTCCAAATAGCGAATATTGGTGCGTTCGAGCACCGTCACCCGCGGATCTTGGCGAATTTTCCAATCGAGCTGGCCATAGCCAACATCAATTGCATAGATATGGGCTGCATCGCGCTGCAACAGCACATCGCTAAACCCGCCAGTGCAAGCCCCTACATCTAAGCCAATACAGCCCTGCGGGTCAAGATTAAAGCTATCGAGCGCATGGGCAAGTTTTAGCCCACCACGCCCAACATAGGGCAAGCTCGATTTAAGCGTGATTTGCGCAGCAGGATCGACCAGCGTGCCAGCTTTGGTTTCAGCTTGCTGATTGACGATCACATCGCCTGCCATAATTAATGCTTGGGCTTTGGCGCGAGTTGGCGCGAGTTGTAATTCAACTAATAAGACATCTAAACGTTGCTTTTTAACCTTGGTCATGCGACTAATCCTTTGTGTAGACTGGCTATCATTTTAACTGAAACGCTTAAATACCAAAAGCCACCAAGCGCCTGACCACGAGTGTAGCAATGATTGCCAGCAGAAACAACAGCCATTTGCCCAATTATATGTTTGAAAAATAGATCATATGTTCTTATTTGTGGTATACTGCCGAAGTTACCGCTTTGATACGATTGGAGCAGCAATGCAGACCATCAGCTCACAAGATGGAACACGTTTGGCCTATGATGTGTATGGGAGTGGCCCGCCGCTGATTTATATAAGCGGAGCAACCTGTTTTCGTTCGTTTCCGCCAATTGTTAGCGATGCCAAAGCCTTGGCCAACGCCTTTACCGTCTACAACTACGATCGACGCGGGCGTGGCGATAGCACAGATACCTTGCCCTATAGCCTCGAGCGCGAGCTTGAAGATTTGCTGGCGCTGATCGAAGTTGCTGGTGGCAAAGCCCATGTGTATGGCCATTCCTCGGGCGCAGTTTTGGCGCTAGAAGCAGCATTGCACTATCCCGAAAAGCTCAACCACGTTTTCCTCTATGATCCAGCCTATGTGCACGATGCAGCAGAAAAAGCCGAGTATGCAAGTTTGCGCGCCAAGATCGAAACCATGCTTGCTCATGGCCAGCATGCCCGTGCAATCACCAGCTTTTTACAAGGCATCGGCATGCCCAAAATTGTTGGTTGGATGATGCGATTGATGCCAGGCTGGAAAACCATGGTCGCACTGGCCCCAACTTTAGCCTACGATCTGAGTTTAACCGCCGAGCTACCACCATTTGAGCGTGCCCGCCAATGCAGAATCCCTGTGCATGTTATGGCCGGAGCAAAAAGCCCAGCTGGGATTCGCAGCCTATCTCAAGCCTTAGCGGCCCAAATTCCCAATGCCAGCTACGATCAACTTGCAGGCCAAGGCCATATGGTGAGCACGAAACACTTGTTGCCGCTGTTTAGGCGCTACCTCACTACTGCTGCCGCAGTTGGCTCCCCCAGTGTCTAGCCTCAATGTGGCTTTGCCCCACAGCCCTTAACGACAAAATGGACGGATCTTCAAGCAATGCTCGAAAATCCGTCCATTTTTTAATTTCAATAGCTATTAGTACTTGTCATAATCATCCTCATGTGAGGATTTAAGTTATTCGAATGCACCGTCACAGGCAGATCAGCCATGCAACGCAGAGAAATTTTTAATCCCCTGGTATAAACAAATCATGCAATCATGCATGCGACAATGGATTTGTTCACCCCCATTGTCGCAGTGATTTGTCCATGACCCTTGGGGAGGATCACATGACCTATCCTAGCACGCCACCGACCACCATTGCAACCTTCGAGATCTGTACTGATCAGATACATCATCACCCGGATCACTCTCATCATCGGCGACCGATCCGCTATCATAACGACCGTCCCCTTTTTTGGCTTGCGGAGGTCATCCATTGAAAGAGCCAGTGGCCATAGAAGCCGCGATCCGCCGCGACGATGGCCGTCCATGCGGGCGGGATTGCCTGCTGAAGGATGGTGATCAACGGTTCCCAATGCGGTCGCCACGCACCCGGGGTGGTTGCGCCAACGCCGTGCCAAGCAACGGGAATCGCGCAACTGCGATAGACGATACTGATGGTCAACACGGTGACGACATCAAGGGTCGTGCGATGCGTCGCCCGTTTGGCAGCAACGGCACGGGGGAATTCGCGTCGGCGTTGGCGCATGGTATTGGCGGAGGAATCCCCAAGGGTGGCGAGGAAGACACTCAGGCTGGTGCGACCACACGAGTGGGTCATGACCATGGCAAAACTGGCCCAGGCAATGATGCGCCCATAGCAGCGGGGGATCTGCGGCAAGTGCGTCTAGAAAAGGGCTTTCCCAGGCGGTTAAACTTGGATAGAACGGCAGAGAATTCCGCAGATAGCTGGGTGCTGACACGTTCAGTATCCGCGGATTGGATGCCGTTTGTGCAGCGCATCGGTTCACTACCTACCCTTGTAAGGTCAGGGTTTAGGGGTCAGAGAAAGGATGAGGGATGAAGGGGCCAGGGGTCAGGCTATGGGCTATCGGAACATCATTGATGCACTTCGTGGCAAAAACCTAGCCTTCGTGTCCTTCGTGCTCTTCGTGATTTCGGCCCCTTCTTGTTCCTTCGTGCTCTTCATGGTTAAAAATAAATTCTCTTCCCCTTTTAGATCGCAAGTTGTTTTGGCAACCCAGCGGCCCAAGCCTCAATTGCTGGCCAATTGCGATAATCGCCTTCGCGCCAGCGCCGCACGAGCATTGCCCCACGAAACAATATTCGATAGCCCAGGCTAATTTTGCTGAGATCGAGCACGCCAGCAAATAGCCCTTCGCTCTGTGGCTGCACCAAATTGCGTACTGGTTGCAGCCATTCGGCGACTTCGGCGCTGGTTTTGGCTGGTTGCTTGGTCATAGCCAAGGCCAAACAAGTCAAAAATGCAGCAAAGGGCTTGGTTTGCAATGCAGTTTGATGCTGCTTGACGAAGGCCAAGGCCTCTGGCAGCCAACGATTTTTATGAATTGCGCTGCCAGCCACAACCGCTTGATAGCCACTCAGATTGCGCACTTGGTGCATTGGCACAAGCTCAACTTGCAAGCCTTGGGTTGTTAGCACCTTGGCAATCGTTTCTGCTACGCCAATTGTTGAGCCGCCGCGACTCGCATAGGTTACGAGGATTGTTGGGTTTGTCATAGCAAACTCCTTCCAAAATTACGATCCCCTCACCCCAATCCCACGCCCGCCTTGAGTAGGAGTGTGACTTCGCGCTGTGGTTTTAAAGGAATGTACGAGTGTTCCCCCTCGCCCGCGTTGAGTGGGAGAGGGGGCGAGGGGGTGAGGGGATCATGCCGTAGTTAACCTGATCCATTACACCTAGCGACTTACGCTAGAACGTTGCCAAACGGCACGGGCTGCTGCTTCACTGGCGAAGTTGCTGAAATCGTTGGGCTGACGACCCAAAGCGCGTTCAACTCCATCGCTGAGGTAGGCATTGCGACCATCGAGCACGTCGCGAAACAAAAATTCGACTAACCAAATCATGTCGGCAGGCCATTGTTGCTCGTGGAGCGCGCCAATATAGGCTTCGATTGGAATTGGCTGATAATCGATTGGGCTACCATTGGCTTGGGCGATTTCGCTGATTGCTTCGCCAAAGGTCATTAAGCGCGGCCCAGTGACTTCATAGAGCTGGCCATTATGGGCTTGAACATTGGTCAAGGCTGCAACTGCAACATCGGCAATATCATCTGCATCGATAAACGGCTCTTTGACCTCGCTGGCTGGCAGGAAGATTTGGCCATTGAGCAAGGGTTCGTGAAAAAACGATTCGCTGAAATTTTGCATAAACCAGCCAGCCCGTACAATTGTCCAAGCAACCCCTGCCGTTTGAATGACTTGTTCGCAGGCTTGGGCAGCTGCTTCGCCGCGACCAGATAAGAGCACCAAATGTTTGACTCCGCTGGCGACGGCCAATTGGCTGAATGCGCGAATCGTCTCAATGGCGCTGGGAACGGCTAGATCTGGTTGGTAGCTGATGTAGACGCTTTGGACATCGGCCAAGGCTGCGGGCCACGTCTGCTGATCATCCCAATCGAAGCTGGGGCTGGCTGAGCGTGAGCCAACGCGCACAGTATGGCCTTGAGCTTGCAACCGCTCAACAATGCGCTTGCCAGTTTTGCCCGTGCCGCCAGTTACCAAAATACGCTTGTTTGCTGTCATGGGTGTTTTCCTCACGAGAAAATCAAATCCATGAGCAGTCTAAATCTTCACGTAACGTTAACTGCAAGCTCTATGTTGGGCTACTCATCAGATATTCATTTTTGAATTGGCTCAATTGGAAATTGCACTTCGGTCAGCAAATCGCTGCCATCGGGGTTTTCGGGCAAACGTAGCGAAATTTCACGCGGTAGCGCGGTGGGGCGATAGCCATTGAGTTCGGCCCAGCGCCCAATTTGCTCGTAACTGGTCAGGATTTTTTCGATCGGGCCTTGCACCACGCTTGCAGCCATGAGTTCGCTTGCTGGGTGCTGATCGAAATTTAATTGAAGCTGCTGCGAAATTTTGACCGGAGCATGGCTCGTTTGCTCAATAAAACAGCCAATTTCGAGATCCATATCAAATAGCGAATCGTTGTGGGTTTGGCAAATGCAAAAACACATGCCATAGCGTTTGCTGGTTGGCAAATGTTGGCGAATTTGTTGAATTGCCTGCAAGCCAGATTCGAAATTTTCGGCGACGATGCGCGTGCTGAGCACCGCTTGGCTGGGCATTGGCTTGAGCACAACATTTAACGGCTTATCGAAATCGTTAAAGGCATTCAGGCGCGATTCTATACGGTGAATGCGTTGCATTTCTTCGCGCAGATGGGCCTCGATTTCAGCTTTTTTTTGGCGTAAGAGGCTTTGCATGTGGTCGGCAGAAATCTGATCGTTGGTCAAATCGCGAATCTGTTCCAGCGAAAAGCCCAAATCTTTGAGCACCAAAATACGATTTAATGCTGGTAATTGTTCAGCACTGTAATAACGCCGCCCATTGCCATGATCAATCGTTGCTGGCGGAAACAGACCTAATTCGTCGTAGTAGCGTAAAAAACGCTTAGAAACTTGGGCAATGCGGGCGAATTCACCAACCGTAAACATGCGCAATACCTCATTTGTGGCTCAGATTAACAATCGTAGGAGCGAGCTATGCCTCATTAGTCCATGCTTCATTATAGTGCTTGTTGGTGCTATGGGGGATAAGTTTTTCGACAGGACGAATAGCCTATAGGCAGTCGTTGGCATTAGGCGTATTGTTGTCGCTATCTCATCGCAACAGCTTCGTTTAATTGTTTTCTCGGCACAAGCTCGTACGCCTGCTGGCTATTTCAGTGCGCCTTTTTTCAGGGCGTTGTGTGGGTTCACATGTAGGCTTGGTGGTATTAATAAGGGAGCCGCTATGATTCGCGAAACCAGTCAGTTTGCTAGGGTCGTTCGCCTGAGCTTAATCCTGTTGTTGGGATTTCAATTGGTGGTTTATCCCCAAACATCGTCTGCAGCTCCCAATCTTGCCACTGCCTCGCCCATTCAGCCGCAAGCAACCGGCTTGATTCGTGGTCAAACTGAAGCCCTCGATCCCTATTTGCAACGCATTGCTGCTGCCGACCCTGATTTGTTTCAAGAAGCCGCCTTATTAGCAGTTCAAGATGTATTTAATGGCACGTTGCCCGAAGTCGCTGGCGATAAAGCGATTGAGGAGCAAATTAGCTATTATCTTAATCGGGTGGCGTTGGGCTTGCCAATGCAACCAAGCGTTAATGACCCAGCAGTCAGTTCAGCGCTCCAAGCTGATGCCTATTTGTGGGAAAACAATCAAGCGGCGATTGGCGCAACTTGGCAGATGACTGCTCGCCCTGATACTGACCCACAGGCATTTGCCCAAGAATTCGATGCTCTCGCTACTGCGCAGCTACCAGTCGTTGCTGCAAGCTCGCCGCGCATTGAAACTACACCGCCTGAAGTTGCCGAGCCAGCGCTTGACCCAGCGGAAACAGTATTTGTGCCAGCCTTGCCAAGCAGCTCGGTTCGCCCACAAGCCCGCTCGGTTACACCAAGTATCCCTGCAATCCACCAATTTTTGGCGACTTTGCCTAGCCAACAGGCAGAAGCCGATTTTAGCCAGTTGCAGATTCAGCCCCAAGTGGCGCTCAATAATCCAGTGCAAACGCCATACGCCAAGTTGGCAATTACCGCAACTGCTCCTTTAGAAACTAGTTTTGATGAGTTGATCACCTACACGGTGACAATTAGCAATACTGGTGGTCAAGCTGCCTCGGCTGTTGAAATGACCCAGCGTTTGCCAGCAAACGGTATTTTTCAAGCGCCAGTCAATGGTTGTCTGCTCAAAGATATTGATCAGGTGATCTGTACGGTTGGCAATTTAAATGTTAATCAAAGCAAAAGCTATGAAATCCCGGTGAAAATGCAGGGCAATGGCATTCTAACTAGCACCCTGACGATCAAAGATTCATTAATTGTTAACCCTGATACCAAACCAGCCTCGATTAAAGTCACTACCACCGTTACTTCAACCAAGCGAACCTAACAAGAGGTTGGCAAGATTGTCGTTGCTGCTGAAGAATTTACAACGTTTTTTGGTGAGACCGAGGCTTCGGGCGCGGTCGAAATTGGCTTTAAAAAAGATGGCAAATATACCTATCACCTACGCCTTGGGCCAGACGATAAAATTAAATGGGATGCAGTTGGTACGCCAACGATTGTGACAACCTATGGCAGTGTCGCGCAAATTGAAGAGAATTTCCCCTTGTTCAAGGGCGATTTTGAGATTGATGTCAGCAAAGACAAGCCATTTATCACGCCAAGCCCGACAATTACGCCAACGATTAAGCATTTGGCTGGCTTCCAACTTTTAGGCAGCGCTGTGATTAGCGATGTGGCGATTTTATCTGGTGAAGCGGGCTTTATGACCGAACTCAAGGTCTCATTGCCTGGCATTAGCACAACATCGAAATTAACCCCAACCACCAAAATTACTACCAGCAGCATTCTTACCGGCACAAACCCTGTTTCGGGAACTGTGAAGCAGAATACCTTGCGCGTAACTGGGGTGATTAAGCCAGGTGGTAAGGGCGAAGCCAAAATCGACGAGTTTGAAATGTTCTTTGCTGGTTTGAAGGTCAAAGTTAAAGATGCAACCTTCAGCGGCGATAAAATTAAAGTTAAGCAAGCCCTGTTGACCATGCCCAAGCAGCTTGGTGAGCTAACTGGGATTGTTGCGCAGATCGAAGTAACCGCAAAATCAATTAGCTTTGGTGGGGTTGGGGTGAAAATTCCCTTGCCCAATATTTACCCTTTAGGCAAACCGACAACTGGCACGAACCCACTGAGTTCAACCAGCCTTTTGGCCCAAACAGCTGCGCTGAGCCAAACCGCTGCCTACACGCCAGCAATTGCCTTCATCAAAAACTCCGCCACGATCATGTACGATAGCAAGGATGGCTTTAGCCTCCAGATTGATAGTACGCTTGATTTACACGTAGCCAGTAACGATCGCAAAATTCCGGTTGAACTCAAAATTGATTGGCAAGGCAACGTCAAAGGCACAATCAAAAAACTTGAGCTTAAAATTGCCGGCCATGATCTCGAAATGAAAGATGTGGTGATTAGTAATTCGGGCTTGAAGGTCGATGAAGCCAGCTTTACCATTACCTTCCCATCGGAGAAGAAGCAAGAACCAAAAGCGCCTGCGGGCGCACCCAAAGAGGGCGACAAGAAAAAAGAAGATAAGAAATTGACCATCACGGTCAAGAAGGTTTCAATTACCAAAAACGGCTTTGCCATTGGCGAAGGTGCTATTGCCAGCGATTTGCCCGATTTTGGGCTTGGCGAGAGCATTCGCTTTACCAAAAATAAAGTTAAGTTTATTGTAACCAACCCCATTACCGACCCAGCCATGGAACTTGAGCTTGAAGGCACGCTTAAAGTGCTGATCAAGAGCAGCGAAATGGAAACTAAATTTAGCGCGAAATGGGATAAAAAGGGCAAATTCTCTGGCAAACTCAAGGAACTGACCCTAACCGTGGCAAGTTCGAAGCTCGAATTGAAAAATGTTGAATTCAATACCCAACGCTTTTCGACCAACTCAGCGAGCCTGACCTTGCCAGCGTTTCTCGGCAACACCAAAATCATTCTCACCAAAGTGGTAATTGATGAGAATGGACTTTCGTTTGGCGATGCTGCGGTCAAAATTCCGGTCAAATTTACAATCGGTAAAGAAAATGGCGAACCAAGCCCAACCAATTCAGTCACGATTTCGGGCACACTTGGGCTTGATTTCAAGCAAGATAAATCATATAGCTTTGTCTTTGCTGGCAAAGTTTCCATCACCCTCGCCTCGCAAACTGCCGAAGCCGAAGGGATGGTCCAGATCGATAAGACTGGCAAAGTGACTGGCAGCGTCGATAGTTTCGAGTTGACGATTGCGGGCATGAAGCTGGCGATCAAAGAAGCGAGTATCGAAAACGGCACGGTTAAAGCTCGCGAAGCCACATTCGCCATACCCAAAGAATGGGGCGGTTTATCAGTCTCGGTCTACAATATCGAGATTTCCAAAGAAGGCTTTTCGATTGGTGGCGGTTCGTTCAAATTGCCAGAGATTAAAGTTGGCGATATGTCGCTAAGCCTCGAAGGCACGCTCAAAAAGGAAGGCAATGGCTGGATCATCGCCGCTGGCGGTGAGCTGAAGTTGCCCAATGCGAGTGGCGCTGGCTGTAGCGGTCTCGGTGTGAGTGTCGAAATTTTTGCCGGCAGCAATCAAACGGTCGCAATGCGGATTGTGCCTGCTTCAGCTGATGCGATTAATGCCTTCCAATTGCGCAAAGTTGGCGTGGTGCTCAAGTGTACGATTCCCTTGGGTGCAAGCGGTTTTGATCTGACGCGGATTGAGGGTACGGTAACCCTGACGAGCAACGTGACCAAAATCGAAATGAAGGCCACAATCGAAAGCAAAATGGGGATTGGCAGCTTCCGTGCTGTGACTGCCGATGGCAATATGTATATGGAATATGTCAAAAACCCCTATAAATTCGAGATTGGCATCGGCGCATCGATGAAGATTTTCTCGATGTTTGAAGCTGCGCGCGCCAGTGCCAAAATGCGCTTTACCGATGGCGCAGTGCCCTTCTTATTTACCGCCGAAATGAATATTAACGCCGTAATTGCCCGTGGCAATATGAAACTGACTGCCTGGACGAAAGATGGCGCATTCAATTTGGTTGGGCGCATCTATGGCGAGGTTGGGGTTAAACGTGGTGCCTTGGTCGATAGCTGTTGGCGGGTATGGTTGCCATTCCGCACGCGCGAAGTCTGTTTGCGTATCCCCAGCGACGATTTCTTTATTGGCGCTGGCATGGAGTTTGGCAAGTTCAAGCGAGGCAATGGCGATACGTGGGGCTTCAAAGCTAGCGTCAATATTGCCGGAGCCAACTATGGAATTTATGTTGATACCAATGGCCGATTTAGTGTGGGCAATGTCGATGATTATCGTTTGATCGATGCTCCATCACTGCGTCGCGCTCGCTATTTGCACGATTTGAACGCCAAACAGCAACTTAATCGGGCGAGCCTGAGTGCTGAAGATGCAGCCTTGTTCAACGACTACAGCTTCAACAATCAAGAAATTATCATTAGCACGGTTGAAATGACTCGGCCTGGCGACTTGATGTTGAGTATGTTGCGCTCAGTCAGCGATAGCGATTTGCAGGTCAGTTTGGTGCGGCCCGATGGCTTGCGCATTACCGGCAGCAATCCTTCTGGCAACGTGACCTTTAATGAAGTGTTTGTTGATCCACGCGATATTCGCGACCCAATCACCCAAGCACCAGACCTCACGTCACCGCCAATGATCCAAACCAGCCTGAATGTGACCAATGCAGATCTTGGCCAGTGGAAATTAGTCTTGCAACGTGCGCCAGCCTTCGATTTTATTATCAATGTCAGTGGCACCGTTTATGGCCCGCCAATTGAAAAGTTGGCAGTTACCAACCAGAACGACAATAATAATGTTGTTGATTTGGCTTGGATGCAAAGCACGCCGTACACCGCAACCGCGACGATTTACGCCAGCCAAGATACGATCACCGATACGGCGAGCTATACCAAAACCAACAACTTCTTGCGCGCCGATGGCATCATGGCCACCGAGACGATTACGGTTGATGTTGGGACGGTAACGAAGTTTGGTGGCTATCCATTGGCCAGCTTCGATTATGCAGAAGGTGTTCAAAACGCCAGCGAAACGCTAGATCTTTCCTCGCTCAAGAGTGGCGTTTACAATCTGTGGCTCGAAGTCAACGACGGCCAAAATCCACCAAGCCGCCAATACTTCCCCAATACGGTAAGCGTGTTGCACGAATTGCCGCCAACATGGACGAGCACCACGGTGATTACGCCAGGCTATGGCAGCTTGGCTATTGCTTGGGAGCCGCATCCAAATCCTGATGTTGATGGCTATGAAATTCATGTGCGCAGCCAAAACGACCAATTTGATGAGGATCTTTCAATCATTGATGTTGGCGATGCTCGTTCGCAAATCGTGACGGGCTTAGCTGCTGGTGATGCCTACGATGTGAAGATTGTTGGCTACGATTCAGGGACGGGTCGAACGTCGGAGTCGAGCTTTGCCTCGGCAACACCATTGGCTGCGCCATTCAGCATGAGTGCCAATCCAAGTGCATTAACCTTAGATGCTGGCGTGGCAGGCACAAGCAATCTGACCATTGCTTCAAGTGTCAATCCCTATCCAGAACAGGTATTTGTTGAAATAGCCGAATTGCCTGAAGGCTTTGCGGCCCAGATTAACACGCCAGTGCTTACCCCAACCTTGGCCGGCGTGCAATCGAGCGTGGTGCTAACGCCAGCCGCCAGTTTGCTCGGCGGAACCTACACCGTGACCTTGGTGGCCTTGTCGAATGGCAGCGAGCGCTATCTCAGCATTCCGGTGCTGGTGAACGAACCAAACTTTAGCCTACGCACCAGCGTCGATAACCTGACCCTGACGAATTTCAACAGCACCAGCGTTGAGATTGATGCAACCTATCAATTTAGCGAACATGATGAGATTTTCGTTGATGTCGTAGATATGCCTGTTGGTGTAGATTGGTCATTCACGCGCTCAAGCTTTATGCCAGGCGAAAAAACGCGCTTGATTCTGACCGATACACTTGATCTTGAGTATGGCGATTACCCAATTACGTTGTTGGCTTTTGATAATGAACATGCCTACACCAAAACCCTCAATCTTGCAGTAACCGGCTTCTATGTCGAAGCAGTTGAGGATCAAGCGGCTCGAGCACACGAAATTGGCGCTCCCTATGTCTTGACGATCGATGGCAATGATTGGAATCAGCCAATTGAACTCAGGATTGAAGAGAACGCCGATCAGCCATTGTTCTTTGCTAGTTTGTCGAGTGCGACGGCTGAGGTTGGGCAATTGGTCAATCTGCAACTAAGCGCATTGATTGATACTGCGCCTGGTAGCTACGAAGTGTTGGTGCATGCAGCGAGCGCTGGCTATACCCAAACTATTCCGTTGTATATCACGGTGCAATCGCATGCAATGGCTACCGACGTGGCGATGGGCTACGAGGGCTTGGCCGAAGGCTATGTGGTTGCCGGCGAAAGCTACCGCTACATCCTTGCACCGAAGAATATCAGCCTTAATCCAGCACGTGATGTTATCGTGATCGACCGCATGCTGGATAATCGGTTGGTGACGCTTGCTGATGCTGATGGCTGTGGCGTGGCGACGAATCTGGCAACAACAACCGTGACCTGTAGCCTTGGCGATATTGCCGCTGGCAGCCAAAATAGCGCCAAAACGCTGACATGGCAGGTCAAGCCCGATGTTGCTGAAGGTACGTTGATCTCGCATACCAGCGAGTTGCTGGTCAACGATACGGCAATTAGCGAAACCTCAGTCATTGATAATCGTGGCGAAGTGGCCTTTACGGTCGAACGCGTATCGGATCTTGATGTGACGGTTGATTATGCAGACGTGGTGAATGCTGGCGAATTGACCACGCTGACCGCGACGATCACCAATGCTGGGCCTTCGGTTGCAGCAGAAACGGTCTTGGAATTCTATCTTCCAGCAGGCACGAGTCTACATAATGCCAGCGTTGGCTGTATTCAAGAAGCTGAATTAGTTAGCTGTCAGTTGGGAAGTTTGGCCCTTGGTCAGGTAGCAACGGTTGCGGTAACGCTCAAGATTAATCCTGATCAACGGGAATACCTCGAAACCTTGGTCGCCGTTGATAGCGATTCGTATGATGAGGATTTGAACAATAACGCGGTTTATACCTTCGCTGAGGTTACGGCTGCAGCTGATTTAGCAGTTACGATTGTGCCAAATCGGAGCGCAATCAACGAAGGCGAAGTAGTTGAGTATCTGGTAACGATCGTCAATCAAGGCTCAGCCACCGCCAATAATCTGCAAATCGAACTTGATTTGCCTGCCGAAGCCGATATTGTTGATCTACGGATTGGCAATGTATTGGAGATTCCTGAGCAATTGATGCTTGCACCTGGGGCAAGTTTGACCGCAACAATTGGCATTCTCTACCCTGAGGACGACGCTGGTACGTCAATCAGCATTCAAGCAACCGCTTTGGCCGATGAAGCGAGCGCCGTAACTGCCACGAGTGCCAATCTTAGCGTGGTGAATCTGGCTCCAACTGGGCTGTTTACCAACACCATGGTTGTCAACGAAGGCGAATTTGGCGTGCTCGCAGTGATGATCGATGATGCTGGAACGAGCTACGATCCATTGAGCGTCGCGTGGGATTTGGATAACGATGGGGCGTTCGACGATTCAAACACGGCAATTACGCGCTTTGATGCCCGCTCGATTGATGGAACTACGACCCGCCCAGTTGCGGTCAAAATTCTCGACGATGATGGTGGCGAAACGATTCTGAATGGTACAGTGATTGTGCGCAATGTTGCGCCAATGGTTGCTGCTGGCCCTGATCAATTCCAAATCTACAACGAGCAATTTACGCTTGATTTGGCCTTGAGCGATCCATTTGCCAACGATACCAAGACCGCCAGGATTGATTGGGGCGATGGGGTGATTGATACGCTGCCGCTGGCTGCCCAAGTGACAGCTGCAAGCGCTGACCATACCTATGCTGCGATTGGTAAATATGCTACGAAGGTTTGTGTGACTGACGATAACCAAGGCCAAGGTTGTGATGAAGTGGTGTTGTATGCCATGTGTCGCGATAATGGACTCTTAGTGCGCGTCGTACAGCAAAACACCCAGATTAGCATCATTTTGGAGAATGCGAGTGGGAACGTGGCAATTCCTGCGGGCATGCCATTGACCCTGTATCACGGCAATACTGTTTTGCAAAGCTTTGTGCTCGATCAACCGTTGGCGGTAGGTGCTTCGCGCACACTCAACTATACATGGGCCAATGCCCCATTGAGTGCAACGCTGCGGGTTGCCACCGACGATAACGGCACTGGCACAAAATCGACCGATTTCTGTTCGGGGAGTGTCTACAAGTGGGCGATTAACACGACGATCTATGCGCCGGTGATTATGGTTAATCGCTAGTTGCCCTGATTGCTCTTGTTCGTTTGCGGGCGAGAGCATCAGTATAAAAAGACCTGACTGGGGGCTGGAATGCTTGCTTATTCCGGCCCCTGGTTGCATTTTTAAGCAGATTTAGCGCGGTAATTGCGTGGTGGGTTTACAATTCATCGCGTTCGAGCCATTTGGCAATGCTGGTTGGTGCTTTGAAATTGGTCACATCGTGTAACACTTCATCAAGCGTGCTGCGAATTGAGATAAAGCGTCGATGTTCGGGAGCCACAAAGCCTTGGCTGACCGCCGCTTCGATAAAGGTCAGCAGCGGGTCATAATAGCCTTTGACATTCCAGACCACAATGGGTTTGGCGTGAATGCCAAGCTGGGCCCAGGTTAAAATCTCAAATAACTCTTCGAACGTGCCTAAACCACCGGGAAGCGCGATAAAGGCGTTTGAGCGTTCGGCCATCATTGCTTTGCGTTCGTGCATACTGCGCACAACAAAGCGTTGCGATAAACGGGGGTGGGCAACTTCTTTTAAAAACAGGCCATCGGGAATAATGCCCTCGACATAGCCGCCAGCTTCCAGCGCGCTATTAGCCAAAATGCCCATCAAGCCATTGGAAGAACCACCATAGACTAAACCGAAACCGCGTTGCGCGGTAGCGATTCCAAGTTCCCTAGCAGCATTGCTATAATCGGGTTGCGCTCCATTGCGCGAACCACAGAACACACACACACTAAATCCTGGTCGTTTGCTTGTCATGCCAATTCTGCTCCTTGTGTTGTTCCCTGCGGCACACTTCATCATAGCATGGAACCGCTTGCAATGAACTAAGCAAGATTTAAAAAAGGATCGATGCTTTTTGCTGCATGTAAGTGGCCCATGATCGAGCTTTCTCCGCTATTTATGATATTTTTGCAGTTTAGTTTGCTATACAAACAATATATAATTACTGAGCTACATGCTGATACATAGTTATTAAATGCTGATGCTACGCTAGGCTTTGCGGCCAATTGCTACAAAAAAGGATTAGAAATGGTTAACCCTGAGAAAGTGCTCCAAACCTTGCAGATTTTGCGCGAACGCTTTGGGCCACGGGTTTTGCACACCCAACGCGATCCACTTGATGAATTGGTTTTGACGATTCTTTCGCAAAATACCTCTGATCGTAACAGCGGGCGGGCCTTTCGCGAACTCAAAGGACGCTATCCAAGCTGGGCCGCAGTGCTTAACGCCGAATCAAGCGAGCTTGAAGCAACGATTCGGGTTGGCGGCTTGGCCAAAATCAAAGCGGCCCGAATTCAAAATACCTTGGCTGTCATTTTAGAACAACGCGGCGAATTTAGCCTCGATTTTTTGCGCGATTTAAGTCTGCACGAGGCACGCGCCTGGCTGACAGCCTTGCCTGGCATTGGCCCCAAAACTGCTGGCTGTGTGCTCTGTTTTGCCTGCAATCAGCCAGCAATGATTGTCGATACGCATATTCATCGGGTGGCCAAACGTATTGGCATGATCGGCCCCAAAGTTTCGGCAGATTCAGCGCACGATTTGTTGGAAGTAGTTGTGCCTGTTGATCAGATGTATCAGTTTCATGTCAGTGTCTTGCTGCATGGCCGCCAAATTTGCCATGCCCAACGCCCAGCCTGCGAGCGCTGTCCATTAACCGAGATATGCGATTTTTATCAGAGAGTAGAGAGCATAGAACAGAGAGCATAGAACAGAGCATGAAAGGCTATGGGCTATGGGCTATGGGGAACAGAATCTAGCGAATCTGTGCAATCTGTGGCTAAAAGCAATTCGTGGATCAAATGCTTAACGCAGAGGCGCAGAGAATCGATGACTATGTGCTGTAGGCTATGGGCTAGCGGAACATCATTCGTGGAATTCGTGTCTAAAAACTATAGCTAATGGCCGAGGGATTGGTTGTTGGTTGTTGGTTGTTGGGGCTGGAGATCAGAAGGTATGGGAATGATTTATAGGTATGTCAATAATTACCCAATAGCCAAAAGCCGAGCGCCTTATTTTCTCTCGAAGCACGATTCGCCGAGGGATTGGTTATCGAGGGTTGGGGGCTAGGGGTCAGAGGCTGGGGATTAGTCGCTCGTGCAATTCTCAAAGCCAATAGCCCAAAGCCAATAGCCTCTGCGTTAAATGTTGTCGGAGTCTGGAGGTTGGTCGTTCGTGCTAGTCCAATAGCCAATAGCCCAAAGCCAATAGCCTGATCCCTAAACCTGAGCAACAAAAACGATTGCGCTCAACACAAACGCTGTGCTCCAAACAGTTTGTTCGCCAATAAAACATATTCGGCTACGTGCTAGCATGATTTAATCATCTTACTCATGCGATTGTTGTGAAAATAGGCTGAATCTGCTAAGATACGCTCTGAAACCGGTTCCAAACGTGGTTTTAAGCGAAATCAAGCAAAAAGCCCATTGCCAAGCGTCGCAACCTACCGTACAATAGCGGGCGTGGGGCAATGCGGCTAGAGTATGCAGACACTGCATGTCTGCAAGGAGTACTCCGGCATGACTCAGCGTGCTTTTCCTTCCGATTTCCTCTGGGGTTCCGCTACATCGTCGTATCAAATTGAGGGCGCTGCGTTTGCCGATGGCCGTAGCGAATCAATCTGGGATCGTTTTTGCAAACAACCTGGCGCTATTATTGATCAATCAAACGGTGATATTGCCTGCGATCATTACAATCGCTATCGTGATGACGTGGCTTTGATGGCGCGTTTGGGCTTGCAAGCCTATCGTTTTTCGGTGGCTTGGCCACGCGTTTTGCCAAATGGCCGCGGTGCGGTCAATCAGGCAGGCTTGGATTTCTATCGGCGTTTGGTTGATGAACTTTTGCAACACAATATTCGGCCATTTGTAACGCTCTATCACTGGGATTTGCCCCAAATTCTCGAAGATCAAGGCGGCTGGCCGGTGCGTGCCACAGCCGAAGCTTTTGTCGAATATGCCGATGCGGTTAGCCGCGCTTTGGGCGATACGGTCAAAGATTGGATTACCCACAACGAGCCATGGTGTGCTGGCTTGCTTGGCTACCAAAACGGCGAGCACGCTCCAGGCCGCAAAAATTGGAATGACGGCCTCAAGGCCAGCCACCACTTGTTGCTCTCGCACGGCTGGGCTGTCGATGTGATTCGGCGCAACGTTCCCCAAGCAAGCGTTGGGATTACCCTCAACTTTACGCCAGCCATGCCTGCTTCGCGCAGCACCGAAGATCTGAATGCCACACGGCACTTCGATGGCTTCTTCAATCGTTGGTTCCTCGACCCAGTGTATGGCCGCGAGTATCCTGCCGATATGGTGCGCGATTACACTGAGCTTGGCTATTTGCCCAATGGCCTCGATTTCGTCCAAGATGGCGATTACAAGGCGATGGCTGCAACCACCGATTTCTTGGGCGTAAACTACTACAGCCGCGCTGTGCTTCACGATCCCAAAACTGGCACCGCGCCTAAACTTGATTCGGAATACACCGATATTGGCTGGGAAGTGTATCCGCAAGGCTTGGGCGATTTGCTCAAGCGCTTGGCATTTGCCTACAACCCAGGCAAAATCTATGTGACTGAAAATGGTGCTAGCTACAACGACGGCCCCGATGCCAATGGCGAAGTCAACGACACTCGCCGCACTCAATATCTGCACGATCACCTGAGCGTTTGCTCTGATGCAATCGCCGCAGGCGTGCCCTTGGCTGGCTATTTCGTGTGGTCGTTGATGGATAACTTTGAATGGGCCAAGGGCTATAGCCAACGCTTCGGCGTGGTTTGGGTCAATTATGAAACCCAAGAACGGATTCCCAAGGCCAGCGCCCACTGGTATAGCCGCGTGGTCAAGGCCAATGCAGTCCAACCATTGGAAGTTTTAGCCTAATTAAGTTGTCGTGGTGGCGGATTTGCGCTTGCTGATCCGCCATCGTCCGTAGCACGCTCCCAAGCCAACCCCAAGCCACAATCCTAGCCAGCTTAGGGTTCGCCACGGCCAAACTGAACCTTGTAAGGCTAATGGCTGGCGATACTCCATGCGTTTTGCTGCAAATTGCGCACTCGCTTGATCTTGATCACGTGCAAATCGCTCAAGTGCCAAGCCAAAATAATTGCTATGTTGAGCCAGATCGATGCTTTCATAGCCAATGTTATGCTGTTGTGCCCATGGTTGAGCTTGTTTATTATCCCCAAAGCCTAGCAACCTATCGATTGGCGGTGCTGCTTCAGCCTGAAAGCGTGGAACAAGTTGTAATCCATGCGCTGAACGAACGCTTGGCTCAGCAGCAATTGTGCGAAAATCATAGACCCACGAGCCAGTATAGACATCAAAAAATGCTGCCAACGCCAACTCGTCAATTCCCTGCTCAAGCCAAATGCCCATGGTCTGTTTCGGCCAATAGAATGCTGCATTCAGCAGATACACGCTATCGCTTGGTGCAATGCTATAGGCTTGCATGGTAGCGCTTGCAAGATACCGCTGATCGGAATAATTAATGGTTTGAGCAAGTTGTTGGCTCACTGCTAAACCGTGAGTTTTTTGCAAGAAATAGAGGGTTGCATCAATCCCTGAGGTTAGCCCAGCAGTGGTGATGATCTGCTGATTTGTATCGACATAACGTTGATTATTTTGCCATTGTACCTGTGGATAACGCTGCGCCAAACTACCAAGATCGGCCCAATGTGCTGTGGCGGGCAAACCATTAAGCAAGCCGCTTTCTGCCAGAACTTCGGCTCCAGTGCACCATGCCATTAAAAGGCTGGCTGGCTGGCGTTGTTGGCGCAGCCATGCCAAAACTGGCTGATTTTCACTAGCCTGAATCTCAGTGATTGCTGGCACGATGATCAGCGCTGGTGGTTGGGTAAGCAGCGCTGCTAAGCTAGCAAACGAGTGATCTGGCAGCACATCCAGCCCACCGCTCAAACTACGCACACTCGTCGTTTCAGCGACGATATAGAGATTGTACAGTCCAGTTTTGGCTAATAACGCATATGGGGCTAGCACATCAGTAATTTCGCTGACTGTATTGCCCAGTACAATTACCGCAGTGGGTTTTTGGGCATTATGGTGTTTTAGTTGTATTTGAATGTTGGGATTATTATTGCGCATACTCATAGCAATTTGCATTGAGTAATAGCTGCCAATGCTGGCGGCAAGCACCAACGGCAGGCATGCGAGCAGCAGGTAGCTCAAGCGGCGAAAAAGACGTTTTAACATGAAACTAGCTCCTGATTAGGCCGATGTTGCTTGGGAGTTGTGCCAAAGTTGCGCTGCCAAAGCCGCCGAAAATGGCGCGCATCGCTAAAACCTACTTGTTGCGCAACCTGCTCAATGCTCCACGCTGGATTATTGAGTAAGGTCGCAGCAAGTTCGAGCCGCAGTTGTTGCTGATAGCTAATTGGGGTTAGGCCAATTGTTGCGCGAAACGCTCGATTCAGGGAACGTACGCTGAGTTTGGCAATGTCAGCCAATTGTTCGAGGCTAATGCTTTCGCTCATGTGCTCAGCCAAATAATCTTGGGCACGATGCACCCCGAGATGCAGATGATTGCGATATTGCAAATAGATGCTGTGTTGGGCTTGTTGACCACTGCGCCGCAAATAAAGCACTAATTGACGGGCAATTTTGGCGACGATTAATGAGCCATAATCTTGCTCAACCAGCGCCAGCGCCAGATCAATCCCCGTGCTAATGCCTGCACTGGTGATAATTTGTTCAGCTTGAATGTATAACACATTAGCGCGAACATGGGCTTTGGGGTAGCGCTGTTGTAATAATTCAATTGCTGACCAATGGGTGGTGCATGCGCGTTGATCGAGCAATCCTGCCTCGCCCAACACAAATGCGCCGCTACAAATTGCCGCGATTCGGCAGCCAAGCGTGGCCGCAGTTTGCAGCCAACTAATGATCGTAGGGTCGATTGGCTGGGCTTGGTTGGCATAAGCATCAAGCTGAACCCCTGGAATTAAAATTGTTGCTTCAGGCTGTAATTCAACTAAACCCGATTGGGTTTGCAGCACTAAACCTTGAGCACTAACGACGCTTGAATCTATACCACAAAAATGTAATTGGTAGCCTGCGCCTTGCAAACTTGCTTCGTAAAATACTTGGCTTGGCCCAGCGCAATCGAGTAATTGCACTGCTGGCAATAGCAACACATAGATTGGCCTGATAATCTCAGTCATACTGAATCCTCAAACTGGTTTGTCGCAACGATCTGGCCATAAGCATAGCTGGCAAAAATCGCTGCTACAAGCCTCAATCGCGCCAATCAGCGGACTGATTTGGCCAAATGGAGAACATAGAGCAAAGAGCATAGAACATAGAGCATATTGGCCAAACAATTAATTCACGAAGAATGAAACCGCGAAGGACACGAAGGGCACGAATACGTATTTTTAGCCACAGATTCCACAGATTAGCTCAGATTTATTTTCCAATAGCCCAAAGCCTAGAGACTAATCCCCGATCCCCAATCCCCAATCC
>NZ_PUBZ01000105.1 GCF_003205875.1 Herpetosiphon llansteffanensis
CCCCTGACCCCCGACCCCCATTTGCCCAATACAGAGGTAGCCCATGAGCGATAACGAATCAGAGCAACCGCTAGCGCTTGAGCTGGCAACGATCTTGCAAGTGCTGCGCGATGGCCGGATCGAATTGCAGGGCTTATTGCCATGGAGCAGTAACTATACCTTTTTAGTTGAAGTCCATGCCGATGACCCAAGCGAGCTGGTGCTAGGGGCGGTCTATAAACCCCAACGTGGCGAGAACCCGCTCTGGGATTTCCCGCAGGGCACGTTGTACAAACGCGAGGCAGCGGCCTTTATGATTAGCCATGCCTTGGGCTGGCATTTGGTGCCGCCAACCGTTACCCGCCAAGGCCCCCACGGCGTTGGCTCGGTGCAATTGCTGATTCACGCCGATTACGAGCAGCATTTTTTTACCTTGAAAGAAGGCCACGAACGCGATTTTCAACGCATGGCTTTATTCGATATTGTGATCAACAACGCCGATCGCAAGGGTGGCCATGTGCTCGTCGATGATGATCAGCGGATTTGGGCGATTGATCATGGCATCTGCTTTCACGATGAATATAAGTTGCGCACGGTGATTTGGGATTGGGTGGGCGAGGATATTCCTGCCGAGGATTTAGCCGACCTCAAGCAATTAGCCCAAGATTTGGAGCCAGATAGCAGCCTGACCGAAGCACTCAACGCCATGCTCTATCCCCGTGAAATCAAAGCCATGCGCCAACGGCTCAGCCGCCTGATCAGCAATGCCAAATTCCCCGCTTCGTATGGGCAGCGCTCAATTCCGTGGCCGCCCGTGTAGACAAGGATGTCCATCTATGGATTTGCTCGATGCGATTCGTTCGCGCCGCACCACCAATGGCCCATTTGAAGATCGCCCGCTCGACCCAGCCCATGTGCGGACTATTTTGGAGATGGCAGCCTGTGCACCTTCGCACTTCAATTCGCAGCCATGGCGCTTTGTCGTCATCCAAGATCAGGCGACACGCATGCAACTCGCCGATATTGCTGGCGAATCGATGCAGAAATTAATGGCTGGTGGCCGCTTCTGGCAACGCTATCGCAAATATTTTCGCTTCTCCAAAAAGGAAGTCGATCAACGAGGCGATGGCATTTTGATCGACAATCTGCCAGCAGTGCTTAAACCGTTTGCCAAA
The DNA here is from genome assembly GCF_003205875.1 of Herpetosiphon llansteffanensis. Lineage (GTDB taxonomy): Bacteria > Chloroflexota > Chloroflexia > Chloroflexales > Herpetosiphonaceae > Herpetosiphon > Herpetosiphon llansteffanensis. The sequence continues at coordinate 1,155 of NZ_PUBZ01000105.1, forward strand.
TATATTTTTACCGAGCGTGGCGGCGAGTTGATGGCCAAATTTCAAGTGCCCAAAGTGCTTGGCAAGGATGCCCGCAAGTTGGTGGCTGGCTCGCCCTTGATTTTGGGCATTACACTGGATAAAAGCGAATACAAGCCCGACGATCTTTCCGGCATGTACTCGTTGCTTTCGTTGGGCGCAGTGATGCAAACGATTTGGCTAACCGCCACATCACTTGGCATTGGCATGCAGTTTATTTCGACTCCGATGGAAGTTGAAGGTCAGTGGGAGAAAATCACCAAGTTGTTGCAGATTCCCGAGGAACACAGTTTGATGGTGCTGTATCGTTTGGGCTACATTCCCCAAGCAGCCGATCGCCCAACGATCGATTGGACCTCATCGCAGCGCAAACGCACCGCAGCCTTGGCCTATGCCAACCGTTGGGACGAACCATTTGAGCCAACAAACGACGCTTAATTGTAGCTATGAATCCGTTGCAGGCCTTCTTGCAAGGTCGCCGAGGTGCTGATTGTATCCAATTCTAGCCCCAACGAAACCATGGCTTGGGCAACTTCTGGGCGCACGCCAACCAGCATGGTTTCTGCACCGAGCAAGCGTACCGCCCGCACGACGCTAATAAAACCTTGGGCAACTTGGCTATCGACCACCACAACCCCGGTAATATCTAGCACCAAATGTTTGATCGATTGACGCTGCACCGCTTGTAAGGCATTCTCTTGCAGGCGGCTAAGCCGTTCACTATCAAGCGCCCCAACCAGTGGCATCACCAACACTTTGGCCGCCACTGGCAATACCGGCACGCTCATTTCGCGAATCACTTCGCGTTGCTGCTCAATCTCATCAAGCAGTCGTTCTTGGGTGCTAGCGCGTTCTTGCAACTTTACCAGCGCCGTTTCAAGGTCAGCAGTGCGCTCATGGACCTGTTTTTCGAGCGAGGCATTAAGTTCGGCCAATTGACGAGCATTTTGCTCGATGGTGCGTTGGCCTGCCGAAACAGCATCAAACGCCCCGACCGTAATTCTGCTGTTCACAAAGCTAATAATTGCGCCGATAAACGTCATGAGGAGGGCGTGGGTTAATACGCCGCCAGTTGTAGCTACTTGCTGCGTCGTAGGAAAACTCAATTCCAAAACGGCGATCATCGCCCAGATGCCAGCCAAAACAGCCAGAATTTGCCATGGCCGCAGCACAACCCCAGCAATCAAGACCGGAATCAGCAAATAGGCCAAGGTATAGCCACTTTCACCACGCAACATCATGGGAATCGAGACGATGAAGGCCGTTGCGATCACCACAATCCAACCAGCAAACGCCACTTTGCCGCGCCGCGCCAATGGAACGACGACCAGGGTCAAGATAATACCTAAGCCTAAAGCCGCACCTGAGGTTAATGGCTTGGGATTGAAGATTAATGAAGGCAGGGCAATCACCGCAATCACAAAAATTGCACACATCACGCTGATGATAATTTGGCCACGTCGCCGCACATCTTCAAGCGGATGATCAACCTGAGCTAACCACGCTAGTAATGCTTTCATGAAAAAACCCTTTTTGGCTTAATCGGCTAAGCTATTAATTATTGCATCGTCGGAGGAATAACAAGTTGCCCTACTATACCCTAGCCTATTCATGCACGCAAACAGACAACGGTACTAGGCCTAAGCTGTTTTCCATAGTACTTCTATGTAATTTATTAATTTAGCTTTAATTAAATGTTGGGATTTACTAGCAATGTAATTGTTAAAAAATTAACTCAGCAATAGTTGATTATCGTTAGCATCAATCGCCATAATAAAATTGATTTGGCTGCAACTAAACCGCCGCGCTGCCGCCATCAACCAACGATCAGCGTGCTCGCTCAAGGCTGCTTGGGCATGCTCAATTAATAATGCCAATTCGAACGCTCGGCCAACGGTCAATGCCCAACGGCGTGCACCCATTTCAGCAGCAGCCCGATCAAGCGTGCTCTCAGCCAGCCATTGCTCACAATGATCGAGCGCAGTTTGGGCCACGTCAATCGCTTGGCTCAGGCTCGGATCATGGACATTGCTCAGCCACAGGTTGACTTGCTCACGCAAACTTGGCCAAATGCCTGGATCTTCGCTGATGGCGCGCAAACTATCGAGCGCCAAAACATTCGTCGTGCCTTCCCAAATCGACAGCACCTGCGCATCGCGCACGAGGCTTGGCAAGCCAGTATCTTCAACATAGCCAGCGCCACCAAAACTCTCAACAATTTCGCTGGTATGCTGGACTGCTTGGCGGGCAGTGGTTAATTTGGTAATTGAGGTTAATAATCTTAATAATTGACGTTGTTGGGGTGTGCTACGGCCAACTTCATCCAAGCCCAGCAATTCGATTAAATAGAAAGTCAGCAGGAACGCGCCAGCATATTCGGCCTGCAAGCCAGCCAAGGTATCGATATGCAGCGGTTTTTGATTGAGCAGCGAGCCAAAAGCAAAGCGTTTTTGGGCGTAATCTTGGGCTAGCGCCATGCCGCGGCGCATAAAACCGACCGCAGAAACGCTGTTCCAAGTGCGGGTAATTTGCAACATTGGCACAATCGAACGCACGCCATCCTGCAAGCCAACAACCGGAATTGCAGGCGTGCCAAGCAGATTCAGCTCAGCCGTCGGCACTTTGCGGGTTCCCAATTTATCCTTGAGCCGATTGACTTCGATCTGATTGAGCCGCCCATGTTGGTCGCGAGTTTCGACATAAAACAAGGCCAAACCACGCCCGCCAGCGGGATTGCCCTCAGGCCGTGCCAAGGTCAAGGCCATTTGCGAGGTTGTGGCCGAGCTAAACCACTTGCGGCCATACAAGCGCCATGTGCCATCGCTATCCTGACGGGCAATCGTTTCCGAAAGCCCAACATCCGAGCCACCAGTCGATTCAGTCATCCACTGGCCGCTAGTCCAAAATTGCTTGGGGTCGCGGCTGGTCAAATGGGGAATGGCGCGTTCAATCAAGGCCTGATTGCCCGATTGAAGCAAGGTGCGAGCTGCACCATCGGTCATGGCCAAGGGGCAGCTATAAACATCACTCGAAGGGTGGAAGAGATAGGCCAAGGCAAATTGGCAGGTACGCGAATATTCGTGGAATGTTTGCTCGTAGCCTGTTGCGATCAAACCATACTGGGCAGCGATCTGCTCGGCGCGTTGCCAGAGCGGAGTCAATTCAATCTGATCGATACGTTCGCCCCAGGCATTCCACTGGGTCAATTCAGGCTCATTCAAACGATCAGCCAATTGCAATTGATACAATTCATTGGCTGCTAAATCGCCCATTTCGTGCAGCACAGGGCTGATTTGGGCTAAAACATTGGCGGGCAAACGGCGGCGCAGATACAATTGCAGCAGGCGATCGCTTGTATATTGATTGTTGAGCTGTGGTGCTGGCTGATTAAAGGGTGGCATCGTTGCAACTCCCAAAGATTAATAAAACCAACGGTTGCAGCTATTATAGCGCTCAAAGCAGAGGCTATGGGCTATGGGCTTTTGGCTATGGGCTATCTGTACTGGTTCATCACATGAACTCCTTGCTTTTCCACCCTTCCGTCCCGCCAGCGGGAAACGCAGGGGGCTTTCATCCCCCTGCACCCCCTAATATTCGTTTTGGGGATTGTTATTTTTCTTCGAAATTCCCCTTCGCGGTTAATACTTAACCAATCCCCAATCCCCAACAACCAATCCCCACCATCACCCAAGCTTGAGCAACGCAGCCAGCGCCTGCATGCCAGCAGGATGGGCTAACAATAGCTCATGGGCCAATTGATCGTCAGGGCTGAGTTCGTCGCTGATCGTCACTTCACCTTCTGGCAAGCGTTGTTGATCGTGCATCCAATTTGGTTGCCAGTTGCCAAGCCCAGCCACATTTGGCGGAAAGACCAAGGCAGCTTCTTTGATCAACGGCTCCAAAATCGTTGCGTTGCGCCGCAATTGCAGAATAAAGCCAGGCAACCATGGAATCAGCACCGAATCGGGCACGACGCGGAAAATATGGCTCAACAACTCAACCACAAACAAGGCAATCCGTGGAGCGAATTTCAAGGCCAAAATAAAGCCATTCAGGTAAGCCGGCAGCCCTTGCAAACTAAGCGAATCTTCGGTGAGATGCGCGAAAAACTCGCGCATTGATTGAATACTGCGCCGATTGAGCAGCCACTCGGCGACCCACAACAAGCCAAGCTTATCGGGGGCAACCTCGCCCTTGCCAGCCAAGTCAACGCTAATCAGCAATTCGCTGCGCTGGCAGCCAACCGATAAGGCCAAACTTTCGAGCGAAAAGATAAAGCCCAACATGCCAGCAACCGCTTCTGGCGTTGTGCCACGATCGGCGATGGCCTGCGGCAGCAACGAGGCGTAATGGCTGTAGCCTGTTGCCACAAACGATTCGAGCCAAACCGCCAAGCCCTGCGGCGTGGTGCGATAATATTGCACCAAATGGCGAGCGCGGTCGAAAATATCCGGCGCATCTTGCACCCCAGTTTCTTGGATGAGCAAGGCACGGCTGTGAAAACCCAATTCTTCGGTGAAGCGTGGGCTACGCAAATACATTAGGCTGGCTTCGGCGGTGTGCAGGGCTTTGGCTGCGGTCGCATCATCGCCAAAAGCGCGTTGGCGCATACGCTGCTCAAGCACTTGCTCCAGCGTAATGCCTTCGTAGCCAAGCTGAATCACATCGCGTTGATATTTGCCAATCCGAATCTCCCACGATTCTTGCACTGGTTTGCTGCCAAGTTTGCGCTCGCCAATGATTGGCTGAACTACATAATTGCCCAACAAATAATTCAAGCGCCACAATAATTCTGAGCTATCAAGCAAATCGGGGCGTTGGCTAAAATCCATCAAGGCGCGTTGGTTGGTTTTGGCATACAGGTTGATATTCAACGGAGCCAAGCGGTCATAGATATTTTTGGCCAACGGCGGCAACGATTCATAACCAACCGTGCCAACCCGATCGCCGCCCAACAACACGCGGCACAATTGGCTAATATTGCGTTTGCGTGGCGTACGATCTTTTTCCAAACAGGTAATCGCCGCATCTTGAAAATCGTAGGGCGAAGGCTGATAGCGATTGCGAATATTGGCCAACAAATACGAGGTTTCGTAAATTGCAATCGAATCGGCGGTGCTGGCTAAATAGCCATTTTCACGCGCCAAGGCCACGATGCGAGCACACCAATCGAGCAATTGCTCATGGTCGGCTTCGGCAACTTCGGGCGGCTGCTGCAAAAAGTTGGCCAACGCCTGCGGATTGTGGGGTTCGTTTGCGGCAACTGGTGCTTTGGCGCGGCTTGGCTTGGCAGCTTTTTGATCTTTGCCCAGCTGAAATGACTTAACTTGGCCAGCTTTGAGGCTTTTGCGCCATGTCGATTCGGCCAAGGCAATCGTGCCTGGTGGATGATTGAATTGCTGTTCAATCGCCACGAAGCTTGATGGAATCAGGCCAAATAGCCATTGGGTAGCGCTTTTAGCGGGCATGTCGGCCCATTGCTCAGCATTGTTGGTGCCAAATTCAGCCACATCGCTAGCCAAGTGCGCTGCCCCACAGATATACAACGCATCAGCAGGATCGATCGCATGCTCAGCCAAATGTTGCTTGATCCGCGTCCACATATAGCGTTCACGCAGCCGATCGTTGATCACATCCTGCGGTTTGCGGCCAAGTTGGTGAATCAGGCTGCCAACCAAGGTCATCACTTGGCGATAGGTCGAATAATCGGCGTGCAAAATCACCCGCTCGACATATTGCTCCCACCATTCGGTAAAATGGCGCGAGTTGGAGTTTTGCAGCAAATAATGCAAAAAGTCGTCGAAGGTTGGCTCAAGTGTGCCAATCGTCACGCCAATTGATTTGCCATGAAGCTGAGCGGCCTCATCATCGTCGTCAGTTTCGTCTTCGTTGATAATCGGCACTGGTTGCCATTGAAACACGTAATCAACTGGACGATCAACAAAAACCAACTGCGTTTCGGGGTGGGTCAAGGCATAGGCAATCGCCTGATATTCGGCAGACGATTCAGTCAAGGGCGCAATCACGCTAATTGGCAGCGCCTCTGCTGGCACCAACTCGCTTTCAGCAGCAAAGGCCTGAAATGCCACTGGCAATTTACAATCGCGCAAATGGCCAATCAATTCGAGCATATCCTCGCAAAGCTCGATGTAAATCACCTTGGGCTGCTTTTGGTGCAAACGCCGCACCAGTTGCAAGGCCGAAGCAGGCGAGTGATGCGCCACAGGAAAAAGATCAAGCGTTTCGTGTTCGGCGCGCTCAACATCGTGGGCCATGCGCTGAAGCAAGCTTTGCAAGGCGGCTGCATCCTCGGTAAAGGCCGCCGCCGTGGCATTTAATTGCTGGGTAAGTGAATCAAGCATTGGGTTACCCCTCGATGACCTTCATTGCATCCTGACCGCCAGCCATGAAATCGCGCCATTCGCCTTGATGTTTTTCGCTGTGCTTGGCCACCACGCTATGCCAGAATTTGTTCATCACCGAAATATCTTCTGGGCGGCGACGAATCAGCGTGCCAACCAACGAACGGCCAAGAATTTCAGGCGTTAGACGTTGCTCGCCAAAGTAGGTTGAATAGAGTACAGCATCTTCGAGCACGCCAATTTGTTCAGCGGTCGAGAGTGCCGATTCGAGTTTGGCATCGTCGGAGCTAGCACTGGCGCTGGCTTCGCGCAAATCGGCGAAGGTTTGCAACAGCACATCGAGCAAGGTTGGCGATACATCAATGCGCACTTGTTGGCGTTCCAGCACTTCGGCGGTGCGGAATAGAATAATTTCGCGCTCTTGTTTTTTGTTGGTAACCACCGGAATATGCACAAAATTGAAGCGCCGTTTGAGCGCCGATGACAGATCGTTGACCCCACGGTCGCGGCTGTTGGCAGTGGCGATAATGTTGAAGCCTTGTTGGGCAAAGACCACATTTTGCTCGCGCAGCTCAGGAATCGAAATGTATTTTTCGCTCAAAATCGAAATTAGCGCATCTTGCACGTCGCTAGTACAGCGGGTCAATTCTTCAAAGCGGCCCATCGCCCCAAGCTGCATGCTGGTCATAATTGGCGAGGCAATCATCGACTCGCGCGATTGGCCAGCGGCAATCACCATGGCAATATTCCACGAATATTTAATTTGATCTTCGGTTGTGCCCGCCGTGCCTTGTACCACATAGGTTGAATTGCCGCTGACTGCCGCCGCCAGCAATTCAGCCAACCAGCTTTTGCCAGTGCCTGGGTCGCCAATCAGCAGCAAGCCACGATCTGAGGCCAGCGTGACAATCGCCCGTTCGGCAATGCTGGGGTCGCCATACCATTTTTGGGCAATCTCGCGATCGAGTTTTTGGCCGGGCGTGCTGCCCAAGACGAAGGTGCGCACCATTTGCGGCGAAAGCAACCAGCGCGCCGGGCGTTGGCCAGTATCGCGTTCGGCCAAATAACGCAATTCGTCGGCATATTTGAGTTCGGCAGGCAAGCGCAATAATGTATCTGACATGAGCAAAACTCCTTACTAAAGCGTAATAAAATGCTTAATTTGTTCGATCAGTTTTTTGGGACTGCCAGCAAAAATCGGGCGACCCATTTCTTTGAGCTTGGTGCGGAACCAATCGTTGACGCTGAAATAGCCAGAACTGGTGACTGCACCAACCGGAATAAAATGCACACCCGATTCGATTATGGCTTTGATTGAATCCAACAGCACTTGCTGCGAGCCGCCCTCATAAAAATCGGTAATCAAAACCACTGCGGTTTTGCGTGGCTCTAGAATTTTCTCGCTGGCAAATTGCAAAGCTTCGTTGATGCTTGTGCCGCCGCCAAGCTGAGTGCGCAACAATACCTCAAACGGGTCGTGCACCCACGGCGTAAGGTCGAGCATACGGGTATCGAAGGCAATCAAATGCATATCAACATGCGGCAAACCAGCAAAAATTGAGGCCAAAATCGTACATTGCACCATCGCATCGACCATCGAGCCAGATTGATCGACGACGACGATCATGCGCATTGGGGTGCGTTTTTTGGCGGTTTGGCGATAATACAGCCGATCGACATACAAGCGGCCTTCATTGGGATTCCAATTGGTCAGATTGCGCCAAATTGTGCGTTTCAAATCGAGGTTGCGAAACACCCGCTTTGGCGGAACCGAACGATCGATTTTGGCCGAAACTGCCTGCATCACTTGCAAGCGCAACACGTCGGCCAATTCATCGACATATTGCTTGATCAAACGTTTGGCATTATGCAAGGCATTGCCCGAAAGATGGCTTTTATCGCGCAGCAATTGCTCGACCACCGCCATTGATGGCGTAATTTGGGCGGCAAGCCGATTATCTTGCAGCACTTCGCGCAAAGCCATGCGCTTGATCAAATCTTTTTCCAAGCCTTGGATAACTTGGCGCAAATCTTCTTCGGAAAAATCGAAGCCTGAGCCAATGCCTTTGCCACCTTGCAAACCGCCAGGCATTGAACCAGCTTGGTTTGGTTGGCTTTGGCGCAACGCTCCGGGCTGAAGGCCCAAACAGCGCTCAAGATGCGCAACATCCTTAAGCCATTGGGCAAACTCAGCAGCACTAATCGAGCGCTTTTGGGTTTGCGGCCCAAAGACATTCAGCATTAATTTCGAAATAATCAACGATCGGCGCAAGGTCGTTTCATCTTGGCGATCATCAAGCTCGGTCAGGTTGAACTCTGGCTCAAGCTCAGGATAGCGTTGAAAAAGCTGCTCAAGCGAAAGCGTTGGGTGCAAAATCGACTCAGGCAACTCCAAATCGCTGGCAATTTGCTGGCTCATGCCCTCAAGATTTTCTGCTTGTTGGTCGTAGCCAAACATGGTGCTGAGCATACGCCAATAGAGCACTTGGCGACGATTTAATAGCTCGGATTCGTTCATGATTTCTCCCTGAGCAAACGGCTGGCGCGTTCTTTGAGAATGCCAACAGCGTTATTTTTGGGCGCTTTCTTGAAGACTTTGCCGTTTTCAAGCCCAATAAACAAAGGCTTGCCTTTTTTGAGGCTGGTTGCCAATGGCCGCACAAACCATTCGCCAGCATCGAAGCGCAGCAAACCAAACAGGCGTTGCGCAGATTCGAGCACGTCAACGTCGATTTCGCTGCCGCTGATTGCCGCCAGATCGAGCTTGAAACGCTGTTCGCCAACGCTCAAACTAGAACCTTCGCCACTTTGCGCCAATTGATAGTTGCTCAGCACAATTGGCTCGGCCAAATGGATTGGGTGGCGTTGTTCAGGCGCAAGTTGAGTTTGGGCAAGTGGTTGCTTGGCATTCAGGCCAAAATGACGCTCGGCAACTGCCAGCAAATCATATTTATCGCCCAATGTCGCCGCCGCAGCATCCCAGATCAGCTGGCCAGCAGCCAGCAGTTGCTGATTAGTCAAAACCAAAGCCTTGCCAGTGCTCAGACTTTCGAACAACAAATTGGCCTCGGGAAAGAGCAACCACAGTTGATCGTCCTGAATTGCTGCGACTTTATAGGCCGATTGCGTGATCGTGGCCAATTGCGGCGCTGCTTCAGCCTCAAGCACTGCGTAGAGCACCCAACTGACCAGCGTAGCATGCTGCCGCCATTCAAAGCCCAAAGGATAGAGCGTGCCACTGACGCTTTGCATTGGCGGAGTTGCGCTAATGCTGAGGGTCGAAAGCATGGCCCGCGTCCATAAATCGGCCCAGCGAAACAGCGGCAATTGCTCTGGCTGAAGCACCAGTTCGTGCATCCAGCCTGCCAAAAGGGCGGCAGTGCGCAAATATTCTGGGTTGGCTTGAATTTGGGCGAGGGTTGGCGTAAAGGCGTTGATCATTGCTGGCTCAAGCCGAGCAAAGCCCATCACCGCCAAATCCATCAGCCAATGCTGGACACTGCTCAACAATGGCGGGGTCGATGCAAGCGCTGCGGTGGTTGGCAGCGGCTGATCAATCGTTGGGCGGCCAAGTTGCGCCCGCAATTGCAGCGCAAGTTGATCATATTGCGCTGTTTGGAGCGCCGCCCGCGCAACCGCAAGCAAGCCAAATGAGGCTGGCTGAAACACGCCATTGCTCAAATCGGTCGCTACGCTGAGCATTGCTGCTTCGAGCGGTGTGCCACGATAGACTTGGGCCAAGCGTTGTAAGGTAGTTTGATGGGTATGATTGAGATTGGTAAAGCCAGCCAGCAACAGCTGATCGATTGCTTGAATTAATTGATTGCTGGCATGAAATTCAGCTGCAAGCATCACGCGCCCCCTGCAAACCAATCCATCTCCGGCAATGGCAATGCGCTGAGCGGAAGTTCAAGCAATTGGAGTGAGCCAAGAAAACGGCTGAAAATAGCGCCATGGGCTTGGTGAGTAATATGGCCAGCGATCTTAAGCAAATCGCCAATCGTGGTGATGGTAGTCGGATCGTGGGCAGATTGCAGATATTTCAAAATGCCAGGGATGCCAAATTGCTTGATGCCTTCGCCGAGCAAACTGATCAGATGATTGCATGGGCTGCCACGCAAGCCACCACACGGGCGATTGTTGTTGGTGCTACAGTAAAAGTTGAGGCTGCGAGCCTCGAAATAGGCCACATAGACCCGCTGAATATCCGAGCCGCTGGAAATAACGCCTTGCAGCCGACCATCGGCTAGCTCGACAAACGGCACTTCCTTGACATCGCGCTTCGCGGATTTTTGGAAAACTTGGGGTGGGTTAAGCGATGATGGAATCATCAAGCCTCCTTTGCGCTATGAAACACTCGCTTAATACTGTATCAACTCTTACTTCAAGCGCAAGCCTAGCATACCAAGCGCGTGTGACATTAGCAGTCACAGCCACAACAGCCCAAACGGCTGCTTTTAATTGCCGTACCTGCTTTAAAATAAAACAAATTATCGAGTTGAGGTTGCTTGAATGAATACTGATAGCGCACTAGATCGTGCCCGAATTGCCCTCGAAGGTTTATCCATAGGCGATGCGTTGGGTGGTTTTTTTGAATTTGCCCATTCGACAGTGCCTGCGCGCGTGCGTTTGCGCCAAGTTCCCCAAGGCCCATGGCATTGGACTGATGACACCCAAATGGCGGCTTCGGTTTTTTCAGTGCTGCGCCAAACTGCAAGCATCGACCAAGATTTGTTGGCCCAAAGTTTTGCCCTGCACTATGAACGTTCGCGCGGCTATGGCCCAGCTACCAGAGCGATTTTGGGCCGCATTCAGCGCGGCAAAGATTGGCGTGAGGAAGCCCCAAGTTTACATCAAGGCCAAGGCTCGTTTGGTAATGGTGGAGCGATGCGAGTTGCGCCAATTGGCGCGTTTTGGGCTGCTGATTTGGCACACGTTGCCCAGCAAGCAGCGGCTTCTGCCGAAATTACCCATGCCCATCCTGAGGCGATTGCTGGTGCGATTGCCGTAGCGATTGCTGCTGCGTTGGCATGCCAAACGCGCGAAACCACGATTCCTAGCCCAAGCACATTTCTACAATTAATTCAGCCTTGGGTTCCAGCAAGCCAAGTAGCCGAAGGTCTTGCGGCGGCGATTCAGTTTGATGCAACAACCCCAATTGCCACAGTGGCCGCCCGCTTGGGCAATGGCAGCAAGATTTCGGCCCATGATACTGTGCCATTTGCCTTGTGGTGTGCCGCCCAACATTTAAATAATTTTGAGCAAGCAATTTGGTTGACATTGGAAGGCTTAGGCGATTGCGATACAACCTGCGCGATCGTTGGGGGAATTGTGGCTAGTTATGTTGGGATTGAAGGCATACCCGCCGCATGGCGTGCAGCGCGAGAACCCTTGCCAGCCTGGGCATTTGCTGAGGAATTAGCCAAACCCATTGGTTAAATGCTGCAAATCGATTATCATGGGGATGCAGCTATTTACAGTTGAGAAGTAAATGTAAACATTGCAGTTTAGATCTCCATAGAGGAAAACCTATATGACTATAACAATTCCTGATCAGCTCCACTCTATTACCATTCAACAATTACAACTACCAAATAGGACAAAACATGCGTTATTACGAGCAAATATCTGGAATCTTGGAGATCTTAATCCATTTTTAGAGGATCTCTTAAGTATTTCGGGAATAGGTGTATCGTCTATTCCAATAATTGTTGATACCCTTAAAAATCTTATTAAATCTATGACTGACAAAAATACCATTAATTGGGAGGATTACTGGAAATTACAAAACGTAGATCCGGTCATAGTAAAAGAAGATATTATATTATCAGATAAATCACCTATACCTGAAATCATACTAGATGTATCAATTTATAATTTACATCTATCAAAAAAAACTTATGATTTCCTTGTTAATACTAATATTTCATTAATTAGCGACTTATATAGCGATAAAAATAAAAACATAATTTACATAAAAAACTCAAATAGATCAATTATTGAAGAGGTTGAAAATTCTCTATCAAATCTTATAAATTCAATAGATAATAAAAATCAAATTGATTGGAATATTTATTACAAAAAACAGAATATTATTATCATTCCTCAAAAATACAACGTTAAAGAATTTGATTTAAAAGTTCTAGAGTTCATTGAAGAAACTGTTCAATTCATACTAAGTGATTTCAATGATGAGCGTTATTGGCGGATTATCCAACGTAGATTTGGATTGGGGAAAACAAGTAAACTTACACTTGAAGAATTAGGATCAGTTTTTGGCATTACACGCGAAAGAGTTCGTCAAATTGAACTTAAGTGCTTGAGAAAGTTAAGAATATCATTGATAAAAAATGAATATATTCAATCATCATATATAATTCATCAAAATATCATCTCAACCATAAAATCAATTATAAGTATATTTGATATTCAAGATAATAAAATATTACTTGAATCTGATTTATTTAATAAAATCAAATCCATCTTGCCTTATGTTAATGTAAATCATCCTGTAATTTATTTACTACTTAATCTAGCAGAGATGAATCCTATTTATTTCATTGATGATGATTTACTTTCCGTATGGCAGCATATTTCAATGGATATGCAGGATGTTATTCAAAAAGTTGTAACATCTTTGGATACCCTATTAACTAAAGAAGTTGCCGTAGCGATGGATGAATTTGATATACTTTTGAAAATCAATCAAAAATTACCGAAATCTAAAAAGCTCAACTTACCACAGCTTCATCAATTTATAAAATTATGTAGTACGATTGAACAACGTGATGATGGCCTGTTTTGGGGAAAATTTGAATATTTAAAAAGCCGAGGAAATCAAGCCTATCGATTATTAAATGAAGCAAATAAGCCATTATCATTTGTATCAATGACAAGAACAATTAATAGCACACTTATAGCTCATGGACATAAAAAGCTTCAAGAGCAAAATTTTGTCAATCAACTCGTCAATGATGCTCGATTTATGCCAATTGGAAAAACAGGCCAATGGGCATTAAAAGAATGGAATCATATTGACACAACTAGCATTCTCGAATTAATGGAAAAATTTTTACATACCCATAACAAACCAGCTACTGATCAAGAGATATTTGATTATGTTCAGCAACGAAGACCTGCTAGTCGAGGATCAATTGATATCTATCTTGCCAATAACCCTCATATCTTCCGTAAAACCAATCTTAATTATTGGGGACTGACCACATGGAAGGAGACAGAAAATGCCCATATTTGGGATCGTGAAGGAATTGCCGATTTTATTGCTGGGGTTTTCAAACAACATAAAACCCATAACTTAGAACTACGGATTATTCGGGAAGCTCTTATGAACGCTGCTGGAATAACCTCACGTCAAGCACGTGGGCTACTTTTAGGAAATCCAGCCTTACGAACATATCAGAGACCAAAAACTACTACACGCTTTGCAATGTTTCAACCAAACTATAAAGCGGAAATAAACACCAAGCGGTCGATAAATCGTAAGAAAAAGACTATTCGTGAAAATGTTCAGCAGGCAGTTCATGCGTTACTTGAACAGTCACTCAATAAACAGATGCCATTATTTCAACTTATCAAGCAGTTAACTTCGGCTCCTTATAACTTCCATGATAAGACCATGTATCTTTATATTCGTCAAATGGCATCTGTTGAAACAATAAGTATCCCAGAGACAGGTACGAAAGTTTGCCGATTAAAAGATACAAATTCAATTACCTTTTCTCAAATTAATCGGATTCAGGATTCTCAATTAAGAGATAATATCAATCATGCATTAATTAATTTAAATGAAGCTAACGTAGATATAGCATTATTTCAATTAGGACGCGAATTTGAAGTAGTAATAAAAAATTGCTTAATTAAAGGACACAGTAATGGAAAGCTAAACCTAAGCCAAAATTTGGGTAAAGACTCAAAAAAATGGAAACTGGTTGAAATGGTAGATTATGCCAAAAACCAAAATCTTATTACCGATCTTGGGGCCGTGAATTTACTGCGCCAAGAAAGAAATAATAATGCCCATGGATCACGGCCTACATTGAGTGAACGGCAAGCATTGATGAATAGTGCTCCATATCTCGCAGGCTTATACATTGATTATATTATTCATTTTTCTGAGCTTATGGATACATTTTAACAAAATCAAAAAGCATGGGCAAAAATCACCCATGCTTTTTTGAATTAAATTTATTGTTGCTGCTGCATTTGCTGAATTGCCGCCGCCACATCGCCACCCTCAACGACCGACCAGCCTGCAAGCTGCGATGGTTGATCGGCCTGCAGTGGCTCGTCGGCCAAGCGCACTTGCACCGCCACTTCGAGCGTGCTTTGGGTTTCGCCCTTGAAAATGCCATGGGTCGGCGGCACATCGGCGTAATCGCGGCCAATTGCCACCCGAAGATGGCGATCGCCCACCACAACATTGTTGGTTGGGTCAAAGCCGACCCAGCCAAGGCTTGGCAACCACGCCTCAACCCAAGCATGCGAAGCATCAGCCGCCGAACGCACGCTATCATCGGTGCGATGAAACAGATAACCGCTGACGTAGCGCGCCGGAATTTGCAGCGAACGCAAAAGGCTGAGCATAATGTGGGTGTAATCTTGGCAAACGCCGCGTCGCGTCGCCAATGCTTCGTCAATCGGTGAATCAGCACGCGTACTCTGTGGAACATACTCAAATTCATCATAGATTGATTGGGTAATGCGCCGCGCTACGGAAAGCGGATCGTGCTGTTTGTTAAGGCCAATTTGGCTTGCGAAGGCTTGGAGCAAATCGGTTGAACGCACAAATTGGCTTGGGTTGAGATAATCCCAATCGTAGCCATTCAAGGCACGATCTTCGAGCGTTTGCCATGTGCTGAGATCAAGCGTGAGATCGGCGGCAGGCGCTTGAACGTGATTTTCCACATAGGCTTGGGTCACAATTTCTAGCTGGGTGTGGGCACGGGGAATATCAAAATGATGCACCGTATTGCCCTGCGAATCGAGATAAACTAAAACTTTCGATTTGGGCTTGGTGGTTATGTCAAACGAAAGGCAACGTTGGTCGCCCTCGGTGCGTGGCTGTTTGCGAACTTCCATCATGCTTTCGCTAATTGGGTTGCTATAGCGAAAGCGGGTCACGTGGCGAATGGTGTAGTACATAGCACCTGCCAAAATTCAAGCAATCAATCGGTTTCAATTCCAAGGCTGGCCAAAAACCAGTGGGGCAAGGGTTCGCGAGCGCGCAACCAAGGCGGCGGAATACAATCGCGGCCTAAAGTTCCGGCCAAAAGCCCGCCAACAATTGCGGCCATTGAGGTAAAGTTGCCGCCAGCAGCACACACTTGCTCGATCGCTGCTGCATAATCATCACGATAATGCACGGCACACCACAAACACCATGGCACAATCGCTTGGGCGCTATGCTGGTAGCCATTGCTCAAACGCAAGGCAATATGATGCCACATTTGCCGATCGTTCATGGCTGCGGCTAAAGCCACGCGATGTTCAAGGCTGCTGCTCGGCAAATATTGCCCAATTTCATTCAAGATTGCCGAGGGCTGGCGCAACGGCTGATCACGCTCGCGCCAGAGAATTGCCCCAGCCACCGCGACGGCCACCGCACCAGCCACGGCCTCGGGATTGGTATGGGTGGTGAGGGCCGAAAGTTGGGCTTGTTGGGCAACGTGGCTCAGCGGCGCTTCGGCAAAAAACAGCCCCAACGGAGCTGCCCGCATGGCCGCGCCAACCCCAAACGAGCCTTGGCCATCAAACAAATTTTGGGCATCGCTCATCACGGCTGCGCCATCACGTGGTTTGGCCAATAAATGATGCATGGCGGTGCCATAATCGCGAATTGGCGTGTAGCGCAGAGCAAAATCGGCAGCCAAGGCCGCGCTATGCACCGTGCCATAATGCCATAATTGATCAACCAATGAACAAGCCATCAGGGTTGCGTCTGTCCACAGCCATGGTGCTGGCAAAAGGCTTGGTTGCTCGGCGACGGCAAGGCCGGTTTGGACCTGTTGCCAAAGCTGTTGGCCATAGGCTTCACCAACCGATAAGCCCTTTAATGCCGCTAGCATGCGCTGTTGTGCTGCTGTCATGATCATCCTTAAACCAATGCTGTCTCAACCGGATAACTAATAAAGGTCTGATAGACGTTGGTATGAATTTGTTGGCATTGTTGTTGAATGCTAGTCAAATAGCCGCTCAAGCCATCGGCCATAATCTCATCGACTTGGCCATAATCAAGGTTGGCTTGTAAGCGTCCGGCTAAGCGCTTGACCCGATCGCCCCGCCGCCCAAGGGTATTGGCGGCAATCGCTTGAATCGAAACGGCAATTTGATCGGCGGCAAAGCGCACCGAACGCGGCGATTCGGCGTTCAACAATAAAAACTCAGCAATTCGTTCTGGCCGAATATCAGCAGTGTATACATTACAATAGGCCTCGAACGCTGTACAGGACTTTAATAGGCCAACCCAATCTAAATAATTGGCTTGGGCATCGGCAGCGCCGCGTGGCTCGGCAAAATGCACATCAAGCAAAATTGCTGTAGCATTGGCCCGCTCAATAAACTGGCCCAAACGCAGCCAATGCCAACATTCGCCATGGCTCAAAGTTGCGGTGGTAATGCCCTGAAAGAGATGAATGCCCTCTTTCAAGACATTATGTAAAAATTCGTGCGGCTCGTGCCAAAGTTGCTCCATTGTGGTGCGTTTGACTTGCAAATAGACCCGATTGAGTTGCTCCCACATTTCCGAGCTAATTTGTTCGCGCACTTGGCGAGCATTCTCACGAGCAGCGCCAATGCAACTAACCAACGAGCCAGAATTAGTGACATCAAAGGTGAGTGCTTGCACCAAGGCATAGGTTTGGGGAAGGCCGTCATATTGCCAAGCCAAGTAGGTTTGCATGCGCTCCCAGCGGCGTTCGGCGGCGGCTGGCGTTTGGTCGAGCATCAAGGCTAAATTCACATCAAGCAAGCGAGCAGTATGCTCAGTTCGCTCAAGGTAGCGGCCAATCCAATATAGACTATCAGCAACTCGCGATAACATGCGAAGCCCCCAGTTTTTTAATGATGATCCACGAAGAGCACAAAGAGCACGAAGAACGGAACCGCGAAGAACACGAAGAGCGCGAAGGTTAAATTTTTTCGCCACAGATTGGCACAGATGATTGGGATTAGGTTCGTGCCAGCCCAAAACCCGTAGCCCGACCCCCGATCTCTCTGTTGTATGTTCTATGCTCTATGTTCTATGCTCTCATTTCATCCTTTTGATTTCTGACTTCTGACTTTCGTGCTTCATCCCTCATAATTCATCCCTCATCCTTCTAATAAAGCACCCATGTATCTTTGCTGCCGCCGCCTTGCGATGAATTGACGACCAGCGAGCCACGGCGCAAGGCCACCCGCGTGAGGCCACCGGGCACGATGCTAATTTGATCGCCAAACAAAATGTAGGGCCGTAAATCAACATGGCGCGATTCGAGTTGGCCATCGATAAAACATGGAGCTTTGGAAAGCGCAAGCGTTGGCTGGGCAATGTAGTTGCGGGGATTAGCAATAATTCGATCGCGAAACTGAGCGCGTTGTTCAAGCGTGCTATGTGGCCCAATCAACATATCATAGCCGCCCGATTCGCCGACCGCCTTGACCACCAATGAATCTAAATTATGCAACACATGCTGGCGTTGACGATCATCGCTCAGCAAGAAGGTTTCAACGTTGGGCAAAATCGGATCTTGATCAAGGTAAAATTTGATCATCGCTGGCACATAGGCATAAATTGCCTTATCGTCGGCCACGCCTGTGCCCAAAGCATTGGCCAACGCAACATTGCCAGCGCGATAGGCATTCAGCAAGCCAGCAACGCCCAACATCGAATCATGGCGAAAAGCCAAGGGATCGATAAATTCATCATCGACCCGCCGATAAATCACATCGACGCGGCGCAAGCCAGCAGTGGTGCGCATATACACCACGTTGTCGTGGACGATCAAATCGCGGCCTTCGACCAATTCCACGCCCATTTGGCGAGCTAAAAAGGTGTGTTCATAATAGGCCGAATTAAAAACCCCTGGCGTGAGCAACACAATCGTTGGGTCGCTGCGGCCTTGGGGAGCCAACGAACGCAAGGTTGCCAACAACGCTTGGCCATAATGATCGATTGAGCGCACGCCGTAGCTAGCAAACAACTGCGGAAAAACTCGTTTCATCACCAAACGATTGGCCAGCATATACGAAACGCCGCTGGGAACCCGCAAATTATCTTCGAGCACAGCAAATTGGCCGCTTGGCAAGCGAATCAAATCGGTGCCGACAATCGAAATATAGCGATCGCGTGGCACGCTCACGCCGCGCATTTGGCGCGAAAAATGACGACAGCTATAGACCAATTCACGCGGCACAATGCCAGCCTTTAAAATCGTTTCTTCATGATAAATATCGCGCAAAAACAAATTTAATGCTGTTACCCGTTGGGCCAAGCCACGCTCAATCGTATCCCATTCTTTGGCTGTGAGAATGCGCGGCAGCAAATCGTAGGGGAAAATTCGCTCGGTGCCTTCATCGCGCCCATAAACGGTGAACGTAATGCCTTGATTGAGAAACGCCAAATCGGCTGCTTGCTGGCGACGAGCCAACTCATCGGGCGGCAATTCGCGCAAGCGTTCCGCGAGTAGCCGATAGTGCGGTCGCGGCGTGTTTGGGCTAAGCAACAACTCATCGTAAGCGGTTTCGAGCTGATACTGACGAAAAGGGGCGACATCGGGCATAGCGTGCTCCTTGCAGTCGGTTCATCGTTGAAGGGCTTGCGGCATCATCGCCAAAATGGGGGGAAAGAAGATGGTCTATAGTACCGAATCTCAGGCGTTTTCGTCAAGCAGCGAGCTACGTAGGGCCTTGGTAAAGCGCTTTGTTGCGGCGTTATGCCACGAAGATTAAAACTTGCATAGATAGCCTGATCGGTGTAAGGTACAGGCGCGATGTCCAGCACGCGTGGGAGGCTGGCAGTTTCGAGGGTATGATCGTGCCAAGCTTCCAGCAGATTTGGGAACGTGTTTCTTTCTTAGCTGTACTCGACATTCTGCTTGTTGCTGCCTTGATTTTTTGGCTGCTCGGGGTGATTCGCGGCACGCGGGCGGTGCAATTGTTGCGTGGGGTTGGCATTTTGGTGGTGGTTGCCCTACTTGCAGGCTCAACCTTACCGCTCACCACCTTGCGCTGGATCATTCGCGAAGCCCTCAGCCCCGCTCTTTTTGTAGCAATTCCAATTTTATTTCAACCTGAATTACGCCGCGCTTTAGAATCATTAGGCCGCACTGGCGAATGGTTTAATCGTTTTGGCAGCACCAATCGCTCCGAAGTCGAGGAGATGATCAACACGATTTCGCGGGCAGCTAAGCAATTATCTCAACAGGGCATTGGAGCATTGATGGTGATTGAGCGCGACACCGGCTTGCAAGAATACGCCGACCGTGGCGTGATTGTCGATTCGCGCATCTCGGTGCCATTGCTGGTGAATATTTTCTTTCCCAACGCGCCACTGCACGATATGGCGGTGCTGTTTCGGCGCAACCGCATTTTGGCTGCCAACTGTGTGTTGCCACTGAGCGAAAACGTGGTTGGCAGCACCCGCTATGGCACACGCCACCGCGCCGCCTTGGGCATTAGTGAACAATCTGATGCAATTTCGGTGATCGTTTCGGAAGAGACAGGCAGCATTTCGATTACCCACGATGGCCGCATGGTGCGCCACCTAACTGAAGGCCGCTTACGCAAACTGTTAGCAGGCTTATTGCGCGTCGAACTAAGCGAGGAGGAAGAGGCATGAATAAGCTTGCAGGCAGTCCATTACGCGCCTTCGTTGCCGCAGTTTTGGCCAGCATTATTTGGGTTTTCGTCAGTTTCACCGAAAATCCGCAACAAGTTACGCCATTTACCAATTTGCCAATTCGCGCCGAAGGCCTCAGCAGCTCGTTAACCTTGGTCGATGGCGAAGGCCGCCCCATTCCCGTGCCCGATGATGTTGTCAACTTAAGTGTTTCTGGGCCACAAGATACGATTACCCGCATTACCAAGCAAAATGTGCAGCCATTTATTAATGTTGCTGGATTGGAGCCTGGCTCGCATGAAGTTGCTGTCCAAGCACGCAGCATTCCCAGCCGCTCCGATCTCGATTTCCAAAGCTTTCAGCCTGCGACGGTCTTGGTACAAATTGAGCAAATTATTACTGCCTCGCTGCCGCTAACGATTACCACCGAAGGCCAGCCGCCAACCAGCTACGAGGCAAGTTTGCCAATTGCCAGCGTCAATGGCGAGATGATCAAGCAGGTGACAATCACCGGACCAGCCAGCCAAGTGAACAAGGTCGTTGGCGGCGAAATTACGCTGGATCTTTCATCGCAAACCAGCAATTTGCGTACGCGGCGCAATATTACGGCGGTGGATCTTGCTGGGCGCGATGTAGAAGGCGTGACGGTTAGCCCTGAGATTGCAGATATTGAAGTGCGCATTTTATCCAGCAGCGGCATCAAACGAGTGCCAATTATCTACACCACGCTCAATGGGCCACCAGCAGGCTATCGCGCCGATGTGGTGCTTGAACCAGCTTTTGTGACATTAATTGGCAGCGCCCAGCGTTTAACTGAGGTCGAATTTGTCGAAACCCAACCGCTTAATCTGCCAAATGCAACCCAAAGTTACACCGCAACCATCAAATTGCGTTTTCCCATTGGGGTTACGCCGCGCGATGCCCAAGCAGCAGATAGCACCATTGCCACTGTGCGCTTTGTGCCAATTAACACCGAAATTGTGCTGACGCTCCCGTTAGTGCCACGCAATTTGCCTGGCGGCTTAGAGTTAAATTACCAACCACGCCAAATTGAGGTAACGCTGCGTGGCAATGCCCAAAATTTGCAAAACCTCAGCGATTTGGCCTTAGTGCTTGATCTGGCTGGGCGGACTGCTGGCAGCTATAGCATTCAACCAAGCCTCAATCTCCCAAGCGGCGTGAGTTTGGCCAAGCCGCTGAGCGTGATTCAGGTTACCCTCAGCCCAATTAGCATCCCAACCAACGAGCCAGCAAGCCCAACCAACCCGATCAACCCAACCGAACCAAGCGCGCCAGAGGCGACACCTGTCAGCACGCCAACCGTGACCGAACCAATCAGCCCGACCGAGCCAATTAGCCCGACCGAGCCGATTTCACCAACATTAACGCCTTAGTCCAAAGCGCGTTTTTGTAACGCTTGCAATTCCGCCGACGGATCAAGCCCATATTCGGCGAGGGCTTTACGATGCCGCTCGTAAATTGCCAATGCTTCAGGCCGCCGACCTTGATTAATCTCAAGGTTCATAGCCAGCACTACCGCTCGCTCATTCAAGAGGTCTAGTTTCATGGCCTGGTCAAAAGCTTCCCGTGCTTGGTCAAAACGCTGTGCATCATACCATTGAACGCCAATCGCGATCCAAATTTCAGCGCCACGTTGGGCAAGCAGCTTGCGCTCACCCTCAATCCATGGTGCGTAATAGCCAGGCAAAAAGACTTGGCTGGCATAATCAGCAGCAACTTGCAAGCGATCAAGGTTGGTTTCGGAGCCTTGCAAATAGGTATGCTTAATTACCGAAATATCAGCATCGATCTCAGAGAGCGGAAAGCATAAGCGATAGATTGATCCATCATAAACCACACAATCGGGCAGTTTTTTACGGGTGCGCTGCAACATTTTGCGCCAGCCATCATCGCTGCTATCAAAGCCCCAAATTTTTTCGCGCAGTTCATCAGCAGTCATGCCGCTGGGATTCAACAGCAATAAGGCAATTAATAAAATCCCTTGTTTGGGAATCTTCACAGCTGTGCCATGCATTTCAACCCGCGCTTGGCCCATCAAGCGAATAACCAATTTCGGTGCTTGGATAACTGGTAAATTATGATGCAGCACCCGCGCAGCAAACGGCGAATTCCATTCGGTATACGCTTCCTGCACCAATTCTGGCAAATGGCTGGTTAGTGCCGAAAGCAAAATTGGCAAGCCGCTGCGGCCTTCAATAATCAATTCATCAAGCGATTTCCACGCCTGGCGAGCTTCGCCAAGTTCGTGGCGCTGCCAAAATGCCTCGCTCAACAATAGATAGAGCAGACCCTTGGCTAATGATCCTTCGTTATCAAGCCCCGCCAAGGCCCGTTGCAACAGTGGAATCGTGCCATCAATTTTGAGGCTTAAGTTGGCGGCACTGCGCGCCACCGCCAACCATGCCTGATCAAGCGGATTTTGGGCGGTCGTGGTATCGATCTCAAGTAATAAGCGCTGCAATTGATCAAGCGAACTATGACGAGTTGCTTGCGATTCTAAGGCCAAGGCATAGGTCAAAATATGATAATCGACCATATTGCTATTGCGTAATTGCTCACGCGCCAAGCGATAGCGCCCGATTGCACTCGTCCAATCGCGCTCAGCCAGCGCCACATCGCCGAGTGTGACCAACGCGCCATTTGCCGCCCGCTTATCAGCAAGCATGCCGTTGTCGTAGGCTTGTTGGGCATAGCGTGCTGCATCGCTAATTTGGCCTTGATGCAATGCCACCAGCGCCCGCAAATTGAGCGTTTGCGATAAGCCTGCTGGCGCAGCCATTTCTTCCCATAATGAGGTAGCTTGGCGCAAAAGCCGATCAGCCAGCGAATAGCGTCCGGCGCGGGCCGCAGCATTAGCATAATCACCCAAAATCAACCCCAGCAACCGGTTAATGCCCGAGCCTTCAATATAGTTGTAGGCGCGCTCAAAGTTGGCAATTGCTGCATCATCTTGGCCCAAAGAGGCCAAATAAATTGCATGAGTGCGCAAAACCCGCGCTTGATCGTCGGGAGCTAAATCAGGATCGTTCAAATAGGGCTGAATTAAGCTATCAGCTTCACGAATTGAGCCTTGTGCCCGCAACATATCGGCCTTGAGCAAGCGCAACATGCGTTGATCATCTGGCTGTTGATGAATGCCCAAGAGCTGATTGACCAAAATCAAGGCTTTTTCTGCGTTACGCTCGCCAAGATGATAACTCCGCGCCAGCAACCAGCCAACTTTCGGCGCAAGTTGCTGCACCGGAACCTCATGCAATGCCTTCACAAGCTCGCCAAAAAAACGCTGGTTGTTAACAAGATGCAGCTGTTGGATCAGCGTATGGTTGATCACATCCCAGCGTTGCAAACGTTGCATCTGGTGCACAAATGGCACCAATTGCTGCTGCGCGAGATACCATACGCCAGCCTGTTCAAACAACGGGGTCAAATAGCCAGCCGAGGCATGTGAGCGCTTGCGCAAACCAAGCTCAGCCAACGGTTGCAAGCGGAGATTGGATTCAAAGACCAAGCCCGCCGCTTCCCAGCTCAGCAATAAACGGGCTACATCGTCATTCGGCAACAAGCCTTGGAGCAACTCAAGCGAATCGCTGGCTAGCCAAAGCCATGCTTCAAGCAGATTGCGCAGTTGTGCTGGCAGCCGCCCCATCACATCTTGCATCACCCATTCAAGCGACGAAGGCTGAAGCGTGCCAGAGCGATTGAGCGCAAAAATACAGGGTGCAACCCAGCCCTCAGTTAAACCGATCAGCTGATCAGCTTGGGCTTGGGTTAGGCTGAGTTGGCGCTTTTGAGCCAATTCGATCAATTCGGCACTGGTGAAAGCCAGCTCTTTTGCACCGATCACCAGTAGTTGCTGCCGAATGATCCATTGTTGAATCATGGGGTGTTGGGGAATCGAAAGCGAGCTGGCGACGACATGCAATGCCGGATTTTTCAATAAGTCGGCCAGCCATGCATGCTCAGGCAAAAACGCGCCCCAGGCATCCAAAAGCTGGTCAAGGTCGTCGATCAAAATCCAGGTTGGCTGGCGGATAGCTAAAAGTTGCTCAAGCTGTTGCTCGCTGGCTAAGCCAAGTTGCTGCGCAATTGATTGCAGCATCGCATGGGGATCATTGGGCGCTGGATCAAGCCGAATCATCGCATAGGGAGCATTGATGGAATGCTTAAGTGCCTCTAATACGGTCGACTTGCCACTACTCGGCAAGCCAATGATTAAGACTACCCGTGGCTCATGTTGGGTCAAGCGAAGTAAACGTGGGCGTTCAACATAGGTCGGATAAAAACTCATAGCAGTTTCCTCAAGATGTTTGGTACGATGCTACCCCACCAACCATTAAGCAGCACAGCGCCATTGTGCTCAAGCGTTGAGAGGCTAGGTTGTGCCAATTCGTTACCTATGTTCAATAGGATATACCGAGCTATAGAGCACATCTATGCACGTCCTAGGCTATTTCTAGATTGATTCTTGCTGTATCCACTGTATCATAGCAAAAGAATCATTCTGTAGTGGAGCGGTTATGCAACTTATCGCACTTGACCACATCCAACTAGCAATGCCCGCCGAGCAAGAAGCCCAAGCGCGTTGGTTTTATCGCACAATCCTTGGGCTGGATGAAATTGCCAAGCCAGCGCCGTTACAAGCTCGCGGCGGCTGCTGGTTTCGCGGCTCCAACATCGAACTGCACCTTGGAGTCGAAGCCGATTTTCGGCCTGCACGCAAAGCCCACCCTGCCTTTCGCGTAGCCGACCTTGCCCAAGCCCGTGCTGAGTTGCAGGCCGCCGGCATTACGATTGTTGAAGATAGCAGCTTGCCCCATGTACGGCGCTTTTATGCAGCCGATCCCTTTGGCAATCGGCTAGAGTTTGTGCAACTTGGCGACGTTTATTAAGAAGCTTTAGGATTAACCAAAGTATACGCGATTCAGCCATCATGTATACCGTTAATTGCCGAACTTCGCTGCTAGGGATTCCTAGCGCTGGTGTGGGGCAACTACTGGCACAACTTATGCAAACCACAAGCCGACTGATCAAGCTGAATTGATCAGCATTGACCACACCTACATCCGTTCAGCGATGCCCCAAAGCACTCAAATTCTGCCGGTATCTTCTGGTATACTGAACAACGGCGCGGCCCTCGAATGCCCGTGCTGGCCACCGCGCTGAGTGCTGCATTGTTGACACTGCGAGGGTTGCAGACCATGAAAGCAGTTTTAATGGCTGGGGGTGAAGGCTCTCGGCTCCGTCCACTCACGATTAGTCGGCCAAAACCAATGGTTCCCCTGGTTGATCGACCAGTGATGGGGCATATTATTGAGCTGCTAAAACGCCACGGCATCACCGATATTATTATTACTGTCCAGTATCTGGCTAATATTATTCAAGATTTTTATGGCGATGGCTCGGCGTTTGATGTTGATATTTCGTATTCGGTCGAGGAAGTGCCGCTTGGCACAGCAGGGGCCGTCAAATATGCCTCGCGCTTGATCGACGATGATAGCGAGCCAATTATCGTGATTTCGGGCGATGCCCTGACCGATTTTGACCTGACGGCGTTGATCGAAGCCCATAAACGCTCGAATGCCAAGGCCACAATTACTCTGACCCGTGTGCCCAACCCGCTTGAATATGGCGTGGTCATCACCGATGATGCAGGCCGAATCCGCCAATTTCTCGAAAAACCCAGTTGGGGCGAGGTTTTTTCCGATACCGTCAACACTGGTATCTATGTAATCGATCCCAGTGTGCTCGACGATATTCCGCTTGGCGATGCCTTCGATTTTTCCAAAGATTTGTTTCCTGCCTTGTTGCGGCGCGGCGAGTTGCTCTATGGCTATATTGCAGAGGGCTATTGGACTGATGTTGGCACCATCGATGCCTATATGCGGGCTTGCTCGGATTATTTGATGGGCATGGTCAATTTACCGCGCTTGGGCCAAGATCGTGGCGATAATGTTTGGATCGAGGGCGAAGTTGAAATTGCTCCCGATGCCCAAATTCATGGCCCAGTCTTTTTTGGCCATGGGGTCAAAATCAAAGGCGGGGCGATGGTCTTCGGTCCATCGGTCATCCGCGATTACACAATTATTGATTCGCGGGCCACAATCGATCGCTCAGTGATGTGGCGCAATTCATATGTTGGCGAGCGGGCCGAATTGCGGGGAGCAATTGTCTGCAAGCAGTGCAATATCAAAAGCCGTTCATTACTCTTCGAGGGTGTGGTTGTCGCCGATAGCACGATTATCAACGCTGGCGCAGTCATTCAACCAAATGTCAAAATTTGGCCCTCGAAAGAGGTTGAAGAAGGCGCGACCGTCAGCGCTTCGATTATTTGGGGAGCGCAAGGGCGGCGGGTCTTATTTGGGCGCTATGGTATTACCGGCTTGGTCAATATCGACCTTACGCCCGAATTTTGCGCCAAATTGGGGGCAGCCTATGGCGCAATTTTGCCCAAAAATACGATGGTCACGATGAATCGCGATGCCCACTACACCCCGCGCATGCTCAAACGCGGCTTGATTGCAGGTATTCCATCAGCGGGCATTGATGTGCTCGATTTACATTCGGTGCCAATTCCAACTGCACGTTATTTGACCTATGCCCTGAATGCAGCTGGCGGTATGCACGTGCGGCTTTCGCCATTCGATAATCGGGTTGTTGATATTAAATTCTTCGATCATCGTGGGCTAGATCTTGGCAGCGATATGGAGCGCAAGATCGAAAATACCTACTTTCGCGAAGATTATCGCCGCGTTTATCTCGATGAAATTGGCCGCATCACCGAAAACAGCGATTACAACTCGGTCTATATCGATAAATTTATGGAATCGCTCGACCCCAAGATTTTGCCGGAGCTCGAACAACCGTGGAGCATTGTGATCGATTATGCTTCGTCGAATGCGGCCCAAATTCTTGGCCCGATCATGCGGCGCTTGAATGTTGATTTGGTTGAGCTTAACGCCCAAATCGATGAAGATCGCTTGTTCCAAACCGCCGATCAATTCAACGCTGGCATGCAACGGCTGGCGGCAATTGTGCCCGTGATGAACGCTGATATTGGCGTGCGGCTCGATTCTGGCGGCGAACGAATGTATGTAGTTGATGATACTGGCCATCGCTTGAGCGATATTGAATTGCTGGCTGCTGTGACCGCGCTAACCATGGAAGCCAACAGCGGTGGCACGGTTGCCGTACCAGTTACCGCGCCACGTTTATTCGATAAATTGGCCGAGCGTTATGGCGGGCGGATTCAGCGCACCAAAACCGCTTTGGGCGCGTTGATGCAACAAGCAGCCAAATGCAACGAGTTATGTGTGTTGGGCGATGGTGCTGGCAGCCTGATTTTCCCATCGTTCTTTCCAGTGGCCGACGGCCTGTTTGCAATTGTAAAATTGATGGAATTACTGGCGCGGGCCAATATTCCACTCTCGGAAATTCGGCGCTCGTTGCCGCGCTCGGCTATGGCCAACCACAAAGTGCCATGTCGCTGGGAATCCAAAGGCAAGGTCATGCGGATTCTCAACGAACAATATGCTGAACGTTCGCAAGAAAATATCGACGGCATCAAGATTGAGCTTGGGCCAGAATGGGTGCTGATTCTACCCGACCCTGATGGCCCATTTATCCATGTGATTGCCGAGGGAGTCAACGAAGATCAAGCTCGCGTCTTGACCGAAAAGTATGCAGGTTTAGTCATGGGGCTACAGTAGAACAGAGAGCAAAGGATGAGGGATGAGGGATGAGGGATGAAGGCAGAACAAAGAGCATAGAGCATAGAACAGAGAGCATAGATGTAATCATTCATTAGATTGGCCTGGAGCATTCCCTCACCCCAACCCCGCTCCCGTGCGCGGGCGAGGGGCTTTAACAGCGTCATTCGTCGGTGAAAACGGTGCTCCCCCTCGCCCGCGTTCAGTGGGAGCGGGGGCTGGGGGGTGAGGGAACACGATTGCCAATCCAATGAACCATTACATCTATGTTCTATGCTCTTTGTTCTTATTTTCGTTTTCTTGACGGAGACGGTATAATGCGCGATATGGAAGAGCGCATCACGTTAAAAGGCAGCCGTGACGGGCTGCGCTTGATTTTACACCCCACCGCAGCGTGGGAAGAAGTCCTTGAAGCCCTGCGCAAGCAGCTAGCCCAAGGATCATCGTTTTATCATGGCGCAAAATTAATGATCGATGTTGGCGAACGGTCGATCACCGATGTAGAGCTACAGGCAATCTTGGCAATCATGGCCGAACATGATATTGAGCCAGCTGCATTAATCACCATCGCACCAACCAATCGAACTACTGGTCGGCAAGCTGGCGTGGAAACCCGCCACCCCGACAGCCTACGGTCTACTCCTCCACCCGTCGTGCAAGGCGAAGGCTTGTTTTTATGGCGCACCGTGCGTTCAGGCCAAGCAATTAAACATCAAGGCCATGTCGTTGTGGTCGGCGATGTTAATGCTGGGGCCGAAATTAGCGCGCACGGCAGCATCATTATTTGGGGGCGCTTACGCGGCTCCGTCCATGCAGGAGTTGGCGGCAATCAACAAGCGATTGTCTGTGCGCTCGAATTGAGCCCAACCCTCTTGCGGATTGCCGAGAACCTTGCCCGCACACCCGATAATCATCGCCCAACTGGCCCTGAACAAGCCAGCCTTGATGGCGACAACATTGTAGTAGTACCATGGGATGCCCCACGCCGCTAGTGGGCCTTTGAGGATCATGTATGGCACAAGTAATCACAATCACCTCTGGTAAAGGGGGGGTTGGCAAAACCACCACCACCGCTAATCTCGCAACCTCGTTAGCTATGCAAGGCCAACGAGTTGTTGCTATCGATGCCGATATTGGCTTGCGTAATCTCGATGTTGTGATGGGTCTCGAAAATCGCATCGTCTACGATTTGGTCGATGTGGTCGAAGGCCGCTGTCGGACACGCCAAGCGCTGATTAAAGACAAGCGCTTTCCTGATAATTTGTTCTTGTTGCCAGCAGCCCAAACCCGCGATAAAGATGCGGTAACGCCTGATGATATGATTGCCCTCTGCAACGAGCTGCGCCGCGAATTCGATTTTATTCTGATTGACTCGCCAGCAGGCATTGAGGGCGGCTTTAAAAATGCAATTGCACCCGCAGACCACATTTTGATCGTCACAACTCCTGAAATGTCAGCAGTCCGCGATGCCGACCGGATTGTCGGCTTGGTCGAAGCGTATGAAAAAAGCAACCCAAAGCTCATTATCAATCGCATCAAGGCTCGAATGGTTGCTCGCGGCGACATGATGGATACGCCCGATGTGGTAGAAATTTTGGCAATCGACTTGGTTGGGATTGTGCCCGACGACGAGAGTATTGTGGTCTCGACCAACCGTGGCGAAGTGGCGGTCTTAGATCGCGACTCTATGGCCGGAAAAGCCTATAATAATATCGCCAATCGTTTACTTGGCCACGATATTCCCTTCCTTGTGCTCGATGAAAAACAAGGCTTATGGGCCCAATTGGTCAATATGTTTCGGACACGCCGCTAAAATGGCGCTACCTAGCCAACCTTATCTTCCACATGGAGCGGATCTATGGGTTTTTTAGATAATCTTTTTGGTCGCAAGCAACCGACCAGTTCGTCGGTTGCCAAAGAGCGTTTGTTGACGGTTTTAGTCCATGATCGGGTTCATCTCTCGCCCCACGATATGGACGAGATGAAACGTGAGATCATTGCAGTAATCGAGCGTTACGTTGAAGTAACCAACCCAGAGGCCATTGAAGTAACCTTGACCCGTGGCGAAGCTACCGACCACCTCAAGGCCGATATTCCCCTTGGTCGCTCGCGTCAACAATAACGCTATGGCCATGTGGAGGAGATTTTATGTACGTTCAGCCTACTAGCCCGATTCGTTTCTCGCCGCGCGCAAAATTTGTAACAGTCCTTTCGATTGTTATTATTAGCCTGTACTTGGTCAACCAAGCCTGGCATATTATGATTCCCTTCATCTGGGCAATCATCACAGCCTACATTTTTAATCCAGTTGTTACATGGATGCAACGGCGGACCAAAACCCCCCGTTTTTGGTGGGTAATTGTGCTCTACATCATCGGGTCTGCGCTGTTAACATTGCTGGTCAGTAATGTCGTCCCGATCATTACGACCCAAATTAACGATCTTGCCAAGGCCATTCCCGAATGGCTTGAGGATGCAAGTAATTATGTCGAGAAACATGAATCATTAACGATTCGTGGAGTCGAAATTATTAATTTGCGCGAGGCTGAACGTGAAATCTCTGGCGCAATCGCTGCCTTTGCCAAAGATTTGCCAAGTGCTGCACCCAAGTTTTTGTTTGGCATTGCCGAAGGTTTTATTTTAACCTTGGTCTATTTCGTGGTCACGTTCTATTTGCTGCTGCAAGCAGAAACTATCCCCAATAATTTCTATCGCTTGATTCCCGAACGCCATCGCGATGAAATTCGCCAATTGGTGAGCTCGATCGATCGCGTGCTCTCAGCCTACATTCGCGGTCAGTTTTTGCTGATTATCATTATGTCGGTGCTGAGCTATATTGCGCTCTCGATTTTGCAAGTCAAATATGCCTTGATCATCGCAATTGCGACTGGTGTGTTGGAAATTATTCCAATCATTGGGCCCTACTTGGCCACCGCCATCGCGGCCTTGGTTGGTTTGTTCCAAGGCACAACCCCATTTGGCTGGGAGCCGTGGTTGCTGGCATTGGTGATCGTCATTACCTACTTTGCCCTGCGCCAATTCGAAGATCACTTTATTATTCCCAATTTGGTCGGCCACATCGTCAATGTGCATCCGGTCTTTGTGATCTTTGCAATTTTGGCAGGGGGAGCGGTAGCTGGCGGCTTGGGCCTGCTTTTGTCGATTCCAATGGCTGCGGTAGCAAGAATTATCCTGTCATACCTGCATGGCAAACTGGTCGATTCGCCCAACCCGCAAGCCGATTTAGTTGAGCAAGAGGAGAAGTTGCTCGAAAAGCCACCAGTATCTGAACGTCGCGAAGGCCGCCGCAACCGCCGCGAAGCCAAAAAACAAGCAGAAAGCGGCGATATTCAACCATAAGTAGCCAATTGTAGCCAACCATTGAGCCACAGGAGTAAAACCTGTGGCTTTTTGCTGCTTGACACATTGAAACATTTGTTCTATATTTTTTATGTATATTGATTGGATACGGGCCAGCAATGGCTAGGGGTAACCGAGTTCACGAAAGGAATAGCACAATGTTTCAGTCGCTCGAACAACTTGAAACAGGCAGTTTATTTATATTGACCGGCCAATCTGGCGCAGGTAAATCGCACTTAGCTGCCAGCACGCGCCGCAGCGGCACGGTCTGGATTTTGGATACCGAGGGCGCTGCCAAGAATCTTTTGGGCAAGCCTGGAGTCCACAAAGCGATCCAAGCGGTTCAAACACTCTCATTACAACAAATTTTAGCCGCCATGCAAGAGATTTTGCGCATTGGCAAGGCTGGCGATACCGTTGTGCTTGATTCAGTTTCCAAAGTGCTGCAAGCGATGCGTGCCCATGCTCAACAGCGGGCTGGCGCAGAAACCGATCGCAAAACCCAAATTGAGTTTGATGAAT
Organism: Herpetosiphon llansteffanensis; assembly: GCF_003205875.1. Classification (GTDB taxonomy): domain Bacteria; phylum Chloroflexota; class Chloroflexia; order Chloroflexales; family Herpetosiphonaceae; genus Herpetosiphon; species Herpetosiphon llansteffanensis. The sequence continues at coordinate 32,981 of NZ_PUBZ01000105.1, forward strand.
ATGCTTCTTTCAATCGCAACCTGCAAGCGATTTATACTGGCCTGACCGAGCTAAAACAACATGGCTTCCATGTGATTATCATTGGTCACTTGGCCAAACAATATAGCGAACAAAGCGAAGATCGCAATCATACTGATGTGGGCTTGCGCGTGCTGGCCGATGAGCACATTACCTACGAGGCCGATGCCATTATTCTCGTTGAGCGCGATGGCGACCAACGCCAGATGCGGCCAATCATCAAGCCCCCACGACCATTGCACCTCAAATTGGGCGCAAATTATCCCGCCAAACTGGGCACGCTCTACCCTGAGCTTGCGCTTGATGAAGCCTTTGGCAACAGCCCTGAGCGCACAGGCCGCCCCGTCGATGCCAATGAAGCAGAACGCCGCTTCTTTGCGCGCTATTCCTCGGTCGTTGGCGGCAACAATTGGAACGCCGTGCAACGCTACCTTGGGCGCAAGGATAAAAAGCCAAGCACCATCGAGGGCTGGATCAGCGCCGCCGAACAGGTTCGCCAAGCACCAAACGATCAAGCTATGGCTGCCTAAAATGAGGCTAAGCAAAATCCCTCGTCCAGCATTCAACTAGACGAGGGATTTGAACTATTGTTTTAGCTGTATTGTCTATGTGTAATGGTACATTGGGTTATCAATCGTGGCATTCCCGCACCCAGCCGCTTCTATGGATCGGTTTTCACTGCGCACCACGCATCCGCAGGCTCATCAACGCATGTGGTTTGATCGCGGATTGTCCTTGAGGGGGTGCAGGGGGATTAAAGCCCCTGCGTTTCCCGCTGGCGGGACGGAAGGGTGGAAAATCGCCATGGTAGTTAATGTGATGAACCAATACATCTATGTTCTATGTTCTCTGCTCTTATTGAGCACTTGGCATTTGAACTGGCACTTTCACCGTGATCTTGCCAGCTTTTTCAAAGGTCAACGTCAGATCAAGCGTATCGCCAATTTTGAGATCTTGCTTGATTTCCAGCAACATAATATGGAAGCCGCCTGGTTTTAATACTGCTTCACCATTGGCAGGTACTTCGATTTTCTCGACTTGTTCCATCTTCATCACCTGACCATCGGCAGTAACTGTATGCAACTCGACTTTGCCAGCAACATCGGTTGAAGCGGCAATCAAGTTATCGGCTGCGCCAGTATTGCGAATCGTCATATACGCGGCGCTATTGCTGCCCATCATCGCACCGCCACTCATGCCGCCGCCCATCGTCGGGCTGATTGGCGTAGTTGCCATGGTTGGGGTTTGCATCATCGTTGTCGCAGCAAAAGCGGGCCGCGCAAATGAACCTTCGATCGTTAATGGGCTAGCTGCGCTTTTCGTTGCAGCGCCACAACTAGCCAAAAGCAACACACATAAACCAAGCATAAAGCGTTTCATTAAACGTTTCTCCACTTATTCAACAGCGATGTATTTCAACATCGTTTTAAGATCAGTCGCTAAAAGAGTTGGATCAACATCGTGGTTGGCCATGGCAAACCAGCGCCCTTGTTGATCGATAATATACAAGCCAGCAGTATGATCGATGGTGTATTGCAAGGCCGAATCGGGCAATTCGCGCCGCTGCGCATGCACACCATACTCTTTTTTCACCGCTTCGACCGCCGCCGTTTCGCCATTTAAGCCCAGAATCGTTGAATCGAACAACGAAACATAGCGATCGATCGTCGCCGGATTATCGCGCTCAGGATCGACCGTCACGAAGGCAATTTGAATCTTGTCGCCATCAGCGCCAAGCTGTTTGCGAGCCTGCGCTGAAAGCCCCAAGGCCAAGGGGCAAACGTCAGGGCAAGCAGTAAAGCCAAAAAAGAGAATCACGATTTTGCCGCGTTGCTCAGCGAGGTGAAAATTGGCTCCATGCTGATCAACCAAGGTGAAATCTGGCGCAGCTGTTGGGTTTTCAATTGGGCGAATAATCTGATAGCTGGCCGTGCCACAGCCGCTTAAACTCAAACCAAGCCCAAGCAGCACACATGCCAAAAGCCAATGAGCGTATTTCATAGCACCCATCCTTCGGATTTTAGAAAGTTAAAATTGCAGGAATAGAATAATTAGCCAAGCACGAGGATTCTTGGCGGGGGCGTGATAATTTGCGGATGATAGTTCGGCCAAACACGCTGCACGTGCAGCAAGCGTCGCCATAAACGAGGCGCAAGCACCCAGCTCGCAATTAGCAGCAACACCATTGGATAAACTGCTGCCAAGCCATCAGGCAGTGGAGGCATTGGCTGCGGCGCTGAATCGCTATGCTGCGCGTGCAAATCGCAAACCAACATCGTCGCATGCTCCGCAACAGCAGTTTGGCTTTGCATGCCCGACCACCAGCAATGGGCAATACAGGCAAGTGGGCAAAATAAAGCCAGTTGAATCAGAATGATCCAACTGACTGTTTGAATATGCCGAGGCCAATGCCGCGAGTGCTGGTGCTTCAATGTGTTCATGATAGGGCTACTATAGCATAGCCTGCATGGCACTCAATCAGGCATTAAACCGATCCTTAGTTGAATGCTTTTGGGCGTTTGAAGGTAACGATTAGGCGCGAACTTTGCCCCTGAGCTTGATTAAGATCGACCATGCTCACAAGTTCCCAGCCATCCTTACCAGCTTTATTGAGCATCAAACTAAGTGTGCTTGGGTCAACATTGGGACTCCAAAAGCCACTAACATCGACAAGTTCAATATGATATTCCCATTGTTGCATGACGTAGTTCCTCAAAAAATTTGATTGTAGCGATTGTACGTAGCAAGCTAGCTCGATGTTCCAGCCTGCGCTAGCAAGCGTTTGGCCTGCTGCACAACCTGCTGCACAGTAATTGCGGTCATACATTCGCTAGGCTTGGTTTGGCGTGGACAATGGGTTAACACACCACATGGCGAGCAAGCTATTGCTGCATCAAGCACAACATGGCGTTGCGCATCGCCCCAAGGCCCAAAGCGCCGCTTATCGCCTGGCCCAAACAGATGCACTGTGGGCGTGGCTTGGCTTACCGCCAAATGCAACGGGCCATTATCGACACCCAAAACCACGGCGCAGCGCCCAAATAAGGCCGCCAATTGACCTAAGTTGGCCTGCCCAACCGCATTCAAATGCGGAATCGTCAAATGCTGACGAATGGCCTCCACATCATCGGCATCGGCAGGGCCACCAGTCAACACAATTTGGGCCTGATCAGCCAATTGGGCAGCAACATGCGCCCAACGCTCAGCTGGCCATAATTTAGCTGCGCCACCGCTGCCAGCCTGAATCGCCAGCAATGGTTTTTGAATCTGATGCTGTGCCAGCCAGGCCGCTGCCCAAGCATGTTCCTCGTCACTTGGCACAAAGCGCAATCGGTGATTTTGAGTGTCAACCGAACCAAGCGCAGCGACCAAATCCAAGGCTTGCTGGGTTACATGGGCGTTTGGATTCCAAGCCAAAGCCTTGGTTAAACTTGGTGCAACCAAAGGATGGGCAAAGCCAATCCGTCGGCCACAGCCAGCTCCCAGCGCCAACAAGCCGCCCCACCAATGGTCATCACGCATAACGAAGGCTGTATCAAACTTCATTTGGCGCAAACGGGCAGCTTCCTGCCAGAGCAACCGATAAGGAGCCAAAGCCGAGGGCTGAGCGCCACGCACAAAGCCAGGGAATTCGCAGGTTTCAATTGCATCAAGATCAGGGTTATCAGCCAAGAGGCGCTTGGCCCACGAACCAACCAACACGCTGATGTGGGCTTGGGGTTGGCTTTGGCGCAAAGCACGTAAAGCAGGGGTCAACAACAACACATCGCCCAAATGGTCGGGCTTAATTACTAAAATGCGCTGCGGTTGGGCTGGCGCTGTTCGAGTAAAAACTCCCAAGGCCAGCGCCAAACTGCGCACGATTGTCGAACGAAGCAAAGCTTTCATAGAAGGATGAAGGATGAAGGATGAGGGATGAAAGCCACCATCACAGCACCATAAAACTCCCAGTATACGCCACTTTTATGCAGAAATTTGAAGGATGAACGATGAGCATATTCATTCTTCATCCCTCATCTTGATCAAAACTCCAGCATACGCCATTTTTATGCAGAAATTTGCAAGGATGAGCGATGAAAACCCTCATCACAGTATCAAAAACTCCAGCATACGTCATTTTTATGCAGAAATTTGAAGGATGAGCGATGGGCATATTCATCCTTCATCCCTCATCCTTCATAGCTTAAAACAGCAGGCTCGCTGATTCGCGGGCGACTTGGCGCAAGCGATCAACAACTTCTTTACGGCCTGCTTTTTCCATTTGTTCGGCCAATTCGTTAACTTCCTTAACGAAATCGCCGTTGACCAAGGCCATGTTTTTGCGCAGCAACTTGGTAGCATCGCCAGCAGTTTCAGCGCTCAACAATTGATTGATCAAGCGTTCTTGTGGAGTCATGGCCTCTTGCAACACTTCAGCAGCAGTTTGGCGCAACAGAATCAATTGCTCGGCAATAATTTGCTGATTGGTGCGCATCGCTGCATTCAAGTTGGCATCAATCACCACGAAGAAGGCTTCGCTCAACTCTTTATTCCGCTCAGTCAACAAGGCTCGTGGATCTTCTGCTTGCAAGGCATCGCGCAAAAGACCATTGGCTTTTTCAAAAATTGCTTGCGCTTCTGCATCCATGCGTTCGAGGGTGCTGTAAATATGCTCGCGGCGGGCTTGGGCAGCAGCTTGCTCTGCCTCAGGCAAGGCAGCAATTTGCGCATCCCAAGCTTCGAAGGTTTCATCATCGATCAAGGGGCGATAATTGCTAATCACATCTTCGAGGCTTGCATCATCTGCATCGCGCAAGGCAGCAACCACATCTTCGACAGCTGGCTCTTGCAAGCCTGCGGCAACCGGATCAAAGCCACTCAATTGCATCACTCGTTGGCTCAACTCGCCAATCATTTCGGCACTATCTTCGCGGCCTTGTTGCAATGCTGCTTCGATGTAAGAGTTGAGGGTCAAGAAAAATTCGCCATCAAGTGCAGCTTTATTATCAGCCACCACTTGCGCCAATGTACCTTCAGCTGAATCAAGCAAATTGGCGGCCCGATCGGCTTCGAGAGCTTCGGCGAGTTGGCTTAGCAACTCAACCCGTTGGCGTTGCGCTTGCATCGCTTCTTTGGTAATGCCTTCGCTTTCCAGTAGCGTTTCAATCAACGTTTGCATCGTCATAAAGCGCCGTGGCGTGAGCAAATAGCCGCGCGGAGCATCTGCTGGCAACAATTGCATAGCCACTTTGGAAGCCTCGCCAACGAAGCGTTCTTGTTCTTCTGGTGGCAAGTTTAATTCTTGGGGAAAAAGCGTCCAGAAGAATTTCTTTTCAGGATCATGATAGATCAGCGGTGAGGCCAACATGCCGCCAGCGCCACAATTGGGGCAGACAGCGACATTTAATTGACCTGAAAGCATCGCACCTTTTAATTCGGGCTGCACCCCAACATCAACGTATGTCCAAAGTGCCACCACAAACGGCGTTTGGCAATTTTGACAGCGAATCTGAACCCGCTGTGGCGGCACGACTGGCCGCTGCGGGCCACCTTGGGTGGTTTCGTCCAGCCCTTGTGGTGGATTGGTCATTGAGTGATTCCTTTCAACGAACACGATTAAAAGCCACTATGCATTATACGCGAGGTTGCAGCAGAATACTATTAGTAGGCTGTTGGATTCAATTAACCAAAAACCCCACGCTTGCATTACCAAGCGTGGGGCCTTCAACTATGCTGCTGGTTGCTTATTTGGATGTGATTGGAATATACACTCGGGCTTGCTCAGTGCTAATGCGGGTCGCATACACATTTCGATAACCATCGGCCACCGTACCACCACGGAACACAACAAACGAGCTATCATTGCTGATTCGAAACGGTATGGGGCCACTTAGCGCATCAAAATCTGGATGCCCAGAAACAAATGGCACTAAGCTGTTCAATGCTAAAGGTCGCGCCGAGCCATCAATTGGGGTGCTAAGCAATGCGTGTTGCATAGTATTGCCACTCAAAGCCCGATACACGACTTTTGAGCTATCAGGAGTAATTTCAATCGAAGGAATGTTAACGCGCCCATAGCTATTATTGTTAATTTGAACTTGTGGTTGCGAACCATCAACTGGCACGCTCATTAGGTTGTTGGTTACAAACACAACCCGACTACTATCAGGACTCAAGAAGAAATTATAGTTAACAGGATAATCCTCTTCTGGTTGATCCAAGCGAATTCCAGTCCCACCTACACTTGGAATACTCCATAAACCAGTAAAGCCGGTATAGGTCGCAGCATAGGTGTAGATGACCGTTTGACCATCGGGCGTGATTTGAAAACTTCGCACTTGACCTTCAGGATCAGTATGTTGGCTGCTCAAATTCGTCACAAGGCCATCACTCAAGCGCACTGAATGCAGCCGATGATCAGCCGTAAATGCTGCCATTGTGTCGCCTAGATAAAAAGAATTGATTGCGTTTGATGCAAAAAGTAGCGTTGGGGTAACACTCGTATGGGCAACTGCATATAAGCCAGCAGGGTGGCCGGTTTCTGAAAAGGTAGTCGTGTAGAGAATATGCGTCTGATTGATTTGAGCATATTGATAGATACTGGAGTTCAGAGCGTATTGATCAAGCGCTACTTTAGCCCCAGTTAGCGGATTAACGCGATAGATGATGCGATCAGCCTCATTGGTAGCTTGAATCTCAATTAAGAAAGCTGAACCATCGCTCGCGAAGTAGCCCCCATTGACACTATGCACATTTTCAAACAGCGTTTGATGGTTGCTGCCATCAAGATTTACCGAATAGACCGAATAGACTGACATATTCTGGGCATTTCTGCTGCTTACATGGTAGATGAGTGTGGCAAACTGGGGATTGCGGCTAAACCCGGTAATTTGACTATTTGCAGGCAAATTGAGGCTGAGCAAGCGAGGAGTGCCACCAGTAATTGGCACTGTATACAATTGGCGTTGGCTATCGTTGCTATGGCGAGCAATATAGATCACATTTTTGCCATCAGCACTAAGTTGAAGGCCATAGTCAAGCCGTAAATCTTCGCTTGATAGGGCTGGATTGAGCTTGATACGATCAGTCCCATCAGCATTAATACTATACAGGCTTTGATTGTTATGGCCTGGCTTAAGCCCGCTCACATAGACGATTCGCCCAAATTGCGAACTCAATTCCATGGTTAAAACGGTTTCAGTCTCGGGATTAAGCTGTTGCAGGCCGTTTGGTTGGGGTTGTTGGGCCGCAACACTGCTTAAAAGCCAACTAAGCATTGCCATAATGGCAATAACGCGTAAAAACCAACGTCGCATAGTTCACCTCACTCAAATAAAACGTTTGAGCGGTGCAGGCAGTAGCTTGTTTAAATTAACAGTTGGGATTTATGGGCGAGGTACGACCTTGCTCATCTCATCTGTGCAACACCATGCACGCTCATCGAGAGTGAGTCTACCACAGAGCTTTAGGATGTCAATCACCAATAGTAAGCACCATTTTTGCCATTTAGGCCATCCTTAGGTACCATGGCGAGTATCACACCGATGGGAATCCAAAAATCCCCTCTTGACAATGAAACATTACCCTTGCTCAGCGCGTACCGAGTATAGTGGTGCGAGGTAGAACCGCGTGACAGAGATCAATAGTGAAGAATTGACGCTGGTGCGGGCGACAATTCGTGGCGACCAAATTGCATTTCAACGGATTGTCGAATTGTACCAGGGGCCAATTTTCAACTTGGCCTACCGGATGTTGCACGATGGCCATGAGGCCGAAGATGCAGCCCAAGAAATTTTCATCCGGGCGTATACCAAGCTTGAAACGTTCGATCAAAGCCGCAAGTTTTCTACATGGCTCTTTTCAGTCGCATCGAACTACTGCATTGATCGCTTACGGCGACGGCGACCGATAGTGCCACTTGATGATTTGGCGTTTGCCCTACCAAGTACCGATGATGGCCCTGAACGCTCAGCATTGCGTGGTGAGTTGCGCGATGCCGTCCAGCGTGCCTTAGCCACTCTGCCCGATCATTATCGGCTGGTGGCAGTGCTACGCTACTGGAACGATCTCTCCTATCAAGAGATCGAAAATATTACGGGGCTATCAGAAAGTGCGGTTAAAACCCGGCTCCATCGTGCTCGCAACATGGTGGCCGCTGCGTTGGATAAACAAGGAGCAGAGCTATGACATGCCGTTCGATTCGCGAGCTACGCGCTCAGCAACCAGATGACCCTGACGACCAACAATTGATTTCTCGTCATGTACAGGAGTGCCCAATGTGCCTCGATGAACTTGGGCAATTGCCCGCCGTCTTAGCCGCTCCTAAATCGGCTATTCCACCGCCAAATTTTGCCGCCAGCTTAATGGCAAAATTACCAGCGACTCCTGCGCTTGCAGCAACTCAAGCCCGTAGCCGTGCCTTACGTCAACGTGTGCTGTGGGGTGTGGCTCTGGGCTTCGTCGCATTAATCGTCCTGTGGGGCGGTTATGGGGTCTTGTTCGATAGCTCATTGCCTGCAGCAACCTTTGGCGGGGTTGATTCAAGTGCAGGCCGCGGGGTTATGGCCTTGACCTTAGCAGGGAAGCCGATGGCGGCAACCCTTGGCTTAATTGGCATCCCTTTGCTCCTTGGGGTGCTTGTGCTTGCAGGTGCAGCACTGATGATCTGGCGACGTTTGTTGACCCCTTCACCGGCGCTGCTTGTGGAGGTAGAACAATGAAACGCAATCCACGAGCTTTCTTATTTGGCTGGATCATTCTAGCCCTGATTATTATTGCCTCCCCAACGTTTGTGTTTGCCCAAGCGCTACGTACTGATGGTGATGCCTTGGTGGTTCGCGCTGGCACAACTGAAGGTGGCGACATTGCAACCATCAGCCAACCAATTGTGATCGATGGTGTGGTTGAAGGCGATGTAACCTCGGTCACAGGCTCGATCATCGTCCGTGGCTCAGTCGAAGGCGATGTAGTCAGTTTGTTTGGTAACGTTACCTTCGAAGCAGATTCGATTGCCCAAGGCAATGTGATGGCAGCTACCGGCGAAGTTCAGATGCAATCGGGAGCCGATGTTGCCCAAGCTGGAGCCGTTTTCAATGGCAATCTCAGCGATAGCGGCGCAGCAGCGCTCTTACCAGTCGAAGGCAATCAAACGCTTAACACTTCAACGCGGGTCATTCTGGCAGTGGTTTTGGCAATTTTGGCCACGATTATTGCTAGCTTGTTGAGCTTGATTTGGCCACGCTCATTTGCCAGCGGCGCACAAATTATTCGCTTAGCAACTCAACGCGCGTTGGGCTTGGGCCTCGTCTGGTCGGTGCTTTCGGTGGTGGTGGTTGGGGGCATTGCATTGCTCTTGATCTTCTCGTTGGTTGGCTTGGCAGTCTTGCCAGTGTTATTGCTGATTGCCCAAGTGCCTTATTTGATTGGGCTGGCAGCAATCGCCATGGTGATTGGCCAACAGCTCAAATTACATGGGCCAGCAGCGGTTTTGGTTGGCAGTCTAGCGATTGTGCTACCAGCAATTGGTTTGGCAGCAATCAGCTTGCCCGCCGCGTTTGTCTGGTTCTATCTTAGCTCTGGGGTCGGCATTGGCGGCATGTTCTTGCTGCGCTCGACGGTCGTTCAACGCCATAGCCTTCAGTTCTGAATACAGCAACAACCGATTATCATTTGAGAGGGTTGGTTTGTACCAACTCTCTCTTTTGGCTTAAATGGAGTTGTTATGGTGATTGTGGTTATGGGCGTGAGCGGGGTTGGCAAAACAACGATTGGGCAGCAATTGGCGGCAGCCCAAGCCTGGCAATTTATCGATGCAGACGATCTGCACCCTGAAGCGAATCGCCAAAAAATGGCGAGCGGCCAGCCATTAACCGATGCCGATCGGTGGCCATGGCTGGCGTTGGTGCGCCAACAAATTGAGGCTGCATGCGAGCAAAACCGTAGTTTGGTCTTGGCATGCTCGGCCTTGCGCGCCGAATATCGGGCCTATTTGCAGATTAATCAACAGGTGCATTTTGTGCATTTGGTTGGCGATCCAGCCTTAATTCAAGCACGTTTGCAACAACGCAGCAATCATTTTATGCCCAGCAGCCTGTTAACCAGCCAATTGGCAACCTTGGAAATGCCCAGCAATGCACTGACCCTTAACGTCGATGCTGAACCAAATACGCTTGTTGGGAGTATTCAGCAGTGGATTCGCGGTTTAGAATAGTTGCAGACATAACACGAGGTAGATATGGAGTTTCCCGTGGTTTCTGAGGCTCAGATTCAGGCAATCGCAGGCACAGTCAACTTTGAACAGGGCTTGGAATATTTCGAGCAGGGCATGGTCGCAGCTGTCCAAGCCCATGGCGCAAGCATTCAGGCCTCGGTTGTTGATCATACTAATAGCCACTATCTGGTTATTATCAAAACTTACTCTGTTCAGCAGATTACAATCCAATGCACATGCGCAGCTCAGGCGAGCGAGTTTTGCGCTCACGGCGTGGCGGTGCTGCTCTTTTTGAGCTATTGCCCCGAGCAAGTTCTGCCAGAAACAGCATCCAAGGTGACGCTCGATGAGCTTGAGGCAGGCCAATTGCGCACCTTGTTGCGTGATGTTGCTGAGCAACACCCAGAAGTGAGCGATTTGGTTGACGAGCGGATTGAGCGCCTCGGCTTTTAGCCTAGCAAGAGAAACTTTAACGCAGCGGCGCAGAGACAATCAGGCTATAGGCTGAAGGCTATTTGTACTGGTACATCAGGTTAACCACCACGTGATCCCCTCACCCCAACCCCTCTCCCGTGGCGCGGGCGAGGGGCTTTAATCCCGTGGTTCTGCCGCAATACGTCGTTGAACAATGGGTGCTCCCCTCGCCCGCGTTCAGTGGGAGAGGGGCTGGGGGTGAGGGCATGCTCCGGTTTTCAACTCAATGTACCAGTAGATATCGCCTATAGCCCAAGCACTTACAATATCAAATTATCAATCAGCCGAGTTTTGCCAATGCGCACCGCCAACGAAACCAATGCGCCACGTTGATCGATGCTGGTCAATTCTTGCAAGCTTTGCGGATCGGCAATGCTCACATAATCGACGTTGGCCAATGGCTCTTGGTTGAGGGCTGCCAGCATTAATTGGCGCACTGCTTCTGCATCGGTTTGGCCTGCTGCGTAGGCGGTTTGGGCAGCAGTCAAGGCGCGATAGAGCACTGGAGCCGCTGCCCGTTGCTCAGGTGTAAGATAACTATTGCGGCTGCTCAGCGCCAAGCCATCAACCTCGCGAATGGTTGGTGCAATCACCACGTCAACTGGTAGCGCCAAATCGCGCACAAATTGGCGAATAACCACGGTTTGCTGGGCATCTTTTTGGCCAAAATAGGCTTTGGTTGGTTGCACAACATTGAATAATTTGGTTACAACCGTGGCCACGCCGCGAAAATGGCCAGGTCGACGTGCGCCTTCTAGGGGTGCGGTCACGCCTTCCACATCAACATAGCTGCTAAACCCAGCAGGATACATTTCCTCGACACTTGGCATCCAAACCAAATCACAGCCAGCTTCGGTTAATAACTCAAGGTCGCGCTGGGGATCGCGTGGATAACTAGCAAAATCTTCATTTGGGCCAAACTGGGTTGGATTAACGAAAATCGAGACAATCGCTACGCCATTTTCGGCCTTGGCTTGTTGCACCAAACTCAAATGGCCAGCATGCAAAAAGCCCATGGTTGGCACAAAACCAACATTGGCCCATTGGCGACGAGCCGCCCGAACTTCGTCAATTGTGGTCACGACCTGCATGAATCATTCCTCATCGATAAAACAAACGCTACCAAATATCTTAATTCAATCTGTCGCAAAGTGCCAAATCGTGCATTTTGTAACGGAAATTTTTAATTATTTCCAAATTATTCATAACAATTAATTGCATCCAAAACTTCTTTTTCAGGCTATATCTTGGTTTAGAAACGCTGTTTATGCTATAGACCTGATCGCAATATGAAAAAATTCTAAAAAATTAAGTTGCTTTAATTATTTGAATATGTTAGCATCATGAGCATATGAACAAATTTGCATGCTTGTAGATATATTCCAATGATTGAAATAAGTTTTCATGCATGTAATTTGTTTTACCATGCAATATAAATAATCATTTAATTTGCTTGTTGATATTTTTATTGAGAATTGTTCTTGATCAAATTATCAAGCAAGTGTAATTAATCTTGCATCCTGAGGCTACGATGATTGTTTAATTTATGTTTCATATGCTAGATTGGAACCGGTCTCTTTAGCAATACTATTAATAATCATTTTGGTTTGGCTGCATATAATTCAATTCTGCTTCAATTATTCGTTACTGCCAAGGCTAAACCAAACAAGCTCTTTTTTTAGGTCACACTTTTAATCTTTATTAAGGATTCATCGATGAATCAATTTAATCGGCGTGATTTTTTACGACGTTTAGGCTTTGTTGCCACCGGCATTGCTGCCAGCCAATTGGATCTTTCGCTCGTTGCAGGCCAAAGCACGAGCATCGTTGTTGCCAAAGATGGCAGTGGCGCGCATACCACCGTGCAAGCGGCAATCAACGCTGTGCCCACCAATAACCCCAATCGCGTGGTGATTTTCATCAAAAACGGCACCTACAAAGAAGTCATTACGATTCCCAACAACAAGCCAAAAATTACGCTCTATGGCCAAAGCCGCGATGGCACGGTGTTGACCTATGACAACTACGCCAGCAAAACCAAGCCCGACGGCACAACCTACGGCACAAGCGGCAGCGCCAGTTGCTATTTCTACGCCAACGATTGCAATGCAACCAACCTCACGATTCAAAATAGCGCAGGCAATGTTGGTCAAGCAGTGGCCCTGTATGCCAGCGGCGACCGCCTGAATTTTCGCAATGTGCGCATGTTGGGCTATCAAGATACGCTGTATGCAAATGCAGGGCGACAATATTACAACAACTGCTTAATTCAGGGTGCTGTTGATTTTATTTTTGGCAATGCCACTGCGGTGTTTGATAGCTGCCAAATTGTAAGCAACGGCCAAGGCTATATCACCGCTCACTCGCGGACGGCCAGCAGTCAAACAACTGGCTATGTCTTTACCAATTGCAGCGTCACTGGCTCCAGCAATACCTTGACCTACCTTGGCCGACCGTGGCGACCATATGCGCGGGTGATTTTCCTCAATAGTAATCTTGGCTCGCATGTACGGCCAGCAGGTTGGGATAATTGGGGCAATAGCGCCAACGAAGCAACCGCCTATTACGGCGAGCAAGGCAACACTGGCGGCGGTGCAAGCCTCAACAATCGCGTTGGTTGGATGAAAAAACTCACGAGCCAACAAGCCCAAAGCTTCAGCACTGCCACCTTTCTGAATAACGATGGCTGGCTAACCACCTCTGAACAATACCTGAGTGGCTTGATCCAAAGTGGTTTTCCTGGCACAACCCCAAATCCAACCCCAGCCCCAACCGGCTATTTCAAGTTGATCAATCGCCAAAGCGGCAAGGCGCTCGATGTTGCCGCCAAATCGACCAGCAACGGTGGCAATGTACAGCAATGGGCCGATAACGGTGGGGCAAATCAACAATGGCAAATCGTTGATGTTGGGAGCGGTTTCAAGAAAATTATTAATCGCCATAGTGGTTTGGCGCTTGAAGTAGCTGGTGGATCAAAAGCCAGTGGCGCAAACGTGCAGCAATGGAGTTATGGCGGCACGGCGCATCAGCAATGGCAAGTGCTCGACGCAGGTGGCGGCTATTTCTATGTCGTCAATCGCAATAGCCAACAAGCGCTTGATGTAGCGGCAGGCTCCGGCACGGATGGAGCAAACGTGCAGCAATGGGGCTATACAGCTGGCGCTTGGCAACAATGGCAGTTGATCGCGATTTAAGAACATAGAACAAAGAGCATAGAACATAGTAAGTAGGGGTCAGGGGCTAGGGGTCAGGGGTCAGAACATAGAACAAAGAGCATAGACCATAGGGATCGGGGATCGGTCGTTGGGGATCGGAACGTTTAACCACAAAGAACAAAACTAGAATAATCATATTTCTGCTTTGTTCTCCGGCTCCCCAATTCCCGACAACCAACCCCCAATCCCTCATACAAGGAGTTTTACCATGAAATTAACCACCGCTCGACGCTGGATTATTGCAAGCGGATTAGCGACCGCTCTGATTGGTGCCATCAAAAGCCCAATTACCAACGCTCAAGCTGGCCTCAGCTGCCAAGTCAATTATGCAATTACCAATCAATGGGGCAGCGGCTTTCAAGCAGATGTGGTGGTGCGCAACACTGGCACCAGCGCCGTCAACGGCTGGACTGTGGCTTGGAGCGCACCCAGCGGCCAACAAATTACCCAAAGCTGGAATGCGACCGTGACGCAAAGTGGTAGCCAAGTCAGCGCCAAAAACGTCGATTGGAATGCTAGCATTGCCGCTGGTGGCAACCAAAGCTTTGGTTTTACCGCCACGACAACTGGCAGTTTGGCCGTGCCAAGTAGTTTCGCGGTTAATGGCGTAGTTTGTGGTGGTGGCGTTAGCCCAACCGCGACATCGCCAGTAGCCACGGCAACCCGCACACCAGGGCCAACTGCAACCCGTACACCAGGGCCAACTGCAACCCGCACGCCTGTCGCCACGGCGACGGTTGTGCCGACGAATCCGCCAGTGAGCAATGGCCTAATTGGTTGGGCCACGGTTTCGGGCGCAGGCTTGAGCACAACCACTGGTGGCGCAGGCGGCAGCACGGTAACCGCAGCCAACTTTAGCGAATTGCAAAATTACGCCAAATCAAGCTCGCCAATGATTATTAAATTCTCTGGCAAGCTGCAAGGCACGCTCACAGTGGCCTCGAATAAAACCATCATTGGCAGCAACGGCGCGTTGATTCAAGGCAATGTGAAAGTTTCAAATTCACAAAACATCATTTTGCAAAATTTCGCGATCAACGGCAATAGCTGTGCTAGCTACGACGAATGCCGCGCTGGCAACGATGCCTTGGGCATTAGCAATTCACACCACGTTTGGGTTGATCATCTGACGATCACCAATGGCCAAGATGGCAACTTCGACATCAATAATGGCTCGGATTTCATCACCGTTTCGTGGAGCAAATTCGGCTATACCACCAACAAAGAACATCGCTTCTCGAATTTGATCGGCAGCTCAGATGATTCTGGCTCAACTGATAGCGGCAAATTGAACGTGACCTTCCATCATAACTGGTGGTTTGCAGGCGCAATGCAACGTATGCCACGCACGCGCTTTGGCAAAATTCACGTCTTCAATAACTTATACACTGCCACAGGCAACGATTACTGTGTAAGCTCAGGCTATCAATCCAAATTGTTGCTCGAAAAGAACGCCTTTATTGGGGTTAACACGCCACATCGCTTGCACGAAGGCGATCTCAAGGCAGTTGATAATCTCTACCAAAATACGACTGGCGATCGGATTAGCACTGGCGTAGCCTTCACCCCGCCATACAACTACAACGCCGAACAAGCTAGCACTGTCAATAGCTCAGTTCAAGCTGGGGCTGGGGCGAAGTAGTTGATTGGGGGTCGGGGATCGGTCGTTGGGGATCGGGCAATAGA